>NZ_JADMKV010000034.1 GCF_015476545.1 Methylobacter sp. BlB1 | reverse complement strand
GCGTTGCTGCTGCCAGGAATCGTAAGGGGTTTTGGTGAAATCATTGGCCATGGAAGTCCTTCTCACTGACGGGTGTTGCCACTAACTGCTGAACAGAGCTGGCGCTATAAAATACTGCTGCCAGACGCACAGCTTGTGCGCAAACTGTAGCACAGCAGTTATATCCAAGACAAACATTCTTACCCACCTCAGTTGTTGGAAGGAATACGTACCGGCGGTGTCGCCCAGAGGTCTATGGAACCTCATTCCAATCCATAATCTCCAGCGCATCACTCGCGACAGATGCGCCTCCCTTCAACCGCGCTCAGAACAGGCCTTACGTCGGCAGCGTCCTACGAACTAGCACACCTTATCGTATTGTTCCCGAAATAACGGACACAGGGAACTTCTGATCGTCCGCGGCCTGAAGCCGACCGCGGACCACAAGATTAAATATACAGGGAATTTTTAACTACCAGCTGCCGGTGTTCTGCATGGAAAACCACGGCTCTTCAGGCGCAAGCACATGGCCTTTTTGCAGCAGTTCGATGGAAATATTGTCGGGCGAGCGCACGAATGCCATATGGCCGTCGCGCGGCGGGCGGTTGATCAGCACGCCGGCATCCATCAGCTTCCGGCAAGTTTCATAGATATTATCGACTTCAAACGCCAGATGGCCGAAATTGCGCCCGCCGGCATAGTCTTCGGTATCCCAGTTATAAGTCAGCTCAATTAGCGGCGCATGGGTTTTGGCGGCCAATTCGGCGTCGCGCGGGGCATGCAGATAGACCAGGGTGAAACGGCCGCTGTCATTGTCTATCCGGTGAGATTCGACCAACCCCAGCTTGTTGCAATAGAAATCGAGCGATTCGTCCAGGTCTTTGACCCGAACCATGGTGTGCAGATAACGCATAGCGATAGACTCCTCCAAAATAAATTAAACAACTTAAGCCGTGACAGGCTAATCTTCCAGGGCATGGCCGCAGTATTTGCAATAATCGGCATCGAAATCATGCCCAGTCCGCCCGCAATCGGGACAGGCGTCATTCCTGACTTTGCCTTCTGTGTACGTCCTGATCAACTCGGCGCTATAGATGCCGGTAGGCACCGCAATAATGCCATAACCCATGATCATGATCGTAGAAGCGAGCAACTGGCCCAGCGGCGTTTGCGGCGAAATATCGCCATAACCGACCGTCGTCAGCGTCACGATAGCCCAGTAGACCGATACAGGAATGCTGGTAAAACCGGCTTCCCTGCTTTCTGCGACATAAACCAATGAGCCGAGCACAACCACGATCATAAATACGGAATAAAGAAAAACCATGATTTTTCGCGAGCTTTTACTTAATGCCGTCATCATGATTTGCGCTTCATTCATGTAAGCCGACAGCTTGAGAATCCTGAAAACCCGAAGCAGCCGTAAAATGCGTATGGCAAGCATGGACTGCGCACCCGGAAACAGCAGAATCAGATAGCTGGGCAGTATCGAAACCAGATCGACCAGACCAAAGAAGCTCGTGAAATACAGCCAGGGCCGGCGCACGCTGATCAGGCGCAATCCGTACTCCAGTGTAAACAGCAGGGTAAATAGCCATTCAGTAATATAAATGGCTTGCCCGTACCGGCTTTGAATAGCCTCGACGCTGTCGAGCATGATCACGATCACGCTGAGCACGATGCTGATGCTCAAACCGATGTCGAACGCCCTGCCCATAGGCGTCTCGGAGCCGAAAATAACCTCATTGAGCGATTCCCGCCACGGCGAAAGCGCCTCGCCGTCATTGTAATAGTGATAGGTCGTTTTTGATGTTTTCATTAATCGCATGAATTCTTAGACTTGCCCGTATCTGAAACAATCGACCGTATGATCATTGACCATGCCTACCGCCTGCATATAGGCATAACAGATCGTGCTGCCCATGAATTTAAAGCCGCGCCGCTTCAGGTCCTTGCTCATGAGATCCGATGCCGGCGTCGCCGCCGGAATTTCGGCCGCGCTTTTCCAGGCATTGCGCACGGGCCGGCCGTCAACGAATTGCCAGATATAATCGTTGAATGTGCCGAATTCCTGCCGGACCTTTAAAAAAGCCCGGGCATTGCTGACTGCAGCCTGCACCTTCAGTTTGTTCCTGACAATGTCCGGATTGGACAATAGTTCGTCGATTTTTATGGCATCGTAGCCGGCCACTGTTTCGACATCAAAATCATCGAAAGCGTTTTTATAACCGGCGCGCTTTTTTAAAATCGTGGCCCAGCTCAAGCCTGCCTGCGCGCCTTCCAGTATCAGAAATTCAAAAAGCAGCCGATCATCATGCACGGCAACGCCCCATTCGAGATCATGGTATTGTTCTTCCAGGGGGCCTGCCAGTGCCCATGCGCATTTTTCCATGCCGTTCCCCAAAATTAAAAAGCAAAGTAAAACGCATGATAGGCCCTGACCGGGGCCTGTGCAAATCCCAAATCCGCGCATTCGTTTGTTGACAACGACCGGTCCAGATCGCATCATCGACCCCATCGTCCGACTGAACAGTTTACCCATGAGCACCGACACCCTGAAAATACGCCGTATCGCTATCGATACCTATCATGAAAACGTGGCTTATATGCATCGCGAATGCGGTATCTATCGCGCTGAAGGGTTCCAGGCGCTGTCCAAAATCCTGGTCAGCGCCAATGGCGCCAAAGTGGTTGCCGTGCTCAATGTCGTCGATGATTCATCGATCGTGCTGCCGGACCAGCTGGGCTTGTCCGAACAGGCGTTCACACAGTTGAACGTCGCCGAAGAATCTCTCGTGACGGTCGATCATGCCGAACACCCCAAATCCATGGATGCCGTGCGCCGCAAGATTGAAGGCGAACGCTTGAGCCAGGATGACTTCATCGGCATCACCACCGATATCGCCGAAGCCCGCTATTCGAAAATGGAAATGGCCGCCTTCCTGGTCGCCACGGGGCAAAATAACCTGGACCGAGACGAACTGTTCTACCTGACCCGAGCCATGCTGCAATCGGGCGAGCGCATCGACTGGCAGGAGCCGCTGGTCGCCGACAAGCACTGCATCGGCGGCATTCCCGGCAACCGCACCTCGATGCTGGTCGTGCCGATCGTCGCCGCGCACGGCATGCTGATTCCGAAGACATCGAGCCGCGCCATCACCTCGCCGGCCGGCACGGCCGATACTATGGAAGTATTGGCCGAAGTCAATCTGTCGCCGGACCAGATGCATGAAATCGTGCGCAAGGAACGTGGCTGCCTGGCCTGGGGCGGAACGGCCCGGCTGGCGCCGGTCGATGACATGCTGATTTCCGTCGAACGCCCGCTGGGCATCGATTCACAAGGGCAAATGGTGGCCTCGATCCTGTCCAAAAAACTTGCCGCCGGCTCCACGCATCTGCTAATCGATATTCCCGTCGGCCCCACGGCCAAAGTCCGGCACATGCGCCAGGCCCTGGCCCTGCGCAAATTGTTCGAGTTCGTCGGCGACCGTCTTGACATCCATCTGGAAGTCATGATCACCGACGGCCGCCAGCCGATCGGCCGCGGCATAGGCCCGGTGCTGGAAGCCCGGGATATCATGCAGGTATTGCAGAATGATCCCGATGCATCAACCGACCTGCGCCAAAAGTCCCTGCAACTGGCCGGCCGGATCATCGAATTCGATCCCGACGTGCGCGGCGGCCAGGGCTACGCCATCGCCCGCGACATCCTGGAATCCGGCCGGGCCTGGGCCAAGATGAAGGCGCTGATTCAGGCGCAAGGCCCCAAGCCGATCGACCTGCATGCCGGAAAACTCTGCCATGAAGTCTATGCCGACCGCGACGGCTTCATCACCAATATCGACAACTTCCAGATGGCTAAAATCGCGAGCCTTGCCGGAGCCCCCATGCTGAAAAGAGCGGGAGTCGACTTGTTCAAAAAACTGGGCAATCCGGTGAAAAAAGGCGATGTTTTGTACCGCATCCATGCCGAATTCCCGGCCGATTTCACCTTCGCCAAGAATCTGTCCGCGCAAAATAACGGCTACACCATTGGCGGCGACGAGCTGGCGCTTACCTCGCTGATCGCCTTCTAATCCGGAATCCACCATGATCATACTTGCCTTCCCCGATTATCTGAGCCAGGCGCAACGGCTGGCAAGCCGCCTGAATGCCGAACTGGCCGAAGTCACGGTACACCACTTTCCCGACAGCGAGAGCTTTGTGCAGCTGCCGCCGTCATTGCCGGAACACGTTATCGTCTGCCGCAGCCTCAACCAGCCCAACGACAAACTGATCGAACTGCTGCTGTGCGCCTCTACGGCCCGCGAACTGGGCGTCAAACGCCTGACGCTGGTTGCGCCTTACTTAAGCTATATGCGCCAGGATTTCGCCAATCAACCGGGCGTAGCGGTCAGCCAGCGCATCATCGGTAAAATGCTGGCCGGTCTGTTCGATGACGTACTGACCGTCGACCCGCACCTGCACCGCATCGCGTCACTGGATCAGGCCATTCCGATCAAAAATGCGATCAGCCTGACGGCAGCCGATGAAATCGGCTGCTTTCTGGCAAGACAGCTCGATTACGCCGTACTGCTGGGGCCGGACAGCGAATCGGAACAATGGGTCGCAAGAATCGCGCAGCAAATCGGCTTTGACTATGCGATCGCGCACAAAGAGCGGCTGGGCGACAAACATGTTGAAATGACTTTGCCGGCAAAAGACTACGCCAACAAGCCTGTCGTGATTGTAGACGACATGGCCAGCACCGGCAGAACGCTGACCAAGGCGGCTCGTCTGCTGCAAGCGGCCGGCGCCGGCGACATTTATGTCGCCGTCACACACCCGCTGTTCTGCAGCGACGCCGAAGCCCACATTCTCGAAGCCGGCATCAAAGCCATCTGGAGCACGGACAGCATCGATCATCCGACGTCCTGCATCAACCTCGACGCCCTGCTGGCCGATGCGGTCAAAGCGATTGTGTAGGTGCGAATTCATTCGCACTCAAGCCGGATGGGGCATGCTGCCCCGTCCGAAATGTTTCACGCAGATCAAGAGCAGCTACTTAACCCAGACATCATGGAAACGTTAGGAACGGGGTTGCAAACCCCGTTCCGCTTGGGACTGTCCGATGGGGATCGGTAGGGTACGCATCGCGTACCATTATTCAGTTTTTGAAGCCTCTCAAAAGGTACGCGGTGCGTACCCTACTGCACGACATCCGGGTCCTGAATCAGCTCCACGGCATTGCCGTCCGGGTCGCGGCAGAACAGGGCTGGGCGGCCAGATCTGCTCAACGTATAGTGAATGCCCTGCTGTTCCAGAATACGCTTGGCGGCCTGGAAGTCATTGACCAGAAAAGCAGTATGCCGATCCAGACCGCCATGTTGAGGCGCTATTCTGCCCTGATCGGGATTGGGCAGTTCAATCAGATGAAGCTGCTGCGTGCCGAGCTGCAACCAGGCGCCCGGAAACGGCAGCGGGGGGCGCTCGCAGGTTTTCAGCCCCAGCACGCCGCTGTAAAACGCCAGCGCTTTTGCCGTATCGGCAACAAGAATGCTGACATGGTGAATTTTTAATTGAATAGGTTCAGGCAAGATGATCTTCTCTTCCAGGGTAGTAAGGATGTGCGGATAAATAGTTACCGGCACTGTTTAAATTATCGGTTCATGGGCGTGCTGACCGGCATGATAGGTCGTATAGACATACACCGGAATATCAAGTTCGCCCAGGCTGTTTTCTATCAGCGGCCATACGTCATCCCAGTCCAGATCGCCCGTGCCTGTCGCCAGCCGCGGCAAGGCAATCGAGGGTATTTTTTCTTTTGCAATGATTTTCACCAGGGCATCCAGCGCATGCTTCAGATTGCTGAGCGTCGCCTTGCCGAAATGATGCTCGGGAGAATCCACGTTTTCCAGCGTGATCAAGTTGACGATGTGGGCGTTATCGGGCCCGACCCACAGCCACGCTTCGCCGGGCCTGGTATTGTGCTGATGGCACCAGCGCTCGAAATCCCTGCGCATGGCCGGATGCCGGGTATGCAGCGCCAGCGCCAGGCCTTTATCCATCGGATCATTGAGCCCTACGCCGTGTGCGATGGCGTAGGCCTTGCTCAACAGAATGTCACCTTCGACTTGATATATCATAATACCCTCTCACAGTTTTTTATTGTTGTGCAGCTTCAGGAGGCGATGGATGGCAGGCCGTCCTTAAGCCCTAGTGGTTGTCGCAGACATGGCCTTGTTTGGCATCGCTGTAATCCTTGACCATATTCATTTGCGGCATGGTCTGGGCCATCTCTTCGCCGCATTTTTTCATGACCTGAAAAGCTTTATCGTTCATCATTTCCTTCGCATACGCCATGGCCCGTTCTTGGGCGCCATCGCGATCGCCGCTTTTACACATAGCTGAAATCTCGGCCTGGAAAGCTTGTCCCTGCTCAGCCATTTTTTGCATGGCCGCCGGATCGACCTGACTGAAACAAGCCTGCATTTTCTGGGCCTGCGCCATCATGTTCTGCATTTGCTCCTGGCTCATGTTAGGGTACTCCGCATGGGCGACAACAGGCGTCAAGGCCAGCAGTATCAAGCAGTGTAAGACTTTTTTGTTCATGTAATTGTCCTGTCGGTTAAATTCAACAAATCGTGCTGGATTATCATAGCGCTTTCCCGGCCGGTTTGCCTCTATCGGATCAATTTCAGTGCGGGATCGAAGTCATAAATGGATGTCAATAGCGGGCATTAGCTTGTTTTTGCCGCGCCGAGCACCGCCGCTTTTGACAGCGGTAGGCTGGGTTGGTAAACCCAGCATTTCGGAGTCGCCTATGCCGGGTTTCCGATAAAGCCCCACCCCAGCCTACCGCACTAACCGCGCATAGCCCGGACATTTTGAGGGTATCGGCTTTAATAGTAGCGAATTAGCTCATGCGCCACCCTAACTTACAAAAAATGCGGCATTTCACACAATTTTTTTAAGGTATGTTTCAAGCAAAAAATAATGCTCTTTTGTAAACAGTTACTTACAAATCTATCTAGGTTAGGCTTACATATAACTTACAAAAAATGCGGCATTTCACACAGTAGTGCGGCATTTCACACAGTTTTTAAAATACCATTTAAGGTTTTTTTAAAATAGCCTTCAATTAAAAATATTATTTTTGCTGAAATCAATAACTTATAACTCTGGCACAGCTATTGCTTTATACATTGTGACCATGCGAGTTAATTCGTTCCAGGATGGGCAGAGCCGGGATGGCGAACTAAAGGTATTTTAGGAGGGTGGGGGAAAGGTTACCCCCGGTTGGCGGCAGAGGGTCGAGCTCTGCCGCCAACAACTTTGTTAATGGCAACTTAAACTTAATCATTAACTAATAAAAATAGGGAGTAACCCTTCATGAAGCATTATAACAATATGACTCGCCAGGCGGGTATGACTTTAATCGAATTGACGGTGGTATTGTTGATTCTGATCGGTTTGGCAGGCTTGCTGGTGCCCTATGTCGGCAGCTTTACGCAGACCACTCATGACAGCACCAACTCCAATAACATTACGCAGTTAAATAACGCAATGTCGCGTTATTTAACTGAAAAAGGCAGACTACCGCCACATGTGGACACATTAACCAATGCTACAGCTGATGCGGGAACAGGGTCTTGCACCGGTGCTCAAACTCAATGGGGCATTTATTGCGGCTTGGCGAATCCTACCACGTTCACGGCAACTACCATTGCGGCTGACTCTATTCAAGCACAATCGCTGGCGGCTTCCGGAATCAGCATGGCGGTGGCAAATGATCCTGCTATCGCAAATAAAACGTTTGGCACCAGCACAGCCATGATTTACCTCAATGATCCTACTGGACCAGCTACAGTACCGATGGGAGGTACAGCTGGTTATGACGGTACTACGGGATATGCCTTAGTTGCAGCAGCGGGTGCCGCCACTATTGAAGAGCATCTAGCGAAAGCATTAGGCCGCGACCCAATGGTCTATGACTCCGGTTGTTATGACTACGTTGGCGTTGGTATCGGCGATAACAATGAAATGATTCAATCTACGATGGCGGCCGCGCCTGTGTTCTTCCCTAAAGATGCCAAATCTGGACCCGCAGAGGCTTATGCGCACTTCATTGCTATCCTGCAAGTGGATAAAGCTAACTCTGGCAATGGAACCATGGGCATGCCTTGCTCCGGTACTACCGAGACAGCGAAGTTTTTGGGCGTCGTAGCTAACGTACCAGACACTGAATCAACAACTCTGGTTGGCGCAAACACACTGCTGGCTCAAGGCTGGCAAAATAGAGCCGCTAACTAATCCATAAAACGGATAAGTAGCGCAGGTTGGGTTGCCATGCTGTCCGGCAGCCCGGCCTTAATCCTAAGGCGGATCGACGGTTAGCGATCCGCCGCAAATGCACAAACTAAGCAGAGTGGACATAGACCTCTCGTGCCCACTCTACTTGGCTTAACAGGATGGACAGAACAGCATTGGCCATCCTATCAGTCAGAAACAATTCAACTACCCCGGGCCTATAGGCACCCCAATAACCGACGCCCGGCGGTTTTCCGCAAGGGATGACGGAAGATATACCCAAGGAGATGTTTATCACGGATGACGGATGAAGAGGCCATGGACGCCTCCTCACCCACCTCATACCCCTGCGTTTTTCAGAAGAATGCAGCGGTATGGGCATTAAGACGCTCGGCCGCTGGCTGCGCCTCTTTAACGCTGTAACGAACCTAAGGTTTTATTTGTAGTTAAACCATGAAACTCCCCCTATTTAAAAAACGCCCGGCTCACAGCCTGCTGTTCATCACCGAGGCCAAAACCTTTCGCGTCGATTTCGACAAGACAGGCGTGCTGATCGGCGATATGAGCACGGCAGACATCAGTTGCCCGACAACGGCGAAACTGCCTGAATGTGTCGCGCAGATCGCCGCCGGCAGCAGACCGCTGGGCCGCAAGGTCTGGCTGTTGTACATGCGTCTGCCGATCGCCTTGCTGACCATTCCCTCCATGCAGGTGGAAGGCGTTGACGAAGCCACGCTGCTGCAGGCTCTGCAATTCGAGCTGGAAGGCCTGACCGGCCAGTCCGCGCTGGATGCAAAGCTGGCCTATCACCTGCTCAGCAACAAGGATGAAATGAGCACATACTGGGTGAGCCAGATCAACCAGCTGCATTTCGAGGACGTCCACAAAGCCCTGAAAAAAGCCGGCAGCCAGCTGGGCGGCCTGCTGCATCCCGCTGCCATGCCGCAATCTTTGGCCAATCCGGAGCATGAGGACTGGCTGAGACTGGAATGCTGGTCCAGGCAATTGGTCGCCTTGCGGCGCCATCCCGACAGCAGTTTTTCCATGCAGCTGTTCTCTCTTGACTACCGTCATTGGCACACGCAACTGGAACAGTGGCTGCATGAGCAGGGCGAGGTTCCGCACACGGAAACCCTGCTGAACGACATGATCGAACTATTGCCTGAAACCGCCTATACGGTGCATTTAGGCAATACCGAACGGCTGCCGGACTGGCTGGCCTTATGGGCCGTCTCGCTGGCCGGAAAAACGCCGCCCCCGGCCCCGATGCTGCGCTATCAATCCAAGCTCAATACGGATCTTTTACTGATGGCTTCCGGCGGCTCCGTAGCCGTGCTGATCTGCGCCGGCCATTTGAGCTGGCATCTGTATCAGGCCCAGCATTTCACCCAGGAGGCCGAAGCGCTGAAGAAAGTCGAAACCTCGATGACCGCCTTGCGCAAATCTTCAGCCGGCGATCGCGAAAAGCGCGACAAGCTGAAAGCAAAGCTCGACAAGCTCAAAGGCGACTCGGACACGTTGCCGCAAATGATCAAGGCGCTGCAGCACCGCCCCTCGCGATTGTTGGCCGCCGTTGCCTCGGGCCGCCCCGAGAATCTGGTGCTGGAGGAAGTTGTCGCCGAAAACGATGACATAAAAATCCGCGGCGTCAGTCTGGACGCCGTCTCGACCAACAAGCTGGCCGGTTATCTGGAGCTGAAACTGGCGGATCTGGGCTGGGAAATCCTGGCGCCGACCAAAAAGAACATGAACCTGCTTGAAGACGGCGGCCCCTGGGAATTTGAAATCGCCCTGCGCGATAAAGGCATCGACGGGTTTCATCATGAGCCGGAAAAACAATAACGGATCAGCGCCTGAATGACTATGACACCTGAACAACAACGAGAGCAATTGCTAAAACGCATCCTGCCGGCGCTGGGCGTGCTGGTGGTTTATTTTGCGATTATCAGCGGCTTTGTCACGGAAAAGTCCAAAAAAGCCGAGCAACAGTACATGGAAATGTTCAGCAAAGGCATCAACGCGGATGCGATGCCCGGCATGGAACAGGAAAAAAGACGGCTGGAGGAAGAGATCGCCAAGCTTGAACAGGAATCCAAAACCCTGCATGCGGCACTGGCGGCCAAAAGCGGTTTTTTATCGCCCGAACGCTCGACCAATGACGCCATAGACCGCATTACCGTTATCTTCGATGACAACCGTTTGCAGATACTTGATGAACTTCCCAATGACCAATCAAGCGACAAAAATCTGCCTAAATCGCTTCAAAGCACGCGGAACTGGCTCAAGGATCTTTTAACGCCGGAGGAAACCGCCGATCCCAAAGCCAAAGATCCTAAAGCTAAAGCGCCCAAGGATAAAAAGCCTGACGAGAAAAACCCTAAAGCGGCTGCCATCAATATCAGAAATATCCGTTTCGCCGGCACCTATCTGGATACCTACCGGGCTCTGGCGACATTGGCCGACAGCGACATTAAAGCGCTGCCGGTATCGCTGACGATGAAAGCCTACGGCAAGGGCGACGGAAAACAGGAGTGGCTGTTGAAATTGTGGCTGTAAGCGTATTGGGCATATGTTTTTTATAAACGCCTGTGTGGGGGCGACTTTGCCTAAAGCGCCTACTGTTGGCAGTCGCCTTTTGATCTGGGCGGCTGAAGTCGCCCCCACAGGTGGCGCGAATCCTGACTGAATAATGAACAGACGCAGAGAACACCTGAGTTCTCTGCGCGATGATAATAACTATAAATACATGAGACAAAACCCATCAGAGCTTAAAAGGCCTGCTTCAGAACAAAGAAGCGCAGAGCGCCAGCCTGTCAGCGGCTGGCGCGCGGCCGTGTTTGCCGAAAACGGCATCACGGCAAGCCATGCCGATGTCAAAGAAGCCTCCGACAGCGGCGCCAGCCTGATTATTGCGGGTCACGCCGGTCTGATCGAAGAGGGTCGCACTCTCACGGTCAGCATCGAGGCGCAACACCGGCGCTTTACGCGCAAAGCCAGGGTGTGTGGCGTGCAGGCCGAAGGCGATAAGCTGCAGGTGGCCGTGGAATATATCGATCACGTCGGCCTGGACCCTCAGACGCACCTGCTCGATATCGGCCTGGCGCGCATCGATCCCGCCTGCGCGCTAAAGCTGCCTGCCAATATTGCGCTGCGGCAGAAAGCCCTGCCCTTTATCGAACTGAACGGCGTTATGCATGTAGCCTGCCTGGATATTGAAAACGCATCGCTGGCAAACCTGCTGGAACGGCTGCTGAAAATGCCCGTCCGGCTATGGGCCGGCGATGCGGATTTGCTGGACATAAAACTCAAGCAGGTCTACGGCGACAACCGCCATCAGGTTCAGGCCTTGCCCAAAACCGCCGAAGTCAGCTCCAGCGCCGTCAGCACCGGCGACGAACTGCTCTATGCCGCCTACATGCGCCAGGCCTCCGATATCCATATCGATCCGGGTTTTAACGGGGCGACCATCCGCTTTCGCGTCGACGGCCAGCTGGAGCAGTACAGCCATATCAATGCCAACATTTACACCGAGCTGGTCAGCCGCCTCAAAGTCATGGCCTATCTGGATATCGCCGAAAAACGCCAGCCCCAGGACGGCCGCTTCTCGCATCAGTTCGTGTCCGGCGGACGGCGCATCGACGTGCGCGTGGCAACCTTGCCGACCAAGTACGGCGAGCGCGTCACGATGCGTCTTCTGGCCGTGCAGACCGACTCGCTGACGCTGGAGCATCTGGGTTTCGACCCAGATCACAGGCACAGGATCGAAGGCTTCCTGCGCCGCATCCAGGGCATGATGATCATGACCGGACCGACCGGCAGCGGCAAAACCACAACGCTGTACGCGGCCATCCGCATGCTGCTGGAAGAGCGGCACGTCAACATCATCACCATCGAGGACCCGATCGAGTACGAAATCGGCGGCGTCGCACAGGTCGAGGTGGATGCCGCCGACAAGGTCAGTTTCGCCAAAGCCCTGCGTAGCGTCCTTCGCCATGACCCCGACGTGATCATGGTCGGCGAGATCCGGGACAAGGAAACCGCCGACATTGCCATCAAAGCGGCGTTGACGGGTCACATGGTGCTGGGCACGCTGCACACCAACTCGGCTGCGGCAACCGTTACGCGCCTGACCGATATGGGCGTCGAACCCTATCTGGTCGCGGCCGCCCTGCGGCTTGCCGTGGCCCAGCGTCTGCTCAGGCGCTTGTGCAAATACTGCCGCATACCCAGGCCGATGACGGAACTGGAAGCCGTATCGATCAGCCATCCCGAACTGGCCGGCCGGATAATCCACGATCCATCCGGCTGCATTTATTGCGGCGGCAAAGGCTATGCGGGCCGCATCGGGCTTTACGAATTGCTGGAACTGCGCGAGGACTGGGCACGCGCCGTTGCCGAAGGCGAAGGCGAGGCCGAGCTGGTAGTGAAAATGCGCGCAACGGGAATCAAAAGTTTGTTGGACGATGCGGTATCCAAATTGATCGCCGGCGTCACGTCGGTTTCCGAAGTCGTTCAGATCGCTTCGTCATGGTAAAGCCGATGATTGAAAACTTATGCCTGTTTAACAATCCGGCGGTCCGCTAATGCCTGTATTTACCTATCTCGCCCGCGACCGCAGCGGCCAGCAACGCACTGACACCATCGAAAGCGCGACCCGCGAGTCGGCGATTCTGGCGTTGCGCGAGCAGGGCCTGCTGCCGCTTAAAATCGAAGAGCTTAAAAAAGACGGCGGCGCCGTCAAATCCTTCAGCCTCAACCCGTTCGCTTACCGCGCATTCAATTCATCCGACATCGAACATGAATTTCATCAGATCGCGGTCATGCTGCGCAGCGGCATCAGCCTGCTCGACGCCTTGAGCCTGACTCAGAAGTTTTGCCGGGCCGGCGCACGCCCTACCTGGGAAAGGCTGGCCAAGCGCATCCAGCAAGGCAGCTCGTTCAAGGACGCATTGGCTGAGCATAAAGCCTTCAGTGAGTTCACGATCCAGCTGATCCACGTCGGCGAGCAGACCGGCCATCTGGGCACGGTCCTGGACGAGGCGGCCAAGGAAGTCAAATCCAGCCGCAAACTGAAAAAGCAGATCGTCACGGCTCTGCGCTATCCGGTCTTCACTATGCTATTTGCAATCGGCCTAGTGATCTTCATGCTGACCAGCATCATTCCCGAGATTAAAAAACTGCTGCAGATCATGGGCAAACCGATGCCGCCGGTGACGCAGGCCCTGATCGACACCTCCGACTGGATGCTGGCCAACGGCCTGACCATGGCCGTTTTCGCAATCGCCTCAATAGTGGCTTTTATCGTCCTTTATAACTTGCCGACCAGCCGCTGGCTGATAGACAAATGGGCGCTGAAGCTGCCGCTCTTCGGCTATGTCCTGCGTCTGTCCGGCACGGTGCTGTTCTCCAGGGCCATGGGCTTGTTGCTGCGCAGCGGCGTGGTCATGGTCGACGCGCTGGAGACGATGGAAAAACTGCACGTCAACAAATACATGGCCAGCCGCATCGCCTTTGCCCGCAGCCGCGTACTGCAAGGCTCATCGCTGGCCGATCCACTGGAAACCGAATCCGGCTATATGCCTTTATTACTGCAAATGACGCGCGTCGGCGAAAACTCGGGGATGCTCGACGAAATTCTGTTTGAAATGACCGAATACCACGATGAACTGCTGCAGCAGGCCATCGCCACCTTGACCGGCATGATTGCGCCGATCATGACCATTTTTGTCGGCGGCCTCGTCGGCTTTGTTTATGCCGCTTTTTTAGTGGCCATGTTTTCCGCCGCGGGAGGAAGCCCTTCATGAAGATGCCATCGCTTAAACTGGCGGCGCTGTGGCTGTTGTGTTTCCCGTCCCTGTCTGTCGGGCAAGAAGACGCTGCAGTTCCGGCAGCCGCACCTGTCCAGGAAACGGCGGACGCCCTGCCCGATCCGACTGTCATCACCAGCCAGTTCGAGCAACGGCTGAGAAAATCGCAGGAGCCGTCCGATCAACAGGCGCAGGCCAAGAAAAACCAATCAAAAGATGAGCTGCAGGACCCGACCCGCCTGAACGAGAACTTCAGGGATGCGTTAAAACACGTCACCAGCCGCTCCCCTGCAGCGGGCAATGCGGTTAACGCTTCAGCCGCCCCTAACCTGCCCGACATCTCGCTGGCGGCCAGCGCCTGCAATATGCATAAAGGCAAGAACCACGCCATGCTGCGGGTCAACGGCAAGACCGAGATGGTGAGCGTCAACGACAAAATTACCTTTATTGAAAAAAATCAACTGATCGAAATCCAGGTATTGGAAATACAAAAGGATCATGTGCAGGTAAGGATCTTCCCGAGCAACGAAACCATTATTTTACGCTGATGACGATTTACAGCATGAGCATGAACTGATGCCGGAATCCTCGATGCTGCTACGCCAGAATTAATTATTTATGCCTAAGTTTTCTTCAAAATCCCGTTTTACCGCCGCCGTGCTGGCCTTATCGCTGCTGCAGCCTTCCTTGCTGACGGATGCGCACGCCGATCCCGGACAGGTCATCGAGCAGATCGAATTCCGCGACATTACTGTCGGCGATGCCCTGCGCATTCTGTCCGAGCAATCCGACCTGAATATCATCGCTTCCAAGGAAGCCGCCGAGATACAAGTCACGATGTTCCTGCGCCGCGTGACGTCCATGGAAGTGATCGATGCCATCGCCAAAACCTACAACCTCTGGTATCAGCGCGACGTCAACTCCAACATCGTGCGCATCTACACGGTCAAGGAATACCGGCTGGAACAGGTCGAATTCAAAAAGGAAGAAACGGAAATCTTCACGATGAAGAACGCCAAAAATGCGCTGGATCTGGCCGAGACCATCAAAAACCTGTTTTCGGAACGCGTCACGTTGAGTTATGGAAAAAACGAGAGAGAAATCATGACGGACCTGTCCCAGCGTTTTCAACGCTTCAATATGATCGACGGCCGCTCAACCTTGACCTCGTCCCGTGGCGGCTCAGGCGGCGGCGGTGGCAACACCGGCGGAAGCGGCAGCAACTCGACCAGTATCAATGCCGGCAGCGTCGGCATGTTGGGCAACCAGGTAGGTGTCTCTGCCAGAGGACAGGAAAACAGCAACAGAGAAATTGAATTGGAAGAACAACTACGGGTCAGCACCGATATCCTGCGCAAATTCGCCGATTCCAAAGAAGGTACACAGGGTTTAATCACCGGCGATATAGCCCAGAGCAGCGGACTGCTGGATCAGACCATCCGTCATCAGGCGCCGATTTATGTCGGCGTCATCAAGCACCAGAACCGAGTGCTGGTCCGCACCCGCGACCAGGATGCGATGAATGAAATCCGCCAGTTATACAAGAAACTGGACACCGAAAGTTCCATGTTATTGATGGAGGTTAAAGTCCTGTCCATCGATTTATCGGATGGCTACGACTCGCTGTTCGACTTCAAGCTCAAGACCAATAACGCCAATGTAGCTACACTGGGCGCCTCCAATACCGTCGGAGCTCAGGAAATTTTCGATACCGGCCTGAGAGCCGCATCCGCAGCTTTCGATCCGTCACTGCTGGCTACAGTGGTCAGCAATAATTTCGAAGCCCGCCTGCAATTGCTGGAAAGAGAAGGTCGCGTCACGGAGCTGGCCACCCCCATGCTGATGACGACCAACCAGGAAGTCAGCCGCGTGTTTGTCGGCGAGGAAAGGCCCATCATCAGCGGTTATTCGGCATCGGCCACCGTGGCCAGCGGAGCCGGGCTCGGCACGGCAAACGTCGTGCAGCAGCCGATTCTGGTCCCTGAGACCGACGTGCGCGCCATCGGCACCACCCTGCTGCTGACGCCGAATATCAATTCGGACAGAACGGTCGGCATCCAGATACTGGTCGAGCAATCCACCTTGTCGGCCGCCAAAGGCACGATTCCGGTGCAAATCGGTGAGACCCTACAGGATGCCAATATCGATCTGGTGCAGGAACGCACGTTCAGCGGCACGATCGTCGCCAAGGATTCGACCGCGGTCGCCGTCGGCGGCCTGATCCAGGAAGCGGCCAGCAACAGCGAGAAAAAAGTGCCCATACTCGGCGACATTCCGGGCCTGGGCTTCTTTTTCCGGGAAGACGGCCAATCGCGCACGCGCCGCGAATTGGTCATCATCATCAAGCCACATATCATGGAAACGCCGACAGAAGCGGCCGGCGTCAGCCACGAAGTCCTGGAGGAAAACAGCATCCATCCGAATGCGCTGGACGCCGGCACACTGGACGTCTATTCCAATCCGGACCGGCGCCATAAAGGCTATGTGCTGGAGCAGCCTTTCAAGGAGTACAGCAAGCAAGATGCCTTCGATAAATACCGCGGCCGCGGCGATTCGAGGGAATTCCCGGAAAATCGCCGGGCTGCGTCACCATCAGCAGCGGCGCCGGCGCCCTCGCCTGCCCAGCAGATTTATGTGGACCTGACCCGCTATGCGTCGGAAGCCATCCGGCTGCCGCCCGAACAGCGCAAGATCGATCCCAAGATCACGCCTGTCAGGCTGAGCGAGTTCGAGCCGGTCGACCTGACCTACGATGCCAGAATCAAGGCGCTGCCGATTGCCGGCTGGCGCCAGGGCGGCATTTATGTCACGGCCGTGGAACTGCACAATGTCTCGGATGACCGGGTGACGGTCGATTATCGCCGCCTGAAAGGCCGCTGGCTGGCTTCCACGATCGAAAACGAAACGCTGGCCGGGCAAAGCGAACAGAGCCATGCGACGACCTATCTGTACCTGATTTCCTCCCAGCCGTTCGAGGAAATTGTGGCCCCTGCGGCTCGTTAGGGACACCTAAGGAACATCATGGTCAAGAAATGCAGCTTAACACGTATCGGTTCATTACTCGTCTGCTGTCCTTTAGCGGCGCAGGCAGCGGGCATCGCCTCAGGCGCCGTGCCGGACATGAAAATGCATGTTTTTGAAGCGCCAGCCGGTGAACCGCCATTGACAGACAGTCGCGAAAACAGCAGCGGCGGCAGGCCGATGCACATGGTCATTTTTACCGAACCGCCTTCGGGCGGGCCCGCAACGACCCATCAGGGTCAAACCATCAGCCTTGCCGCCAATGGCCCGGCCGTCGCCGAAAACTATCAGGAACCGGAGCATTACAATGACAGCCCGGAATTCCAGTTTGATTATTATATTGAAGGCGGCTACCGGCAGGATGATCTGGACTGGACTATCGCCGCTCCGTCAGACTCGCCTGATGTTGTATCCGAACTGCAATGGAAGGACGTAGAAAGCGCCATGTTCGAAACCGGCATCGACGTTACCTATGCCGATCACTGGCATGCGGAAGGCAAGTTCGCTTACGGCCAGGTTGTCGATGGCCATAATCAGGATTCCGATTACAAGCAGGATAATCGCCAGGGCGAATTCTCGCGCTCCTACAGCGCCAGCGACGATGGCGCGACAATCGAAGTATCAGGCGGGCTCGGCTATCACCTCGACATAGGCGGCAAGCGCTTTGCACCCCGTCTGCGCCTGACGCCCAAAGTCGGCTACGCCTTCCATACCCAGCAGTTCAATGACACCAATGGCATCCAGGTCATACCGGCGCTGGGCCATTTCGGCGGTCTGGACAGCACTTACGAAGCGACCTTTTTCGGTCCCTGGGGCGGGCTGGGAACACAACTGTTCCTGACCGACCGCCTCTCCCTACAGGGATCGGTCGAATATCATTGGGTTGATTTCGAAGGCACCGGCAACTGGAACCTGCGCGAGGATTTTCAGCATCCCAAAAGTTTCACCGATGAAGCGGAAGGCGACGGTATTGTAGCCTCGGCAGGCGGGCGCTACCGCATCAATCCGGCCTGGACGGTCAGCCTGTCTGCCGACTATCAGAAATGGAAAGCCAACAACAAAGGCATCAGCAAAACCTATTTTTCAGATGGTTCAACCGGTGAAACCCGGTTCAACGGCGTGAACTGGGATTCCTACGGCTTCAATCTGGGCATGGCCTACAGGTTTTGACATCGCCAAGCAACTGACAATCGGATACTCATCGGCTTATGAACAAAACATCCTCTACCCTGGTTCAGGGCTTTACATTGATCGAAATGACGGTTGTGCTGCTGCTTATCACTTTGCTGGCCAGCGTCGCCATACGCGAAACCAACGGCTTGAGTTTTCAGGTCCGTTACGAGCAGACCCAGGAGCGACTGGATCGCATCAGGGAAGCCATCCTCGGCAATCCCCGGCAGATTATCAACGGCCAGCAGGCTATCAGTGGGTTTGTGGCGGATATGGGGAGGTTGCCGGGAAGTATCAAGGAGTTGATTCAACTCTCCAGCTATTGTTCAGATGCTACAAAACTTACCAAAGCCGATTGTGAAAACACCCCAGATGCTGTTTGGTTTAGGCGCAAAAGCTATGGCTTTTGTAACCTGAATTTTCCCAACGAAACCCAATGCCTTGCCAATTCCGGCTCATGGACCCATTTGTTTTATGGCGGCTGGAACGGGCCATATTTGAATATCTCCGGCAATCCGGCTGATAGCGATGCTTTTACCGATGGTTGGGGACGTCCGGCGCAAGGTTACTGCTCCAATATCATTTATACTAACCAAACCACTTGCGAAGCAAACACCGCAGTGTGGACACCACTAGTTAGCGACAACAATTATGGATGGTATTACGCGACTTCTACCAACGACCTACTAATTCAGAGTTACGGCAAGGATCACGTTTCCGGCGGTGTGGATTATGATGCCGATTATCCTGCACTCGAAACTCAGCCCGCAGTGAAAAGCCAGGATTGGCAAGTAGATATTGCGGGAGGGATAAGTATTAGCCTAATTAAACCTTATAACCCACATACTACTGTTTCCAAGTGTTCTGACCCTACAATTTCAACCAAATCAGCCTGCGAGCTAGCGGGAGGAATCTGGTACGGAGGCTGTAGTAATGCTGGTTATTTCAATCAAGATAGTTGCACGGGAGCATCAGGAATATGGACTACCTGCTCCGTTGGAGCCAGTGCAACTAGATCGGCTTGCGAGTCAGCGGGTGGTATCTGGTATGGAGAAGGATATGGATGTTCCGATCAATTAAAAACAACGAAAACAGAGTGCGCAACACCTCTTGTTTGGCGGAGTTGTTCGAATGGCACAATTACACAAAAAAATGATTGTGAAAATCAACAAGAAAGTTGGTTTGGCGATACTATTTATACCATTCCGCTGTCCGGCCCTTATTCAATCTATTGGACACAAAACATTTGCATGAATATATTTTATCGCGCCAATGGAGCATTTAAATATGTCTCAAGCGCCCCTGTGACTATTAAAGAAAATGGTAATTATCAGGAGTTACGATTTTCAAACTTTAAAGATCAAAGTGGCACCGTAATAACTGATATTCCCATAGGCAAAAATGCCATAGGTATTTATGAATACGACGGGGATTGCAACCCGGGAAATATTCTTTATCCCGCCGATCGCCAAAATCCGATTCAGGTGGATTTTCACCCGCGCGCCGATTTGCCAGTACTCAATTGGTAAAAGTGTTCGAGGCAGAAATTTCTTTGGCATTTCAATTAAGATTCGTACCAAATAGATAAGAACAAAATAATGAAACGGTTTCACAAAGCAATGCAATCAGGCATGACGCTATTAGAAATAACGGTAGTATTGTTGGTGCTGATTGCTCTGGCTGGTCTCGTTGTACCTTATGTCGGCGGCACAGGCGGCGCGGCCATGTGTAAGGCAACCGATGCAACCCTACAAGCCGTCAAGCAGGCAATCATGGGCGGTGCGGCGGGGCCTGGATATTATGCTGATACCTTGGGATCCTATCCGTCGGATCGAGGAGATACCGACTATAATTTGAAATATTTATTTGTTGCCGGCGACGGCAACGGCGCTGATCCAGCCGCAGATTGGCCGGAATACAATCCCAAAACTGACACAGGCTGGCGCGGACCGTATTTATTAACCGGCAGTGTCATTAATGGTACTCTCCATGACAGCTTTGGAACGGTATTTGATCCAACCGCCCCCGCAACCACTGCTTATGTGCATGTCAATATAACGACCGATACCGGCTCGCAGGTTTTTGACGGCTGGCACCGGCCTGTCATTTTACAGATTCCCTATTTTGGCGGCGCCCTGCAACCCGATTATGCCCGTCTGGTTTCCGCAGGCCCTGGCAGCGGTCTCGGATTTGGCGATGCTGCAATCGATACAACCATTCAATCCTCTGACGCATCCAACCGAAGCGATGACCGCGTTTTATTCCTGAAAATCCCCGATCCTGGCAACAACAAATCTTGCGATGAGTAATAACTGCCCAAGAAGAGCTTACATTCTGTAGCGTATAAATTTACTCAGCAGTCGGAGAGTTTGGCTTGGTTTCCTCCGCCCCTGAAACCTTGCCATAATAATCCAGCCCAGCAATCAGCCTCATCCTGACCTGATTGTCCGGCATGCCTAACCGTTTAAACGCAGCATTCATAGCCATGCGCTTGATAACATCAACAGAACCATACCTGAAGCCGAACATCTTATTCTGCTTGCCTGCAGGAAAACGGCTCATAATCGCCGCGATTCTTTCATCGACGAGCTTGCGGGCTTTCTTCAGCTCTGCGGCAATCTCGGGCTTTAAGTCTGCCGGTATTTCATGATCAACATTAGCCGGCTCAACGGGCGGCAAGTTCGTTTTGACCTTGCGGCGTATTTCGGCCAGTTTTTTGCTGCCGCCCGGCTGCAAAACCAAGCCCAATTCATTAGCCGCCACTGCGGGTCGGCTGGATTCGAAGTCGTTCTGTTTTTTATCCATCCTGTACCTGCCGATAGATTTTATCTCATACAAAAAAGCCCCTTTGATCAGGGGCTTATTTAAATTATTTACAAAACCAGTCTCAGGTAACTCCTAGAACGGAATATCGTCATCATAAGGCGCATCGAAATTATCGTGGCCGCTATCCTGCTGAGCATATGATGGCTCGCGCGCGCCCGATGACTGATAGTTTTGTCTGCCTCTTTGCTGGGATTGCGGCTCGCTTCGAGCGCCCTCGGCGTTACGCGGGCCTACCAGATCCAGAATATTGGCGTTCACTTCCAGGCTGGTTCTGGTGGAACCGTCTTTGGCCTGATATTCCCTCTGAGTCAGTTCGCCGGAAACGAACACCTGCTGGCCTTTTTTCAGGTAATTCTGCAATTGGCCTTCGGCGCGCTTGCCCCACAAGACCACTGTGAACCATAGCGTCTGCTGCTTGTCGCCGAAGCCGATATTGTTGGCGACACTGACATTCAACACGGCCTGGCCTGATGGCAGATACCTGACTTCCGCGTCACGACCGACAGTGCCTGTAAAACTGAGTACGTTGCTCATCTTTATCTCTCGTGATTGATCAAACGGCTATTATACCTTATATCGAGACCTCAAGCGGGCTTGCTGAAGTCCATTTGAACCTTGCCGTCGACGAACTTCAAATTGGCGTCGAAGGCGCTGCCTTTAGCCGATTTAAAGCCTTTCAGCACGCCCGTCTGGCCGGTAGCGATCATTTTTTTCGCCATCGCGGCCGTGATTTTCTTGTGCGCGATGGTTTTCCAGATCACGGCCTTGCAGCCGTTGCGCCATTCACTGCAACTGTAGGCTTTGGGCGTTTCGATGATCTGGCCGCTGCATAACGGACAGGCGGCAATCGCTTCTTTGGCAACGGGTGCCGATTTGTCGGCGGCTTTGATATAGCCTGCCTCGCCTTGCGCGTTCAGAGTCAGCTGGGCGTTGAAGACCTCATCGCCGACATGGACTTTATAGGCTTGCAGGGTCCGGCCATTCTGCAGCAGCTGACTGGCCAGTTCGTGCGTAACCGGCACGCCATAGACTTCCTTCCAAAGCACGAATTGGCAGCCTTCCTTCCAGCCGCTGCAACCATAGCCTTTACGCCCTTCAATGACCGGCTTATGGCACAGCGGGCACGCGCCCAGTTTGCCGGCGTCATAAAGCGGCCTAGTCGATTCATCCTTGATCTTTTGGGTGAACTGGATGATTTCGGCCATGAATTGGTCGGGGTCATAGGCGTGCTGTTCTATTTTCTTGAGCTTGGATTCCCATTCACCGGTCATGGCCGCCGACTTCAGCCTGTCGTCGGCAATAATGGCGATCAGATGGCGGCCCGACTCGGTGCTGAGCAGGTTTTTCTTCTGGCGCTCGATGTAGCCGCGCTTGATCAGCGTTTCTATAATGGCGGCTCTTGTTGCCGGCGTTCCCAGCCCCTTTTCCTTGAGCGCTTCCTTAAGCGTTTCATCGTCACAGGTCTTGCCCGCCGATTCCATCATGCTCAACAAGGCCGCTTCCGTGTACGGCTTGGGCGGCGTGGTCTTGCCCTGGCTGACCGAAGGCTGATGCGGGCCCGTCTCGCCCTGCATGAATTCAGGCAGGATCTTTTGCTCTTTGTCCTTTTTCTCGTCGTTTTTGTACAGCGCCTGCCAGCCCGGCGACACGATCACCGTGCCGGTGGTTTTGAATTGCACCTGGTTGGTTTCGCCCTGAACCGTCGTGACCTGCTTGATGCAGGGCGGATAAAAAGCCGCGATAAAGCGTATGGCGATGGCCTGGTAAAGCTTTTCCTCATCGTAGGACAGGTTGCCGGGCAGCGTCGTGGTCGGGATGATGGCGTGGTGATCGGTGACCTTGGCATTATTGAAATAACGCGCGTTCAGCGTCAGTTTGTCCAGGTCGAGCGGCGCTATCTGCGGCCCGAACGGCCCGCGCAGTTTCTCCAGCAGCGGCTTCATGCCGGCTTTCATGTCGGTGCTCAAATAACGGCTGTCCGTACGCGGATAGGTGATGTGCTTCTTCTCGTACAATTGCTGGGCGCAGGTCAGGGTGCGATCGGCCGTGAAGCCGTAGCGCATGCTCATGTCTTTCTGCAGATCGGTCAGATCGTACAGCAAGGGCGGGTTGACCGTCTCCTGCTTGCCCTTGACGGCCGTAATCTGAAACGGGTGCCCATCAACGCGATGCAGCAGCGCCTCGGCATCGACCTGCTGGTCAAAGCGCCCGCCGGCGTACTGGAAAACCGTGTTACGGTACAGCGTCTGCAATTCCCAGAAATCCTTGGGAATAAAGTTGGCAATCTCCGCATCGCGCTGTACGATCAGCGCCAGCACGGGCGTCTGAACGCGGCCTATGGTCCACAGCGTGCAGTTCTGGCCGAATTTCAGCGTATAAAGCCGCGTGGCGTTCAGGCCGACGATCCAGTCCGACTCGCTGCGGCATTTGGCGGCGCGATAGAGATTGTCATAAAGCCTGCCGTCCTGTAATTGGGCAAAGCCTTTGCGTATGGCTTCATCCGTTAATGAGCTGATCCACAGGCGCTTGAACGGCTTGCTCAGGCATTGGCTCCAGGACAGGATGTAGCGGAAGATCAGCTCGCCTTCCCGTCCCGCGTCAGTCGCGCAGATGATTTCATCGGCTTCTTTGAATAAATGCTTGATGGTGTTGAGCTGCTTTTTGGCCGAGGCATCGCCGCGCGCTTTCAGGCCGAATTTTTCGGGAATGATGGGCAGCGCTTCCAAAGACCAGCGCTTCCATTCCTTGTGATAGTCGTCCGGTTCTTTCAACTCGACCAGATGCCCGAAGGCCCAGGTGATCCGGTAGCCGTTGCCCTCGAAATAGCCGTCGCGCTTGTTGCGGATGTTCAAGCAGCGGGCTATGTCGCGGGCGACTGACGGCTTCTCCGTTAAGATGACTTTCATAGAACAATGAGCACGCTAATACTTGCCCATTATAGCAAATCCCCTTATTTGATGACGCGATAACAAGGCGAATAGGCCTTGCCGGGCAGCTTCATGCGTTGCTGCGCGACAAATGAGGCCAACAAGGAATCCATCAGCTTCATGATGCCGGCATCGCCGCGAATTTCGAAATGGCCGTATTGCTCGATGGTGCGTATGCCGTCGGCTTTTACGTTGCCGGCGACGATGCCCGAGAAGGTCCGGCGCAGGTTGGCGGCCAGCACATGCGTTTCCTGATTCTTGTGCAGGGCCAGGTTTCGCATGTTTTCATGCGTGGGAATAAACGGATGCTGGAATACCGGATCGACCTTCAACGACCAGTTGAAATAGTAGGCATCGCCTTTTTCCTTGCGGAAACTGCGCACCTGCTTGATGCCTTCATGCATTTCGCGCGCGACCTGGACGGGATTGTCGACAATAATCTGATAACGCTGCTGCGCTTTAGGCCCTAGCGTGCCGCCGATAAAACGGTCGATTTCATTGAAATAGTCGATGGCGGTGTCGGGGCCGGTGAAGATCAGCGGAAACGGCATGTCTTTATTATCGGGATGCAGCAGAACGCCCAGGATGTACAGGATTTCCTCGGCCGTGCCGGCACCGCCGGGAAATACGATAATGCCGTGGCCGGTACGCACGAAGGCTTCCAGCCGTTTTTCAATATCCGGCATGATGACAAGATCGTTCACGATCGGATTTGGGGATTCGGCCGCGATAATGCCCGGCTCCGAAATGCCCAGATACTGGCCGTTCTTGATGCGCTGCTTGGAGTGAGCGACGGCGGCGCCCTTCATCGGCCCTTTCATCGCACCCGGCCCGCAGCCGGTACAGATATCCAGCCCGCGCAGGCCCAATTCATGCCCGACCTGCTTGGAATAATCGTATTCAATACGGCTGATCGAGTGCCCGCCCCAGCACACGACCAGGTTCGGATTGGTCATCGGGCGCAGGATATTGGCGTTGCGCATGATATGAAAAACGGCGTTGGTAATGCCGTCCGAGGTCTGCAGATTGAATTTCGGATTGTCGTTGATCTCATCGCTGACGTAAATAATATCGCGCAGCACGGCGAACAGGTGTTCATTGATGCCTTTGATCATCTTGCCGTCGACAAAAGCATGCGCGGGCGCGCCTGTCACTTCCAGCTTGATGCCGCGCTCTTCCTGAATCACGTGAATATCGAACGACGAGTAGCGTTCCAGGAGTTCCTTGCCGTCATCCATGGCGCTGCCGCAGTTCAGCACCGCCAGCGAACAGTTGCGGAATACCTGGTACAGTCCGCCCTGGCTGGTATCCAGCAGTTTGCTGACTTCAATCTTGGACAGCACATCGAGACGACCTTCGGGGGAAATTAATGCATCGACTACTTTATGTTTCATTGTATATTCCTTTAACTATTTGTATTGTCTAAATTGCCTACCGCCTGCACTCTCAGGTTCGGTACGACTCATCGGAGAAAACGGCTCTATGCGCCACTGTTTTCCCGGCAGTTCATTTATCATTCAGCATTCTTGCCCTATGCTCCAGCCAAAACCCGCCTATCCAAGGATATAACACATGAACGCATTAATTAAAAAGATATTTGCTGTCGGTTCAATACTGCTGCTGAGCGCCTGCGCCCATTATTCCGGCGCCTATTATCCCGATAGCGTATCTTATGGCGGCGGCTATACGGTCATAGAAAGGGATTATTACCGAAGTATGCCGGATTATGGACATAGACACTACAGTTCGGGCAGTGATCATTTTCATGATGTCTATCAGCCGCGCCGGCAAGCCGAATATGGCAGAGCGCCGCATGAGCATTATTACCCCGATCAGAGACCCCACGCCGACTCACATCGCTGGGAACAACCTCATTGGCAGCATGAAGACCATAGAGCCCATAGGGAAGATCGCAGAATACCAGAGCATACTGCGCAGCCAAGGTTCCGGGATGATAATCACCAGAGGCACTGGCCCAGTATTGAGCGCACAGCGCCTGCAGGCGGCCGCTTTAATCCAGGGCAATTTGGAGGGGCAAGAGATAACCATAGCTGGCAGCATGAAAATCGCGGACCTCGTCAAGGCGAACCCAGAGGACCGGGCCATGCCGAACAGCAAGGGCGCTGGAACGGCAACCGCCAGCAACA
Source organism: Methylobacter sp. BlB1 (assembly GCF_015476545.1). GTDB lineage: Bacteria > Pseudomonadota > Gammaproteobacteria > Methylococcales > Methylomonadaceae > Methylobacter. Next base: position 19,843 of record NZ_JADMKV010000034.1, on the reverse strand, counting down.
CGGGAATCGCGGGGATGGCCGCTCACATCAGCACGGCCGCTACGAATAGCGGGCTTAACTCAGCTTTTATTTCAAACAGGCCTGGCTAAATGCAGGCCTGCACCTTGGCAGCCATCGCCATGCCCAGCGCCAGATGCCCTGCTTCATCCAGATGCACGCCGTCGACGGGGCTGGGCTCGCAATAATCGGCGGCATCAATGAAATAGCATCCGGCCGCGCTGGCGACGGCAGCGTAATGTTGCTCGAACTCTGCTGACCGCTCAGGCAAACCATGGCACTTCAGGCCAAGCTCGGCGGAAAGCTGGGTGATTCTGGGCGGGCTGACCAACAGCACATCAGGCGGCAGATCATCCGGCCCGCAACTGCTTTTTTGCACGATGTCGATCAGTATGCCTGCGCCGCGCGCCGCATCGAAAGCCGTGTTGTCCCTGAAATGCAGCACGTCATTTGTGCCCAGCATCAGAATCACGAGGTCCAGCGGCGCGTGCGACTGCAGCAGCGGCAGCAGCAGCGCCGCGCCGTTGCGGCCGGGCCGGAACGGTTCGTCCCAGACCGTATAGCGTCCGCTGAGGCCTTCCTCGACAACACGGTAATCGTTGCCGAGTTCGCGGCTGAGAATGCCGGGCCAGCGTATTTCAGGGGCATAGCGTTGGCCTGTGCCCGGAATATAACCCCAGGTATTGGAGTCGCCATAACAGAGTATCGTCTTCATGCGTTTAAAGCCTTTTAGCAGCAATAGTTAAATTTCAGAATAGATCGGGAATGCCCGGCACAAGGCAGAAACCTGCTCGCGGACATGGGCTTCCACAGCCGCATTACCAGCATTGTTGGCCAGCCCATCCAATACCTCGGCGATCCAGCCGGCGATTTGTGCAAACTCGGCGGTGCCGAAACCGCGTGTCGTGCCGGCGTTGGCCGACAGGCGGATGCCCGAGGCAATCTCGGCCGGCAGCGGATCGAATGGAATCAGGTTTTTGTTGCAGGTCAGCCCTGCTCTTTCCAGCGCAACCACGGCACAGGCACCGTCAAGTCCTTTGGCAGTCAAATCGACCAGCATGAGCCCGGTATCGGTCTGCCCGGACACGATGCGATATCCGGCCTTCGCCAGACTTTCCGCCAAGGCTTTGGCATTGGCCAGCACCTGAGCATTATAGGCCTTGAATTCAGGCTGCAGCGCTTCGCCCAGGCATACGGCCTTGCCGGCAATCGCATGCAGCAGCAACGAGCCCTGTACGCCGGGAAAGACCGAAGCCGCTATTTTTTTGGCGATAGTCTCGTCATTGGTCAGGATGATGCCGCCGCGCGCGCCGCGCAAGCTCTTGTAGGTGGTCGTCGTCACGACGTGGGCATACGGAAACGGATCAGGATAATAACCGGTCGCGACCAGACCGGCGAAATGCGCCATATCGACCAGCAGATAAGCCCCGACCTCATCGGCAATTGCCCTTAACCGGGGAAAATCGATAATCCGGCTGTAAGCCGAACCGCCGGCAATGATCAGTTTGGGTCTGTACGCCTGTGCGAGCCGTCGCACTTCCGCATAATCGATGCATTCATCCTCGCGGCTCACGCCGTAACTGACGATGCGGTAACGCCGCCCTGTCTGGGTCGCCGGATGACCGTGGCTGATATGGCCGCCCGCCGCCACATCCATGGACAAAATCGTATCGCTGTAGCCGAGCAGAGCCAGGAAAGTCGCCTGATTGGCGTTGCTGCCCGAATGGGGCTGCACGTTGGCGTAGCGGCAGTTGAACAGGCGGCAGGCCCGGTCGATCGCCAGCTGTTCTACGCGGTCGGCGAATTCGGCGCCGCCGTAGTAGCGCCCGCCGGGATAGCCTTCGACGGTCTTGTTGGTCAGGATGGAGCCCTGCGCCTGCAATACGGCGCGGCTGACGAAATTCTCCGAGGCGATCAATTCGATCTGGTCGTGCTGTCGGTTTAGTTCGCCGGCAATGGCCTGCCATATTTCGGGATCGGATTCGCGTAGTCCTGCTGAAAAAAAGTCCTGTTTGGGTTTGGTCATTGCTGGAACGGAATAGCGATTAAAAATGTGGAAGTATTTGAGATAAGGAAAGATAACCACGAAGGGCACAGATGTTTTTCGACTTTTATCTCTGTGCCCTCAGTGGTTGATAAAGGGTATCAGCCGGCAGTTTCTCCGCTTTCGGTTTTAGGAACTAACTGCTTCACCTTCTCCAATACTTCCTGCGCATGACCTTCGGAATTGACGTTGTACAGGGCCTCTTCCACCTTGCCGTCCTGATTGATGATGAAAGTCGAGCGCACGATTTTCATTTTCTTTTCGCCTTCCTTTTCGACTTCCTGCCAGACGCCGTACTTGTTGCACAATTCGCCCGAGGTATCGGCCAGCAACGGCACATTCAGGTTATATTTGTCTATAAAAGCTCTATGGCACTCGCAGGTGTCTTTGCTGACGCCTATCACGACGGTATTCAGATCGGCAAAATCCTGGGCCAACGAGGTAAAGTCATTGGCTTCTATCGTGCAGCCGGGCGTATCGTCTTTCGGGTAAAAATACAGCACGACATTCTTGCCGTAGTAATCCGATAAATACACTAATTTATTATTCTGGTTAATCGCTCTGAAAAAAGGCGCCTCTTGGTCTCTCTCTATCATTAGTCCTCCTTAATCTCTATAAAAATCTACATTGAAAAATCGCATTCCAAAGCCCACTTTACCGCTAACACCGCGTAGGCCAATATTCCTGTATTTCTCCCTCCGCGGCAATAAAAACGGCACTGGCCAGCCCGCGAAAGATACCGTGCTCGACGACGCCCGGCGTATCGTTCAAGGCGATGTCGAGTTCCTGAGCATCAAAATTCGAATCGAAAACCATATCGAGCACCAGACTGCCGTAGGAAGTTATGGCCAGTCCGTCTTTGGCCGCATTCTGGCGCAGATTGCCGTGTCCGCCCAATGACTCGAGCCGCTTCTTGACCAATTGCCAAGCGAACGGCATGACCTCGACCGGTATAGGGAAATGTTCGCCGATGCGGCCCACCTGCTTGCTTCGGTCGACCAGCACGATAAACATATCGCTGGCCCTGGCCAGCAGCTTTTCCCGGACCAAGTCGTATCCGCGGCCTTTCAGCAGAGTCATATCCGGGGTCACCTCATCGGCGCCATCGACGTAAAGATCGAGCCGGGTCAGGTGCTCCAGCGCCACCAATGGCAGCCCGAGTTCCTGAGCCCTGATCGTACTGACGACGGAACTGGCCGCCGCAGTCACCTGCAAGCCTTCCTCAGCGCGGCGGCGCGCAAGCTCATCAATAAAATAATTGGCAGTCGAGCCTGTGCCAAGACCGACGATCATGCCATCCTTAACCTGCTGGGCCGCATGCCGCGCGACTAATTCTTTATCGTTCATGCTGTGCTCCTGGGCTGACTCAAGCCGTCTGAAATAAATAGTACATCCGCCGGCCGGGAGATGACCACTGGTATTTTCAAAAAATTACAATTCTGAAAAACCCTCGATTGACATTCCGACGCTCGAGATAAAAACCTGCCACTTTCAAAATTAAAGTTTGACACCGCTGAAATAACGCCTAGAATGGGCGTCAGCTAGAAAATATGATTTACCCTTTGTTTTCCATTTCGATGTTTCTTCTTTAGTTTCTCGTCCTGTACTTCATTTGTAATTTCCAAATTTACCAGCTGTTTCTGGCCTGATTTAAGGCTTTAATTCAATATATCTATAGGACTTATTATGTCTACAATGACTACCGGCATCGTTAAATGGTTTAACTCAGAGAAAGGTTTCGGCTTTATCGAACAGAAATCCGGCCCTGATGTTTTCGTACATTTCAGAAATATCCTGAGCGCAGGCGGTTTCAGATCGCTTGACGAAGGACAAAAAGTACAGTTTAGCGTCTCACAAGGTCAAAAAGGCCCGCAAGCTGAAGACGTAACTGTAATCGGCTAAAGCACACTTCAACGGACGGCGACACAAGCAATTGTGTCGCCGTCCGCATTTAGTTGACAACCCAACCCATCCGTTAGTCCGCATATTAGGGCTGTAGCTCCGGTACAGAACTGCTGGAGACTGTCGTCAAAACTTCGCTGATAGCATCGAAATCCACCGGTTTAAGAAAGTGGTAGTCAAAACCGGCCATTCGTGAATGCTTCCGATCCTCATCCTGTCCATAACCGGTCACGGCAACCAACTTCGCATGCCTCATCTCTGGCATTTCGCGCAACCGCCGGGCAACCTCATAACCATCTATGTCGGGCAGGCCAATATCGAGGATGACGACTTTAGGTTGGAAGTCGACAGCGTATGTCAACGCATCAGTGCCGCATGCTACGGTCGCCACCTCATGCCCTGACAAGCGAAGCAGGACGGCAAGGCTTTCAGCGCTATCGATATTATCATCGACAACCAGAATCCGAAGTTGCGGGATTTCTTCGGGAGAACCGGCAGGAGTCGAATCGCCAGTCAAAGCATCGGCCACATGCCCGGCCGGCAGGAGCGGAAGCCGCACTGTAAATTCACTGCCCAAATCAAGCCCTGCGCTGGCCGCCGTGACAGAACCGCCATGCAGTTCGGCCAGGCGCTGCACCAGGTTCAATCCCAGCCCCAAACCGCCTTGGGAGTGCGCAAGTGAGCGATCTGCCTGCGTGAAAATATCGAACACATGCGGCAACAGTTCCGATGCAATACCGATGCCGGTATCCTGAACCCGGATCAGCGCCCAATTAGCCTCTGCCACGACACTCAGCTTGATATCGCCGCCCTCCTGCATGTATTTAGCCGCATTATTCAGCAGATTCATCAGGATCTGCTCTAACCGCATGGCATCGCCTTCCAGCCATTGCGGTTCCGCCGGCAGGGAGAGAGCGAGGCGGTGCCCTTTGGACTCAATGAGCGGCCGGCAGCTTTCAATAGCGCAGGCAACGACATCGCTCAGATTGATGCGCTGGTTTTTCAGGATGATTTTACCCTGCATGATGCGGGCCGTATCGAGCAAATCATCCAGAAGCCTGGCCATGTGTTGCACCTGCCGGTCAATGACATCATATCCCCAATCGGCTGTAGGGTTAGCATGATCGATTTTCCTCAGCACCTGCACGGCGTTGCGGATAGGCGCCAGCGGATTGCGCAGCTCGTGAGCGAGCATGGCAAGAAACTCATCCTTGCGGCGATGATTTTCCTGCAATGCTTCGGCGGCACGCTTGCGATCGGTTACGTCGAAAAAGATGACTCCGATTCGGCCCGGCTCGGTCCGGAAAGCACTGATTTCAAAGCAGCTTCCCAAGGAATTAGCCCACATTTCAAAGTGGGTATGCTCACCGGTCAAAGCCACTTTATCAAAAACCTGATGCCATGTCGGCCTTGTGTCCGGGAACAGCTCTCGAACCGTACGGCCAACGATATCGCCGGCGTTCAAGCCTGTCTGATGCTCGAACGCCGGATTGACTTCCAGGACACGCAGATCGCAAGGATTACCCGATTCATCGTAAATAATTTCATCGAACATGAGCCCTTCGGTCATTGTCTCGAAAAGCGTGCGGTACTGCTTCTCACTGCGTTGCAGCGCCTTTTCGGCCTGTTTATGCTCCTTACGCAATCTGAGCGCCGTGATGCCAAAGCTGAGATCATCCGCCAGCTCGGCCAGCAATTTAATTTCATCTTCCGAAAAGAGTTCCGGCTCCATGGAATAGATGGTAATGGCGCCGACGACCGCATTATGAGCAAACAACGGAAAGGCGAGCGCTGAGGCATATCCCTTCGTAAGAAAAAAATCGAGTTGATAGCCGGCATCGGCAAACAAGGGAAAGGTAAGCGACGAAGCGTATCCCATTTTTATCGCCTCTTCACGCCATAGTTTGAAGCTGGGATCGGCCTGCAGATTGCGAAAGATACTGGGCTCTCCAGTGCGTATGCACGTGCCCGTGGGACCTCGCCCTCGCTCATTATCCATCCAGGTGATATTCAGGCTTTCCAGATAATCTTTCTCGAAACCGGCATGGGCGACAGGCCGGACAGTCTTGTTTTCATCGTGTTCCGCATAGCCTATCCACACCATTGTGTGTTCGCAGTCTTCGGCAATAATGCGGCATATCTCATTCAAGTACGCCATTTCATCGGTGGCGCGCATCATCACTTGACTGCTGCGTGTAATCACGCTGAGTGTGCGGTTAAGCTTTTGAAGCTCGGCTTCTTTACTCTTGCGTTCAGCGACAAATCGGGCTTCGGTCTCGGCCACGGCAACTCGCGCCAGCGTGTGATGCATGCTCTCGGTAATCCATGAGAGCATGACGCCAGTGACGGCAAAGACCGCAATGCCTAACCAATCGCCTGGCTCTTCAATGGAAAATTGCCATTCCTGCCCAATCCAGAAATAATCCGCCAGAAGAGCCGACAGCACGACAGCCAATAAACCGGCCCGCATGCCGCCATAGGATGCAGCGGCTATCACAGCCGGATAGAACGTCACAAAGGCGACGCGCATCTCCAGCTCTTGCAGGAACACCAGGCGCACGATGGCGGCGGCAACGGCTATCGCGACGGTAATGCCATAATGATAAAGACTATTGTTTGCCGGACGCTCCAGCCGGATCTCATGCTTACCCGACTCGCGTATCAACATGAAAGCCGCAGCCAGCATATAGACGCCGCCGAGAAATTGCGCGCCGCGTCCTGCCCAGCCTAACAGGCTGCCATGGACGGACTGGATCATAACGCCGAATAGCCCGACTGCAAGCAGCAGCAACGCCAGGGAATACCAATTTATAAAACAGGACGCGCGCGAATGGTTCATCGCGCGCAGCAGGATAGCCGTAAAAACAAACATGGCAATGGCCGAACCCAATACCAATTGCCGCACCGGCGTTCCGCCCTGGCCCTGTATGAAAAAAACCGGAGTCCAGCTGGAGAGCACCATCCAGACAACCAACGCCACAGTGACAAAGGCTATCGCAAAACTCATCGCGAGCCAGAAGTACGATGTGCCCAGGGCAAATCTCCATCTCAATGAAAAGGCCGCGCCCGCCAAATGGCATAAGGCCGATATCCAGGCACAGATATTATGAATGGTTACCAGGGCGTTCTGATCGATATGCTCGTAGCCATCTCTTATCAGTGTGGCTATGCCAGCCAGAAACCCGGCAGCCCCCCAGAATAAAGCACCACAACCCAACAGCAACAGCCCCGGCATGCCATTGGTCATGAAACTGCGGCCAATCAGGTAAACAATGAGCAGTGATACCAGCGTCGAAAGACAGAAAGACAGACCAATCTGGAGATAAGGCAATTCATACGCTATTCCCGAATCCACCGCCCATAATAGAGATATCGCAACAAGCAAGAGGGGAATCGGCAACCATGCCATTCGGTTCCACAAAGACCTTTCGTGCTTTAAATAAATTGACTCAGGCACCGTATTATCCAAGGACCTGTTTCGGCCCATCGCTTAATGGCTCAGAATTTGAAAGAAATCTTTTTATTTATCAGCTGATGTTACACAAAGGCAGTTTCATCCCGTTTGCCGCGCCGAGCGCCGCAGTTTTCCTCGTTCCCACGCAGGAGCGTGGGGACGCATACCGAGCTTGGATACGACGTACTACTCTCAAAGCTCGGTATCGGTTCCCACGGAGGACCGTGGGAACCAGGGAACAGTAGGCGCTTTAGGCGACGCAGGAGCAGTTGCCGAGGCCTCGCAAAGAAAAGAGCTCGCCCTCGGGTGCGACAAATCGGCAGGTCGGCCGATTTGCACGACCTAGCCGCCTGTCAAGGCAGAAAACAGGGAGGTTTTTCGTGAAACCCGATTAACACAACCGTCGCGTTAGCGGCACTTTATTAGATCGATCTAACTTCAACTAATTCGTAACATCAGTTATCAGGATTAAACTCTATACTGTTTTGCTTAGTATGAGCAAGGCTTTTAATCTTCACACCAGTGCTTCAGGCAGTAAGCCGAGGATCTGGTATAAAGCGTCCGCGGCAAATGAAACGGCGTGAGTCCTGGCATTACTGCCAGCCTGATTATATATCTTCAGTTTTTTACATCTGAACCGGTTGATCGGGCAGCTCATTGATCTGAACACCCTGCTCCGGATAATGCCTGGCCAGATGTTCGCTGACAGCCCTGATACCGCTGATGACGCCTGCCTCAAACTGCCGCTGCCTGAATGCCGTCTCCATATCTTGGCAGATTGTTTCCCATCCCTGCTTGCCTACACGACTGTCTATATCCCGATCCGCAACAATTTCAACATCATGGTCTGCAAATAACAGATAAATCAGCACGCCGTTGTTCCGGGCCGTATCCCAGACCCGCAATTGAGAAAAGACATCAATGGCCCGATCACGCGCAGTCTGGTCTCTTAATAATGCTCCCCACTCAAGCGAAGCCTCTACAGCGAAACGAACCTGCCCTTGATGACCGGCCTCCGTTTGACGGATCGCGGTTTCGATAGCCTGCATGGAACGGGACGGAAAAGCACGCCGAACCGTCCGGCGGTCTGTCCACAGATGCCTGATGATGCGCTTAAGATTCATAAACTTTTTAGTTCCTTTCCGTCATAGTCGGTACGGCCAAAGCAATTCGCCAATGGCCTGATGCGCCGCCACCGCCGAAGCCGCCACCGCCGCCACTGAATCCGCCGCCGCGGCCGCCGAAGCCTCCCCCATAACCTCCGCCGCCTGGCCAAATACCGCCGCTGCGCATGCCGCCCAGCGAAAACAGAAAGGCGAACAACCCCGCGATCAATGCGACCATAAAAGAACCTGCGATGAGCCAGAACAAAATCCCTACCAGACCGCCGACGATAGAAGATCCCAGCAATCGGCCGAAAATCATACGAAACAGGCCGGCACCGATTAAAACCACCAGAAACACGATCGGCAGAAAATCTTCGAAACCGGACCAGGACACGTCTTTTCTGACCGGCGGCGGCAAAGGTTCGCCGTCGATCAGGCGGATCAAGCGGTTCACGCCGGCTTCGATGCCGCCGAAGTAATCATTCTGCTTAAAATAAGGGATGATGATCTCGCTCATCACGCGCTTGGCCACGGCATCGGGAATGACGCCCTCCAGTCCATAGCCGACTTCAATACGCAACGTCCGGTCTTCCTTCGCGACCAGCAACAGCACGCCGTCATCGACGCCTTCCCTGCCCAGCTTCCACGTTTCCGCCACACGCATGGCGTATTGCTCAATGGTCTCTGGCTGTGTTGTCGGCATGATCAGTACGGCAATCTGGCTACCCTTGCGTGCCTCGAACTCTGTCAGCACCTGTTCAAGCTTGCTTTGTTGGGCCGGAGATAATGTGCCGGTCAGATCCGTGACCCGAGCCTGCAGAGCAGGAACGGGCACATCGGCTACAGCCAATCCTACTGCCAGCAGAATGAGCGCTACGGCAATTGAACGCACCGCCAGAGTCAGCGCTTTCATGCCCTATGTTCAGCGGCCGGTTTCTGGAGAGGGCATTCCAGGAGGCGGCGCGTTGAAGTCGACCTTGGGCGGCGTGGTTATCGTTTGCTCATCTTCCACCGCGAACGAAGGCTTGGTTTTGTATCCGAACATCATCGCCGTCAGATTGGTCGGAAAAGAACGCACGGTTACATTGTATTCCTGTACCGCTTTAATATAGCGATTGCGCGCGACGGCAATGCGGTTCTCCGTGCCTTCCAGTTGCGCCTGCAAATCCCGGAACAGGCTGTCGGCTTTCAATTGCGGATAGTTTTCGGCCACCGCCAGCAGGCGGGTCAATGCGGAAGACAGTTCGCCCTGAGCATCCTGAAACCTGGCGAAGGCCTGCTCGTCGTTGAGCAAATCGGGAGTCGCCTGGATTGAGCCGACCCGGGCTCTGGATTCCGTGACGCGGGTCAGCACCTCTTTTTCATGGCCGGCATAGCCTTTTACCACATTAACGAGATTCGGCACCAAGTCAGCTCTGCGCTTGTACTGGTTCAGCACTTCACCCCAGCTTGCCTTGATTTGCTCGTCCGTGGCCTGAAGCGTATTGTAGCCGCAGCCGGTTAAAGACAGACTCATCAGCATGAGCCCTACCAAAAATACACTTTTGCGCATGGCATTCTCCTTAATTTAAGTTTTTCTGCTTGTGCTACAGTACGACTTGTCTTTCAGTTCATTGTAACATGAAAGCTCATCTGCTTCTGGCTGCTACATTTTTTCCCACATCACATAATTGTTATTCCGTGCCGCAGCGGCGAACAGTTCAATTAAAGGCAAAGCCCTATGCTTAAGGCTGACAATCGGCTCCTTCGATTCATCTTCCCGGATAGTTTCAGGCAATTCGGCGGGCACCGGCGTAAACGCTTCAACGGCGTTTTTCAAACGCTCAAGTGCCGCTGGAACCTCCTCAGCCGGAATGGCACTAGGCACTGTACCGCTGTGCCCCATCATTTTCAGCAACCGCTGGGCTATATCGCCAAACAGAACGATATCCGCATGCGATTTAGTCATAAATTTTACCAGCATAGACAGCTCCTGCTTGAGCGAGACATAGCCCGTTGAGTTTGTATCAATTTTTATCAGCAGGACTTACGCAGTTTGCCTGTTCAACCGTTGAAACAAGCGGCTTTAAAATCTGTGGGGAGACGACTTCGCCTAGAGCGCCTACTGCTGGCAGTCGCCCATTCAGATGCAAGGCGACTGAAGTCGCCCCCACAGGCTTGCGCAAGCCCTGATCAATATATTCTTCTTCTTTTAACATATTCAGTACGCTAGCCAACATAAAAATCATCTCTTTTATGTTATTTGTTATTAGTTCTGCGTTGGAATTTCATTAGAAAACCCGTTACCAACTGAGTTAACTTGATTTGGAGGTTGATCATGGCCGACAGTGCTTCACATATAGAAAATAAATCGAAAAATGATGAAAAACTGAAAACGTTAAAAACGATAACCGCTGTTGTTTACTTGTGTCAGGTATTGGCATTTGCATTGGCAGGCTTGCCTTTCATAGTAGGCGCCTTTATTAATCTGGCGAAACGGAAAGACGCCCAGGGAACATGGCTGGAGTCCCATTTCAACTGGCAAATAAAAACCTTCTGGATCGCTTTAGCACTGTTTGCAATCAGCAGGCTCATGATGTTTATGGGCGGCAGCCTTATACTGATTGTAGCTTTACTGTGGCTGGGCTATCGCATTGCCGTGGGCTGGTATGCATTACATGACAATAAGCCCATTGATGAAAGAACGCTGTAGCCGTGCCGTCACTGGCTGCCCCAAGGCTTAATGGGCACGGTGGAGATGCTGCTGGCGGGGGCACCTTCAATCAGCTTGCGGCTAATGGCGAGATAGATCAGCGTATTGCGCTTAGCGTCAAACAGACGAGAGACACGCGTTTCTTTGAAAAGCAGCGAGGTGTTTTCGCTGAAGGCGGTTTCCTCTTCCGGCAGCTTGCCATTGATCACTATCGGCCCAACCTGCTGACAGGAAATCGAAAACTGCGACGGATCCTCGGCAACGCCAAACGTGCCTTTGAGGCCGCCGGTCTTGGCCTGACTGATATGGCAAGTGACGCCCTGCACTTTGGGATCATCAAAAGCTTGCACGCACACTTTATGGTTGGCGCCGATCAGTTTCCAGGCCGTCATTACACAACCAACTTCCTCAGAGTATGCGGCGGGCATCCAAAAACTGAAAAGCAAGGCACAGTACGCAAATTTCTGTTTCATGTTAACTCCTTCGGTTGGCTTATCGATATTCCGATTGTAACAGCGGGATTTCATTGCGGGTAGCATTAAAAGCAGCCGGAAAAAACTGAACTGCGGAAATAAAATTTCATGGAGACTAACCCACCTATCCGGATGCGGCTCGCCGATCATTTTTCGTCTCAAAAATGTTAGGTCTGTAACATAAATTTTAATAAGCACATGCTAGAGTACGTTAAAGAACAGGAATTAAGCAAATCTTAAGAGTATGGCGAAGTTGGATGCGCCATAGCTAAAATGGACATGATCAGATCCAAACATAGATATATCAATGATCGACGGCGCTTTCGGCATCCACTGGAGCCTCAGTTACGGCGATCCCTTCAAGAATTTGCCAAGTGTTTTTGGACATAGTTAGAAAGCACTATAGCAAATAAGCACCATCCTGATAGGTTGAGGATGGATTATATTAATAATACTAAAGTAGAAATTATTGTTATGAAAAACGAATTAATGAAAGTACTGGCAGCGGGTGTCCTTTTAACTGTATCCGGTTTGGCATCTGCCGAGCCTGTAGCTTTGACCGATGCTCAGATGGACAATGTTTCAGCTGGCGGTGTCTTATGTTTAGATTTGGATTCGCTAGTGGGCAGCACTCTTACCGTGGTAGACGGCGTCCTTGGATCAGTAGTCGGAACGGTTGATGCCTTGTTGCCGAATGTAGATCTGCGATTAGGCGCGTCTGCCACTGTCGGCACAGCTGTATCGCTCTCTTTATAATGTAGACCATTCCGTTTAGACTAAGATGTGACGGAACGCCCCGTGCTTAAAGAAAGGCATGGGGCGTTTTTATTTTGTTCGGTTGAAAGATATTTTCCTAACATTATTTGCGTGCTGTACGATAGGATGAGGTATCAGGAACTCCCCCACTCCCGTCAGCAAACAATTATAGAATTCGCATTGAGAATGAAATTTCCATAATGCCTTGAAAGAATTGGAAATAACCCAACTTTTTACTAGCCAGTGGAAACTGCGCCGCTCAACCGTTCTTTACGTTTGGAATGATCGATCACAAAATTTCATTGCCTTGCCTCAGATAACATGGGGGCTCCGGTGTTGCGCTCTTCGCTGTCAGCTTAGCTTGCATGAACTTTCCAAACGACTACTAAGTCTAATTATCTGTTATCGATGGATATTCTCAACCTGAAACACGGTAACGCTCCCTATCGAGAAATATTTCTGAGGAGTATCGCCATGACTAACGAAGAAACAATTTCCGTCCTCAACGATCTGATCGAAGTATCCAAGGACGGCGAACGGGAATTCCAGGATTGCGCTGAGGACGTCACTGATCCTGAGCTCTTGAATTTTTTCACTGAAAAGTCGCAACAGTGCGCCAAAGGCGCCGAGATGCTACAGGACCAAGTACGCCGCCTAGGAGGCGAACCGGAAACCGAAGGCAGTTTTTCGGGTGCCGCTCATCGAATGTGGGTAAACCTGAAAACGGCAATAACCGGTGCCGATAAAGCCTCGATACTGAAAGAATGCGAACGCGGTGAACAATATGCCGTGGAAGCGTACGAAAAAGCCTTGCAGGAAGATCTGCCTGCTGATGTTCGCCAGATAGTTGAAATGCAGCATCATGCGGTCGTAGCCAATAGGGAACGTGTGCATAGTATGTTGCAAGGCCAGATGCGATGAGCCTTGATCAATAGCTTTTTCATGTCTCTAATAGCCAGGCGTTTCGCCTGAAACGCCTGCTTTCAGCGGTCGCCATTGCCGCCACCCTCATAATCGGTCCAGGCCGAGATGCTGGGCGATAGCAAGCGCTTCCTGATGCTCCGCCATGCTGACGGGGAGGAATAGTTCCGGAATCTCGCCAGCCCGGTAGCATGGCCGCCAGCTCCTCGGCAATCACTTCGCAACCCGCTCCTTTCTGGCTGATATCCCAGTTCTGGCAGAACTCGCACGCAGATTGCAGCCGCTAAAAAAAACCGTTCCTGAGCCGTTCAGCCGCGCAACACGTCTTCTTCGCCATGATGAGGGCCGTAACTGTAAACAACGGCGCGTGCAAAGGCCGCAATCCTGCAAATGCCGACGAACAATACGAGCGCAATGTTCCCAGTCCACTGCTCTCAAAAGGTCCAGTGACCAGCTTGAAAGATATCATGAACTTTTCTAGTTGGCTTCGTGCCTGGGCTTATCAAAATGAAACACTTCTAATCATACATGGCATCAATGAGTCCTCTGCCAAATCAGTTCGCCGTTTCGGTACACTGCCTTGATACGATGCAGCGGGACGGTATGGGCCATGCCTTCGCCGTCATTCCATTCAAAAACATTGTGGCTGTCTTTGGGAAACTTGATGTCGGCAAGCGCCTTCAACATAAGGTTACACTCTATGCGGTCGTAATAGCCGATCAGAAAGTCCGCACGGCCGAACTCTTCGTCCCAGCGTATGCGGTTGAGCAGATCTTGAATAGGCATCATGATTGAAAAATTAATGCTTTCTTTATGTCAGTCTTTGACTGGCATCCGGCCGTTTTGTGCCCGGCCTCGACAAGAAATCTGCACTGCCGGTCAACAGCGAAATTCACCATGAATTAGCCATGCCGGCCTCCTTAAATTTCTACTGTTTTCTCTTAACACTTTAGTCTCTGAAAACGAATAGTGTAGAATCGATATAGTATAGAATCGATATTTTTTATACATAATAAAGAGGCATTTTTTTAAGCCCATTAAACCGAGGCAATGAAATCAATGAAATACAAAAGCTGTGAAGAATTTCTGGCCCATGTGGCCCTCCAGAACCCAGGCCAGCCTGAATTCCTGCAAGCCGTAACGGAAGTAATGGAGAGCCTGTGGCCCTACATTTCACGCTTCCCCAAATACGCCGAGCATGGATTGCTGGACCGCCTGGTCGAACCCGAGCGCATCGTCATGTTCCGTGTCGCCTGGGTTGATGACCATGGGGCCGTACAAGTCAATCGCGGCTATCGCATTCAGCACAGCATGGCTATTGGGCCCTACAAAGGGGGGTTGCGTTTCCACCCTTCGGTCAACCTGTCGATTTTGAAATTCCTGGCTTTCGAGCAAACTTTCAAAAACGCGCTGACCACGCTGCCTATGGGCGGCGGCAAAGGCGGTTCCGACTTCGATCCTAAAGGCAAAAGCCCCGGTGAAGTCATGAGGTTCTGCCAGGCGTTCGTAACTGAACTGTTCCGCCACGTCGGCGCTGATACCGATGTGCCTGCAGGCGACATCGGCGTAGGCGGACGCGAAGTCGGATTTATGGCTGGCATGGTGAAAAAACTGACCAACCGGGCTGACTGCGTACTCACCGGCAAGGGGCTGAGCTTTGGCGGCTCCTTGATCCGTCCTGAAGCAACCGGCTACGGCACTGTGTATTTTGCTCAGGAGATGCTCAAGCGGAAAGGACTCTCTTTTGAAGGACTGCGCGTCAGCGTATCGGGTTCCGGCAACGTAGCCCAATACGCTGTGGAAAAAGCGATGGAACTGGGAGCCAAGGTCGTCACTGTGTCTGACTCCAGCGGCACTATTGTGGACAACGATGGTTTCACCCCTGAAAAGCTGGCCGAGCTGATGGAAGTTAAAAATCATCTCTATGGCCGTGTCAGCGATTACGCCAGACGCACGGGCAGCGAATTCCACGAGGGCATCAAGCCTTGGAGTGTGCCCGTTGATGTGGCGCTGCCCTGCGCGACTCAAAACGAACTGGATGCACTGGACGCTGCTACACTGGTCAAAAACGGCGTTAAATGCGTGGCGGAAGGCGCGAATATGCCCACTACCATCGAAGCGATTAAAATGTTTGAAGCCAACAACGTGCTCTACGCTCCAGGCAAGGCAAGCAACGCCGGCGGTGTAGCCACTTCCGGTCTGGAGATGAGCCAGAACGCCATGCGTCTGTCGTGGACCCGCGAAGAAGTCGACCATCGCCTGCTGGAAATCATGCAGGGCATCCATCAGGCCTGCGTTCAATACGGCGAGCGCGAAGATGGCAGCTTCAGCTATGTAGATGGTGCCAACGTAGCCGGCTTTGTGAAAGTGGCCGATGCCATGTTGGCACAAGGCGTCCTGTAAGGTTCAAGCGAGCCAAGCTTTGCGCCATGGCCGTGACGGCAATCTGCCGTTGCGGCCAAGCCATTGAAGCAAGCATCCGACAAGCTATGTTTAACGTCAGGCAAGTTGGCGGATGCTTGCACTCAACCGTACTGAAATTAAAAATGCTCTGCTCAAAATCACAGCGACGACTTTGCCGCATTTTTTCTTTTAATATTCATTAAGATCAAGCTGGCATTTGTTTTCCGTACAAGGTATCTTTTACGGTTATCATCTGCTTATTTTAATTATCTTGATCAAGGATCATTCCTATGCAAGCTATGCAAGCCTATTTACCCATTATTCAGGACCTGCTTTTCCAATGGTACCAATTCACCCTTGGCAATGCAGCATACGCCGCGGCTTTGGCGGCATCTGTCTGGTTGCTGACGGCCCTGTTTTATAGCATCCGCATTGCCTTTATAAACAGAAGAAATCGTGCCAAAGCAAAGGAAGCCCAAAATAGCATTGATGCCGCCCAGCAGCAGGCGCAAAAACTGCAAGAGGAACTAAACGCCAACACCGCACGCATGGAAGAATCGGAGACCGTTGCCAATAAGGCAACTCAACGGGCATTGGATCTCGAAAAACGCATTACCGAACACAATGTGAAGTTAGCCGATGGCCTTCGGACCTTAACGATCAGTTTTAATCTGGACAGGCCAGCCTCAGCTACCGAAGGTGAGCTTGAGATGGAAGGCTTATTGCAACAATACAGCGCCGTCATTGCGCAATTAACCGAACGTTTGCGTGCCGAGCAACAAACCAAAACCGAGCTGCAACAGGCTTATCAGACAGAAACAGCCAAACTGACCGAAAAAGAAACGCTGCTGGAAACGTTGCAAGCCCAAGTGGATGCACAAACCCAACAGCTCGCCGGACTGAGAGAACAAAATGCCTCGCTGCAACAGCAAATCTCAGACAGCGCACAGAACCAGCAGGCCAATCTTGCGCGCCTTGCTGAGTTAGAGCGACTGGCAGTCGAATGGGCACATGCGAAAACACAGCAATTACAGCTGGAAGAAAAAATATTTGCGCAAAACGTCCTGATTGCACAACTGCAAAAAGACAAATCAATTGAACCGCCTGTTGTTGAAGAACAGCAATCTGCTCCGGTTGAATTTAAAGAGTCTTTGGCCGAAGCGCCTGCCGAACCCGTCGAGATCGAACAACTGTCCTTGGCGCCCTCTGAAAATCACATCAATGATGTAAACGGCAAAATCAAACACATATTTGGCGGCGCCAAGCAAACAACAGCAAAACTGGACGAGAGAACCGACAGCGAGCCTGCTGCAATCGATAAAGCAACTGAAGAGCTCCAGCCAGTTTTCGTTGAAAGCAATATAGAAGCTGTCCAGACAGAAACCGTTCAGGCCGAGCCTGCCCGACAGACACCACAGCCTCTGGAAGATAAAACGGCGCCCAAACTGACCGGCAAATTCAAGCATATGTTTGGAAACGCTATGCAGCAGATAGCCAAACTGGATGAAAAATTGACCGGCGAGACAGCTCCGGCCAATAAATCCGCCGAGGAGCCCCAGCCTGTCCTGATGGAAGATGTCAGAAGCGATATTCAATCTGAATCTCCAAGCAGGGAACATCAGTCATCCGATGCCGTTAAAGCAAGAGCCGACAGTGTAAGCGGAAAAGTCAAAAACCTGTTCGGAACTCTGAAATCCGCCACAGAGGCGCCACAGCCTGCTCAGACAAAACAAGCTGAACCGGAAACGCTGGCCGAGTTGGCCGCAAGGCAGCAGAACAATCAGGCTAACGGCACTGGCGGGGAAAACAAGAAAATCCCAACGCAATTAAAAAGCCTTTTTAGTAAATTCCAGCCCCGCGCCTAAATTTTAAGCCGCCCAAATCTGCTTCATGCAGATTTGTCTCTAGCTTATAACGTTGTCAAAATGGACAGGAAGCCATTTTGACAACGCACGCTAGCCGTGCAACGGACTAATGAGCCTCTATCCCATCGTACATTAAAAAAGGGGAAAGCCCATGCAGTTGCCTATCATCGTTAAACGCCCGTTCAGAATCATTGCTCACCGTGGCGCATCTGCCTATACGCCCGAAAACACATGGCCCGCTTTTAAATTGGCCATGGAGATGGGCGTTAAAGACGTCGAGCTTGACGTTCAACTGTCATCAGATGGTGAAGTGGTGATATGCCATGACTTGTCGTTGGAGCGCTATGGCCACTCAGGCCATGTCGAAGCCATGAGCTGGCCGGAGCTGTCGCAGCTGGATATGGGATCATGGTTCTCGCCCTATTTGTTTCATGGCGAAAAACTATTACGGCTCCAGGACCTGTTTAAGAAATACAGTTCCGAAATTACCTATCATATAGAGTTAAAAGGAAAATCCGGCAAACTGCCCGATCAGGTTTACCGTATTATCGAGGAATTTAATTTAAGCAACCGCGTCATCATTATAAGTTTTTCATACGAACACCTGAAACAAATCAGAGCTATTGCTCCCTGTTTACGGTTAGGCTGGTTGGTTCAGCAAATAGATGATGAGGCGCTTTCAAAAGCCAGAGCACTTGAATTATTTCAAATCTGTCCTCGCGCGGACCTGCTTAAGGAAACAGCTGTCCATCTTGCCCATTCAGTTGTGCCCGAGATCAGAACCTGGGGCCTAAACGGGAGGCGTAAGAAAGTCCTGGCACTGATACAAAAGACCATCGATGCGGGTTGCGATGGCGCTACAGTTAATTGGCCGGACTGGATTTCGTATTGAGTCAAGCCGGATATTTACAAAAAACTGCCGACCATAAATGCTTGAACCAGCGTCCGACATTTTTCACTTTCGGCTGCCAATTTTTACCGGATTAAAAGCAAATAATTGATGAGGAGAATGACATATCAATTAATTGTTTATAGTCAATTTTGACGCGACTCGCTGGTAAATATTCAGTGCTTTTTCACATATAAATTGCAAGACGGCAATAATGCCGGCATGCCAGACTGAAAGTCCAAACAGAACAATGAATAGTTAGAGGGAGTGACGCAGAAAACTAACATTCAGAATAAGCCGCAAATACAAAACAGACTGATCGAAACCAAAAAATAAATGAATCCTCTGCCAAAGCAGCGTTCGGCCATCCCGTTTGACCGGCATGATTGATGACATGTTAATCTTTAAGCTAGCGAAGATACAAACCACTTCATCCTATCTGACTATATTGTCGTTTTTCATTACTAGTGGTCCAAAGTGGCCGTTCCACTCATTATCAAACAGCAAGCGACCGCAATTATTTGGCTATTTCTCCTGATTATTCTCATAAATGGAAAAAGCAGAGTAATTTGCTTTTTATATGCGTCTTTAGGATTAAGACTTTGCAGCACAAATGGTTAGCCTCTATTTCATCCATAACTTCCTATATTTCTTCATCATAATCCTGATTTTCACAAAAAAACTTATAGATTTCTTGCAATGTTTTTTAGTTAATTCCTGATATTGTCGTTTTTCATTGTAAAAATGGAAATAGAGATTAATCTGTATTTCAGTTTGCGCAGCTTTTCACACGCTTTCAGGTATATATTTTCAAGCTTTAAGCCACGCCAAATTTATTGATCCTTGTCAGTCAATAATTACATGGTTATACGTCATTAATTGTATTTTAATCAGACTGTCCTAAACTTGTTATAAATTTATAGTTCTTTCTACTTTTACAACTTTCTGAACTACATTTTGAAAACAAAGTCGCCTGTACTTATCAGGTAGGAAATGGATCAATTTAAACTTTGCACAAACCATGCTAAATAATCAATTTTTTCACGCAAATTAGCCAATACTTTGATAATATTAATAAAAAAGCTTTTATTAGCAAAAATTAAATCATTAAATTTTCATTCTGTGAACTCAATCACATTTCCACAATAAATTTTATTACTATTCCGCACAATAATTCACTCTTAATATTAAATAAATGAAATAAGTAATATAACGTATATGCAATTTAGCATCATTTCCCTAAAATTTTTACCATTGTTTGGAATCTTAAAAACTTCTAAAAACTAAAAAAATGATAGAACATTCATGGCTTAGCACTAAGGAAGCGGCACAACTACTCGA
>NZ_JADMKV010000033.1 GCF_015476545.1 Methylobacter sp. BlB1 | reverse complement strand
GCCAAAAGGGACTCCTGTCCCTTTGGCAACGCGCGGCATCCCTGCCGCGCCCCTAGCGGGCCTGATCTGTTAAAAGCTCCGGTGCTCGGCGCGGCAAACGGGAACGGATGCCTGTCGTAACATCAGTTATTGGTCAAAATATTTTTATTACGAAAGATATGAAGACTTTTTAATTCAAATGATTGCAACTATTTCTGGATGAATTCATGAAGTGATGGGAAGAAATGACAACACCTTGCTTTTCTTCGTGCGCTTCGTGTTCTTCGTGGTTTCATGAGATAGCCTGGATAGCTTCTTATATATGTCAGTAACAGATAATGTTATGAAAAATGATCATTTAAACTCATATATGTTAACTGTTAAAGTAATTCGCAACACCCATTAAGGTCCAGCCACAATCCGAATAACAACTATGGCCAAATACAGAGATTCCGACTTTTACAATGCCTCACCCGAGTTTCAGGACGGACCGCTGATCACGCTGCCTGATCCTAGCTCGCATGCCTTGTCCATCAGGGCAACGGCGCTGGTTTTTGCCGATCCGGCATCGCGGCATTTGTTCGATTATATTCAGCGCATCGCGCCTAGCGAGGCGACTGTGCTGATCATAGGCGAGACCGGCACCGGCAAGGAGCTGGCCGCCCGCCAGGTGCATGCGCTCAGCAATCGCAAAAACGGGCCGTTCGTGGCGGTAAACTGCGGCGCTTTTTCGGAATCGCTGGTGGAAAGCGAATTGTTCGGTCATGAGAAAGGCGCCTTCACCGGCGCACTGAATGCCCGCAGCGGCTGGTTCGAAGCCGCTAACGGCGGCACGCTGTTTCTCGATGAAATCGGCGATCTGCCGCTCTCAGCGCAGGTCAAGATATTGCGCGTCCTTCAGGAACGCGAGGTGGTACGCCTGGGCGCGCGCCAGGCCATTCCGATCGATGTGCGCCTGATTGCCGCGACCAATATCGATTTGAGTGCGGCCGTGCAAGCCGGGCGCTTCCGCGAGGATTTGTATTACCGGCTCAATGTCGCGGCGCTGAATTTATTGCCGCTGCGCGAACGACCGGGCGACATTCTGCCCTTGGTGAGGCATTTTCTGGAACGCTACGGCAAACGGATGGGCTTGTCTTCTGTCATGTTGGGCGACGATGCGGAACGCGCGCTGCTCGATTATGCCTGGCCCGGCAACATCCGCGAACTGGAAAATATCATTCACCATGCACTGCTGATCTGCCGGAATGGCAGGGTCGCGGCCGCAGACCTGAATTTAAACACCAGCGTCATCAGTCCGCTTAGTGCGCCCGCGCGTGCGCCCCTGTCTTCCCCGATCAAGCCTCTGGAAACGGTATTGGCCGACTTGTACGAGCAGCCGGCAGCCAATCTGTTCGATACGCTGGAAGAAACCATCATCCGCACGGCCTATGCCTATTGCGAGAACAATCAGGTGCAGACAGCTCGTCTGCTTGGCATCAGCCGCAATATCCTGCGCCACCGGCTTAAACGGTACGGATTTTTAACATCTTGAGCAACTGCGCAATCATCTTTATCTATTTATTGAATATTTCAATCTAATTTGATCGTTTTATTGAAAATATAAGCTTGACTACAATGCGCCTCACTGCACTGTTCATCGGTCCAGGCAAAAACCAAAAGAAGGATTCAACACAAAAACAAGGGGGGCATTAATGAATTTACGAGCAAAATACTATCTGCCGGGCATTGCCATAACCGCTTTAATAAGCCTGCCAGGCGTGTCGGAGGCAACCAATGGCTATTTCTCCCATGGTTATGGCGTGCGCAGCAAAGCCATGGCCGGCGCCGCCACGGCCCTGCCTCAGGACGCCATCGCGGTGGCCGTGAATCCGGCCGGCATGGCCTTTGTCGGCGAGAGGCTGGACCTGGAAGTCGAAGTTTTCAGTCCGCGCCGGGAATACACGGTAACGGGCCAGCCGACCATGATGCCCGGCGCTTTCCCGCTGAATCCCGGCACCGTGGAGAGCGACAGCGAGTATTTTGCCGTTCCGACTATCGGCTGGAGCTATCGGCTCGATAACCGGCAAACCATCGGGGTGGCGCTCTACGGCAACGGCGGCATGAACACCGATTACGTCGCCTCGCCCAATCCCCTGTGCCCGCCCGGCGGCTCCGGCACCTATTGCGCCGGCACTGCCGGCGTCGATCTGGCGCAGGGATTCATCGTGCCCAGTTATGCGTATTCCTTTCTGGACGGGCGCGCCTCAGTCGGCATCGCACCGATTTTCGCGATCCAGCGCTTCAAGGCCAGAGGCCTGAATGCGTTTGCGCCTTTTTCCAGCGATCCAGGCCACCTGTCCAACCAGGGCTACGATTATTCCTTCGGCGGCGGCGTGCGCGTCGGCGCGCTGTACGAAGCGCTGCCGGGCCTGCGCCTAGGCGCTTCCTACAAAAGCCGCATCTTCATGTCGCGGTTTGAGGATTATGCGGGACTGTTCGCCGAGCAGGGCGACTTCGACATACCCGAAAGCTTCAACTTCGGGATAGCCTGGGATGTCACCGACCAGCTCACCACAGCCTTCGACTTGGAGCATATCCGCTACAGCGCCGTGAGCTCGAAAGCCAATCCCATGCTCCCCAATCTGATGATGGCGCGGCTGGGCGACGACAGCGGCGCCGGCTTCGGCTGGGACGACATCACCGTCTTCAAGTTCGGCACACAGTGGAAGCAAAACGAGCTGTGGACTTGGCGCGCGGGCATCAGCTACGGCGAGCAGCCGATTTCCGATTCGGAAGTGCTGTTCAACATCCTGGCGCCGGGCGTTCAGAAGTGGCATCTGACGACCGGGTTCAGCCGCACGCTGGGCAAGGACGACGAACTGAGCTTCGCCTTCATGTATTCGCCCAGTTATACCGTCAGCGGCACCAATCCGTTAAGCCCCACGCAGACCATCGATCTGGAAATGCACCAATACTCGTTCCAGCTGGCTTGGTCGAAGCAGTTCTGATCCGGCCTCGCCATTCATTGCTCAAAGACAGCGGCGCAGCATCAAAGCGCCGCTTGACTGGCACATCATCATCCTCAAGGAAATTAATTGCACAATCCGTTGATGATCGAAACATTCGCAGAGGACGTCTCAAGGATGATGACGCCTTTGATCACCTGGCTAGCATTGCCTGCGGTATCGGTCGCCACCGCACGCAGCTCATAGACGCCAGCAGGAACCTTGCTGGTGTCGACAACTTGATCGATCTGGCCGGACTTTGAAGTCAGGAAAAGATTGCCATTAACAAAAAGATCAACCTTCGCTAGCCCGACGTTATCCGATGCCCGAATCGCTATCACCTGAGAGGCGACGCCACGCTGAAGAAAAGTCAGCGCGTCAGGAAAACTTGTGATAGCGATCGCAGGCTTGATCGTATCGCCTGGCGCCGTGCTGGCGAGCCTGTATATCTTCGAGGCAGTCGCATCGGCAACATAGATTTCACCGTTTTCATCTTCGCCGAAAGTGGTGATAGACAGGCCCGAGTCGAACAGCACTGACTTCGAGACGCCCCCGGCTGCCGTTGCGCTGATACGCCAGATCGTGCCGCTGCATAAGTCCCCAAAAACATAGACGCCTTTGAACAGTTGGCCCTCTTCGGACGAGCTCGCACTTATCAACTCGGGCACCGCACGGCCTCGGTACAGATAACCGCCGGTTACGGAACAACCCTGACCATGATCGTAATCGACGATAGGTCGGGTGAAAGTGAAACGAGGATCGTTGCAGGGCGGATCGCCGGGAAGATTCGTACACTGCGTGCCCTCCATCACCCGCCAGCCGAAATTCATTCCGCCGGCGGTGCCGGCGCGGACGAAATCAATCTCTTCGCGCGAGCTCTGTCCCACGTCGCCGATGAACAGATCGCCCGTTGCTCTATCAAAGCTGAACCGCCAAGGGTTACGCAGTCCGTACGCCCAAATCTCGGCGCGCACGCCGGGCTGCGGCGACCTGACAAGCGGATTGTCGGGCGGAATGCCGTAGGGAAGCGGGCCGGCCGTGGTATTCACGTCGATGCGCAGTATTTTGCCCAGCAGGCTGGTGAGATTTTGGGCATGATTTTGCGGATCATTACCCGAGCCGCCATCGCCCATCCCGATATAGAGATAACCGTCGGGGCCGAAGCGCACTGCGCCGCCATTGTGATTGGCGTAGGGTTGCGCGATCGTTAACAATACCGCTGCGCTCCGCGGTTCGGCGGCGTCGGGATCGTTCGCACTGCGCGAATAGCGCGCCACCACTGTCGCACCGTCCGGCCTGCGCGTATAGTTCACGTAAAAGAAGCCGTTGTTGCGATAGTCCGGATGGAACGCAAGGCCCAACAAACCTTGCTCGCCTCCGGCCAAAACCAGGCTTGAAATATTCAGGAACTCTGTCTCGACATCGTTCTTCCATACCATGATCTGGCCGGTCTGCTGGACGAAGAATAGCCGGCCGGAGCCATCACGCGCATTCTGGATATCGGTGGTGCTGCCTATGCCAGAGGCAACCTGCGCCAGCATCACACTGCCGGGCGCAGGCAGCGGCGTTAGCAGTGCCCCGAGAAGAGCAACGGTGCCCAACCCTGCATGGCGCATGCATCGAACCGAAAAAGTCACCATAGGACCTCCTTGCAGTCTGCGTCCGTGCCTCCCAATGCCGGCACAGCGTCGCCGAAAACGGCGACGTCCGGATTGTGCCTAGCGATAATGCTGATGCCGTTACATAGCGCGGCGGAGTACAGAGATCTAAGTATCAACAATGGGATAGGTTAAGCGTTAAGTTAGCGTCTTGGGATATGTGCGAATACTTATATCGCCAGCTTTCGACAGTCTGGCTCGGGTCATTTTTCCGCTCAAAACTGACTGTTCATAGCGGCCAAAGACTGACGGGATGAAGCCGCCGTAACAGAAAAATGCCATGGGATAGCTTGTTGAAAGAAGTGCGCCGTTAGATTTGGTACGCTTTCCATAGCCCTAAAAAACCCTTATGCCAGCCTTATTCATTTTTCAATTCTTCCCTCTCGAAAAGACCCGCAATTAGTTCCAGGCAGTCAAGGTACGCATCATTCTCTTGGGCCATAGCACAAGGGAACACGGATTCAAGCGAAGCAGGCAAGGAATTTTTCCCGTTTTCATGTCTGTCACTGGATAAGGGAATTTTTCCCATATTCATGACTTTACCCGCCCAATAAAATGCCCCGTCCGTTTATCGACGACACCCAACAGAGCTATTTCCAATGACAGTCATTAGTTATGCGCTTGACGCCAATCGTGCGCAAATTTCAAAGCCGCATAGCTGATCAACAGGATTATAAGAATGAAGAGAATGAGAATAAAAAAGCTGGCGGTATTTTTAAATGCCCTGTTCCTGACAACGCTTGGTCACGCGGCAAGCACCGCTTACGATTCCGCTGCCGGCACGGCCACTATTCCGGAGGTGCTGGTCAACGGTAAAGTTGCCTATGCCAATGCCAAGTTGAAATTAAACCCGGACGGGACATTTAATCTTTTCGGTTTTGACCAGCCTGCTGCTTCCGAGGCTTTCACCACTTATGATCCCGCTACCGGCACTGTAACCATTCCGGAAGTGATAGTTAACAGTAAAGTCGAGTATGTTAATGTCAGGTTAGGATTCATTTCGGGCCAAACACTCAGCGTTCTTTCCGCTGAAACCCCTCAGGCTCCTGCTGAAGCGCCTGCTTCCACTGCGGCAAACACCACTTATGATCCCGCTACCGGCATGGCGACAATTTCAAAAGTGCTGATTAACGGTAAAGTCGAGTTTGTAGATGTCAAATTGAGATTAAACCCGGACGGAACATTCAATCTTATTGATTTTAAAAAGCCTGCTGTTGCCGAGACTTTCGCCGTTTATGACCCCGCTACCGGCACAATAACTATCCCCGAGGTGGCAGTTAACGATAAGGTCGAGTACGTGAATGTCAGATTGGGATTGAATTCGGATCTGACATTGCTGAGCGTTCTTTCCTCTGAAGCCGCGCAAGACCCTACGACTCCACCTCAGGACACTACACCGCCCCAGGACACTACACCGCCTCAGGATACTACGCCGCCGCAGGACACTACGCCGCCGCAGGACACTACGCCGCCTCAGGATACTACACCGCCGCAGGATACTACACCGCCGCAGGACACTACACCCCCGCAGGATACTACGCCGCGTGTGATTTACCACAGCCAGAATTGCTCCGATTTTATTGAAACCACTTATACGCAGGACGATGGCGAGACGGTTACCGGCATGTACTGCGTTCAGGGCAACAAGGAGAATGCAGAACTGCCTGCTTTCACCTGCAAACCTGAGGATGAGCAATTAGCCAAAGTCGAGGTAGGAATGACTTATGATCAGGTGGTCGAACTGGCAGGCTGTCATCCAATAATGCAATCTTCTAATCCCGGAAAACGGATTAGTTATTTCTGGGGCGATCAATGGGTGCCGGATTCATGGGAACCCTCTCATGAAGTGGGTTTTTACGAAGGCAAGATTGCTTCACTGAATAATGTCTACTGTGGCCCCACGCCATGCTACATAGCCATGCAGCAATAAGGAGGCCATGAGCGGCAAACGACAGGGAAACAGTCTCGGCGGCCGGGAAATCCGGCCGCTGCACTATCGCGCCTTTAATTGCCGTCCGAAAACCCAGGTGCTTGAAGGCGCGATTCAAGCCATCGAATGAGGGATGAATAATGGCAAGCCGCCGTCCAGGCGGCTTATTATTTTGCCCCGCCTGCAAGCAGGAAAACGCAAAGGGCAGGGCGACTGAAGCCGCCTCTACATGCTTACGCAAGGCGGCAAGGAATTTTTCCTGTATTCATATCCGTCGTTGAATAAGGGAATTTTTCCCATATTCATGTCCTTACCTGCCTAATAAAATGGCCGGCTTGTTTATCGGCGCCAACCCAACCAAGCTATTCCCATTTACAGTCAGTCGTTATGTCCTTGAAACCCGCACCCGGTTCATTCAGGCTGGGCAAAAAATCCCGTTTACTCCTGCTCACCGCCACCTTGTCGGTAAATACGACCCCGTGTCTGGCGGAGGATGCCGATGCCGTCGAACTCGATACTATCACCATCAACGGCAAGCCGACCGCCAAACTCGGCCCTCTGGAAGGGCTGCAGCTCGACAGGGAACAGATTCCCGGCAACATACAGTCCGTGACCAGCGAAGACATCCGGGAATCCATGGCAACCAGCCTCGGCGATCTGATGAACAGCCGCCTGCAGTCGGTCAACGTCAACGACTATCAGGGCAACCCCTTCCAGATGGATATCACCTACCGCGGCTTTTCCGCCTCGCCGCAGATCGGCACGCCGCAGGGCCTGTCGGTGTTTTTCGACGGCGTGCGCGTCAACGAGCCGTTCGGCGATGTCGTGAACTGGGACCTGATCCCGATGAACGTCCTCGCAAGCATGGACGTTTTCCCCGGCTCCAATCCGCTGTTCGGCCTGAATACGCTGGGCGGCGCCCTGTCGCTGCGCACGAAAAACGGCTTCGACGACCCCGGGGCCAATCTGAGCTTTCAGGGCGGTTCCTGGGACCGCAAGAAAGGCGAACTGTCGGCCGGCTGGAACAACGGCACGCTGGGCAGTTTCATCGCTTTCACCGGCTTCGATGAAGAAGGCTGGCGCGTCAACTCGCCTTCCCAGGTCATCCAGGGCTTTGCCCGCTTCGATCTGCGCGGCGACGACTACGCGCTCCGCTTCAGCAGCTTGCTGGTCGGCAATACCCTGCTGGGCAACGGCCTGATCCCGACCGATCTTTACCGGCAGAATCCGGCGTCAGTGTTCACCTCGCCGGACAGCACCGAAAACGAACTGCAGCAGTACACGCTGGGCGGAGAATTCTTTTTTAACGACGAATGGAGCCTGACTGGCCAGATTTATCGCCGCGACAGCAGCCGCGAGGCCGTCGCCGGCGATATTTACGAGGATTTCTCGGAAATAGAGATCAGCGATCAGAGCAAGCCCATGGCGCCCAGAGACGACTCATCCGGCGACCCCGTCTGCCGCTACCCGGATGCGAACCGGGACGGCATCCAGGACTATGGCCTGGACCGGGATGGCGACTTCTCCATCGATCCGGGCACCCTGAATCAGGAAAATTTAGCCTTTGGAGATGACAACTATCTGATACCCGCGCCGCCGATGGAAGAGCCCTGCACCAAGATCAGATATAACTCAATCGCCGGGCCGCGCAACGGCGCGGCCGGAGACAATACCCCGCCGATATCGACGGACCCGGAAGACTCCCCGGCCGGTTACATCGACGGCACGCCGATCGGCGTGCTCAGCAAGACATCGATCGGGCAACTGACCGACGGCGGGTCTCTGCAGCTCAACTGGAACAACGATCTGCATAAATTCATGCTGGGCGGCTCCGTCGATTACGCCCGCACCGATTTTGACACCAGCCAGCGCCTGGGCCTGATCGATGCCTCGCACCGGGTATACAGCGATCCCTCTCATATCGATCCCATTTTTACAGCCGCGCGCGAAGATATCCGGAATAACGCGTTTTCCGGCAAGTCCACGACCTTCAGCGGTTATTTCAGCGAAACCTTTTCGCCTATCGACAATCTGCATCTGAGCGTTTCCGGCCGATACAACTATACGCGTGTGAAAAATCAAATGCGAGCCCGCACCCGCGCCGGTGCTGCAAGCCTGGGCGCCTATCAGGACCGCAATGCCTACCGACCGAACACGATTCTCTGCAACGGCGCCGACCCGACCTCCTGTCCGGCTGAGCCCAACTATTCCGACAGGGACTTTCTTCAGACGGTTTACCTGTCCCAGGACCCTTATTTCGGCCTGGGCAAACACAGAGACACGCCGACCTCGGATGCCTTCGATTACACATCCTTCAATCCCTCGGCCGGCATCAGTTACCTGCCGTTCAAGAACCAGGATGTGGCCTATGAAGACCTGAAACACCTGAACCTGTTCTTCAACTGGAGCCGGGGCACCCGCGTGCCCTCCAGCGTGGAGCTGGGCTGCGCCTATGACGGCTCCCTGCTCCGGCAGAATCCCGGCGATCCAAACAATACGCAAATGGTGCCGAAAAGCCTGGCGACCATCGGCGGCTCCTGCACGCTGCCGACCAGTTTGTCCGGAGACCCGTATCTGCCGCAGATTTTCGCCAACTCCTACGAATTCGGCATGCGCGGCAAGATCTTCGGCGATTGGGACTGGAACGCCGGCCTATACCGGACCGATCTCAAGGACGACATCTACTTGGTCGGCATCACCCCTGACCGCAGCTTCTTCGATACTATCGGCGATACCCGGCGGCAGGGCATCGAGTTCGGCTTTTCCGGCAAAGTCGGCATCGTCGACCTTCAGGTCAATTACGGTTATACCGATGCGACGTTCCAGTCGCACCTGTTCATGGTGAGCCCGCACAACAGCAGCGCTGCCGTACTATCGCCGAACGAAGCCAGACAGATCCCCTACGATTCGACCGGCCGGCCGCTGGCAGCCGGCCAGGACATGATCGAGATCAACCCGGGCGACCGCATGCCGGGCATACCGCTGCATAACATCAGCGCCAATCTGAACGTCCATCTCACCCCGAAATGGATGCTGGGCGTGACCATGATTGCGCACTCGTCATCCTACGTGCGCGGCAACGAAAACAACGAGCATACGCAAGGCGACTATGACTATTATTATGCTTTTAACAGAAACAAAACCAGGCAGGTATTGACCCAAGGGCGCCAGTACAAGGACTCGGGCCGCATTGCCGGCTATGCGGTCTTCAACCTGAAAACCCGTTATGAAGTCGCCAAGGGCGTGTCGTTTTTCGGCATGATCAACAACCTGTTCGATCGTGATTACGCCACGGCCGGACGGCTGGGCATCAATCCTTTCTCGCCATCCGAAAGAGGCGCCGTAGGCCCCAGCGGCTGGAACTACAATTCCAGGGACTGGCTGAACAGCACGTTCATCGGCCCCGGCGCGCCGAGAGCCTATTGGGTGGGGCTGGAAGTAAGATACTGAACAGCTTCCAAGAGTTGACGGCCGGCAGCACCGGTTGATTAATGTCATGGTGTTGCCGTGCCGTGAAGGGTTCCGGATGGAGCAAACCAGCAGGATTTACGCAAGCTTGTGGGAGCGCTGCCCGACAATCTGGCCCTGTTACTGTTTCACCGCAATAAGTCCGGCAAAGTTATACCACTTAAAAAACACTTCGCAATGCGCGAAGCCTGTATTGCGCAGCAGGTCGATATTTTCACTGAGCTTATAAGGGATCAGAATATTTTCCAGGGCTTCGCGTTTTTGCGAAATTTCCATCTCGCTGTAATGATTGCGTCGCTTGTAGTTGTAGTAGTACTCGATGAAGTCTCTGTTGAAGCGGCTGTTTTCAGCCAATATTTTTTCCACCAGGATCAGCGCGCCGCCACTGTTTAAACCGTCAAAAACGGATTGCAGCAATTTTTCCCGCTTGATGGGACGGATAAACTGGAGTGTCAGGCACAGAACCGCTACTGAGGCATTGGAGATTTCGACCTGTTGATTCAAGTCCGCAACGCGTAATTCAAAAGGGCGTTTAAATCCGGCTTCTTCCAGTTTGCTTTGGCATTTATTCAGCATTTTGGGGGAATCATCGATGCCGATAAAACGAATATCCTCGGGTATCGAAGTGTTCATGCCGATTAGAGTCGTCCCGGTAGCGCAGCCCAGGTCGTAGACATCCGTACCCGCAGCGGCGTAATCGCCAGCCAGTTCCGCCATCATGCGCTGGATTTCGCCATAAAAAGGCACTGAACGATTCACCATGTCGTCAAATACATTGGCAACCGCCGTGCCGAATTTAAAATCCGCAGTCTTTTGAATTTGTTCCTTAAAAACTTGATCTTTACACATGAGAATCCAAAAATTAATCGCTCTGGAAAGCTGATTGGTTGACCGTGAGAATCTTGCCGATTCTCCAAGCTTATATCTTAGCATAGGGCAATAATTCTACTTTACAGCAAACACTAGAGAATACAATAATTACACAACTGACATGATTACCCCAAGCACTGCAGGCACTGGACTGCCGCGCACCTGTCAGAATGAATAGCATCCGTGTCCGGCATTCGAATGCCGGACACGGCACATTCTCGAAATGTCTAAAATGCGTAAATTTTTCCAGCATTGCCGCGACCGCGGCGGCGGCCCGAAAAACCTTGTTGAACTCAAACGGGTTGACTGAAGTGCAGCACCTCAGTCAGAAGTTGCAGCCGCCAAACGCCCAGGCCGTACTGGCGATTTTCGCAGCCTTAAAGCATGAGAGACATTTTTCCCCGATCTTTTAGGAACTTATTACTATGCAGTCGATCACCATCAGCCCATTTAACCGTTTCCTGGTCTCCACGGGCAATGTCTTATATCACGCGCGCAAGTTGCTGTTGCCTGGAATCGCGGTCGCATTGATCATCATGATTAAACCGTCCCTGCTCCTCGGAAGCCGCGCGCTCGACCAGATGATGGTGATTCTCGGGCTCATGACCGCTCTGGCCGGTGAGGCATTGCGCCTGGCGACCATTGGCCTTGCCTACATTCATCGCGGTGGAAAAAACCGGCAAGTATATGCCACCAGGCTGGTCGTGAAAGGCTTATACTCGCACACGCGCAATCCGATGTATGTAGGGAATTTCCTGATAACGATGGGATTGAGCCTGCTCTACGGCTCGCCCCTGCTTAGCCTGCTGATCTTCCTGTCCTTCGGATTTGTCTATCTCGCCGTCATCTCGGCGGAAGAGGATTTTCTCAGGAAAAAGTTTGGTCAGGAGTTTGACCATTACACGAAAACCGTCAATCGCTTCTGGCCCAATCTGCGCGGCCTGGGTAAAACCTTGCAGGAGTTCGACCATTATAACTGGCGCAAAGCGCTCGACAAGGAAACCGGAACGATCGTCGAGGCACTGCTGATCGGCAGCGCATTGGTCGCGTGGAAGACCTATTATCTCTACGGGTTCGACGAGAGCCGCTTAGTCTTCGCAGTTCTGGCTGGGCTCGTTTTGCTGGCCGTGGCCTTGTCCGCTTCAGTCAAGTACCTGAGAAAAAAAGGATATCTGGCATCGAATCTTCATGATGAGCACAGTGATCTGGGATAAGCTCCGCAAGTCCGATGGCGCAAGGGCGAAAAGGAAGGGCGGGATGCGGGGTATCGAAATATCCCATCATACCCGCCCTTTCGACCACTGTCCCTGGCGTTATCC
Organism: Methylobacter sp. BlB1; assembly: GCF_015476545.1. Classification (GTDB taxonomy): domain Bacteria; phylum Pseudomonadota; class Gammaproteobacteria; order Methylococcales; family Methylomonadaceae; genus Methylobacter. The sequence continues at coordinate 35,122 of NZ_JADMKV010000033.1, read as the reverse complement.
TGGCTGCCGTCCGGCCGCAAGGAGCGCCAGGCCCAACCGTCGTGCCAGATTGCCAGGTTATTGGCTTATCTGGCTATCCGGTTGAGTCGAGACGATTAATACCGCCTCATTAGTCTTGGTTATCAGCCCCTGCCGGCGCATAACCGGAAAGCGTAATTGTCCGCAGGGCCTGGCCTTCCTGCCCCATTTCACGGACTTGCAAGACGCCGGAAACTGCTGTCGGCGTAGCCGATGTACAGCCGCTCTTGACGTAGAACCATGATGAATCGCGCATGGAGGAGCCGTCCGGATCGTTGTAGTTAACGTCCGACGTGAAGTCTACCCAGTTGGTGCTGATCGGCGCTACCGAAGTCAGCGGCTGGTCGTCGTCGCCCGGTTCATGCACCACCGCATTATGGGTCAGCCCGGCCCGGAACAGCACTTCGTCGGACTGTCCTCCGCCGCGGGTCACGAAATTGTAGGCAATGGAAACCGGCCCCCGGTCCCTGAAGCCGGCGCGCTGAACGTCGTTGACTTCAAAATATTGCGTGCCCGCTGTATTGGGGTCGGAATCGACGTTGTTCATGCGGATTTTGGCGGCATAAACGCAGCTTGTACCGGCTGAATCCCGCCAGACCTGGTCGGTCAGCGTGCCAACTGTGATACCGCTGGTAGTGAGATTGCGCGTAGCCTCCGCCACTTTGGTGTAGCCGGTCAAAGGCGGGTTGTTGCTGGACACGGCACAGGTGTTGTTGGCGCCGCCATTGGGAGAGAATGTCGGAGGCGTGGATTCATCCGATCCGAAGTCTCCAGTTACATTACAGAGCGTATAGGCTGAGGTACCGCCGGATACCGTAAAGCCCGTTGACGGCAAGGTCACAAATCCTGTTGCCATTGCCGAGGTGGAGGTGATAGCCAGAACGCCGAGCATGGCGCTAAGAAGTGATGTTTCTTTCATGAATTTTCCTAACTATGTTATAAAAATAACCGTCTGTCCCCCGACCCTCAATGCCTGGGGACAGACATCAAAATTTCTTCCTTGAAACTCGGACAATGGCTTTAAAAGCCGTGTCCGACGCAGGTCATAACCTGCATCCCGTCTACACTGACGCCATCGGGGCAGATGGCGTCAGTGAAATCCGTTTCGCTATCGATGATGGCGCTGTTGGTATTTTTGGCCGCCATCAGGTTGGCGCCGCGCAGATTGGCGCCCGAAAGATCGGCTCTTGCCAGTTCGGTGCCGGCCAGATTCGCTTGCTGCAGATTGGCCCGGGAGAAATCGGCCTCCGTCAGGTTCGCATCGGTCAGATCGGCTTCATTCAATGCGGCATCGGCCAGTACGCCGGCCGACAAGTTGGCGAAAGTCAAATTGGCCTTGCTCAGGCCGACGCCCTCAAGACGGGTTTCAGAAAGCTCCGCGCCGGTCAGGGTGATGCCGGTCAAATCAGCTCCCGTCAGGTTCGCGCCCGCCATTTTGGCGCCATAGAGGTTGGCTTCGGAGAAATTGGTGTTGCTCAGATTGGCCGATTCGGCAATCAGCGGATTGTTGCCGTCGGATTGCAGTTTTGACAGATTGGCATGATCGAGCCGGGTATCGGGACCGATCACCAGCGAACCGCTCACGACGGCACCGCTCAGATTGGCGCCGGTCAGATCGGCGCTGCCCAGCTCGCCGCCCAGCCACGCCTTGCTCAGGACCGCGCCGTTCAGATTCCGGTCTTTTAAGCTAACTTCTTCGGTAAAGTCGCATTTGGTCAGATCGGCGCCCTGGACCGGAGACAGGCAGGCTTCCGGATCGGGCGTCTTGAATTTTTTCACCCTGCGCCAAAATGCCGGGCTCGTGGATGGCGGCTGGTTTTGATTGTCATCCTCCAGGCTTATATAGGCGGCATCTTCATAATTAACCCGGTCATTGCGGGCGTAAATGAGCGTTTCGCCCCAGTCGCCGCGAAACGTGCCGGGCAACTGTCCGGCGCTGGGCCGGACCGGTTCGGCGACGGCGCTATCCAAAGGCGCAAATTCAGGTATTTTGATTGCTTCGTCGCTTGAAGGCTTAGGCTTCACGGCGAGCGTTGGCGCCGATGGCTCTTTGAAGTTTATGGCCGGGGCAACGAAAGGCTTGGCGCTGTCCTTGCCGCCATATCCCATCCCCGCACCGATGGCAGCCATGCCCGTCAATACGGTTAAAAGAAAAAACGACCTCTGGATTTTCATGAGCTGTCTCGACTGATCCTGTCTGTTATTACGGTTCCCGCTAAGTGCAAGAACTAGAGTAATAAAAATCTTACAGATTGTCGGTCTGAGCGTATATGGGAAAAATTCCTTAAAGAACCCTTAAAAATTATTGACTGATCCTGTGGGAGCGATACCCTGCATCGCGGCTGGCCCGGCGGTTTTAAATCGCGATGCAGGCATCGCTCTCACCCCGGTTACCGGAATTGAAAACAAGGCCGTTTTTAGACGGCATAACAATCAGGCGGCCCGCTTACGGCAAAATCACGGAGAACGAAACCGGCTATCATGAACGCCCGATAACCGGCTTCACTATTAGAGACTTATTGAGGAATCGATTTGCGCATATGCACCATCGCTTCTTCGGCATGCTTGGTCGCTACATCGGCATGGTCTTTCTTGGCATGATCTATGGCTTGTTTTAAATGATCAATGGCTTCTGTCATATGTTTATGAGATTCAGCATGCTCTTTTTCCGCAGCTTCAGCATGTTTCAAGCCTTCTTCCGCATGCTTGAGCAGCTGGTCGGCGTGGCCATCCTGTCCATGGGCCGTCGCCATGCCTGAGTGTTCCAGCGCCTGAGCCGTATGATGCTCGGCGGCATTGGATTGGGCGCTGAGGCCAAGCGCGAGAGCGCCCATTAAAACGGTAGCGTGTTTCAATTTCATAGAAGTATCTCCTTCAGCTTTCAGTATTTAAATAAACCGCCAGGCGGTATCAAAACGAAAATAATTGACGGAAAGACACGATCTCATATTGTCAGAACAACCTGGAAAAGGGACGAGATTCATCAGTGAGTTTTCACACCGCCTCGGCCGTTGGCTGATTGTTCAGGGTTGACGTGAAGATGTAAATGCCCCGCTCTGTCACGTCAAAGATTCCCAAGCTATTGCTCTGTGGAAACTCAAAATTACTATATTGAATTAAATACGCAATACGTATGAATACCATAGGATGAAAGGCAGACAGGATAGACTGTCAAAGGAAACCCATCGCTCCTGGCCGGTGCGTGTCAATGCGTTCAGCACATTCCATCGCTTCTGGCTCGCTTTAAATAGTCCTGCGCCTCTTGTATCTCCGGCAGGCCTTTATCGGACCGTTGCCATTGATGCAGGAACTCGGCATAGGTATTCATGGCGTTCTCGCATTTTCCCTGCCGGGCGGCGGCCCGCGCAACCCCCAGTAATGAACGCGCCCGGCTTGTGTGCCGAACAAGCGCCGCCCCAAACTGCTTTTCAGCTTCCGCCGGACGGTCTGCCTGCAGGAGCATTTCGCCGAGTAATTCGTGCGCGGGCTTGATCAACGCAGGCGGTCCCGGGGGAGGCGGCGCCGAATCCTCGATGGCCGCCGCTTTTTCCATACGCTTGATAGCCTCATCCAGTCTGTCCTTCGATGCGCTTGCCACAGCAGCAATCTCCAGTCTTTGAATTTCCGATATTTTCGGCAGAGGCAATCCGATGCCGGGCAGATCCTCTTTATCGGCTCGCTGCGCCATGGCTTGCAGCGCTTCAATATGCTTGCGGGCATCCGGCGAATTCATTTTTGCGGCCGCCATGCCGCGTGTGTAGATCCATAGCGATTCGACGTAGCCGGCCAGCCCCTGGTACGGGCCGGGATTGTCCTCGACAGCCGCAACGAAGTGCCCAAAGCGCCTCTGTAAGGGATCAATCAACCTGGCTGCCGCCTCCCAGCGTCCGGTTTCAAGCATGAAGGCGGCGGCCATGCCGGAATTGAGAAAGGTTACGTAGCCCAGGGAAACGCTGTCATCTTTAGGAAACTCCGAGAGATTTTTCTGCATCAGCGTCAGCAATGCCTCCGCCTCGCGGTAGCGGCCCTGCTGTAAATAGACATAATGCAGCCAGTAAAGGTTATGGTAGTCGCGCTCGCTGACGGGGCTGTTTTTCTGCTGTTCCCATAACGCTTCCTGCGTCGAAGCGGCTTCCGGCCACATCCCCAGCTGCAGGAAAATGTGAGACGGCATGTGCAGCGCATGAGGCGCTTCGGGCGCGATTTCGGCGTAGCGCCGCGCGGCCGGCAGAGCCAGAATGGCGTGATCCGGGTCATCGAACGCATGAAGGATATAGTGCGTTGCGCCGGGGTGATCGGGTGCTTTTCGGGCCACCTCTAACGCGACGGCGCCTGCCCTGATCCGGGTTCGCAGACCGGCAGGATCGTCTGAGCGGACGCTTCCCAGCAGGGCCAGCGCATAAAAGGCTGCCACCTCCAGGTCGTCCGGGTATTCCCGGTAGAGCCTTTCCATAGCGGCGGCGTAGGCCTTGTCGCCTTCGTCATACAATAGCTTTACTGCATGCAGATAAGCCCGCTCCCTTGGGCCTAGCTTGGGGATGTCCTTGATATTTGCGAGCGCCTTACGCGCAGCATCAGCGTCCTGCTTTCCCCAGAGCGGCTGATTGTACGCCATCGCCTCGCCCCAATAGCCCATCATGAAATCCGGCTCGATTGCCGTGGCTTTGCGAAACTCGTCGAGCGCCAGCTCATACGAAAAGGAATGCAGCGCCGTGACTCCCCGCAGAAAATGGGCTTGCGCCTTTTCCGACCGGGCAGAAGTCGGGAAACGAATCTCGCCGAGCCGGGCTTTCTCTGTAAGACCGGCTCCGGCTTGTTCCTGATGCGCATAGGCGCTGATAGAAAACATGGCAACAGCGAAAACTGCCAATAAAAGTAGCGTTCTATATAAGCGGCGGATAAATGGCATAACTTCTCTCTCGGCTTGAAAAGTCGCGTCTGGGCCGACGTTTGATATAACGGCCCGATGCAGAGGAAAGCAAACAGACTATGGCACGTATTCCTGATAAAAAATTACCCTACAGCAAGAAGAATGAAATTTATGTACGCCATCACACGAAAAATTAATTTTCTGTTGTACCCAATGGGGGAGCGTCAATGTGGCGTTATGGATTTACGGCAAGAATTACAGATTTTTTAATCTGGCCGGGCTGATGCCGGTCAGCGGGCCGGAGAGTGAGCAACATGCCTGGCCTGCATGTCCGCTATAAATTCCGCTATAAATGCGGCCCAGACCTCGTCGGGTTCCCAGACCGACCTCATGGTCTCGAACGCGTCAGCTTCAGCCTGGCCCAGCCTGATCATGTTGTACAATCCCAGGAATACGGTCGCCCGTTTATTGAGGGAACAATGAATATGGCGCTTTCTGTCTTTGTGCGCGTCCATGGCTTCAAAGAAAGCCAGCAGCTCATTCTCGCCGGGAGCGTCGAACTGGACCGGAATATGGACGTATGTCATGCCCAGGCTTTCCACCAGACCCGACTCATCCGGCAGCGAATAGCGAGGATGGTTGTGAAGCGCGAGATTGATGACGACTTCATAGCCTTCGGCCGCCGCAGCCCGCAGCTGATCTTCCGTGGGCTGGCCTGATGTCGCGAGCGTAGCGTCGACAGCGCGGAAATTGTCAATGCCGGCAATTTTGGCGGTTGTGTCTTTCATAGTATTTAGTATTTTGAAATTGAAGGCGGCGCAAAATCAGGCATCGACACGGTCGCCTCTGGTGCTCGGATGCGAGATGACCAGAAAGTGAACATCCTCGGACGATTCATTCAAGAACTGATGCGAAATGCCGGGGGCGACTTCCATGCCCTGGCCTTCCATCAAGGAGAAACGCTCGCCATTGATCTCGAGAACGGCACAACCGCTCAGGATGAAAAAAAACTGCCGCGCAATTGCATGAAAATGACGAATTTCTTTTGCATCGGCCGGCACACGCTCGGCGATGACCGACATGTCATCGCGCTTTACCAGATGCCATCCGTCACATGCATCGCCCCAGACGTAATGTTCGGCACAAGTGCGATCAATTGGTTTCATAAAGGTTTATCCTAAAAAGTCAGTTTGATTGGCTTGCTTCGGCGCGCGCTTTCAACGCCTGATTCATCGCTTCAAAACCTCGCTTCGTATCCCGCTCGAGACTGCCTCTGAATACCGGCACGAGCACGCCGCTGAACTGCTCGCTTTGCCGGAACCGCACCTTTCCGCTGGCAAGAGGCTCGATCACAAAGCAGTGCTCGCCGTCGAACAAGCCGGGCAGCAGGAAGCGGCCAAGCCAGCAAAGTTCCCGGCCGGCATCGGCCATCAGAACGGACGGACGGAAAGTCATGCCTCTGGCTCCGCTTGGCTGAATGCGCACTTCAAGCCGGGCGCCATGCTGCGGAAGCCCATGAATGTATTTGATAAAGGGATTCCACTCCGGATAGGCTGTGAAATCTGTAAGAATTGCCCAGACCTGGTCGGGGGTTGCATCAATCTCAATTTCAGTTTGTAGCTGATAACTGCTCATGGGTTTCCTTAATTAACCTCAGTTCGACTCAAGCCTTACGAAGAAATAGAACTTTTTAAGATGCGTTGATAAGGGAAGCGCCCGAATTTCTTAGACGCTTCCCGTTTAACATCAGCACGGCTTACAGGCGGTTCAAGCTTGTGCCGCCCTTATTGTCAGTAGGCAACTACTGGTTGGGGCAAAAAGATAGGGTACTCGCCCAGGTATATGCTGCCGGAATGGTCAGAATACACCTGTCCGTACGTCAAGCTGCCGGTAATCAAGTCGAGAGAGCCGTCCTGTTTGACGGTTCCCGAAACTGTAGCGGCCGCCGTAGACCCTACACTGTGGGATGAAAACTTATAAGTGGGCGAACCGTAGTTGTAATGGCTGTTGGAGTGTGTTGGATGCTCAGTAGGCGTCCAGGTAAGATCGACATCGATGGTATGGTTTTCCTCACATGTATACGATCCCCACCATGAATCCGTATTATAGTCATAGCTGCACACTGAGGCGGGGATGGTCGCAACCAGTGTGCTGGGCTTGAATCCCGGGTTCTTGTTGAACTGGATATCAGCGTATGAATAACCGGAAATGCTGTGTGAGGTTCCATTGCAAGAGTTGTAGGTATTTACCCATACGCTGACGAATGGCGCCGACTCGCCGGAGGCGCCTGGTGTTTCGGTCTCCGAGACATATACGGAGGTACTGGAGTAAGAGCAGTCGTCAGACTGATCCCATTGAGCCGACGCACCCGACCCTTTTTGTTTAAAGTGCTGAATATTATTAGCGGCATGGACAGATTGGCTGATACCGATGCTTGCAAGTAATGAACCGCAAGCCATTACCCACAACCGTTTTTTGAACTTATTCATACAATGACATCCTGTGATCTAGTGTAAGGAACAGATTCGCCTATCCCGTCGGAATGGGCGATCAGACAAAATAAAGCCGGCCCGTAGCCGGACTGGAGTTCTGCAATGGATTTCTCTGCCGCTGATGCGCCGAGTCCATACTTCCAATCCAGACTGCAGCCTCTTTAGTGCCTGACTAACATAAATACTGATGCGCCAAGCACGAAGCGAAGCATAATACGTAATACTACCTAATGCAATTTTTTCAATGCTGATCTTGAACTCAATCAGTTTTCTACTGCCGTGGCGGCGAGTATTCATTTCAGTCATTCATAACAGGGCGTGTGGTCTTGGAATCACATACGGCGTTTTCAAAATGCCCGATGTCCGTTGAAACACCAACGCCTGAATAAATTCATACATCGATTTTATAATTGAGTTTGACTTCATCGCCGTGCATGCCCCTGAAGCCCCAGTTGTGCGCGGGGCTTTCCTGAATGCACACCTCGATATCCTGATGCGCGATGCCGACTTCATCCCTGATTTTATCGAAAAGCAGACGGATGAGCTTCTTCTTTGCTTCAATGCTGCGGCCTTCGATCATTGCGATTTCGATAATGGTGTAAGCATCGGTACGCCCTGGCGGATAAAGCATATCCTCCTTCTCCATCATGAAAAAACGATGCGCGCGTTTGTCGGCCGGGAACTGCAAGGCTTCCATGACACATTGGTGAATGGTTTCCGACAAACGCTCGCGCACCGGCGCCAGCTTTTCCCGAATGCCGTAAATTTTTACTTGAGCCATTAAACTTCCTTTTAATGTAGTTTTTTCTGAACGGTATTAAGGTCGCGTAGTTTACCTGAACTGCGGCTCCTCCCGCTAACGCAACACAACCCTTGCGGCACCGCAGCGTCGAGACCTTGCGCGGCTATGTCCGCATGGCCGCGCTTTTTCAGGACCATGCCGGAAGCCGGTTTTTATAGCCTGACTTTAACACTAATTCTGTTTATCCAACAACGCCCCGAAACAGAACCTTCTGCTCCGGGGACGCTTTCAGGCACTGATCATTGGATTCGGATCGGAATATAGGCCTGGTTATTCGATTCGTTCACTTCGCTGATCGCATTGTCTTCATCGATGATGATGCCAAGCCAATAATCCTTGCCGACCGTCAAATCGCTCGGAATGAAGACCGGGATGGTGGTCGTGTGCACATCGTCCGGGCTCAAAGAGCCGAAGGTGCCGCCGGCGATGCGCCGATCACCCGTGCTGATGAAGTCGTTGGTCGAGACGTAGATGCCGAAGCCGATGTCGCTCTTGGTCGACTTGCCGTTGTTTTCGAGCGTAAATTCCGGTCTGACCAAGGTGCCGCGAGTGACGCGGAAACCGGGTTCGCCGTTGATCGTGATGCCGGTCAAGGTCGCGGTATTCGCGTTGTTGCGGACACGTACGCGGCCATGGCTGGAATATTCGCCGTCCGCGCCGGTACGGCGCCAGTGCGTGACTGACACGTCGTTGAACGCGCTGTTTTGAGAGCCGTACAGCACGCGCGAACCATGGGAAGCATCTTCGCCGAAATAAATGTCCGCTTGCGTGCCGTTGGCATGGTGATGCCGCCAGGAGTCGCCCATCACGTTGTATTCCCAGTTCACGTGCATCAGCCCCAGCAGGTGTCCCGCTTCATGCGTAATCACCGAGTCGATCGGGCGCGCGGAACCCGTGTACGTGAAGTTGGCCGACTTAGCAGTGGAACTGGTCCAGTTGCGCTCGGAATCGAGCACGATGTCCACTTCGTCCAGGCCGTAATGCCAGCCGAAGAACCAGTAGCAATGGTAGTTCATCTGGGCCACGCCGGGAGGCGAGATGTTCTTGGCATAGATTTCGTTCTGGCCGTTGCCGCGGGAGACGCCGCCGGTTTCAGTCGTGGCATTGATCACAAACGGCGAGGGGTTCTTATTGGTGGCGCTCAAGCCGCGCTGCGCAGCGGTCAAAGCGCTGCCGGAAAAACTGGTGGTATTGATGCGCGCGCTCGTCGAGTTTCCGCCCCAACGCAATTTCTTTCCGCTGTCGCCGTTGCATTCCAGCCAGGAAGCACTAAATGCCGATTGCGCCGCTATCAATAGGAGCAGCATCACAAAAAATCTGATCTGTTTCATGAGTTATATCCCTTTCGATTAGTTAACGGTAAGTTTGTTAAAGCTGGAATCAGCGCTATCGGGCTCATCCCGTTGGGATAATCCGTCCAGTCTCTCGCGTTCTCTGAGTTCTTCGTCGCTGGCCTTGGGCAGATCGGTTCTGACCTCCTGCATCGGTTCGGCAACGGGCGGCTTGACGAAAAATGCCTGGCCGGGGTCCGCTTCGACGACTTTCAGATCGGGCGTGCCCAATTCGGCGTTGAAATGCTCCAGCAGGGCGAAAAATTCGGTGGTGCTGAGCGGATCGCGGTATGTGTCGATGACGCCGGCTTCTTCCTCGCCGGAATCATCGTCTCTGTCGCTGATGCCTTCCGCCTGTAAATTGATGCGATAAAAAGCGGGCGCTTCCACCTCGTATTTTTTGCGTAGTTCGTCCAGCCGGCTTTCGTCGATCTGGTTCTCTTTCAGCCAGGCGATGGTTTCGGCTTGGGTGATGACTTTATCGAAATCGGGACGCGGCAGCTCCATCGTATTCAGCTCGAAATGAGGCTTGCCGCCGAAGCTTAGCATTTTTTCGGCTTCGACCAAGGGTACGCCGTAGCCGTTGTAGATGTGGTCTTCGGAGACGCGAAAGCGCCCTCCGACGCAATCGACCAATTGGCAATCGCCCGGCTCGCCGCCTTCGATAAAGAGCACATCGGTTTCGCCGCGCGCAAAGGTGGGCGCAGTCGTTTCGGTGTACACGCCGCCTTTGCCGTCGGCGCCGCCCGGAATGCGCAGGGTGAATTTTTCGGGCAAGTAGCCGCGGAACACCTTGTCGATGGCATAGGTAACGAAAGTATGCGGCACCCCATTGGGTTCTTCCCGGGTCGGTTCGGAATTACGGTATTGAATATCGACGACTTTGCCGAATGCGACCGCGGCGCTGCGGCCCATCAAGTCGCGCAACCCGCCCGACTGGGCTTCGGCAGCGCTGTGTGCAAATGCGCCTTGATTGCTGAATAAAAGCGAAGAGACTGTGGCCAGTCCCAATAAAGTACGTTTTTTCATTTGATATCCCCATTTCAAGTGAACAGTTACAGATGCCGCGCAACACCTTCCCGATCGTTGTTTGCCATGGATCAATACGCTGCTGCGTATGGTCTACGGGCTTCACGCTTGCATCGGATAGAAACGGACCAGGCGGTTGACGCCGCAAAGTCTTTGTCAAGGCGCGCCAGAGTGCTCAGCGCCTTTGCACAACAGAATAAAACGATGAAAAAAAATCACCTCAGCAATAATTCATATCGCTGATGGTAATTTTTCATAGGCAGTCGAACTGGGATTGGGGTATGGAGCAGGAGGATCGGCATTCGGCTCAAGGGACGGCAAGGTTTCCAGGCTGCTGTAAGAGAGTAATTGATGTTACGCAGTCATCCTTAAAACCCGCTATGCTATACGGATGAAAAAAGCAGAATTAGAGTTATACACTGATTATTTGATCAGTACGTTTGGTGCGACAACAGCGTCAGGGTTGTCGGCCATGGTGGATGGTGATGTGAGCCATGATCGTGTGACGCGTTTTTTTAGCGAAGCGTGAATACAACTCACGGGATCTATGGCGACACGTGAAATCAACCGTTCGTCAAATAGAACGGGAAGACGGCGTATTGATATTCGACGACACCATCCAGGAAAAATCCTGGACTGACGAGAACGAAGTGATGTGCTGGCATTATGATCATTGCAGTGGGCGGTCGATATGGGGGATCAACTTGCTCAAGCTTCTCCATCATAAAAAAAACGATGTGCGCGTTTATCGCCCGAAAACTGCAAGGCTTCCATGACACATTGGTGTGGTTTCTGACAAACGCTCGCGCACCGGCGCCTGCTTTTCCCGAATGCCGTAAATTTTTACTTGAGCCATTAAACTTCCTTTTTGTTGTGTAACATTTTAAATGAGCGGCCTTAGAATAGGGTCCTCCGAAACGGCGAGTCGGATGCTTTGAGCAGCCAGCCGCACCCTGCCCCTGGTTCAGGCTTTGCGGCGCCCAGCGCCATGTCATACCGCATGATATTGATATACCCCGTATTCCCAATAGCCGCCGCCTGGCTTTGAGGGGCCGACCCAGTTTCTGGACAGCAATTCCCTGGCTAGAAAATAGTTTATAAAGCCATGCCCCACCAGCAAAACGCTTTCATGGACATGGGCTATGTCAATCAAAGCCGATGCCGCAACCTGCGCCCTCTTTTTTGCCATCGAGAGCGACTCCCCATTTTGCGAGAAACCGAATACCGACATGTATCTCAACAGCGCACCCCAGGCGCTGGCTGACATGGCAAATGAACCCGTCTTGAAATGAGGTACGGCAATTTCCCGAAACATCGGATCGCTCAGTAAGATATCATTAAATCCGAGTGCCTTGGCCGACTCCAAAGAGCGGATGAAATCGCTGCAGACGGCCACCTTGCATGCCGATGCCCGCTGCTTTGCTTGTTCCGGCGGCGGCTCCGCTATGCCTGATGAATCATACCTTCTGATCATCTCGCAAACATCCCGGGATTTTACTTTTCCTTTTAGCTCGAATGCGGGCTTGCCGTGCCTGATTAATGTAATTTCCATGGTTCATCTTGTAACGTAACGCTGGACTAACTTGCCAAGGAACACACAACGTCTCCAGGTCAATATTAAGACCATCGTTTGTAATTACTCTTATTTTTCCCTAAATAAAATGAAGATATTTTCATTGTCTATAGGTTGCCAAATAAATGATTTTTTAAATTCGCCTTTAGAAAAAACTACTTCTACGCTTGTAATTTCTTTTATATTAGAAACATTGTCAATGTCAATCTTATTTCCCAATTTATCCACAGAATATACTTGAACATATATTCTGTTATCAGACATATATTCCCAAACCTCTTCAATTGTACCTTCTTCTTCATCTGCGGTTGAACTAGCTAACACTTTTGAAAAGAGAGAATCTAAATTATCCATTTTATTGCCTGCATTGCATGAAGATGTGATTAGTGAGAAGAACAAAATAAGGATATATTTCATAATTACTGAATACCCTTCTCTTTTAGCCTTTCATTGAGCCATTTCATATGCGGCGCATCATGTCGAGTAAGAACTGACTCACCTCCATTCATTACTGATTTATAGTCTTTCTGAAATGGACTGTTTTTTAGGTATTCATCATCCAGTCCAATCATATGCCCAAATTCATGAACGACAGCGCGCTGAAAGCCTCCCCCTTTTTTACGAGTTAGTTTTAAGTCCAAACTATCAAGTGTGACATTTCCTATAATTGGATTGACACTGCTGACAGCAAACTTATTCACTTTCTCTACATTAATCTCCCAATGATCAAGCATCCATCCGCCGATTTGTGTTTTGAATCTGAACTCGATACTGACATTTTTATTCGACTTGAGCTGTTTTAATACCCTCCCTCCCCATTTTTGCTTGATCGCGGATTCCCATTTATTTACAAAAGTTGTCTTTTCACTGTTAGTCCATTTTCCTCCGTTTCCATCTTGAAAAAAGAATTGGACTTTCATAAATACTATTAATTTATAGTTTCCATTACTTAGCAGCACTAGGTACAAATCAAATGCGTCATTTACTCCACCAATCCCGATAAATCCTGCACGAACATCGGTTTCAGAAGCTATTTCTGTTTCCCCCGGAACTAATACTGTCATGATGTTTCCTTAATCCTTAATTTCTGACAATTTATTATAAAGCTCCCGCATATCTTCCCTGTTTTTAGCCATCAAGGCAACAAAGCTATAATGTTAGACTTGTAATACATATCTCATCCATATTCGCGTTCCAATCAGGAAATTTATCTAACCATGGAAGACGGCATCAGCATTCTTCCAAATTTTGTATCGAAAGAGCGTTAAGTTTTTCCAAAAAAAATTTATATCTTATTGATAATAAAGGTATGTAAAAGAATAAGACGACGACCATCATTGTTCCGAAAACCGCCGCAATTCACGCACAACAGTCACGCCTAATCGCATGAAGCTTGCATCACTGGTGCTCAGGAGCCGGCCGCGGCACCAGCAGCAAGTCCGGGCTGTTTTCCCCACGATAGGCCAGGTAATGCTCTAATGCGATCAGCTCAATCACCCGATCTTTAGCGATGGGAAAATGCCAGCGTGATTTCAGCGACGGCAGTCGGACTAGTTCGAGATTACGATCGCCGACCGCCAATTCCTCTCCACCGGCACAAGCGATATGCGGATCGCTGGGGTAATTCCGCCGGGCTAGAATCTTGCCCGTCGCCATGTCAAGTACGACAAGCTGTTCCTGGCGCTTACCCTCGTTTACCAGCAGCCAGGGGCCGCAAGCGACTGGGGCCAACGTCGACTCTCCATACTCATAGATCCATCCTCCGGGGCCCGGTCGTTCGCAGCGCGCATGGGAAAAAGATTGCAAGGACAGATCGGCGCGGTGACAGAAAATCGTCCCTCCCAGCCAGTACAACAGCTCCGGAGGAAATCGTGGTTCCTCCCGCTGATCGCCGCCCCATGCCGGGAAAGGTTCTTCGGCGCCGACGACAGCTTGAGGCAACAGCGGCAAAAGCCCGGTTCGAGTCACTGCCCGCCTTCCATAGGGAGTAACCTTGATATCCCATGCCCCAGCGACCGACCAGCGTTCGATTTCCCTGCCTGCCGGATCAAAGGCCACAATGAAACTTGCCCCGAATGGCGTCACGGGTGCACCGAAAGCCAGAAAACCGGAGCTCTCCGGTTCGATCTGTATGACCTTCTGCATGGGCAGATGCAAAACCGCCGACCATTCACCGTTGCCGTCACGCATTTGCACCTGGCCATCGTCCCGCCACAGCAATAGCCGGTCGTTTCCCAGCGGCGCCATGCCCGTCGGCACAAAAGGCGGCGTGTGATGAAGAATGGTATCGGAAAAGACGGGCAGGGATGCCAGCATGGCTATGAATAATACCGCGGCGGGCTTGGGCTTGGATTCAGTCATGAATATCTCCGGTCATACGGCAATGAATCTATGTGCAAAACGATGCTATGTCCTGGCAATACCGTCAAACGCCGGCACAAGAGCAGAACAATACCAAAATGGCGAATGACGGAACCATCATTATTTACGTCAAGGCCATAGTTCTCCAAGGTCTGTGTTTGATTTTGATCATAATGCCATCATCCTGCCGCACTGTTCGTTCTGAAACACCCATTCAGCAACTCAGGTTGAATCAGCAACAGCCATCACAAAGCAAAACGGATTGCCTTATCCGTATCTGCCTTGATTTATCGAGTTTTATCATGATTGGCATGAAAACCGCTTAGTTATCGATAGGTGCGTATCCGGTGCAACAGGAAACGCTTTCAACAATACAAACGGAGTAGAAAAATGGCTCGAATTAATAAGCTGCATATTGGCGAAGCGCTGGTAGGGGAAGGCAGTGAAGTGGCTCATATTGACCTGATATTAGGCCCCCGGGGCAGCAGCGCAGAAACGGCGTTTGCCAATGCCTTGACCAACAACAAAGACGGCTTTACCACCCTGCTGGCCGTCGTGGCTCCCAATCTATTGGTAAAGCCGGCCACTGTGCTATTCAATAAAGTGACCATCAAAAACGGCAAACAGGCCACGCAATTGTTCGGTCCCGCGCAAAGAGGCGTAGCGCTGGCAGTTGCCGATGCGGTCGAGGATGGCATTTTACCCATTGATGAGGCTGACGATATTTTTATTTCCGTGGGCGTCTTTATTCACTGGCTGGCCGAAGACGATGCAAAAATCCAGGCGTTCAATTACGAAGCGACGCGTCTGGCTATCAAGCGCGCGGTCGCAGGCGAACCGAGAGCCGTTGATGTACTGGCCCAGAAATCAACCGCCGTCCATCCGTTTCAGGCCAAAAGCTAATCAATAGCTTGCCGGAGCATTTGCGGGATTTTTCATCATGACCTCAGATGAATTAATTCATGGAACTGCTTCCGGAAAAAGAGCCTGTCAATATTCAATCAACGGAGAAACATTATGAATAAGAAAATCCTGTTTTTATCCCTTGCGATGGCCCTTCCTGTCACGGCTTTCGCCGTTCCCGGCCAAGGACAGGCCGAAAGCTGGCATCATCATGGTCACGGCGTTGAGCAGCTGAGCAAAGCGCTTGAATTGACGAAAGACCAGCAAGCCAAGCTGGAGGGAATTTTCAGCCAGCAGCGTGAAAAGATTCAGGCTCTGCACGAGGAATCGCAAGCGGCCATCAAACAAGTCCTGACCACGCAGCAGCTGGCCAGATGGGAGGAATTGAAACAGCACCATGGAGAACAACGCCATAAATAGAATTTAAGAAACATCAACTTGGGGGGTGCCGAAAAATAGCCTGACTTTAGATGACCGGCATCGGTCATGAGAATGCAAGGCCATACAAAGCCTCAACCTGATACAAAAATACCTTTCGTTTACTAACTATTTAAAACAGGTCGAATATGAAAATTTTCAAATTAATGGCTACAGGCTTATTACTTTTATTGAACACAAGCGTTTTTGCCGAACCGCATGCGGACGAAGCGCTGAAACATGCCAATGCCGCGGTAACGCATGGCAAAGCGGGACATGCTTCCGTTCTGGTTGAGCATGCGGAAGAAGCGCTGAAACATGCCCAGAAAAGCGCCGAGGTTTCCAAAGGCGAAGCCAAAAATCACATCGATGAAGGCGTAAAATCACTGGAAAGCGCCATCGAACACGGCAAACAGGGACATACCGAAGTGGCGACCGAAGCCGCTGAAGAAGCGGTCAAGCATCTCAAGGCCGGCAACAAGTAATCGGTTGCCTTTGATGTCGGCAGGTGGTTCGCCACCTGCTGCCAAAATCCTTATTGTAAAGAGTGTTACTACAACTGATATTACGTATCTCGGGTCGAATGAATTCGACCCCCACCCGCGCAACATCAGTTACTGCAATTTTTAGAAACGGCTTAATATTTTCTTCTCAACAGATCAGAAACAGCGCCTTGCAATGAGGCCGCTTCGGTAAAACAATTCCATATCATCTCGCAAAAAGCGCTTCAACCGCGGCAATCGCGGCTGAAGCGCCTACCCTCGGTACTTCAGATAGGTCTTTTGCTTTGAATGGCGCGCACGGTTTCGACCAGCACGTCGATCTCCTGGAAGGTGTTGTAAAACGCCAGCGAAGGACGCACGCTGCCTTCGATGCCAAAACGGCGCAGAATAGGCTGCGCGCAGTGATGGCCGGAGCGCACGGCAATGCCCGCCTTGTTCAGCGCCGAACCGACCTCTTCCGTCGTAAAGCCTTCAAGCACGAAGGACAGCACGCTGGCCTTGTCGGCTGCCGTGCCGATCAGGCGCAAGCCCGGGATGGTCTTGAGCCCGCGCGTGGCATAGACCAGCAGTTCATGCTCGTAGCGGCCGACATTGTCCATACCGAGCTTTTCCATGTACTCCAGCGCAGCCCCCAGCCCTACCGCATCGGCGATATTGCCCGTGCCGGCCTCGAAGCGCGTAGGCGCCTGATGGTACTGGGTATGCTCGAACGTGACATCCTTGATCATATTGCCGCCGCCCTGCCAGGGCACTGTGCCGTTGAGCACGTCCCGCTTGCCGTACAGCGCGCCGATGCCGGTCGGCCCGAAGATCTTGTGGCCCGAGAACACGTACCAGTCGCAATCCAGCGCCTGCACATCCACGCGCATGTGCGACACGGCCTGCGCGCCGTCGATCAGCACGCGCGCGCCGTGGCGATGGGCGATTTCGACCATCTGCCGGGCCGGCGTAATGGTGCCGAGCGCGTTGGACACCTGCGTGAAAGCAACCAGCCGCGTGCGCGAACTGAACAGCTTTTCATACTCGTCCAAGAGCACCTGGCCGTCATAGTCGACAGGCACGACCCGCAACTTGGCGCCGGTCTCGGCGCACAGCTGCTGCCACGGCACGATGTTGGCGTGGTGCTCCAGCCAGGTGACGATGATCTCGTCATCCTTGCCGATATGCTGGCGTCCCCAGGACTTGGCGACCAGGTTGATCGCCTCGGTGGCGCCGCGCACGAACACGACTTCATTGCTGGACGGCGCGTGCAGGAAGCGGGCGACCGTATTGCGCGCCGCCTCGTAGGCATCGGTGGCGCGCGCCGCCAATTCATGCGCGGCGCGGTGGATGTTGGAGTTTTCATGCTGGTAGAAATACGCGATGCGGTCGATCACGCACTGCGGCTTCTGGGTCGTCGCGGCATTGTCCAGCCAGATCAGCGGCCGCCCGTTGACATGCTCCCGCAGGATCGGAAAGTCGCGGCGCACGGCATGCACGTCGAAAGGCGGATGCGCATTGCCGACGCCCGGCGCTTCCGGACTGCGGCCGAACGGCATGAGGTCGTCGAGAAAATAAAACGATGAACCGGATGTTCCGTTCAAAGGCGCGTGATCGACTGTCGCTATCTGCCGGGCGAGTTCCTTTAACATCGTGTCTTCGCCGGGCGTGCCGGAAACAGACGGCGCAGCGCCGGCCGGGTTAAGCAGTCCGGCCAGTTTTGTTGCGCAGTTCATCGCTCTCGGATGCTCGGCGGCCTGCACGGCCAACTCTTGCGCCGCTACGCCGGCCGCATCGCCGTCGCCGGGCAGGGCCGAAAACAGGGCATTAGCCATGCGCTCCAGTTGCTCGGCCGACAGTTCCGGCGCCGCAGAGGCGTTCCGGGCATCAAAATCACTTGTAGTCATAGCTGTAATCATAGTATTTGCCCACTTCGACGTTCTCAAGCACCGCGATGGCGTCGTCGGTCAGCACCGCCAAAGAACAGTAGAGCGAGATCAGATAGGACGAAATGGCTTTATGATTGATGCCCATGAAGCGCACCGACAAGCCCATGCTTTGCTCGCCGGTCAAGTTCGGCTGGTAAAGCCCGACCACGCCCTGACGGCTCTCGCCGGTGCGTATCAGCAGGATATTGGTTTTGCCGTCGACGATCTTGAGCTTGTCGCATGGAATGATCGGAATGCCGCGCCAAGTCAGGAACGGAGAGCCGAACAGCGTCACGGTAGCGGGCGGTACGCCGCGGCGCGTGCATTCGCGGCCGAAAGCGGCGATAGCAAGGGGATGGGCCAGGAAAAAGCCGGGCTGCTTCCAGACCTTGGTGATCAGCTCGTCCATGTCGTCGGGTATGGGCGTGCCGACGCGCGGCTGCACTTTCTGTGAGGGCGCCACGTTACTGAGCAGGCCGTATTCGGGGTTGTTGATCAGCTCGCTTTCCTGGCGCTCCTTGATGGTCTCGATGGTCAGGCGCAACTGTTCCTGGATCTGGTTGTGCGGGCTGCTATACAAGTCCGAGACGCGGGTGTGAATGTCCAGCACGGTGTTGACCGCGCCCAGCCGGTACTCGCGCCCCCAGGCTTCATAGTCGACGAAAGTCTGCGGCAGTTCGCGCTCGTCCAGACTGGAGCAGTCGACCGCAACGCCGGTTTCGTTCTTGACCTTGTTGACGCGGTAAATACCCGCCTCGACCGGCACCCAGTGCAGCAAATGAACCAGCCATCTGGGCGTGATGGTGGACATCATGGGGACAGTTTTGGTCGCATTGGCCAATGTACGCGCGGCAACATCGCTCAATGCGGTATAGGCTTCATGTATATCTGACATATTTCTATTTCCTGATTATTTTGTCTGGTGATTAGTTATTATTTTTTAGTGATACGAAATTGACTCAGTGGCTGTTGTAAGCTCCCTCCTGTTGAGTTGCAGCCCCGCCGGATAGCGCTTCGCTATGCGCCTGGGGCTGCGTGATGATGCTGCCGGGCGGCACGCTGTGCGTCAGCCAGACGTTGCCGCCGATGGTTGAGCCCTGGCCGATGGTCACACGGCCGAGAATGGTGGCCCCGGCATAAATCACGACATCGTCTTCGACGATCGGATGCCGGTCGTTGCCTTTGATCAGGGTGCCGTCCGCGTCTTTCGGGAAGCGTTTGGCGCCCAGCGTGACGGCCTGGTACAAACGCACATGCCGGCCAATAATGGCCGTTTCGCCGATAACGACGCCGGTGCCGTGATCGATAAAAAAGCTGGGCCCGATTCTGGCGCCCGGATGGATGTCGATGCCGGTGACCGAATGCGAAATGTCGGCAATCATGCGTGCTACCAGCGGCGCTCCCAGCGAGTGCAGCACATGCGCGATCCGGTGGTAAATAATGGCGGTCATGCCCGGATAGCAGACCAGCACTTCGTCCGGACTGGCTGCGGCCGGATCGCCCTCATAGGCCGCCATCAGGTCTTCATCCAACAGCGCGCGTATCGCCGGCAGCTGCGCGGCAAAATCGCGCTTGATGCTATCTGCCTGTTGATTGCACTCGGAGACGACGTTGCCGTTCTGTTCAGCTTTGAAGCAGCACTCGCGGCGCACCTGCTCGCACAGGGCTCTTAGCGCCGCATCCAGCGTATGGCCGACAAAATAATCGATGCTCTCATCGGTGAGTTCCCCTGAGCCGAGACGGTTCGGAAAAAGCGCCGCCGAAAGCTTTTCAAGAACGTCGATCAGCGCCTTTCGGGACGGCAGCTTCGTAGGCCGCCCTTCTCGCTGCCGGCGCTGCAGCGATTTGTTCCGCAGCAGCCGCAGTTCCGATACGATGGCGTCGAGGTCGCAGCGGCTAATGTTTTTCTGATTATTTTCCTGCATGAAGATGGGATTCCTTGTTGATCAATCCGCGATTTCAGAACGCTGCGACAGCCGTCTGTCGCCATCGCCTAAAATCGCAGGCAAAAAAGCCAGAGCCAAGCGGCAGAGGCTGTGTTTTTCCTATTGTTGCAACGGCAACGGCTCCTTGCTGTTGCGGTGCAGATCGGCCGCGCTCAACAGCTCCTCAATAAAATGCTGGCTGTACAGCGGCAGATAGTTGTGTTTCAGATAGGCGATCTTGGTCGTCGAATGCGGAATCAGATGCGACAGGTCGCGCGCCACAAGATCACGGTCCGCCAGCGCGTCGTAGGCCATGCCCGCGATCAGGCCGACGCCCAGCCCCAGGCGTACATAGGTCTTGATCACGTCCGTGTCGGCCGCGGCCAGGATGATGTCGAGCTCCAGCCCTTCGCTTCTGAAGGCATGTTCGATGTTCGACCGGCCCGTGAAACCGAAGCTGTAGGTCAGAATCGGAAAAGACGCCAGCCGCTCCAGCGTGATCTCGCCCGTGCTCAGCGGATGGTCCTGCGGCATGACGGCCGCATGGTGCCATGCGTAGCATTTCTTGAGCACCAGTCCGGCATCTTCATCGACTTTTTCCGTACAGATCGCGATATCGGCCTTGTGCGCATGCAGCTGGTCGATCAACTGTTCGGGCGAGGCCTGAATCATGTAGATCCTGACGCCGGGATATTTTTCCCGGAAGCGCCGGATCGGGGTCGGCAGAAAATACTTGGCCTGCGTATGCGTAGTTGCAATGTGCAAGGTGCCCTGATGGCTGTCCAGGTAATCGGCCGCGATGGCACGGATGTTATTTTTGGCCATGTTGATCGTCGACACTTCATCCATGATGCGAACCCCTAAAGGCGTCAGGCCAGTCAGCTTTTTGCCTTTTCTCTCGAACAGGGGCGAGCCCAGCTCGCTTTCAAAAAGCTGCAGTTGCCGGCTGACGGCCGATTGCACGATGTGCATCCTGTCGGCCGCTTTGGACAGGTTCAGATCGGTTTCCTGCAGCACGCGCAGTAATTCCAGTTGGCTTAAGTTCATGGTTATAGTCCTTTACAGTCGGGTTGTATCTACTAGAACCAATGCGCCTGGCGGATGCGCATGGACACCTTGTCGCCTTTGCCGAGCTGCAGGCGCTTGAAGCGCTCATTAGGCATTTCGGCGTAAAACCGGTCGTTTGAACCATTCTTGACCAGCTCGATGCGGATCAATGCGCCCAGATGCTGCCAGTCTTTCAGCGTGACCTTCGCATCCTGATCGTTTGTTTTTTCGATATCGATGTCATGCGGACGCACATGCGCGGTTTTGCCGGGCTGTACTCCGTACGAGGATAGCCAAATGTCGTCCATCTGCTCCGGCGTAAATACGTTGGTCTGGCCGATGAAGCGCGAGACGAAAGCATTGGCCGGACGGTCGTAAATCTCGCTGGGCGAGCCTTGCTGCTCAACGCGGCCGTGATTGAGCACGACCACGCGGCTGGCGACTTCCATGGCTTCTTCCTGATCATGGGTCACGAAAATGCTGGTGACGTTCAGCTCGTGATGCAGGTTGCGCAGCCACTGGCGCAGATCCTTGCGCACGCTGGCATCGAGCGCGCCGAAAGGCTCGTCCAGCAGCAGCACGGACGGCTCCACGGCCAGGGCGCGCGCCAGGGCGATGCGCTGGCGCTGGCCGCCGGACAGCTGATCCGGGTAACGGTCGTGCAGCCAGTCCAATTGCACCAGTTCCAGCAGGGCGTGGACTTTTTTGACAATTTCGCTTTCCTTCGGCCGCTGATTGCGCGGCTTGACGCGCAGCCCGAAAGCCACGTTGTCGAAAACGGTCATGTGGCGAAACAGCGCGTAGTGCTGAAAGACGAAACCGATGCCGCGATGGCTGACATGCTGGTCGGTTTTGTCTTCGCCGTTCAACAGCACGCGCCCCTGATCGGCTTGCTCCAGGCCTGCAATGATGCGCAGCAAGGTGGTCTTGCCGCAGCCCGAAGGGCCCAGCAGTGCAACCAGTTCGCCTTCGGGAATTTCCAGGTTGATGTTGTTCAGCGCTGAAAACTGGCCGAATTTCTTGCTGATGTTGGAAAGCAGAATACTCATAAGTCGTCTCACAAAACTATTGGAACTGTGTAGGCTGGGTTGCTAAACCCAGCATTAGCGGCACGAATTGCCGGGTTTGCAGCCCAGCCCATATCGCTCAGGTTTATCGTCTGGCCTGCCGCCATTCCAGCGCGCTTTTCAGGACCAGCGTCACAATGGCCAGCCCTGCCAGCAGCGAGGCGCTGGCGAAGGCGCCGACAAAGTCATATTCGTTGTAACTGACTTCGACGTGCAGCGGCAGCGTATTGGTCAGACTGCGGATGTGGCCCGATACGACCGAAACGGCGCCGAATTCGCCCATCGCGCGGGCATTGCACAACAGCACGCCGTACAGCAGCGCCCATTTGATGTTCGGTAGCGTGACCATCAAGAAGGTTTGCCAGCCGCTCGCGCCCAGCGACAGCGCTGCCTCTTCCTCTTCGCTACCCATTTCCTGCATCAAAGGGATCAGCTCGCGTGCCACGAACGGGAAGGTGATGAACAAGGTAGCCAGAATGATGCCCGGCACGGCGAAGATGATCTTCACGTCATGCGCTCTCAGCCATTCGCCGAACCAACCCTGCGCGCCGAACAACAACACGAAAATCAGGCCGGAGATCACGGGCGACACCGAGAACGGCAAGTCGATCAGCGTCGTCAACAGGCTTTTGCCGCGAAATTCGAAGCGCGTGATTGCCCAGGCCGCGGCCACGCCGAACACCGTGTTGAGCGGCACGGTTATTAAGGCGGTCAGCAATGTCAGCTGCATGGCCGATTGGGCGTCAGGCTGCGTCAGCGCCGACCAGTAAGTCTGCCAGCCTTTCGAAAAAGCCTCGACGATTACGATGCCCAAAGGCAGGCATAAAAACAAAACGATAATGCCGAGGGCGACGGCAGTCAGGCTCCATCTGACCCAGTCGGGATCGCGCAGCGCATGCGGCCGCTCAACGGTTTTAGCCTCGTGGACAGGGTAAGCAATAGCACTCATGTCGGTATCCTTTTAGAGTTGTCCTGAGCGCTTGCGCACCCACAGTTGCAGCAGGTTGATCACCAGCAGCAAGAGAAATGAAATGACCAGCATGGTCAACGCGATCGCCGTGGCGCCGGCATATTCGTATTGCTCCAGCTTGGTGATGATCATCAGTGGCACGATCTCGGAAACATAAGGCAGATTGCCGGCGATAAAAATGACTGAGCCGTATTCTCCGACACTGCGTGCAAAGGCCAGCGCAAAACCGGTCAGCGAAGCGGGCAACAGGTTGGGCAGAATAATGCGGGCAAACACCTGCTGCCGCGTGGCGCCAAGGCTGGACGCGGCTTCTTCCATGGTCGAGTCGAATTCCTGCAGCACTGGCTGGACCGTTCGCACGACGAACGGCAGGCTGATGAAAATCAGCGCCACGATAATGCCGAGAGGCTTGTAAGCAATTTGCAGGCCGAAGATTTCGGTCAGCCATTGGCCGATATAGCCATTAGGCTGGTAGATCGTCGCCAGCACGATGCCCGCAACCGCCGTCGGTAAGGCGAACGGCAAATCGATCAGGGCATCGAACAGGCGCTTGCCCGGAAACGGATAGCGCACCAGCACCCAGGCAATGATAAATCCGAACAGGCTGGCAACGGCGGCGGCCGCCAGCGAAGTCACAAAGCTGACGCGGAAAGAGGCGACCACGCGGTCGTTGGTAATGACGGACAGATACTCATCCCAGCTCAACTGGAAGCTTTTGAATACCAGCGTGCTTAACGGGATCAGCACGACCAGCCCCAGATAAAACAGGGTGAAACCGAGAGTCGGGCGAAAGCCCGGCATGATGTTACTTTGACTCATGTTTTTTTACGCTTTTCGTGGTGGTGAGCATAAATTTTTATAGGTATCGCCCCAACGGCAGGGTGGACACAACCTATTCGTGCCCACCGGCAACAGAATGATATAAGGGCAGCCTGTAGGGTACGCACCGCGTGCCTTTCCAAGCTTTTTATGAGCCCGGAACGGTACGCAGTGCGTACCCTACAGTGTGCCTAACTAGCTTGGTGAATAGATCTGATCAAATATGGCTTTGTCATCGAAATGCTCTTTCTGCACGTTGTCCCAACCGCCGAAAGCCTGATCCACGGTTACGCGTTCCAGTTGCGGAAAGTTGGCCAGATCGGCCGCATCGACGGCTTTAGTGTCGGTCGGACGGTAGAAATTTTTGGCTGCCAGTTTCTGGCCGGCCGGCGAGTACAGATAATTCAGATAGGCTTCAGCCAGGTCGCGCGTGCCGTGTTTGTCGACCACCGTGTCAACGACTGCAACCGGCGTTTCGGCCAGAATGCTGAAAGGCGGCACGACGATTTCAACTTCGCCTTGGCCCAATTCCTTCAGAGCCAGGTAGGCTTCGTTTTCCCAGGTCAGCAGCACATCGCCGATGCCGCGCTGCAGGAAGGTGGTGGTGGAGCCTCTGGCGCCGGAATCCAGCACCGGTACGTTTTTGTACAGCTTTCTGATGAAGTCCTTGGCGGCCTCTTTACTGCCGTAGGTTTTTTCGGCGAAGGCCCAGGCGGCCAGATAGTTGTAACGCGCGCCGCCGGAGGTTTTAGGGTTTGGCGTGATGACCGATACGCCTTCTTTCACCAGATCATCCCAATTCTTGATGCCTTTCGGATTGCCTTTGCGGACCAGGAAAACCATGGTTGAGGTATAGGGCACGCTGTTGTTGGGCAGGCGTTTCTGCCAGTCCTTGGGCAGCAGCTTGGCGTTCGCGGCGATTTTGTCGATATCGTAGCTGATGGCCAGCGTCAATACGTCAGCATCGAGGCCGTCGATAACAGCTCGCGCCTGCTTGCCCGCGCCGCCGTGCGATTGCTGAACCGTGACCGTCTCGCCGGTTTTTTCCTTCCAGTATTTGACGAACTCCTGATTGAATTGCTGATACAGCTCCCGGGTCGGGTCATAGGAGACATTCAGCAAGGTTCTGTCGGCGAATGCGGCGCTGCTGACCAAAAGACTCGCCGCCAGCAAACCGGTTTTCAGCCTTATTTTTGTGTTCATGGTGTATCCTGTCTTTAAAGAATAAGTAAAAGGTTTCAAGACGGCTTTGTTAGCGCTTGTTCATTGATGCAAATGGTACGTAAGCCGGGTTAATAATAGAAACGATATAATTAGAACTTATCATCGAATTATTCGATATTTATCAACTTGTGGGGGCGACTTCGCTTATCAACAGTAGGGTACGCGCCGCGTACCACTTATGGACGCTCCAAAATGGTACGCGGTGCGTACCCTACAACCTTGTATTGATAATCAATGGGCGACTGAAGTCGCCCCCACAATCCGCGGCGCAGCGTTAGAAAACCAGCTGCAGCCGCGTTGAAAACACGTTTTCAGCCGGGCGGTCGCCGCCGTTTTTGGCGCCGCCGGTAAAATGCGTATTTTCATAATCCGCCATCAAGCGCGTATTCTGGTTCAGGAACCAGTTGGCGCCGATCGCCCAAGAGCTGGCTTCTCTGATTGAATTGGCCGGGTTCAACAACTGCACGCCATTGATCGGTTTGAATGTGTCCTCATCGATGGACAATTCGCTCCAGCGCGCCGCCAGTTGCAGGGCGCCCCATTGGCCATTGAACGGATCGAACGGCGAGCGCGGCTTGACGCTCTGGAAGGTGTTGTTTTCGCCGGTCACGACATAAGACGCCTGAATCTGCCAGGCCGTGTTGTCCTGCTGAATATGCGTATTGCCGCCGTCGCCGGTCAACTGCTGAGACGACAGTACATACTCGCCCAGCAAGCCATAAGGCCCATAAAACCAGTACGCCTGCGGATAGATGCGATAGTGTTCGCCGTCCGCGACCACTTCCGTTGTGCCTGTACCGACTTTGGTGTAGTCAACCAAGGTATTCTGGCCCAGCGGGGTTTTCAGGTTCTTGACGGTGGTTTTATTGTTGTTGGGCACTTCCCAGCTGCCGGCGACACCGACGCCGAGACCATCCAGCACAGCAATGCCGGAGTTCTGGAACGGATGCGACCAGAGGCGGGCCGCCACTTCCTTGTTGTCGTCGTTTTCCTTGTCGGTATTGTCGGCGCCGTTGTCGCCGCCGCCATTGAATACACCCACTTCATAAGTGAAGAAGTTTTTGAAGTCGATAGGTCCAGCATACTGGACTTTATCGCCGGGCCTGGCGAAGCTGCCGTGCAACTTGACGCCAATGTCACGGTTGCTGGCCAGATAAGTCGGATAGGCGCGCTCCATGAAGTTGCCGTCGGAATCGCCTTGCAGACGTTCCAAGCTGATCGGCGTTTTCTGTTTGCCGATATTCAAGCTGGCATAGGGAAAATAATGCACATCGACATAGGCATCGGCCAACAGCGTCTGGTTAGAGCCGAAATCGGGCATGAGCTTATAGTCGAAATATTTCCAGAACCGCCCTTCCAACCAGATACGCGCCTGCCTGAGATCGAACCTGTCCTTTGCCTTTGACTCATTATCGACAAAGAAGCGGCCGTCCGCCTGTATGGAACTGCGCAGGCGTACCGAGTTGCTGCCATCGGCCGACGAAAAGCTCACGCCTTTCGGGCCAGCTTCAAATATAGGGGCTGTTTTAGCGTTTTCTATGGCGATTTCCTTATCGACTTCGTGTTTCCGCTCCAGAATTTTGACTTTCTGGTCCAGCGCTTGCAGTTTGTCGTCCGCTACCGGAGCCTTAGTATGCTCGGTATTATTACGCTCGGCGGCTTCCAGGCGCTGCTCCAGCAAAAGCAGGCGACGTTCCAGTAATTCGATTTTTTCGTCTTTTTCTTTAGCGGTAGAGGCGGTTGCCGGTTGAATACCGCTGACAGCTAACAGACCGTTAATGGCGGCCGTTAAAAGTAAAACGTTGTTGGTCCTCATGCGTTTCCCCAGATAGCAGCCCTTTCCGGTTGTCCGGTGTCTTGCCGCCTTTTTAATTTTTTTAATTTAATCGCCGGCTATTCCGGTAGATTATTTATAGTTCACAGACGCCGCGCAGAAACTGTCTTCGGGATGCTCCAGTGTCCCGTTCCGCGCCGCTTCAGCCATACGGAAGCGTTCCCATGCGGAGCATGGGAACGCCCGGCTGCATCACATCTGTTTCAAATCCCCGGTGATCCGGTGGATTTTGTTAATTTAATTACCGAAAACTTCAGGTCTGAGCTTTTCGCGGCGCTCGATCTGCACCACCTTGCCGTCGTGAATGACAATTTCAATCGAGCCAAAACGGATGTCTTCAAGCATTTGGCCGATCCGGCTGGTGATTTCAGCCGTGCGCTGTTTTTTCAGGTTAATATTCTCAACGTTAGCTGCCATGTCTGTGCCCTTTGTGTTGCTTTCAAATTTGAATAAATGATTGAACGGTGTGTCTGAGTAAATGGTAGTGAACTCTGATGTTTCTTAAAAACGATATAATTAGATTTCCATATCTGTTTTTTAGAATACCATCAGCATGACAGGCCGGACCGTTAGGCTACCTTCGGCAACAAAGCAGACTTTGTTAATTGATAGGGTTGTTTATGGCTCAGTATGCAGTGGTAGGCCTGGGGCGTTTCGGCGCCACCTTGGCGCTTCAGTTGATGAGGATGGGGCATGATGTCGTCGGCATCGACAGCGACAGGCGCGTGATCGAAACCTTTGCCGATGCGCTGACTTATACGGCGGTCGCCGATGTGACGGATGAGCATGCGCTGAGAGAGCTGAACCCGACGGCATACGATGCCGTGATCATCGCGATCGGCGAGAACCTGCAGGCCAGCCTGCTCTGCGTCGTGCATCTGAAAAACATGGGCATCGACAACATCTGGGTCAAGGCGACGACACAGGCGCATCACCTGATTTTAAGCCGGCTGGGCGTCAGCCATATCATCCATCCCGAAGAGGAAAGGGCGCGCGTACGGCCCAGGCTCTGGCTTATCCGATGATTCGCGAGTACATGGCGCTGGGCGACAAGCAATATATCGTCGAGGTCAAGGTAACGGAACAGATGGCCGGCGCTTCGCTGGCCGAACTGCTGTCAAGCGTCAAAGGCGAAGTATTCGGCATTCTGGTGAAACGGCGCGAGCAACTGTTTCCGAATCCAGCCGACCCGTTCCTGATCGAGCCGAACGACACCGTGGTCCTGGCCGGAGTCAGAAAATCACTGCTGAAACTGGCAGACCGGTTCATGTAGCGCAATGGTAGAGCATCTCGTCAACCGCTTCGAAGGCGGCCGATCCTCGCTGACAAGCAGGGTTTTAAAAGCCAGTCCGCCGACCATTCTGGGGGCCGGCTATCTGACGCTGATCATTCTCGGCGCCTCCATTCTCAAATTGCCGCTGTCCACGACCCGTCCTGTCACTTGGCTGGAGGCGCTGTTCACGGCTACCTCGGCCGTTACGGTGACCGGCCTGGGCGTGGTCGATACCGGTACGCGCTTTACCACCTTCGGGCAAACCGTGATCGCTTTGCTGATTCAGGCCGGCGGCCTGGGCTTCATGACTTTTTCGGTGCTGACCATTCTGAGCATAGGCAAAAGGATCGGCGTCAGGCATCAGCTTCTGGCGCTGGAGGCGTTCAACCAGACCAGCCTGAACAAGATCCGTGAAGTGGCGCGCGCCGTGGTCTATTTTGCACTCACTGTCGAAAGCATCGCCTTCGTGCTGCTGACTTTGATCTGGAGCGATGAAATGGATTGGCATCAGGCAGCTTTCCATGCCTTTTTCTATACGGTTTCAGCCTTTAATAATGCCGGGTTTGGGCTATCTGCGGACAATTTATCGGCCTACGTCGGGAATGTGCCGGTCAATCTGATCATCACGTCCCTGATCATCATCGGCGGCATCGGGTTCGGCGTACTGATGGACCTGTGGCAGACGCGCGGCTGGAAGCGGTTGCAGCCGTATACGAAGCTGATGATCGGTGCGACAGTGATCATCAACCTGAGCGCCTGGCTGCTGATCTGGCTGTTTGAGCGCCACAATGGAGGAACGATTGCGAACCTGCCGCTGGCCGGGCAATTGACGGCCGCCTGGTTTCAAGCCGTCACGCCGCGCACGGCCGGTTTCAACACGCTGCCTGTCGAATCCCTGACCGACTCGACAGCACTGCTGATGATCGTGCTAATGTTCATCGGCGGCGGCTCGATGAGTACGGCCGGCGGCATCAAGCTGGGCACCTTTATCGTCATGTTCATGACCACCTATGCTTTTCTCAACCGAAGCGACGACGTCACGATGATGCGCCGGTCGGTGCAGCGTAACGTGGTCATGAAGGCCTTCTCGGTCAGTGTCATCTCGATGATGCTGGTGATTGTCGGCACGATGGCCCTGTCGGCGCTGGAAAACGCGCCGCTGCTCGATATCCTGTTTGAAGTCGTATCCGCGCTCAGCACGGTCGGCTTGAGCAGAGCCCTGACGACAGAACTTTCGACCGCCGGCGAGTGTCTGATCATGGTGCTGATGTTCGTCGGGCGTTTGGGGCCATTGACGGCGGCCTATGTGATCGCCACGCCCAAGAAACGGCGGGTCCGTTATCCGAGTGTGGATATTCAAGTGGGGTGAAGGCCGGCTGTTGTGCGATTTGCCGGCGGATCAGCCCATCAACTTCTTCTTCGAAGACGCTGTAGGGGCGAATGCACTTGAGCCCTTTAGGGTATCCGACCCGGAATGCCCTCGGCAATTGTCCAACAGGCGTAGCGCGGCAGGATGGGGTGACGATAGGAACCGCATCGTTCGCGATTGATGCGGTTCGTTCCTCACCAGCCTACAAAACTTTGTAGACGGTTACGCACCGCATACCTTTTTGGGGTTAGGGATTCGGCTTTCTATATAACTTCTGTCCGTCAGCTCCCAGACTTCCGCCAGACGACACCTGACGATATTGCCCTTGCCTTCGGCTAGTCGTTATAATCGTCAACCTATGCTGAATGTTAATCAATATCGGTTCTCTGACAGGGAACTTCCACCCATAAGTTCACGCCCATGCTGGGCATACACAAATCATTCGCGGACGTATCAGGCTTCGCCTGAACCGCTGCTCAATTCCAACGTTAAATACAATAAAGACTCATGTGCAGAGAGTGGAGTATTTGGTGAAGAATCAATTAATATTTTTATTTTTGCTGTCAGCTTCTTTTGTTGCTCAAGCATCCGATGAGTGCGATTTGCCGGAGCATCTTTGCAAGGCACAGCAAGAATATGAACTGGCAGACGTAAAACTTAACCAGGTCTATCAGCAAATCATAAGAAAAATAGATTCAGACGATTTCAAAGATGGCTTGGTGCCAAAGGAAGAAATAAGAGAAGCCCTTATTCAAAGTCAGAGGGTTTGGCTAAAATATCGAGATGCCAATTGCCATGCTTATTACACCCTGTCTAGCGGCGGCACATCGCGAGACTGGGACCTTTTAAAGTGCGAAAGCAAAATGACTGCCGATAGAACCAAGTTCCTTAATGAGATATACCTCGAAGGTAAAATGATCGGCGAAAAATAAAGGGGCAGGTCTTGCAATCACGCACAGGCCTAACCCGCAGGCGGATCCGCTTCAACAGTCCGCCATCATCAGTTCGGCAATGTAGGGCCATAGGATATGCCGGCCAAGAGCAAGCGCTTTAAGCGACACGGTGAAATGCATCCATCGCGGGCTGCGCCTCGGCAACTGCTCCTGCGTCGCCTAAAGCGCCTACTGTTGGTGCTCTACCTTCCCCATCCATGGGGTCGTCGGCACATCCTATGGACTGCAACATTACTGCGGCCTTTTTCCGCCCTCTACATTCACCTGGGTTTTTCTCAATTTCTCCCTGACGATTTCCTCACGCTCGCCTATTTCCTTTTCGATCTGCACTTCCTCGACGACACGCGCCTCCTTATTAACAACCGGCACTTCGGCGTGTTCGACGATTTCTATTTCGCCTTCCTTAAAACCTGCCAGATCCGCCTCGGAGGCAGGCCGGTTTACGGCGTGTCTTTCAACATGCACATGCTCTTCGCGAAGCCTCAGATGCTCCTCGACCGGCTGCTCAATTATTTTGCTGCGCAGCTTGACCCGGCCCGTTTCAACTTCTCTTTTTCCTACGTTTAACTGCTCTTCAATAATAGGGATGGCATTTTCCCTGCTGGCCGCCTCGGCAATGGTTTCCTCCCTGCCGGTGGCCCCGGCTGGTCCACAGGTGCCGATCGGTTCGGCAATGCCGGCCCGCTCGGCGGCGCCAGCCTGCTGCTCAGAGAGCCCTGCTTGTCCGGAAACGCCAGTGCCGTATTGGTAGGCCTGCTCATCCATGTCCAGAGCGCCCGCATCATCAAGAATGTTTGCCGCTTGAGCAGCCTGGCTCGGCGAGTCGGCATGGACAGTCACGATGGCGCCGCTTTGCCGGGCCACTTCGGTATAGGATCTTGCCGTATCCGTCCCAAATAGAGAGGTGAAAAAACTGCTGAGCTTTTTTTCATCGCGTTGCTCGGATTTCTGTATGGAGATATCAATATCCGCCCGAGAGAAACCATGAATTAAAAGTTGCTGCACGGCGTCTTGGGCATCGGAAGGATCATCGAATATGCCTACTACTGTCTGACTCATAATCTTTACCTATAAAGCTGATTTTCGATTAAAAACAAAGGTGTTTTGTCAGCATCCGCTTTGCTCGGCGCCATAGTAATCAGGGCGGTCAATGTTGAGGCGTTCAACGCTCACCGTCTCCTTGCTTAAATTCACTGATTGGGGTTCCTGCTTTTGATTCTGGCGTTTAGTTACATGTAACTCCTCGACTAGCATCAGGCGCTTTTCAACCACAGCCACTTCCATTGTTACCGGAATCACCATCGTGTCGCCCTCGTATCGGACTGAGGGCGGCGGTGAATCGATAAACTGGTTGATAGCGACCCTTTCCACCTGTATCTCCTCATGCATCAGCGGCACGGCGACCGTTTCTTCATGTGCTGTCACCCGTTTTGAAATTCGTATCTTTCCGGTCTCCACGACCCTTTTATCAATACGTAACTGTTCTTCAATAACGGGTATTACATCCACGCTCGCTATAGCCTGCGCTGGCTGATGCAATGTTTCTGGAGGATTATCCTTTTGGCCCATGACTTTTCACCGACTGTAAACACTTTTCAATATGTCCATCTCTCTTCATTTGATTGAAAAGAAATCACGGCTTGCACAGAAGATCTGCGTGATCTGTGTCTAACTATCTGTTGAGTCATATCTTTCCCTCAAGTGATTGAATTAAAAGAGATAGGACTTCTTCCTGGAGAATAGCCACAGGCCATTTGCTCCCAGCAAAGGAATGTAAGCTACAACAAAAAGAACAAAACTTATGTACGCCACGGCACAAAAGCAAAGAATTAATTCTCTGAAGGATGGGACCGTTCTGGGAAGAATCCCTGGCTCGCTCTGCAAAATCTTGCCCTGTCAGCCTAGGCTTCAAGCCAATGGCGGCCCTTCACCATGCCCGCGCACATCTGCTTTGCATGAGTTTTCAGCCACCTTGCGCTATATCTACTAAAATGACATTGTGCACAGCGCCCCTGCCTGTGCAGAGAAACGCCGATGCCAAAGCCCCGCATTCAGGCGATCATCCATCCAATCAGTGGCTATTTGGAATAAAACATGCCCTCTACCGTCAAAACCGAAAAAAGTTGGCTGCTTGCCTTGTTCGGGCTGCCGTTTTTCTGCATCGGTGCAGGTTTCCTGCTGTTTTCCATTGTGCCGACGTTGCATGACGCTGCGCGCATGGCTTCCTGGCCGGAAACGCCGGGAACCCTGCTGCAGGCCCAGATCGTCACCAGCCATTCCGACGATTCCACAACCTATGGGGTAAAAGCCGAATACCGTTATAACGTCGACGGGCGGGACTATCGCGGCAACCGTGTCGCCATCAACACAGGCAACGACAATGTCGGCGACTTCCAGCAATCGCTGGGCAGTCGCCTGGAAAATGCCCGCATAAACAACCAGACGGTCAGCGTCTGGTATGATCCTTCAAATCCCGCAGATGCCGTGTTGAATCGGGACATTCGCTGGGGCTTGCTCGGTTTCAAATTGATCTTCGTCGTTGCCTTCGGCGGTGCCGGTTTTGCGATGATCTATTTCGGCCTGCGCGGCGCAAAAACCGCGGCGATACGGGCGGGCGGCACAAAGCCCTGGTTGCAGCGGCCCGAATGGCAAGGCGGCATCATCCAGTCCAATGCCAAAACCGGCATGTATTTCGCCTGGGGTTTTGCTGTATTCTGGAATCTGATCAGCACCCCTACCGCCTTTTTCATACCGGACATCTGGCGCGAGAAAGGCGCGCTTGCGCTGCTGGTGCTGTTATTTCCGTGCGTGGGTCTGGGCCTGCTGTTCTGGGCGATCAAAACTACACTGGAATGGAAACGTTTCGGCGCGACGCCGATGACCATAGACCCTTTCCCTGGCGCAATCGGAGGCGATGTCGGCGGCGAGCTACTGGTCAACATTCCTTGCCAGCCGTCCACAGCCTTCGAAGTGACCCTTAGCTGCATCAACAGCTACATTTCAGGCCGCGGTGAAGATCGTTCGCGCAGCGAAAAAGTCATCTGGCAGGACCAGGGATATGCCGAGGTCCATCCATCGATGCACGGTACTCGCCTGCAATACCGGTTTGAAGTGCCGGACGGGTTGCCGTCAAGTGAAGAGCACAGCGACAATTACCATTTGTGGCGGCTCAATATCCACGGTGATATGCCCGGTGTAGACTTAAAGCGCAGCTTCGAAATCCCCGTCTATCCCGGCAAAGAAAAGTCCCGCCGCATCACCACTCTCTCCACGCAACACCAACCATCCGGGCATGTGCAATCTAGAGCAGACGCACTATTGCCGCTGACTCGGACCGGCAGCCGCGTCGACATCTACTACCCAATGTGGCGCAAGCCGCTGAGCGCATTTGCCATCATGCTGTTTGGCGGCATCTTCAGCGGCGTCGGCGTATTCCTCTGGAAGCAGGCAACACAGGAAGGCTTCCCGCTGAACCTCATGAGCGGCATATTCGGTCTTGTCGGCAGTCTGATTGTGCTTTCCGGTTTATACGCTCTGTTCAACTCGCTGCACGTCCGGTTCGACGGCCATTCGCTCACTGCCGTTCGGCGCATTCTCGGCGTTCCGGTCAGCAACAAAACCTCCGCCTATCCGCTGATTCGCTCGATCGAAATCAAACAAAACGGCAGCAGCCAGTCCGGCAGTACTCATCACATCGATTACCAGATCATCGCCAAAACCGCCTCGGGGACTATTGTTTTGGCTGAAGGTTTGAATTCCCATAGCAAAGCGAAGCTGGTAGTGGATTATTTTGAGAAGTTGACGGAGTTGAAGGATACACAGGCACTATCTGCCGCATAGGAGATGCGGCGGAATCCGTCCCACGGTTCCGCTCTGTGCTTCGGAGTCTGGAAAGCAACAAAAACAGAGGCCAATGCCGGCATCAGGCGCATACCCCCGGCCGCTGCAATGAATATTCATTGGCCTCGGGAAACGAAAAAATAAACACCCCACCCCAGCCAGCTCAAAGCCAGCAGCAGCCAGGGCAGCCAATGCTGCCGGTAAACAATCCGTTCCACAATTTCCATTTCCTGGTCCTCCGGCTCGGCAGAGTGCTGCTGCTGACTTGAAGCCTTCTTGAGCTTCCGGCTCAACTCCCTGGCCTTTTCCTTTTGCTGCTTCTTATAAAGGGCAATGCCTTTTTCAATGCCCTGGGCGATCAGTTTGGTTTGTTCCTTGGTTTGCCCCGGGCGCTGCGTCGCCCTGGCGATTTTCAGCGCTTCCGCCTGGGTCTCCGGCGACGGCTTTTGGTAAACGTTTTTGGTCATGCTATGGGTTCCTGTTGTGGATTTCATGTTGCCTTCACTCAGCCATATCGAGAATGATGCACCTCGTACCTCGGCACATATATGGACTCCTCCGTTTTGCAAGCTTTTTCTCTTCGATCGCAACGATC
>NZ_JADMKV010000032.1 GCF_015476545.1 Methylobacter sp. BlB1 | reverse complement strand
GGCGCGGCCCGCCGCCGAACGGGAAGAAGGCGTTGGCCGGCAGGTGCGCGGTCTCGCCATTCAGCCACCGCTCCGGCCTGAACGCGTCCGGCGCCTGCCACCAGCGCGGATCGCGGTGCACGACCCACAGCGGAACCAGCAACTGGTCGCCGCGCTTTATCTGGAAACCGTTCAGATCAAGGTCTTTATCGGCCTCGCGCCCGATGATGTAGGCGGGCGGAAACAGGCGCAGCGACTCATCCAACACCGCATTCAGCAGCGGCAGTCTGGCGAGCGTTTCGGCATTGATGGGGCCGTCGGCGATAATCGCTTTCAATTCCTCATGAACCTGCTGCTGAATGGCAGGATGCCTTGCCAACAGCCACAAGGCATAACCGATCATTAACGCTACCGTGTCGTAACCGGCCAGAATCATGGTCAGCAATTCATCGCGCAGTTGCTCGTCATTGAGGCTGTTGCCTTCTTCATCACGGGCGGTCATCAGGCGATACAGGAGATCATCGCTTTCCGGCGCAGCCCGGCGCTGCGCGATGGCGGTGCGGATCAAATCCTGCATGCCGGCAATCGCCCGGCGCCGCTGACGACGGCCCGGCGTGACAATGAACGGAGGCAGCCAGCGGCGCCAGCCGGTATTGTCGAGGGTAAATTCGCTCATATACTGTTCCAGCAAGGACAATATGCTGTCTTTGTTGATTTTGATATTGGCCCCGAAAACCGTGTGTATCAGAATATCGAAAGCCAGCCCCATTAATTCGGGCGTCACGTCGACTTCCCTGCCCTCCGGATTGAGCCGGATAAACCAGCTTTCGGTCAGGCGAAACATATCATCAACAAAGGCCGTGATGGCCTTGGGCCCCAGCGGTTTGGCAATGATGCGCCGCCGCCAGTGCCAGTCGTCTTCCTGATTGGTCAGCAAGCCTTTGCCCAGCAGGTCTTTCAGGGACTTGGTCGCCATCTGGTCCCGATGGGGTATTTTCAAGACCACGCCCACCTGTTCAGGATGCGTGATTTGAAAAGCCCGCAAGCCGGGAATCGGCAGCGGAACCACGTCCCCCCAGCGTTGCTGGTAAACTTCAAAGCCCGACAGGGGATTGTCGAGCAGCAGCCCCAGTTCGGAAAAATACTGTCGCAGCGTTCTGCGCACTATTTGCGGTTTTGTATTCATGGTTTAAGAAACTGTTGAGTCTGGAGTGCCGATAAGATAGGTAATGCCTATGGGCGAGCCGGGGATCGCCTGCGTGCCGATGTCCCAGGAAAACGCCTCCTGCCCTGGAATGCGGTCGATGATTTCGCGCAGTTCATCAGGTGTGTAGGTGCGCAGCATGGAGACCATGCCGTCCCACAGGCCGGCTATTGGCAGGATGGGGACCAGATAGGTAAAAAACAGGCGCGACCAGCGAAACGGCTTGACGAAAGGCATCAACAGCAGCATGAACAGCGGCATGGTCAGCATTAACAGACTGCCGTATAGACGGTGATCGGAGCCCTCAATGACCACGATCGCCTGCCGGGTGTTGACGGCATCGGCGAGAATCGCCTGCACCTGGTCAGGACGAAAATGATGCAACGCGCTAAAAATGGTGCGCACGCCTTTCAGCGATGAAGGCACGTTCCTGGCATCCACGCGCTCAGGGTGAAAGCGGATGCGGCCGCCGGACTGCTCCAGCGTGTAGCGAAAGGCTTTCTCATTGGGGAAAAAATCGGTCAGGAGAATTTGCACCTCGCCGGTTTTCTCCAGTTCCGCCGCCAGCGTCAGCCAGGGCCCGGAACCGCCGGCGCATAAATCGATAATCTGGCTGGTGCCCATTTTATCCAGCGTATCGCGCAGCCTGGGCGCCATAAGATTGAAGTTCTTGTGGCTGTCTATCATAAACCGTAGCCAGTCCATGACGCCGTCGCGCAAAACCTGCGGCCACCAGTTCAAGTCGACTGTTTCAAACAAATGAAATCTGCGCATTATTGTTCTTCCTGTTCATGTAAAGCGTCGTGCATTTCTATGTCGCACCAGCGCAACAGCCCGGCGACGCACATCTGGCCGTCATGATGCCACATCATGCTGGGCTCCGCCATGCGTCCCGGCTGGCAGATACGGCTGGCGCCCAGCAATGCCGCCCGTCTCGCCAGAACCGACAGTTCAGGCTCATCAGCGCCCAAGGCAAGATTCTGCAGAAATTCGCCATAGGGCCGCAGCGCTTTCAGTGCCTGTTCCAGACTGTCCACGGGAATAAGCCCGATGTAACGGTTGCCTGACAGGCTGTGCTCAGCCAGGTCTTTTTCAATCGCTATGGTCCAGTTCAGCGCGGAATCCTGCCATAAGCCGCTATCGGCATCGGCGACGGTCGCCTTCCAAGCCTGCGCCGCACGCTGCAATTGCAGGGTCTGGGCATCCTTGAGCCTTAAGTTGCCCAAAGGGTATTTTTCGGCGTAAGCCTGCATGGCCCGGCTGAGCTCATCGCCCAGCTTATGGACGGCCGCCCTGTCGCCTTCCACGAAATAAACCTGCGGCGCGATGCAGGCATGCTGATTGAATGTGCCTACATCCTCGGCAATGCGCCCGGCAATGACCGGCGCCCCGACCCGGGCCAGATAGTCGCGCCCCACAAGCCCCGCGGAGAACTTATGGCCGTGTTCCATGTAAATGCGGTTATCGCGGGCCAATTCCCGAACCGAACGGCAGGCTTCGATGCTGCCATAAGCGATGACGGCTTCTGCCTGAGACAGAACGGTTTTCAGCAGGTCGCGCTCATGGCGTTCCCAGTAAGTGACCAACAGGGCGTCGCCTATGCGCGCGTCCTCTTCAGCCAGGCTTGCCGCAAAACGGGCGGCAAAAGTAGGCTCCCCGCTGGCTACTTTGGCGATGACTGCCGACTTGGCCAGCAAGGCTCTGACCATGGACAGCGCCGGCAAGCCCGGCACGTTGCCGGTAAAGATCGCCAGCGTAAGCTCGGGGCCTATGGCGTAAGTGCGCCCCGGCAGTCTGGCATCGGCCACGAAACCGTCCAGTGCTGCCGCATCGCCCAGCTCGCGGTATAACACCCGCCACAGGGAATCGGCCCGGTAGTTTTTCAGTTCGACATCGAAGCTTCTGTCAACCGCTTCCGCAGAAAAGCCGGTCGCTTCAACGACGGCCGCACGCGCCGCCTGCCGCACCGGCCAGTTCCGGTCACACCATTTGGCGGTGACTTTATCGATCGTCTCGACAATATGGGCGATGGGCATGGCCCGCAGCGCAGCCGTTGACTCTCTGAGCCCATCGGCAATGACGCTCCAGCGATCGCTCAAGGGCCGGGTGCACCGCCACGGCTGACCGCCCTGGTCATTGATGATATTGGCATTGAAGGTTTCCAGCTGGCTGGCATCCACCCAGGCGGGTATCCAGGAAATATTACGATTAGTAGGCATAAGTCAGAATTTAATGCTTTCCAGAGACAAAGAGCAGCCGCGGGCTTGTCCGCGCTCTACTCGGCCGATAATGGCTACGCCGTCCTCGGACGCCAGCCCCAGGTCGCCGGTCAATACGCGATGAGGACGGTCGATGATGCACGAATCCATAATTTCAACCAGCCCCTCGCCCCTATCGCAGTAGGCCAGCGTATAACTGTCCCGGACCCGCGCCTGCAGAAACGGCAGATTGCGTTTGGGGCGTTCGTCGAGCGGGCCTATCTCGCGGTCATTGGCGTCATAAAGCTGGCTCGCCAGTTCGGTCATGCCAAAGACATTGAAAGCCCGTCCGGCCGGAATGCCGAACGTTTTCGTGATGGCCGATCTCAGCTCGCCGGCCCTGACGACGCGGGAACGCCCCTTAAAGCCCCCGCCGTCCAGCGTTCTTGAACCTTCAGGCAACTGCCATGACCACCCGAGCTTTTCCAGCGCATCGCAGATATTTACAAACGCGAACGAACCGCCCAGCAGAACCACAGGCTGATCGTCGCTGACGGCCTGGTCCAGAATGGAACGCAGACGCTCGAAATCGACGCCGTTGCCGGTGATGACCGAAGCGCTACGGGACTTGTCGCCAAACGTCGTCGCGATCAGTTCCATGCCATAAGCCATGATCATCTCCGGCGCCTGTGAAACGGTAGGCACGAAGCGGATGATGACGGGCATGTCCAGTTCTTGAATAAGATGCCGTCTGGCGTTTTCGATGATCGAAAGGTCCATCAGCTTCAGTCCCAAGGGCGAATAACAGGCGGCTCCCCTATCGGCGCCGCTGGTGCCGCTGGTTCGAAAAACCCTTGCCGCGGGCTGGTCCGGAAAATAGTAGACATGACTGTTTTTAAAGGCGGCATCCGGTATGCCCAGACGGCAGCCGGTTTTTCGCCAGTAGTCGGCAAGCTGAGGCAGGTTGGCCAAGGCAAGCTCTTCCAATGCCTGCTCGACAGACTCTCTGTCGATGGCTTCGCCTGAAATAAGGGCGGCTATCTGCTCAGCCAGGTTTTGTACGAACGGATCTTTATAACGGAACATGGCAGGCCTGAATGGAATGGGTAGTCATTTGAATCAATCTAGGAGTCATGGCTTTTGTGAATATGAATTATGCTTCTGGCAACGGGCTGCCGGCGATCGCCTGGGATTACGCCGGGAGGCTTTCCGCCTCATCCAGTTCCTCATAGGCCTGCAGATCCCCGTTCTCAAACAGGGCTTTGGTTTTGCGCCGCTGTACCTTGCCGCTCGAGGTCAGGGGCAGAGCGCCCGATTTTAAGACCACGACCTCGCTGATGCGCAGCCCCAGCCCTTTCTCGACGTCTTCAACCAGAGCATGTTTAAGGGCCTCGATATTTTTATAACTATTGGGCTCGACGCACAGTATCAGGCATTCTTGGCCATGGCGCATGACGCTGAAGGCAACCACTTTATTGGGCCTGATCCCTTCGGCCTGCGAGGCGATCCACTCGATATCCTGCGGATAGTAGTTGACGCCATGGATAATGACCAGGTCTTTGAGCCGGCCGCAGATATACAGTTCGCCCTGGGCGATATAGCCCAGATCCCCGGTGTGCAGCCAGCCGTCCCGGTAGCTTTCCAGGGTTGCATCCTGATTCCGGTAATAGCCCTGCGTAACGCTTGCACCGGAAAAACAGATCTCCCCCACCTGGCGCTCAGGCAAGGCCTGGCCGTCCGGGCCGACAATTTTAAGCTGGTGGTCAGGAATGACCTGCCCGCAGCTGATCATTTCCGCAGTCTGCCCGCTGCCGGCCTGAGCCGGCAGCGCTTCACCGTTGCGCAAGGCGCTGGCATCGACGAGATCGGTGATGATCGGCGCATCGACCGTGTGAAAAGAAATGCCTACCGTAGCTTCCGCCATGCCATAGCAAGGCATCAGGGCCGTCGCACGCAATCCTGCCGGCGCGAAACAGGCAGAGAATTGACGCAGGACTTTCGGGTTTATCGGTTCCGAGCCGCAGCCGGCCGCGCGCAGCCGGCTCAAATCCATGCCGGCCAAGTGCCGCTCGCGCGTCAGGCGGGCGGCGATATCGAAAGCAAAATTCGGGGCGAACGTGATGGACGCGCGGTATTGCGATATCGCCATCATCCAGTACCAGGGCTGTCTGGCGAAGCGTTCGGTTGGAATCAGGACCGCCGGCAGATCAACCACCAAAGGCCCCAGGCCAAAACACATCAGTCCCATGTCATGGTAGAACGGCACCCAGCCCAGAGTAATATCGTCATCGCGCCTTTTCAGACTGCCTTTATTGCCGAGAAAGGCTCTGGCGTTGGCGATGACATTGCCATGGCTGACCATCGCCCCCTTGGGCATCGACGTGCTGCCGGAGGTGAACTGCAGAAAGCACAGGTCGCTGCCGCTCACTTTGGGCGGATTAAAAGCGCCGCCTTCTGCTGCCAGCAAAGTCTCGACGGCCAGCAAAGCCGGATTGACGGTTGCCCCGCTTGCATCGCGCAAACCCTGTTGCAAAAAAGTTTCATGCGCCGCCATGCACAGCAGCATGCGGGCGCCGGCGGCCTGAATGATGTGGCCGAGCGTGGCGAAATAACTGTGCCGGCTGCGGGTCGTGGCAATAAAATTCGAGGACATGGGCACCGGCACCGCGCCCGCCAGCAGGGCGCCGAGAAAACCGAGCATGAAATATTCCTGCTCGGCAATCACCAGCGCGATGCGGTCGCCTTTTTTGACGCCCATGAACTGCAGATTGGCGGCGACCCGTTGCGCCTGCTGCCGCAGCAAATGCCAGGGATAATAGTGTTCTTCGTTTTGTTGCGTAATGAAACGCATGCCGCGCTCTTCGTCGTGCGGCAGTGCAAACAAAATATCGGCAAGGGTTTCACTCATAAATGCAAACCGGCTTTTTCAAAATGGATAAGGGATCGTTCGGCAATAAAAGACTGATCGGTTCAGCCCTCAGTCCAGAATGGTGACCGTGCCTGACTGGCCGTTGACTCTGACCCGCATGCCGGATTTGAGCATTTGGGTCAGTTTCGGTATTTGCACGATCGTGGGCAAACCGACTTCTCTGGCGACAATCGCCGCATGCGTCAGCGGACTGCCGCGCTCGATCAGCAGCGCCTCGGCAAACGGAAACACGGCCACCCAGCCCGGGTCCGTGCGGTAAGTGGCCAGGATGCCGCCCGTGAACTCGCCGGGCTCCTGCACGATCTGGACATGGCCTTCAACAAAGCCGGGGGAACAGGCCGTGCCGCGCAGCTCGCGGCTGCCGTCATCGGCTGCGGCCGATTCATGCTGCTGACCATCCGTTTCCGACCATCGCTGCAGCCAGCCGAGCACCGAGCCGAAGGTGACAAAACGCGGTGGCAAGGCTTTCATTGCGCGATAAGCGTCCATATCGGCCTTGCGCTGAACAATTAAAGGTTTTATCTCACGGGCAGAAACCATGCCTTCGAAGCAGCCTTTCAATTCTTCAAGGCGCAGATAGAAAATATCCCGCCCGTCGTCAAACAGTCCATGGCGGGCAAAGTCATTGCCTATGGCCCGGTACATGTTTCTGAAGACGCCGAACGTTCGGGAGCGGCAAAAACGCACGGTCTCCCGCGCCTGAATGGCAGACTGGACTTTGCGCAAGACAATATTGAACAGAACGCGCTGCACGGGATTCAGTCCCTTATCAAGCAGCGCTTTCAGATCGCGCTCATAGGCCGCCGGCGCGCCCTGCTCTTTGGCGCCTGTGGCCAGGGCCACTTTCAGCATGTCAAACAATACGCCGGGCTCCTCGCGCAAATCGGGCTCTTCCAGCTTCAGCTCATTGTTGCTGCGATAGCCGTAAGCGGCAATGTAGGCGTCAATCCGGGCCAGAAACGCATCGGCTCCCGCCGCGGCCAACGCTTGGCTGCATTGCTTTGCCGGCGTCTGGCTGATAATGCGCTCCCATTCGGGATTCTGTCTGGCATGGCCGACCAGCTCAGCCATTTTCAAGGCCGGCTCCATGGATTCCATATCATGAATGCCGCCGATTACGGCGACTTCCAGCCAGTCAGGCGCATCGGGCAGCCAGCGGCGGATCAGGAGCCTTAACAAGCCATAGGGCAAGCCGATGGAGGATTCCAGCGAAATCATGATGCCCCAACGGGCGATAATCGCCTGCTCGAACTGCTTGCTGTGGGCATAGATCCGGTCGGCGGGCAATTCGCTGTAGTCAATGGCATTGAAGGTCTCGTACAGTTTGTAAAAGGCCGCACGGAATTTGCGCACCTGCTTTTTCAGCGTAAAAAAATACCAGAAAAACATTGCCCCGCTCAAAGCGCGAATCCAAAGATACTCAAGGCGGGAATCGGCGTGGTAAGGCTGGATTTTTTCCTCGCAGGCGACAAGGTCCAGCGACTCGTCCAGCCCCATCTGGACTTCCAGCATTTTATGGCCCAGGTTATAAAACGGGCTGGTGCCGACCAGTTTGTACCAATGCAGCAGGTTGTAATAGGCCCGCCCGTTCATATAGCCCAGCACCGAGCCGAGGAAGCCGTCCATTTCCTTGAGCTGTTTTTCGGGAATGCGCAATAGGCGGCAGTATTCCCGAAACACTGTCGAATACAGGTTTTGTGTGAACGTGAAGGTCAACGGACTGACGATACCGGGATAGTTCTCGATAATGTTGGAATTGTCCCAAATCTGAAAATCGCCTTTCGGTTCCTCTTTGAAAGCCGTGACCGGCCTGGCCTGGAGTATCCATAAACGGCCTTCCTGCAGGCACCATTCAATATCCTGCGGCGCTTTGAAGTTCTGCTCGATCTGCCTGGCCGACGCGCAGATCGCCTGTATGTTTTCGCTGCTCAGGGACAATTGCTGCTGGGCCTCAGGCGGGACATCGCTGATGTTGCCGTTCGGCCCTACCTGCTGGGCTTTTTCCCCAATCACCTGACTGATCAGAGCGCCGTTACGCTTGTCGACGACGACCGTATCCGCGTCCACCAATCCTGAAACCAGTCCTTCCCCCAAGCCGTAAACGGCGCTGATGACCAGTTCATTGGCATTGCCGCTGGCGGGATTGACGGTAAATACCACGCCGCTGCGGTCGGCCATGACCAGCCGTTGCAGAATGACGGCAATATCGATATGGGCAAAGCCCAGATTGTGGCGGTGCCGATACAGCAGCGAGCGCTCCGAATACACCGATGCCCAGCATTTCTGCACATGGAGCAGGATGTC
The DNA here is from genome assembly GCF_015476545.1 of Methylobacter sp. BlB1. GTDB lineage: Bacteria > Pseudomonadota > Gammaproteobacteria > Methylococcales > Methylomonadaceae > Methylobacter. Next base: position 40,536 of record NZ_JADMKV010000032.1, on the reverse strand, counting down.
ATCCAGGCCTTCGATGCCCAGATACGTATCAAACTGGCCGGCAAAGGAAAAGTCCTTGCTGTCCTCCTCCTTGCCGGAAGAGCGAATGGCGACAGGCCCCTCCCCCAATGAAGTCAGCGCTTCCTTGATCAAGGCGCTGACCGTTTCGGGCAGCGGTGCCGACAGCACGGCATTTTGAATCTGAGCCGCTATGTCGCCGGCATTGTCCGCATTGAAGCTCTCTAAAAGAGCCGCAATCACCTTATCGAGACCGACCGCTTTCCGGTAGTATTGAAAGACGTCCGTGCCCAGGATGATCCAGGCAGGCACAGGAACCCCATTGTTTCCTAGCAGGTAAAGGGATTTCCCCTTGTTGCCAGCAAACCGTTCAATATCTTCGAGACGATTTGCCGGGGTGAGCGGTGCAATCATGCTATGTTCCATATCCTGTCCTGTTTCAACCGATGCTCGAGGCGAGCAAATCACGGGCTTCTTCAGCGGAACCTCGCCCGCCCACCGCACTGGCCGGAAAACGTGCGTTCAAATGCGTGGCCAGATTAATCCAGTCATAACCATACATGACCGTTTCGCACCAGCCCGAGGCCGTGTCAAAACTGGCCGGAAACTGCTCATCGCCGCCCAGTTGCCGCAGTTCTCTGACAATTTGTCCGGCAAGCTCGAACAGTTCCTGCCCTTGTTCCCTGGAATGGATGGACTCGGTCTCAATGCGCTGGATGGCTTCGACCAGAGACGGATTCAACGGCAGCAGGCGCAAGGCTTCAAGAACCGCTTCTTCCAGCGGCGGCTGCGGCGTGATGCCGTACCCGGCTAGGGCGACCATGCTGGCGGTCTGAATCATGCGCTGCAGGGTATACTGCAGCACCCGCAGCTGGCCGCTACGCAGTGCGCCTTCCGAATCTTCCCGGGAGTTTTCCACGCCTATGTTCGCCCAGGTCAGTTCGACGCCGGCTTCCGCCAGGCGGCGGGCAGGAACCGGCAGCAGTTGAATGCCGGCCGGGCTGCTGGCGGACAGTCGCGCCCCGTCGACCGAGATCAGCGCTGCCTTACCCGTCAGCAATGGGCACGAGGTTCCCAGCTGCCGGGCCCGAATTTCGCCCTCGCCTCCCCAGCACAGGGAGATCAGACCGGCGCGGCTGAAATCGGCCAAATGATTTTTGGCGTCTGTTGTCGCCTGGGCACTGCGTTTGTCATGAGCTATCTGTATACAGGGCGTATTCCAGATAATTCGGCGCCAGACGCGGGCAGATCCGTCGTCCAGTCGAAAGATGTCTTCGTCGCGAAGAATGTGCAGATGCCGGCCTATTTGCCAGGTGCTGACACCGGCCCGGCTGTCGGCGAGCACTTTTTCAAAATTCAGCTCAACGCCGGAAACCGAGAATTCTTCCAGCAGGGCAATGCCTTTATGCAAATAGTCGATGGCGCTGCTGTCTTGGGATTTTTCGGTATAAAAATCCCAAAAGCGTTGCACCAGCTTTTTATCGACCTGGGCGCGATCCAGCTGCAGCGACAGCCATTTGGAGCCCAGATAGCGTTCACCGCGCTGGGCGACAAAACTTTTGGCGGCGTGAAAAACCGACGTCTTTATCCAGGCCCGGGCATAATCATCCTGCTCCAGCGCCAGCATGGCCACCGCATAGCGTCCGGTCTGCCGGGCAAAATCCTCGAACCACAGCGCGACCGCCCTGCCCAGCGACTCCTTGCCCAGCAGATCCTGCAATGATTTGATGTAGGCTTCGTTTTCAATAGGCAGGCAGCCGATGAACCGCTGGCAGCGCTCCAGCTGGTTCCAGGATATCTGCGCCACGGATTCGATGCCCGCATTCAGGGCTTCTTTTACTTGCAGCAGTTCACGCTGCAGCCGCTCCCGGCTGAGCAGACGCACTTCGACGCGCCGGTTTTCCAGAAACAAGATATAAGGCATGGTGGCCATTTCCGTGCCGTCGTCAATGATGGCAACGAAGTCGATATCCGAGCGCTCGTTGCCAAAACCCTCGGCGATCGAGCCTTCAAGAAAGACCGCCGATGGCTGCCGTTGACCCAGCTGAGCGTATAGCTGCTGGCGGGACTGCTCCCAGAGCTGCAGCAGAAATGAATGATTAAGCGACATCAACATTCTCCCTGACGGTTAGATTTCATGGGTTGTTCTTCTGAAATAGCCGACTTTGACGGCGTAGCTGAAAACTTTGTGCAGCAATTCCTTGCCCTGCGCCGGCGGCGCCTTGGCAAAAATGTCCCGGGTCGAATCCCGGACAAAAACCGTCTGCCGGCGAAAGTAGGATTCGTACAGGCTGATCACTTCATCGTAGTAGCGCTTTTCCAGGCCTTTCATGCCGTAGCTGTGAAACACGTGACCGGGCACAAACCGGGGCACGCTGAAAGAAGGAAACAAGGCGCAGACGTCGTTGATTTCGCGCAAGGCCAGCGGCTGGTCGGAGCACAGGTGCAGGGTTCTGCCCTGCGCTTGACTGAAATTTTCCAGCGCGGCCACCACGCCGTCCGCCACCCAGTCTATCGGCACGATATCCAGCGTCGCGCCGTAATCGCCGGGTATGGTCCGCACCAGTCCGGCCGTGGTGATGCGGTAAACCGCATAGATGGTGTCGAATTTGCGCATGGTGCCGTCGACAGAATCGCCGACGATAATGGCGGGGCGCACGATAACCGTGGGCAGTCCATTGTCCTGGGCCTTCCTGATCAGCGATTCGGCCCTGAATTTGCTGGCCTCATAAGGACTGCCGAAGCTTTGCCCGCGGTCGAACGCCGTTTCCGAAAAAATGCCGGGCCGCTCGCCGCAGACATACATCGTGCTGATGTAGATGAAAGGAATGCAGGCGCCTGGCTTTTTCATGGCAAAGTCAATCATCCGCTGCGTGCCGGCCACATTGATGGCTTCGTAGCGTTCCTCGGGACGTCCGAAGCTGGTCAGGGCCGCCGAATGCAGCACCCTATCCACGGAGGACTGAAGCTGCCTGTAGAGTTCGGCATCTAACCCCAAACCGTCCTGCTGAAGATCGCCTTTAACAGTCAGCAGTTCGCCCGGATTGCCCCGCCCGCCGGTATAAGGCCGGCTGGGCAAAAGCGTACCGTCGTTGGTAACAATATTACCGACGGAATGAACGAGCGCCACAATGGTGTGCCCGGCTTTCAGAAGCCTGGCGATGGCTTCTGCGCCCACTAAACCGCTCGCGCCTGTTACCAGTATTTGCATAGTTATAACCGTACCCATTCAAAAATAAATTCAATGCCCAGCATGATTTCAAAGATGACCAGAAAGCTCATGCCGTTCCAAGCCGGCGCCGTGATCGTTTCGCGGCCCTCAAGCCCTGAAAGATCAGGCCATGTGCTGTTCATCCAGACTAAAAAAACCAGAGGCAACAAACCGGCGCTGTAACGTCCGAAGGCTGAAAAATCAGCCATGTCGGCCAAGGCCGCCATCAAGGCCGCCGCCAGAACCAGCAATAAACTCAACACCACCCTGACGCCTTTTTTTGGCAGAAAATAGGGCTGCATGGCATTAACATGCACTTTGCGGGAAAACTTCCAGATTTCGTAAGCCAGCCAGAATATGCCGGCCACCGGGGCTATCTGCGTGATTGAGAGCGCTTCTGCCGGGGAATGGCTTAACCAGGCGAAATAGATGTAAACAAAAAAGGACGCCGGAGCCCCTTCAAAAACCAGCCAGCCCAGTATCAGGCTGGCCGGATGCGGAGGAAGAAAGCGCTTGATCAGGAACGGCCCGGCGTATGAGATCAAGGTTGAAAAAATAACCGCCGACAGGGTCCTGAAGGAAGCCATGTTCAGCACGATTAACGTGCTGGCCGTGATGATCAGCAGCATGGATAAATGCTGTGTCAGCTCATTTTGCTGATGTTGATTACGGTGATCATCCTGCACGTCATCCAGGTCATCGATCAGGCGCAACTGGACAAAAAGCAGAATGAAGCTCAACCATTCAGCGACAGATACGAGACTGAGGTTAATTGGTTGACCACTAAGTCTATGATATAAAATACAGGATAAAGGAAAGCTCAGCGCCAGCGGCAGAATAAGGCTGCCGAAAGGCAATCGGGTGCGGGCATAAGAGCGAAACCAACACAGAGCCGGCAACACGCCGGCGAATTTTTTACGCCGTTGTTCGCTTTGGCTGTTGGAAATCATTTTTTATACCTTGCCAGACAATAATCCAGGCTGGGCTTCAGCAGGGCAAAAGTGGACTCCAGCGGCGCATCGGTTGTAATCATGAGCAGCCCGTTGTCGCGCGCGACATTGAGATAGGCCTCCGCCTGGATTTTCATGAACTCGAGATCAAGCGGTTTGTCCCGCTCATGCTCGCGCTGTTGTATGCGCTGTCTGGCCGTATCCGGATCGATATGCATGCCGATGGCCAGGTCAGGACGTATGACGTGCCGGGCGATATAGGCCAGCACGGTTTTGGGAATTTCATCGGCCGCCCGGCTGTGGACTTCGGCCTGGCTGGTGTAGATGTAGCGGTCGCAGATCACGACATGTCCCTGCTCAAGATGAGGGATGATGGTGTCGCTGATGTGCTGGATCAAATCCCCCAGAATGGTCAGGCACAGGCCGAGAATGTCTATCTGGCTGCGCGCCTTGTCGTCCGCGGCGTCAACCAAAGCGCGAAACAAGCTGTTGGTTCTGACCCGCTCGGTGGGCGTGTAGGTGCAGAATACCGGCAGGCCCTGACTGCCGATATAATCCGTGATGGCCTTTATGGTGGACGTTTTGCCCGCGCCATCAATGCCGCACAGCGTTATTAACGTGCCGGGCAGTCCGTGTGGCCGCAGGGACAGCGCATTGGCACGGCGGGTGCCGATGGCCTCGAACGGCAGTGCTGTTGATACCTGTTCCATGACAGTCTACTCCCTGTCAATGCGGCGCATTGGCGCTGAGAACCAGATCAACGAATGAGGCAATCGTATAACGCTCACCGTCTTTTTCCGATTGTTCGTTAAGCCACTGGTTTAATGGCAGTTCCTTTATCTGCAGGGCTTCCTCAACAGCGCAGCAAAGTTCGACCACGGTTATCGAGTCAAAGCCCAGATCGGTCATAATGGAATCGGACCAATGGATCTCTTCGGGTATGGTCTCGTAGCTGTCGGCCAGCTTTTTCAGCTGCGCCTGCATAACGGTAAAAATATGATCCCTGGTCAAATGATGTTCAGCCTGCGGTGTCATTTTAAGCGTGTTCTCTGATGGACTTGATGATTGAAGTTCGGTATGGGCACTAATCCAGATAGATGCTCAGTTTTGAGCCCGCCTGACCCACGGCGAAATTATTGAAATAATCGCCAAACCGGTCCTGCAGAACGGATTGCAGCCTTAGCGCACTGTGTTCTGAATCAGCAAACGCGAAAAACCCTGGACCGGCGCTGCTCATGCCGGCGTATAAGGCTCCTGCATTGCGCAGGGTTTTGACCAGTTTATGCAAAATGGCGGGCTCATAGATGCCTTCCAGCACTTTAATGTTGCCGACTTCATTCATGTCCCAGCAAGTCGATAAAAGACCACGCAGATCATTTCTCAACAGATCGGCTCGCATTCTGTGCAGCACCGCGTGAAGCGCATCGCCGTACTGGCGTTGATACTCGTTGCATTTGCCGGCAACGACTTCGCTTTCGGTTTTTCCGGACATATCCGCATCGGCGCCGAACGCCTTGAGCACATCACCGGACAATTTCCCGACATCGCCTACCGCGGTCACTATCCAAAGGCCATCGGTGGCCAGATTGCCGATATACCGTCCATCGCCCATGCCCTCCCCTTCGGCGATCCATACCAGACCGCCATACAACAGGCAGGCCTCGCCGACGCCGGTATCCAGCCCGCGATAAATGGAATGGCCGTCCGCGGCGTTCTCGACGTAATTACGGGTGATGATGTCCCACATGTTTTCCACGGAAAAAGGACTGCCGAACAAGGCATTCAGCCCTGCAATCACAGCCGTATTCAGGCTGACATTGGAGCCAAGGCCCGCATGGGAAAACTGAATCTTTTCCTGTATGTCGACAAAAATATCGTCGTCGGCGTAATTGACCAGTTCCTTAAAAAGCTGCACCAGATGCCGTGTGGTGGCAGTCATTTCCTGACTGGCATTGCGCTTTCTGGAAACAAGTAGTTTATTGACCGCGGTTGACGTGGAGACTCCGAGCCCCCCGCCGCCCAGGCCGGGGCCCATTTTGGAAAAATCGAATACGCAAAAATGCACTCTGCCGGGCGCATAAACCAGGGCTTGTGCGTACTGTGGCTGTGCTGTTCTTCGCCATTCCGGACGGATTGTGAAATCCTGTCCCGGAAGAAATAATTTATCGGTGGAAGATTTATCGGTCATAGCATGACATCTCAAGTTTGATTCACTCATCGAGTTCTGTCGAACATCGAACCTTGTGAAATAGTATGAAGAAACAGGCCGACGGAATCTGTGAAAAATTACACATGTAAAGTGTGATCTATTTACCTGGATAGCTCGCCGGTTCTGTTGCACCAGCATAATGAGCCGTCGCCTGAAATCAGCTGAATGAGATCTTTTGACTCACTATAAAAATTGCTGCATCTGATGCGCTGAGACGAGACGGAATGTAGCGGCAAAAACGGCCTGTTAACTAGGCCAATGGCAAATCGTCGAATTTTTCAGCAACCTACCGATGGCAATTGTTCGAAGATCGCTTCCCATTGGGCTTCGTGTCGCCACATCACAGCGTCAGGCACGTACAGAAAACCGCCAGTGTCATCCATGTTGCGCGGGAAGCCCGGCCCATCGAAAATAGCCGAAGCTTCAGCTCTCTTGTTGGCGGGCAAAGCTCCTAATCTGCTGCACCATTCGCTTTGCACGCCGGCGGACAGAGCGACATCAATGTATTTCCTTGCCCAGTAGGCGCGATCTTCTGGCACATGCTGCGGAATCCACAGCGCGTCGGTGGTATCCGAGGTGCCTTCCTCAGGAAGGGTCCAGCCGACATCCAGCCCCGCTTCAATAAAGCCCAGCGCATTCGGCAAGGCCCGGAAACACAGATTGATACTTCCCGTCCTGAACAGGGATTCCATGCCGATGCTGTAATCCAGAACGGCTATCCGGGGCCGGAACCCGGCCAAGTAATTCCAGCAGGGCTGCATGTTTTCAGGCATGCTATCAATACTGCCGCCGCCCAGCACCTGGGCAATCGGATAGAACCCCTTGCCGTTCGGGTAAACGGCGATCTTGCCGGCATGCCTTTGCTCCATGAGGATGTCCCAGCTTTTGAGCGCACGAGCCTCGACGGCCGGCTTTAAATAGACCAGCACATAATGCACGCTGTAGGGAAACACCAGCCGGTCGACAAAGCCCGTCGGCCGGGCGCGCTCATAAAGCTCAGCCAGTGATGGCATGTCATCTTCATCGAACACTTGGCAATAATCCAGTTCTGCCATGGCGACCGCCGGTACCGCATTGGACCAGACCACGTCATAAGGCGGGCGTTCTCGGGTGCGCAGCGCATCATGAAGCCGCTCCGGCAAACGCAGGCCGATGTTCGTATGATGCCTGACAGGCACGCCTGTCAATTCGGTAAAACGGGCCGACACCACCTTTTCGAGGCTGTCTCCCCATTTTCCGGCCCAGGTCATCACATCGAGGCATTCGGGTTTGTCAAAAAGTTTTGCTTGCGTCATGCGTCTTCAGCCGAAGCCGGCAACAGATTTAATAAACCGCCTTCCGACCAGATTTTCCTGACAAAGGAACCGGCCGGCACTAAAGGAATGGTCAAGCCGGTTTTGCTTGTCAACGTCCAGTCATCGAGAGAGATCGTCCAGGTTTCGCCTTCAGCCAGCTTCTGCTTGTCTTCGGCATTGGCAAATTGCAGGCAAGGCAGGCCGTTGTTGGTGGCATTTCGGAAGAAAATGCGCGCAAAATCGACTGCGACAATCGCGCCTATCTCATTCAGCAACAGACTTCGAATGGACGTCTCCCGGCTGGAGCCGCAGCCGAAATTCTTGCCGCCCACTAGAATATCGCCCGGCTTCAGGCGGGATTGCAGCGTGGCGTCCAGTTTTGAAAACAGGCCCTGCTTGACCACGACCGGGTCCAGACTGTAACAATTGGGCGGATGGATCACATCGGTGTTGAGGTTATCGCCAAATAACCAGACGCTGCCCTGGATACTGTTCATGAATATAAATCTCCGCTGATACAACCTTTTAGTGCCGCCCGCGCCACCGTCCTGGCGCTGGCGAGATAGGTCCTGCTGTCCCAATGCCCCATGCGCCCGCGAAAATTGCGGTTGGACGTGGAAATACAGACATCGGTGGAGCCCAATACGCCCTTGTCTATGCCGCCGCACGGCCCGCAGCTGCTTTGATTGAAAATAGCCCCGGCTTCGGTCAGGGTTTTGACATAACCCTTGTCCAGCGCCTGTTTGAAGATATTGATTGAGGCCGGAATAATGATCAGGCGCACGTCGGGATGAATGGTTTTTCCCTCCAGTTCTTCGGCGGCCTCCTGAATATCCTCGATTCTGCCGCTGGAGCAGGAGCCCAGGAAAGCCGTGCTGATCGGTATGCTGTCAAGCTCGCTGAGCGCGACTACATTAGCCGGCGACCAGGGCTTGGCTATTCTTGGGCTGAGCGCTGATAAGTCAAGCTCCAGGGTGTATTCGTAGTCGGCATCGGCATCCGGCAGCACCAAATTGCCCGGTGTCTGCTTGTCGCGCGCATGACAGTAAGCCAAAGTAATCTCGTCGGGAACAAAAACCCCGAACTTGGCGCCGATTTCAACCGCCATATTGGCGATCGCGAAACGGTCATCCTGAGACAATTTGGGCTGGGCATGATCGTGAAATTCGAGGCAGCGATACTGGGCGCCGTCCTCGCCCAGCAGGCGCAGCAGCTCCAGGATGATATCCCGCCCGCTGCAGGTTTCAGGCAGGCTGCCGTGGAAAATGACGCGTATCGTTTTCGGCTTGCGCAGCCAGGTCGTGCCTGTGGCCAGCGCGAACAGAATATCGGTAGAGCCCATGCCGGTGGCGCAAGCGCCCAATCCGCCGCCCATAATGGTATGGCTGTCGGCGCCGACAATCAGGCTGCCCGGCTGGCACAGGCTGTTTTCGACCAGCAACTGGTGGCAAATGCCTTTATCCACCAATAAGTGGTCTATCTTCTGGTTTCGGGAAAAACGCAGAAAATTGGCGGAAATATCGGCACGTTCAATGCTGGCCGCCGGTGAGAAATGGTCATTGGTAAAAATGACTTTGCTCTTGTCCCAAATGGATAATTGGCGCCGCTCGAACTCATTGATAAGCAAAGCAATGGTTGCGTCATGGCCCAGTAGCGCATCTATCCTGGCATGCACATAGTCTTCCTGGCCGGTGCCGTTCAAGGCATGGCTGCGAATGACCTTGTCGCTTAATGTTTCCCGCACAATACTATCTCCGAATCAGTCACTGACATGTTGGGCGAGAAAATCGGCAATTCTCACGCCTGACAAAGCCTGGGTACGAAACTGCAGGCAATCACTGTAAGCTTGTTTGTGGCGTTCCTTGCCGCGTTTTTCCATAGCCTTCTTGACGCTGCCGAGTATCTGATGGACCATTTCTTCCTCTGCGTCGATATTGGCCTGTTTCAACAGATGGCGCACCAGCGCGGCGCCGCTGTGCTTGCCCAGCACGTATTCGGTTTGCGCGCCAACCCATGAAGAAGGCAGATATTCATAACTTTTTGCATTTTTGAGCATGCCGTCGACATGTACGCCCGACTCGTGACGGTACACATTAAAGCCGGTGACAGGTTTGGTCGGACTGGTATGAATGCCGCTGATCCGCTCAACTTCCCTGGCCAGAACCGGCAGATAGTCGGGACGAATTGAATGTCCGACGAACAAAAGATGCTCCAGAGCGGCGATAGTCTCCGCCAGGTCGGCATTTCCGGCGCGTTCCCCGATGCCATTGACAGTACAGGTAATGCTGGATGCGCCCGCAGCGACACTGGCCAGCGTATTGGCGACAGCCAGACCAAAATCGTTGTGGCAATGAGCACACAGCCTGACGTCTTTGGGGACCGCATCGTATAGGTGCGCTATCAACCGCTCCATGGCGTAGGGAAAAGTACAGCCGACCGTGTCGCAAACAATAATTCTCTTTATGGGTACACTGGCCAGCAATGTATTCATAAAAAGCATCAATGATGAAAAGCTTGCCCGTGTTGCGTCCTCGAAAACCAGATTGACGCCCATGGCCCTGCCGGCCGCTTCTTCGGCCGCGGCTTTGAGCATGCCGAGCGCCTTGGACCGGTCTGCGCCAAGGGTTTGCTGAATACGAAAATCACTGGTCGGAATGAACAAAAACACTTCATCGGCATGGGCTCTTTCGGCCGCGACAATATCGTTATGAACGGCGCGGGCGGTTGCGCCTATGCTTGAGCGCAGCCCCATGCTTTTCATTTCCTGCATAGCCTCGGTATCGGCGCAGCTGCTGGCCGGAAAGCCCGCATCCAGAACATCAACCCCCGCTTCCGATAATAACTTTACCAACCTTAGCTTTTCTTCCAGCGAGAACCAGACGCCCGGCGCCTGTTCTCCATCGCGCAAGGTGCAATCAATCGTCTCGATTTTGTCAGGGATATTGGCGTAGATGCCCTTAATTTCTTTTTGCTCCACTGTTTATACCCTCTTAATTAATGATAGCTGGACCGCTAAAATTTCCCTGATCAGAGAAATCGGCTTTAAATAGTTTGGCCTCTGCGGCATAACCACGCGCCTCAAGCCGTACGTTGAATAACCTGAACGCACCGGCCGCCGCTTTCCGATCATTGCCTGACAAGCTCTCGAGCAAAGGGACAACGTGTTTCAATGTATCGGCGCCATCCAGCCAGAGATCCTGTCCGGCTTGGTTCAATGCCAGTTCAATCAGCCGGGAGGCGATTTTTCCTTGATTTTTAAGAAGATCCTCGATCGCCAGTGAGCGCCGGATAAGCTTTTCCGCGTCTTTAAACTGTCCTCGCTGGCGCTCCAGATAGCCTAGCTGATACAACAGCTCCGAGACTTCCGAGGGCGCAAAGACCTGATCGTCCGCAATCTTCAGCGCCTGATGGCAGGCTTGAGCCGCCATATCTATCAGCCCGTTGCTTTCAGCGGTCGAACAGACTTTTATCTGTTTGTCATAGTCAATTCTGGCGTCGTTGTAGTTGCAGCTGCCCAGGGGTAACAGCAGTGATAGTGAGAACAGGGTTTTACTCTTGATCCATTTCATAAGAGTCGACGTGTCATTATTCGGTTAGCGTTTCAATGCCCGTTGCCGGACCGGAAGATACCGGTCCGGCAACGGGGCTGGCTAATTCAGCCGCTATACTGAATTTACTTTTTTTGCGGCACGACCTGCAGTGTCTTCAAAAATGCCACAAGCGCTTTTTGATCCTCTACCGGTTTCGCGGCGAAGGCGTCGCGAGAGGCGCGGGCTTCTCCGCCGTGGTACAGAATGGCTTCTGTAATGGTGCTAATGTCGCCGCGGTGGCCATAAGGCGCAGTATTGCCGACATCCCATAATTTGCGGGTCAAGAAGAATTCGGAACCGGGCTTGCCGTTCTGGTCCGGCCGGCCCTGCGCGAGCTGCTCATTGCAAAACCAGCGGATAGGATTGGCGCTATTGGCGTCATCACACAGGTTGTGGCGTTTAAGATCGGTATAAGCGCGGACAATGGCCGTATTTTTGGGGCCTTTTTCAAGTCTGGGCTTGTCGCCGGTTTTGGTCATGTCGAAGGAAAAATTCGGACAGCCGTCCTCGGCGGATTTGCAGTTGCCGGCAGGGTTGTACGGGTTAGGCTCGACAAAATGGCGGGTGTTCAGCACCATTGAAGGCGCGTGACAGGAGGTACAGCCGACATCGTTGAATACCTTTTCACCGTGTTTAACAACCTCGCGCTCTTCGTGTTTTTCCGGCATGACCTGCACCGGCGTGGATAATTGAGCCTGCCAGATGCTAATGGCGGTCTCGTCGCCGATGGTCAGCTCGCGCTCGACGCCGTCTCCATCAAAATCCATCCCTTTAGACGGATTCAAGTCAAAACGCTCCTCGGCTTGCATGCCGTGATGGTGGTTCATGGCATTGTTAGAGAATTCGCGCAATGAAATGACTTTGCCGGCTTGATGAAAAGGCTTGACTATCAGATCGTGATCTATGCCTTCCGATTCAACCACTTGCCCGTTAGCAATTTTGACCTTGAACTTGATGCCTTTCGTGGTCAGCGTATGAACGCCGTCACCCAGGCCGGCTCTTTGCGCCTGAAGATCCGCCGTCATTTCACGCGCCAGCATTTCGATCGGCCCTGAGCCGTGCATGCCCAGGGTGTTGCGGCTGTTGCTTCTTGTCGGGCTTACAGACAGCGTGACAGGGTCCAGCGTCTGGGCCAAAACAAATACGTTGGCGACAAAATCGCCCGCGCCGCCGCTTTCGGGCTGAGCATGGCAGCCGGAACAGGCATCGGAATCCGGGGCCGAAGTGCGCAGTTTTTCAACCTGTGCCGCGGTGATGGGTTCCCCCTCTTCCGAGAAGCTGGGAATGTCGCGTTTGTCGCCGCCGCCAGTCGTTTCAGGTCGGCCTGAACCGTCGCAACGGTTGAATCTGGCGTCAAACAGCGATTTACCGTGGTTGCTGATTTGCTGGAAGCTGAGAGCGCCACTATTGATGTCTGCCTGTTCTATTGAGAAAGGAACGGTCGGGGAATCCGCTTCAAGTCCGGGCGGACAGATTTTAGGAGCGGCTGCGACCGCACTGCCAAAATGAGAGGATAAAAGCCCGAATAAAATGTAAGGTATTAATTTATATTGCTGCTCCACAAGATTTTCTCCAATTATGAGCTGATTTGTTCTACTTGTTATATTCACTCCGGCGCTGCTTGGGGCTTCCTTTTTTAACGTAGCTGAGCGGCGCCTACTAATGCTAATGATGCAGAAAAATTATCGAGCATTAACTAACTGGTAGCAAGCTAGAGCATCAGCTTGAGTAATGCCGTGCCATCGGATAACGGCATGACACGCTGATACCCAGATAATCCGTAAACGCCATCTCAATCGCAACTTCTAATGCTCCTTCACTTTTCTCCTTAGGTTGATGAGATCGGCTAATCTTCAACCCCAGACGAGACCGTTGCATCATCCGTATTAAATACACCCTCTGTACCAAATACTTCTGGATAGAACCAGCTGAACCTTAACTCACACCTCGCATTAAAATTGAAATGCCAAGTTCCGCCCTGTTGAACATCGAAGTACTTGCAGGATAGTTTGAAGAAATGGATCGTTGAAATCTGTGAAAAATTACACAGGCAATATGTGATTTATTTACATGAACAGAAATGGCCCCAGAGAATTAGGCAGTGGCTTAAGTGATAAAGTGGCTCTATGGTGATCTCAACGCATGAGGAGAAAACGTGAGTGAGAAAAGAAGCAATCACTCGCCCCAGTTCAAAGCCAAGACGGCCTTGGCAGCGCTGAGAGGCGATAAGACCTTAGCCGAATTGTCGGCCGAGTTTGATGTCCACCCGAATTAGACCACCTCAACGCTGACCGGCTCAGTATCAGCGATCAAACACCAACACATGACGACTTGGGAAAAATTAGAGGCTGTTTGCGAATAGCTGTAATCAGAAAATACTTAATCAAAGCCGGGGCACATTGGCTTTTTTGTATCTCATTAATTAACCAATAAGAAATGAGCGGTAACATCATGACCGAGGGATTAAACCCCACCCTCACTTACAGTGGAGTCTCTATTCAGCCCCTTTAATTTAGGGGCTTTTTTTGCCTTTTGTTCTTCCATTGCGAGCGATTGAGTCAGTACAACCAATGGTGAGCATCAAAGCTCAGCCAAGCCCACCATTTACTGGCAGTTTTATTTTTGTCAACTATGCTTATCTTGTGTTTCTTGCACAGTACAAACAATATGAAATTAGAGACAGAACCAGATAAAAAACTGTATAGATTTATTGAGTCGCGTGCTAAAGATAAGAGAAAGCATGACCGCCGAAAAGAACCCGCTTTTAGGCCCTATGACGTAACTCAGGAGCATATTGAGAAGATTAAACAGGCAAGTGGAGCAATATTGGCAATATCAGACATGCTTAGACGGTTTCAAGTGGATGAGGAATGCGAAAGTCTTATACCGGAAGCCATCAAGAGCAACTTTAACAAAGTGACTATGCTAGACGCTGTCAATCTGCTAGCCGATACAATCGGGGAATCAGCGGAATATTTAGAGAAACTCCACCTAAAGTAACCGAAGCATTACATCAAAGAACAATCATCAATCAAGGTTGGCTATATGCTGGCCTTTTTTGTGGCTCATTAATTAGTCGATAAGAAATTAACGGTAACATCATGAGCGAGGGTTTACGCTCTCACCCTCAATACAAAGTCCTTATTCAGCCCTTTTTAATAGGGGCTTTTTTGTGCCTGATGAATCGGCAATTGTTGCGTTCCTGTTGAGTAAATCCGGTTACATATTGGTTACATTTCTTTGAGACAATAAAAAAGGGTTACAGATTTTTGTCTGCAACCCCTTGATTTTAATGGTGGGGCGTCAGGGACTCGAACCCTGGACCCATGGATTAAGAGTCCACTGCTCTACCAACTGAGCTAACACCCCGAATTAGGAATTTAGAATAACAATTATATAATATTCTCGGCTAAAAATCCAAAACAAAAGCTTATGAACGGCAAGTTTTTTTAATTCCTGTTACAAAATGGTCAGCTCAAGCGTTTCCTCCATGATGCAAGCTGATCTTGACCAATGAACCGCCGAGAAAGATCATGTTAATTCCCAGCAGCAGGCCGAGCACCCAGGCGGCCGTGCCGGGCCAGCCGGCCCAGACGACAACGGACAGCATCAGGGCGGTAAAACCGCTAAAAAATACCCAGCCCCAATGAGCCAATGGACGCATCATGAATGCCAGGGATATTTTTGCAATGCCTTCCACGGCAAAATACAGCGTCATCAGCATGGTTAAAGTCAGCGCGCCTTTCATGGGCTGCGCGATCAGAAAATAACCGATTAACACCTGCAGAACGCCGATAAGAAGCCACATGCCAAAGCCCGGCATCGAGCTGAAGCGGATGGCTCTGGCGATTTGAAAGATGCCGCCCAGCAGCAGTAGCCAGCCAATGAATAAGGCGATGGCTATGGTGAAAACCTGCGGCACGATGATGGCCGCTATGCCGAGAATGATAAAAAAAGCGCCTTCCGCCAGGAAGAACTTCCAGTGCATCTGGAGGTATTCCTGCATTCTCTGTTGCATTTCCCGAATTTCGATTTCAATTCTATCGGCCATTATTCATCTCCTCATCAATATTAAACACAACAACTGCCGCAACCTTTGATTTCTGCAAGCGCCCTCTCCTTCCGGCTGATTGGCAGGCGATCATTTACCAAGGCTAAGCTACCTCTTCAAATCGACATTATCAGTTTCTAAACTGTCAACATTAATAACTGATATTAGGTACGGACTGTTTTTTATCCTGGTTGCCGCGCTTTTCATTCAACTCACGGCGGACCTTGCCGCCTGAATAGTGATGCGCGTGTAGGTGTGAATTCACTTGTGCCTCTTGCGGGCATTCGCACTTAACCCCATTTAAAAAATAGCCGCGTTTCGGGTCGAATGAATTCGATCCTACAGCTGAATTCAAACCCTTTACTCCGCGGCCTCATGAACCGGCTGATCGGCTGTTTTATCCGTATGAATCCGGCTCAGCGGGTCCTGCCGGTAATAAAGTTGCAGTTGCCGGTATACGTCGCGGAAGTGCGCATGCAGAATGTCGGGCGCGCAGAAAAAGTATTCGCTGAACACGGCGAAAAACTCGGCAGGGCTGGTTGCCGCATACGGATCGACACAAACCTCATGATGGTGTTCAAGGCGATGATTCAATGCGGCATAGGCCGTGCTGAATGCATCGGTCCAGGGCGGCACGGGCATGGCCATATGCAGCGGCGGTATGCCGTTGGCGCTGCCGTCCAGCATGTCCAGTTTGTGCGCGATTTCATGAATGATCACGTTGTGTCCTTCATAACCTCTTTGAGTGTCCTGCTCGATATCGCGCCAGGACAGGATCACCGGCCCACGCGACCACGATTCGCCACTTAATACCCTATCCTGATAATGGACGATGCCCATCTCGTCAACTTCCTCACGGCTGACCCGAAAAGCGTCGGCGTAAATCACCACATCGCTCCATGCGAAAACAACCCGATTCCCAAATGCAGAATCGGCAGACAGGCTATGGCCGCTACATGGATGCGCATCGCCTCGCTCACCTCAAAACCCTGCGCGCCGTAAATCCTTTTGTCATGCAGAAACAATGTGCTCAGTTCGCGCAGATGCGCTTTTTCGACTGAAGTCAGTCCCTGCAACACGGCCAGCTTGGCTGTGACGGCCTCCCATACGTCATGCTTGATCGGGTAGCGGTGCAGGATGTACCGGACCCGTGCGCGTCTAAGAATATTCATCGGCAAAAATCAGACCTGTTTATCGCCACCCAATGACATGAGCATGACGACCAGAAAAATAACAGCCAGCACCGGCCACAAATAAGGCGCTATGATGAAAATCCCCAGCGCTACAAATAACAATGTGCCCAGGAACAGCATCATGCCGACGCCCAAAAACAGCAACAGCACGAGCAAGCCGGTAAACAACAGCGTGAGCAGCAAGGTCGGGATCGCCGTTAGCCGGGCCAGGGGCTCGGCGACCGGATGACCATTGATAGTAAGACTGAACTGCCCCAGGCCCGGATGGAGAATATAGCTCAGACCGGCGATCAGCAAACCGATTGTCACTAGCTTGATAATGAGGTGTTTATTTCTGCTCTGTTTCATAAGTTTTGCTGTGTTCTATAACTTTCTCGAGAGCGCTTGGATTTTCCGGCACAGGCGCGGACTTCCGTACAATGCGAATACCCTAAAAGGTACAAGTAAATTCGCACCAACAAGTTTCATGCTCACTGCTAAAGCAAATCTCCAACGGCTTATCCCTCATCCAACCGGCCAGGCCCAATTGCGAATCTCCGGCATGTCCTCGCCGTGCTCGATGATATATTCCTTATGCTCGATCAGCTTGTCGCGCATGATCTGCTTCACATGAGCGCCGACATAGCGCAGGTGCGGTACCCGGTCGATAACGTCGATAACCAGATGGAACCGATCCATCTCATTGAGCACGACCATGTCGAATGGTGTCGTGGTCGTGCCTTCTTCCTTATAGCCGCGCACATGCAGATTCTCATGGTTGGTCCGGCGATAAGTCAGACGGTGGATCAGCCACGGATAGCCGTGATAGGCGAAGATAACCGGCTTGCTGTCCGTGAACAGCGAGTCGAAATCCTTGTCCGACAGGCCGTGCGGATGTTCTGATCTCGGCTGCAGGCGCATCAGGTTGACAACATTGACGACGCGGATTTTGAGCTCTGGGAAAAACTCGCGTAAAAGCGATACGGCGGCCAGCGTTTCCAGTGTCGGAATATCGCCGGCACAGGCCATTACCACATCGGCCTCAGTATTGCGGTCGTTGCTGGCCCATTCCCAGATGCCGATGCCGGTCGTGCAATGCTTGATGGCCGAGCTCATATCCAGGTATTGTAGTTGCGGCTGCTTGCCGGCCACGATGACGTTGACCCGGTTGCGGCTGCGCAGGCAGTGGTCGGTCACCCAGAGCAAAGTGTTGGCGTCGGGCGGCAGGTAGACGCGGATCACCTCGGCCTTCTTGTTGACGACGTGATCGATAAAGCCAGGATCCTGGTGGCTGAAGCCGTTGTGGTCCTGGCGCCAGACGTGCGACGTCAGCAGGTAGTTCAGCGAGGCGATGGACCGGCGCCACGGGATGTCCTTGGTGACCTTGAGCCATTTGGCGTGCTGGTTGAACATCGAATCGATGATATGGATGAAGGCCTCGTAGCAGGAGAACAGGCCATGACGCCCGGTCAGCAAATAGCCTTCCAGCCAGCCCTGGCATTGATGCTCGCTGAGCACTTCCATGACCCGGCCGTCATCCGACAGATGATCATCGGTGGCGATAATCTCGCCGGTGAAAACCTTGTCGGTAGCTTCATACACGGCATCGAGCCGATTCGAGGCCGTCTCGTCGGGCCCCATGATGCGAAAATTGCGCTGATCCTCGTTGGCTTTCATGATGTCCCGGAGAAATTTGCCCATCACGCGCACCGATTCAGCCGATTCGGCGCCGGGATTTTTCACCTTCACCGCATAGTCGCGAAAATCCGGCATTTTCAGATCCCGCAGCAGCAAACCGCCGTTGGCGTGCGGATTGGCGCCCATGCGCCGCTCGCCTTTCGGAGCCAGATCCGCCAGCTCCTGGATCAGCGTGCCATTGTCGTCAAATAATTCCTCCGGCTTGTAACTGCGCAGCCACTGTTCCAGCATTTTCAAATGCGCGGGGTTCTCGGCCAGCTTGGCAAGCGGGACCTGATGCGAGCGGTAGGTATTCTCGACCGGCACGCCATCCACCACTTCAGGGCCGGTCCAGCCTTTCGGCGTTCTCAGGATCACCATCGGCCAGCGCGGGCGTCCGGAATAGCCGTTGGTGCGCGCGTCTTTCTGGATATCGGCGATTTCCTGGAGCACGACATCGAGCGTAGCGGCCATTTTTTGATGCATGATTTCAGGTTCGTCGCCCTCGACAAAATAGGGCATGTAGCCGTAGCCGGTGAACAGAGCGCACAGTTCGTCATTATCGATGCGCGCCAGAAAACTTGGGTTGGCGATCTTGTAGCCGTTCAGATGCAGTATCGGCAGCACCGCGCCGTCGCGCTCGGGATTCAGAAACTTGTTGGAATGCCAGCTGGTCGCCAGCGGTCCGGTCTCGGCCTCGCCGTCGCCGACCACGCAGCATACCAGCAAATCGGGATTATCGAACGCCGCCCCGTAAGCATGGGATAGCGCATAGCCGAGTTCGCCGCCTTCATGGATGGAGCCCGGCGTCTCCGGCGCGGCATGGCTGGGAATGCCTCCCGGAAACGAAAACTGTTTGAACAGGCGCTGCATGCCTTCGGCATCCTGGGAGACATTGGGATAGAACTCGCTATAGCTGCCTTCCAGATAGGTATTGGCGACCAGTCCGGGCCCGCCGTGGCCGGGGCCGGCGATATAGATGACATCGAGATCGCGCGCCTTGATCACGCGGTTGAAGTGCACATAGATGAAATTCAGGCCGGGCGTGGTGCCCCAATGGCCCAGCAGCCTCGGCTTGACATGCTTCAGTTGCAGCGGCTCTTTGAGCAGCGGATTGTCAAGCAGGTAAATCTGCCCGACTGACAGATAATTGGCCGCGCGCCAGTAGGCGTTGATGCGCGCGGCTTCCTGCTCGCAAAGGGGCAGTACCGATGGGTCCTGAATGCTATTCATTATGGCCTCCGCTGGTTAAGGTATAGGTATGATGCGCGATGATTTGTTCTTCATTGGTCGGAATCACGCGGACCGAGACAGGGCTTCTCGCGCTGCTGATCCGCGCCGCATTGTTGCGATTGGCTTCCGGGTCGATGTCGATGCCGAACCAGGCGGCGCCCTTGCAGACCTTGTCGCGGATCACGGCCGCGCGTTCGCCGATGCCGGCGGTAAAAATCAACGTATCGAGGCCGCCCAGTGCCGCGGCCAGAGAGCCCAGCTCGCGGCAGATATGGTAAACGAAGATGTCGACAGCCTTGTGGGCATCGGCGTGGCCGCTGCCGAGCAGCGTTTTCATGTCGCCGCTGATGCCGGACAAGCCAGCCAGGCCGGACCGGTGATGCAGCAGATCCGAAATGGCATCGGCCGTCATGTTTTTCTCACGCAGCAGATACAGCACGACGGCCGGATCAATGGAACCGCAGCGCGTGCCCATGGGCAGGCCGTCCAGCGGCGTGAACGTCATCGTCGTGGCGATGCTTTGCCGGTTCTTGACCGCGCACATGCTCGCGCCCTGCCCTAAATGCGCGATCACGATGCGCCCGCCGGCCTCGGCTTCCGAATGCTGCGGCAGTACGTTGACGATGTATTCGTAGGACAGACCGTGGAAGCCATAGCGGCGCACGCCCTCTTCATGCAGGGATTTCGGCAGCGCGAACGTGTGGGCGAGCTCGGGTATCGTGTGGTGGAAGGCCGTATCGAAACAGGCCACTTGAGCCAAGCCGGGATGCAGTTGCCGCAGGGCGCGGATAGCACTCAGATTATGCGGTTGATGCAGCGGCGCCAGCGGAACCAGCGCCTCGAGGTCGGCCATCACGGCCTCATCGATCAGCGCCGGGCGGACGTATCGGCTGCCGCCATGCACGATGCGATGCCCGACGGCCAGCAGCCTCAAGTCGTCGTCATGCGCGTCCAGCCAATCGACCAGGACGCGCAAGGCTTCCTGGTGATCGCGTATCGGCAGCGAGAGGCTATCGCCCTGAACGGTAAACCGCGCCTCGCTGCCGATACCGGAAATCTGCCCTCGATACAGCATATCGGGGTATTGGCTGCCGTTGGCGGCGAACAGGGCGAACTTGATGCTCGATGAACCGGCATTGATGACGATTATGACTTCCTGCATAAGATGTTCATTTTGTTGTTGATTTTGAGAACAGGCGTTTATCTGATTGTGCGCTGCCCATTGTGGGGCGACTTCAGTCGCCCAGGGTGGGCACCCTAAAGGGCACAAGCACCCAGAAGGCGAATACCCGCAAGGGGCACAAGTGAATTCACCCCTACAGCCCCAGCCGCTAATCCTTTTCCATCTCAGAAGTATAACTGCCGGTGCGCGCCACGCTGTTCAGTTTTGCGCGTTTATAAAGCGCCTGCTGCGCTGCCTGTGCATTTTCGGCCCTGCCCTGCCAAGTCTTTAATACCGGGTCTTGCAGCGCCCGCGCATAGGAAAAGCTCAACTGCCAGGGCGCATTGCCGGCCATCGCGTTGATGGCATTCAGGTTGGCGGTCGCTTCTTCCGGCGTCTGGCCGCCGGACAGGAAATTAATGCTGGGTACGGCTGCCGGCACGGTCCGGCGCAACTGCACCAGCGTTTTTTCGGCAATTTCCTCGGGGCCGGCTTTCTTCGGCGCATCCTTGCCCGGCAGGATCATGCTCGGTTTCAGTATGATATGTTCCAGTTCTACGCGGTGTCGATGCAAGGCGTGAAAGACTGCATGCTGAACAGCTTCCGTGACTTCAAAGCAGCGCTCGATGGTGTGATCGCCGTCCAGCAGCACTTCCGGCTCCACGATGGGTACGATGCCCAGCGACTGGCAAATGGCCGCATAGCGGGCCAGCACCTCGGCATTGGTCTTTATGCCCAGCATTGTCGGATTGTGTCCGGCAATCGGATAGACCTCGCGCCATTTGGCGAAGCGCGCGCCCTGCTCTTTATATCCTGTCAGCCGGTCAGCCAGACCGTCCAGCCCTTGCGTGACCAGATCACCCGACGCATTGACCAACGGAATCGTACCTTTGTCGACTTTGATGCCGGGCACAACGCCCTGCTCGGCCGCAGCTTGCGGCAAAGGTTTTCCGTCAGCGGTTTTCTGCCCCAGCGTTTCTTCAAACAGGATCACGCCGCTGATGAATTCGCCCAGACCTAGCGTAGTCAGCAACAACGAGCGGTAAGCGCGACGTTTCTCCTCGGTCGATTCCACATTGACCGCCTTGAAACGCTTGGCGATAGTCGGCAGGCTCTCATCGGCCGCCAGGATGCCTTTACCCTCGACTACCATATCGGCAATGGTGGCTTGTAATTCGCTTTGAATGCTCATTCGAAACCTCCGGCAAGTTAAATTGGGCGATCGCAGAATCTAACAGAATCTATTTAAGCTACGACCGGCAAGAAGAAGCAATTGCTCAAAAAGTCTTTGGCTGTTTTAAAGGGAACAGTGAAAATATCGTCAGATTCGGATTAAGAATGTTTTACTGCACCGACCAACTTTCGACCAATCAAGAACAGTATCGGTATGCTCGCCAAAATGACTGCAGCACTCGCTGGGCCAAACCACGCAAGCTTTTCGACATTGATATATCCATCCTGAACCCCAACATACAGTAATGCACTGCACACAGGCAGATTGAATAATAAAGCTGTTGCCGTACCAGGCGCATATTCTCGCAATACAATTGTCGCCAGCACGTGCGGAAAAAAAACATTCAGCAACATTGTCAAAGCGTAGCCAGCTAGCGCATAAGCTGCAACTGTTTGTGGCCCTTGTATTGAGCAGAGATATGCAACCCCATATGCGAGAAGCGTAAGCACTGCTACAGCCAGTCTGAATTCAAGTTCGCCCACCGGAGCATGCCATCTTCCGGTACGCATCGACCATTTTGGCAAAAGTATTGCCTCTTCCACATTGTGCAGAGTAACGGCAAATGCAAAAAGCCATCCAAACATGGGGTATGTCATAGACATAACCAGGCAAGTCAGGGCAGCAACGCCGGGTTATGGCTATTGCCTAACCCGGCCGGCCATTTTAATCAGAGTCTTCGTCGGCTTCTATAATTTTGCCGGTAGCCGCATCGACTTCGACTTCCATTTCAAGCCCGTCTCCTGTTTGGATGATAATCTCGTAAACCGCGGTGCCATCCGATTCAATTTCATACGCAACCTTGTTAATTATGCCGGTATATTGCGTCAAAGCGATTTTACGGGCTTCAGCTTCATCGATTTTTTTCAAGGCGGCGAAAGCCGAATGATCGGCGCTCGGCAATTCCTGTTCCTTCTTGATTATTTTGCCACTGGTTTTATCGCACTTAAATTCCCATTGAGATCCGTCGGTCGCTTTAAGGTCGATTTCATAAATCTCGCCGCCGTCTATTACCTTTTTCGATTCGATTTTGACGATTTCGCCTTTTGCGGACTCGTTGGCGGCTTTTCGACAGGCGTCTTCCGTTGCCGCGTTTTCCTCGGCTATTGCCCCTGCACTTATGATTGCCATCAGGCCGCCCAGATAGAATTGATAATATTTGATGTTCATTGTCTCTTTATATCTCGTTCAATAGTTAGCCTAAATTGTAATTACTAGACGTTACTTAGCCTATAACTACATTACTCTGATTTAGGGAGCTCAAGCATAACATAAACAATACTCAAGACAGCTAAAATAGACAGGATTTAGTCGATTCTGAAAAAAGATTTCATAGCTATTGTCGAATCATTTCCGCGGGATTCCTCAAAGGCCGGCAAGCAATATGGCGAGAGATTTAGCTGCGGCCGCCATCAATAAGCTGATGTGATCGCCGATGAAGTTTTTGAGGAAGATTCCAGCCAGACGGGAGCCGGATTTGAGATGGCCGATGATAGGCGGCTCTGGCGCATTGATCGTAAAAAAGAATTTTATGAGTAAAAAACCGCCTGAAAACTTGAAAAAGTCGAACGCAAAGCATACGCGCCATCTGCAGTTCGCTCTCGAATTTCGCGCCATGTCTTTCGAAAGCATTTGGCGTGAAGCCCATGGCCCGGGCATTTCTGATCAAATCAGAAAGATCATTTAGCTGGATATCAAGCCGCTTCGCCTATACGCCTGAGATTGACAGTTTCGCTAACCGAGGAAGGTTATCAAAAATTGGCACAGCGGTATCGCTTGAATGCCGAAAATAAAGTCATGGAAGTTATGATCTACACAGCCACAGATACAGAAACTGTTAACGCTATGAGCCTATTGTGCGCATTTAGCTATTTTTCAAAATCCGCATATGTGACTGCGTAGAATATTGTTTACAACCCAAGCTAAAGCGAATTAGCTTTTACGCGCTCTATAAAAGACATAGGTTGTAAAAACACACGTTAAAATATAAACACTTGTTGCAATCAATTCACTACCCTCATCAGTTATTCTTATAATCCGCATCAGTGCATTAGTCAGTGTCTCTATTTTCTCTGACAGAAGAGCCAGACAACCAGCAATAGCTTGACTACGCCAGCTGCCGCCTCATCTGAAGCACTGTCCGGTTGAGCATTCCAAAGGATTAAAGCCCTATCAATACTCTAAAACTTAAAGCACTGCTATTTTTCAGTGCCTTAACATGATAACTGTTGTTGATAGTGATTAATACAAAAAACCTATCTAAAGCATGGGAATCAGCGTCCGATAGGTTCCCTTTTCGGCCTCCAATTTTTACCGACTGAAAATAATCATCATTTAAAACAAAAACATACATATTATTGACTGTCAGTTTTGATAATATTTATCAATAATCCTTTAAAGCCGTGTCACAGCTTTAGATAGGCAGAAATTGACTCCAAAAGAGCAAGGAGTTTTCTCGCTGGTCTATTTTCCGCTCCAGCGACAAGGGTTTATTTCATCATTGATCTTCTGAACCTATTGTCCAGTTTGTTATTGGTATCTTGAGCTAATTCGGCTGCCCGATTAGCGGCGGCTTCAGCCGCTTCAGCCTTTGCAGCCGCATCAGCCGCTGCAGTCTGTGCGTTAGCCGCATCAGCGGATGCTTGAGATACTTTAGAATTCAGGCCATCAACTTGCGACTGTAAATTTTCAACGTCCGAAGTAGTCGCACAAGCCGTAACCATGCTGAAAATCAGGGAAATCATTGATAATTTTATTACTTTTTTCATATTATTTTTTCCTTGTTATAGATTATTGTTACAAAAATAACTTATATATTAAGTTAAGCATTTTTTAATGTTGTCCACTTTCAGCGCCTATCTTTACCTTTTTCTCGTCAATATTATTAAGAAATAATAGATCAGAGTTTTATACAGTCAATTTTGATGCGCTTTTGTGGCAATTAACTGGCGCTAACAGTTTTATTTAATAAACGTTTCAAGTATTCAAATAACTCATTTATTCTTAGTCTGAATTATTTGAATATATTTTCATCTTGAAAACTTAATGCGAGCTTAACGAACTGAATTTTAGGATGTTACATAAATAAATATATTCCATGTATTACCCTGCCGCCATTGAATATCAGGCTCGCATAAAGAATGGCTCCAATAATCTTATGTATATCAAGTCATTCCGAGACAGAGCAAAAATTAAATTGGTTATCTGTTTTTTCGCCATACAGGGGTATATCTCTATGTAGAAACGAAAAAACCAGGGTGGCAACGGTGCGATCCTGTCAATATTGAGAAATCAATTTAAAAATTAATTGATCTTTGGCAGATCAGTGGAGCAATGTCCATTTCCGATAGTTCCAGCCTTGAGTTTTTTCAGTAGTACGTCAAAATGCGCCGACGAATATAGAAAGGTGGCGTGCTTAAACACTAGGCAGCTTAATCGGAAGTATCAACGTCAGGTGTATCAACTTCAGGAATATCTGGTGTATCAGGTGTGTCAACATCAGGTACATCTGGTGTATTAGGTGTATCGACTTCAGGTACGTCTGGTGTATCAGGTGTGTCAACATCAGGCACGTCTGGTGTATCAGGTGTGTCAACATCAGGCACGTCTGGTGTATCAGGTGTATCGACTTCAGGTACGTCTGGTGTATCAGGCGTATCGACTTCAGGTGTATCTGACGTGTTGACGCCAAATGCTTCAACACCAGCCATCTTAATGTAAGTCGGCTCGCTGGATTGATCGCTTGAGATTGACGAACCATTTACGCTATTAACTATACTGCCCATTATGGCAGCTACTATTAATTTTGTTTGTAAACTCATTTGCTTCTCTCAAAGTTCTATTACTGATTAAACGGCTACTCAAAAGAATCAGATGAAGCATGAAATCGCGCCTGGGAGATAGTTTTCATGATTATGCGCTAACTGCAAATCTCTATAACTAAGCCATAACCCGCTGCACTCGAATCAATAACTGTTGACCGCTTCATGCGGCTTTGATTCCAAACTGATTCATCACATACAGCTCGCCGGGTCAGACTACGCTTCTTCTACCGCCAACAGTCCTCTCGGCTTGCCAGAAAACTCAACAGTGGCTTTCAGGGTTATTCAATGGCTCAATTTTAGATTTGCAGCGCCAACTGCTGTCCCCAAGAACCCCACACACCTCGACAATGTCTTCGTTCTTCTCGGCATTGACCACTTCTCCACCCATCAGCTGGACGCCCAGCCATTTTTCGGTGATGAGGTTGATCCGAAGCCTCTCAGTACAAATACGACCGAGAGCTCTTGAACAATCGACATGAGTCATGGGAGAAGGTGGGTTATCGCGCACGAAAATGACTTTGTCCCTTTTAAGCGCAAATTTGAAGATGAATTTCGCAAATCGTTAGCTATTGCAACTAATTTCGCGCTACTGGATTATGAAAACCTGTACGACGAGAATCAATAAATTAATATTTAATTTATTGAAATAAAATAAAATTTAGATAATATTGAGATGAAAATTTGATAATCAATTAATGCATTACTACCATATCAAAGCAACACCTTCGCTTAGATAAGATTTTGAATGAATGCCGGGTGATTATTTTTAGAAAGGAAAGTATGAAATGGCGGAGAGACAGTCCGCCTAACTTATATCCGCCATCGATCAGAACCGTCATTTTTTTGTTTAATATCATCAACATCTTACAAGACTATTGTTTATTAACGTCCGCTAAAGTACACTAAAACCCAGCCCTAATTGGTGGGTAGAATGGTGGGTAAAAAACTGGTGGGTAAAAATAGCAATGGGTAAACTTTCAGCAAAAAAGGTTGAATTCTTAAGGCAAAGTGGTTATTACGGGGACGGCGACAACTTATACATGCAAGTCAGTTCGTCAAATTCCAAGAGTTGGATATTCCGGTTTTCGCTTGACGGCAAACGTCGAGAAATGGGAATCGGTCCTTATCCCGAAATCACCTTGGAGAAAGCTCGTGAAGCCGTCATCGAACTACGTCGATTAGTAAAGTCGGGGATCGACCCAATAGAGCAGCGCAAGGCCGAGCAGGCCGCAAAACGTGCCGAACGAAATAGTGCCGTGACTTTTGCTTTCTGTGCCGAGCAATACATTGAATCCCATCGACACGGCTGGAAGAACGTCAAGCATGCCCAGCAGTGGGCAAACACCCTGGAGCAGTACGCTTACCCAGTCATTGGTGAAACAATCATCAAGGACGTGGACACCGCGCTAATCATGCGCGTCCTCCAGCCGATCTGGCTGGCGAAAAATGAAACGGCCGGCCGGTTACGTGGGCGCATGGAAAACATCCTCGATTGGGCGGCAGTGCAAGGCTTCCGGGCCATCGAAAACCCGGCGCGCTGGAAAGGCCATCTTGACAACCTTCTGGCGTCACCTGGCAAAGTGCAAAAGAACAGCCATTTTAAAGCCCTGCCCTATTCCGAAATCAATCCACTGATTCTGGCATTACGCGCCAATGGTAGCGTATCGGCCAAGGCGCTTGAGTTCCTGATTTTGACCGCTGCACGCACCGGAGAAATAATTGGCGCTTGCTGGGATGAAATCGACTTCGATAATCAGCTATGGATCGTTCCGGCCGACCGTATGAAGGCCGGCCGCGAGCACCGCATACCGCTATCAAGTCGGGCTTTCGATATCATCAAGGAAATGCACGCGCTGAAAACGAACGATGCTATTTTTCCGGGCCGCTCAAAGGGCGGCTTTTTGTCGAACGCAGCAATGGATAAGCTACTGCAGCAAACTTTAGGATTTGATGCCACCGTTCACGGCATGCGCTCGACCTTTCGTGATTGGGCATCCGAACGCACTGCCTACCCGCATGAGGTCTGCGAAATGGCGCTGGCACACACAATTCGCAACCAAGCAGAAGCTGCCTACCGACGCGGCGACTTGATAGAAAAGCGGCGCTTACTGATGGAAGACTGGCTAAAGTTTTGCGAAACCGCCAGCGATGCTGCAGGCGCAGATATTATTCCCATCCGCAAGGTTTCTCTTTGAACGGATAAACGGAATGATTAAATTTGAAGAAATATCTTTTCGCTATGGTGTGCCACCTCATGTTAAGGCGCATATTAAAAAATTATTTGCAGGAAACCGCCGAGAATGCGGCACTACTATCATTATCGAGCATTTTTTAACCGATTATGACAAAGAGACGATCAAGCGGATTATCGAATATACCCATATATCCGAATGGGAAAAGCTGGCAAAAATTCTTCCTAACACAGCAGAACAGGTTAGGTTTTTTGATGCGGCTTGGATAACGAGGATTGACTATAACCAATTTCGTTACCGACGCGGAAAGGCTGGTGAAACATTAAAAATTGAGATTTGCGGAAAGCAAAAAGAAATCGAAGATAAAGTTCAGGAGTTACGCGAATTAATTGCCGGTCATAACCGGCTTGTCGGTGGCGCAGCATTTAGAGCACATTTAGGCACGCCCGGACTTGAAGAGGCTTTGAATGGTTTGCTTTGGGAGATCCGAACCTATGACAAAACACAGGTTCACGCCGAAAGCTTTGTTTGCGCAGCCATAAAGAGCCGGGAAAAATCACCCAAGCGCGAGTATCTACGGGCATTTCTATTTGTTCTTAAGCAAAACGCTTTTCCGTTTGAAAAAAGAGGAACTGAATCATTGATTCTTGCTTTTGCAAGGCAATCATACAGTGAAGACATAACACGCGATGACGTCAAAGATATTATTAAAGAAGTAAAATCGGGGTAACTCGCGCCTGTATTTGCGCGACGAGTTGCCCCACTGCCTGATGCATGTATATCTCACTATATCTCCATAGTCCGCCGATATCCGGCAACAACCAACATGGAGATTTTCATGACCAATATCACTTCCCTTTTACGCCTTCCAAATGTTCTTCATGAGCGTGGAGTTCGTAAAACTCAGCATTATGACGACATCAAACGCGGCCTATTCACAAGTCCTATTAAAATCGGCAAACGCGCATCCGCCTGGCCAGCTCACGAGGTTGCAGTAATCAATCAGGCGAGAATTGCCGGCAAATCTAATGAAGAAATCAAAAAACTTGTCGTGCAATTGCATACCGATAGAACTCAAAATGGGGGGGTGCAATGATTACCCCAACATTTCCCCGCCTCGACAGCCTCACAGCTCGCGCCCTGATGCGGTTATTATCGGGCCGACAATTCACCCATCGCGACTTCCAAAACGAAACAGCCTCTTATCGGCTTTCAGAATACATCAGGCAATTACGCACCCGGCATAACTGGCCGATTGAAACGAAAGAAGAAACCTCGCCAACAAGCGACCCGACCGGCAGGACTGCGATCTATGGACGATATCTGATCGAACCCGAGATCCTGATGGAGTTAAAAAAGCTTCTGGGCGAAAGGGTAGAAAAATTCATCGACGCCGTTCGGCGTTTCGAGGGCAGGCGGGGGAATGATGAAGTATAGAAAGCAGGCCGCCAGGCGCGACACCGGAGCGGCCACTTATCAAAAACTGCGCAATTATTTTAAATCAATTGCTGACTATTTGAAAGCCGAGCTTATCAGTCCGGCTGTCTGGGTATCAATTGCAAGGGGGATTGATGAGTGACATTAATACCCTGCTAAGCAGCCTTGATAAAGTCAAAAACACAGGACCGGGTAAATATATAGCCATTTGCCCATCACACGCCGACAGGCGCCCATCACTATCCATTAAATTAACGGATGACGACAAAATTTTGCTCAAATGCTGGGCAGGATGCCAAGTTACCGAAATTGTTGGAGCTATCGGTTTAACGCTGTCGGATTTAATGCCGGAAAAGCCGCAGGGCTATGACAGGGCACATGCCAGAGTTCCACGTTTTTCTAAGTCTGAAATGTTCGACAGGCTTCTGCATGAATCAATCATTCTCGGCCTGGGCATTAGGCGGCTTCTTAACGGCAAGGAGTTGTCACCAGCCGATATTCAAAGCATTAACAAGGCTGAATCCATTATTGATGAGCTGCGCAAGGAGGTTTCAAGATGACAAGCACACTTGAAGCAATGCGCGACGAATTGACCGCAGACAGCCGGCCAAAATGGGAAATTGAACTAGACGCCCACATTGAGAAATGGAATAAAACTCATGCGTCGGTAATGATCGGCGGCAAACACAAAATTATGAGGTTTATTCCTGCCAATGCAACACCGACCGGGCGCGATTCATACGAGTTTATCTCTAGGTATGAACTTAACCTGGTCTATACCAATACTGCTATAAAGGCAGGTGAAAAACAGCTCAAGAGCGGCGTTAAGGACATATTCAAAACCCATGTAATGGCATGGGCCGAGGATTACCGCTCGCGCTCATATACTGGCGGCGTGGTATTCCTGCCGGCCAAGAATCCACCAAGGAACTATTACAACACTTGGCAAGGTTTCGCGGTTGGGCCAGCACAGAACCCTACGCTGATAAAACGCATCCTCAAACACATGAAAAAGATTGTCTGTGCTGGCGATAGAGCCATGTACAAATACCTGATTAAATGGATAGCGTACACGGTTCAGAATCCAGATAAGCCAGCAGGCGCGGCGATTGTATTGCGTGGTAATAAAGGCAGCGGCAAAGGCACACTAGGCCGGTTCCTGTGCAATATCTGGGGAAATCATTCGGCGCATATCGCTAACGCTAAACATCTAGTCGGAAGTTTTAACGGGCATTTAACAGACGTTTGCTTCATGTTTGCAGATGAAGCTTTTTACTCTGGCGATAAGCAAGGCGAATCCGTTTTAAAAGCTCTGATAACAGAACCCACTTTGATGATTGAACGCAAAGGCATAGACGCGATTCAACAGCCTAATTACCTAAAGGTATTAATGGCGACTAACTCAAATCATGCCGTTCCAGCGTCGAAGGATGAGCGCAGATATGCCGTGTACGATGTTTCTGATGCCTACATTGGGAACCGGGAATACTTTGACGCATTAAATAAGGACGTATCAGACAAGGCGGTTCAATCAGCGTTCCTTGATTTCATACTCAATATTGATTTATCAGGCTGGCACACTGGCGACATTCCCGATAGCGCAGGATTGAGAGAACAACGCTATTACTCAATGGATACGGTTCAAAAATGGATTGTTCAGTCATTGATTGATGGAACTTTTGGCTATGCCTACGACGAAACGCTAGAAAAGCCCGTTGATGGGCGTGGATGGTTAACAGAGCTGACAACTAAAGATCTGTACGCAAAATATATCGAGTTCTGCAATACCGCTAAAACAAGCGAATATCGGATATTAACAGAGCGCCAAGTTGCATCATATCTGGGAAAAGTATTTAAGTCGTTAAAGCGTGTAGGCAAGCGCGGCAGGGGTATTGGTTTTGGACGGTTTGAGGATGCAAAAGCCAAATTTGAGCAATACGAAAAGGTCAATTTAGACGAATTGATGTCAGAATCGCCAGAATAAGGAGAAGAAGTGCCCAGAAAATAAGAGAAGTGCCCAGAAGCGCCCAGCTAGAACCCTTGATTTATCTAGATTTTGGGCATATGGGCACATTGGGCGCATAAAATATTTAGTTACAGAAAAAAATAAATAAATTGCTTTTTTCATGTGTAATGAATTTTTTCCTGTAAACGAAATTTTGCCCGCCCAAAGTGCCCAATGTGTCCAAGCTTTGATTTATAAAGATTTTTTTAAAAAAGAAGTGTTCAACTTGGGCACATCTCAACGCCCAGAAGCGCCCATACTGGCACATGGAGAACTTGAAACTACTATCGAACTGTTTGAGCAGTACGAAAAGGTCAAATTATCCGAATTGTGGAGTATTGCCAAAACTGCCTGAACCAAAAAACCTTTACTTGAACCACCCTGAACCACTGGAAGCCTTGATTTATCTGGTTTGGTTCAATGGTTCAATTGGTTCATGCAAATATAAGTTCACAGAAAAATATTTTTAGATGGAATATTGTTTTTTTCCTGTAAGCGTTTTTTGAGGTGAACCGACTGATACACTTGAACCACCATTGATTTATAAGGGCTTTTTTGCTTTTTTACCTGAACCAATACCCGAACCAATACCTGAACCAAGTTTGAAGAAACCAGAAATTGAATTAACTCATTAAGCCATGATTCAGAATCGGAAAACCCCGCATTAACCCCTCTAAATCAGTCGTAAACTGCTTCTAAATTCACAAGCCAGAGGCAGTTATGACCCCAAAGACAATTTCACCAATCCAATATAAAGCCGCTAAGCATTCAGTCGAAAACATCAAACCTGTGCTGAAAGCGCTTCAAAAAGTCGATGCCGAGACGTTAAAAGGCGATATCGAGGCGATGTCCAGCCTTCAATCATTCAAGCGGACTCTGACTAAAATCAACAATGAACACCAGGCCGTTCTTGATGAAGGACAGCGGCAATATGCCAACAGGCCAATTGAATTGATCGATAAGGCGGCTGCCCGGTTGAATAGTGACATTCCGAAAGAAATAGAATTAGAAAAGGCCGGCCTCAAGGCGCGTATCAGTACACGTGATATCAAAGCTAAAGAACTGCTCAAGAAGGGCTTCAGCGACGAAGAAATTGATAGGGTCGTTCCTCCCGTCAGCAGTGACGAGATTGCTCTATCTTGTACGCGAGTAGCAGAACTGGAAGCCGAATCAGAAGCTATTCAGGAGTTCCTAGCCGATGCTCCGCGCTTCTCGACTGAACTGCTCAAAAATACTCAGTTGTCGCAATCTGAGGAGGTTGTGCAATGAATATGCAATTTGTACACGACGATATCCTAAAACAGGCCGCAGTCCGAATGGATGAGCTTCAAGGTATTGTCTCTGAAAATTATCTCGCTATCCAGAATGTCCTAGATAGCTATAGTGAAAGGCGGGAGCGGGCAAAACGTCGGTCAATGACAAAGGTGGAATTTAATGTATTGTACCCAAACCCGCCTTTTATCGAAGAAGATACTCAGATTGTTGACAAGAAAGCTAAGCATGAGGCGCTTCTCGCGGAATTCAATACCGACCCAGGTAAACGCGCGAGCATTGCTGGTGGACTCAGCAGCCTCGCACAAGAAAGGCATGAGTTAGAAATGGCAAAAGCTGTCAAACTCAATGGCTACTATGCGACGCGGGACAATCCACACAGGTCATTAACGGATGAGGAATTTGTGACGCTCTACCCTGCGTCTACGGATGCCGATTTTGCCAATGAAACAGCGGCAATTGCAGATGCGCGTGTCGAGGCCAATAAGCTCCATTCGTTCTTTAAGTCCGGCCCCTACCCTCAGCCTGGTTTATACGATGTTGATTTACTGAACGGTACCGCTATCACCTACCCATAAAATCATGAAAGACGAGATCGCAATTGCCAAAATTGTTGGAAGCCGGATGGCCGAGGCCCGTGCAATTTGCAAACTGCCGCGGCATGTGGCCGCTGATCGGCTGGGTGTTTCGGATTCATTCCTGGCGAGGATTGAAAACGGCGTAGATATCGAGACCATCCCTTTGAAACTGGTACGGCTGGCAAGCTTGATTTATGACACGAGCGTCGATTTCATGCTTGGTTTTTCAAGCGAGTGGGAAGTTTCCGAAGAAGCCAAGCTGGGACGCGAAATCGGCGCTTGGATACACCATCAGCAAGCAAAGCTGTTCAGCCAGTGGGCGGTCCGGCAAATGGCCTTGGAGCGCCAAGTTGAAGTGATGGCGGCGGCAGTTGGCGTGCTGCCGGCCGAGATCGAAGCGGTTGTCGAGGCTCTGGCCACCTTCAAACGATTAAACCCGGACTTTGATCGACTGCCGGCCGGATCGCAGTTGCAATTTCGCATCAACAAGGCCAGCAAGAAGGCCCTAGAAGCCCGTTGTGCGCTGATTCGCCACAAGGTGCAAGCATGCAAATAAAGTCCCGACGCAATGAATATGAGCAAATTGTTAAGACCCTGGGCGAGCGCATGAAGGCCGCGCGCGAGCTTTGCGGGTTTTCTCAAATACAGGCCGCCAGCTTGCTTGGCTATGCCAATTCGTCAAAGCTGGCCAAGGTCGAAGGCTCTATCGATGCAGTTCCATTATGGCTGATCCCGAAGGCGGCCGAAGTGTATCGGGTATCAATCGATTTCCTGTTTGGGGTTTCGGATTGTTGGCAGCGGGATCCGACGGCCGCTCAGGAACAGCACGTCGAAAAGTGGCTGGAAGCCCATTGGGAACAGGCACAGAATGCCCAAGACAGCGCAATCCAGACGCTGCACGACAAACAGGTCGAGTTGAAGGAAGCAATTGACCGGACCCTGCGCCGATCGAAAGAAAACTTCGAATGTGTCAAGCATGTACGCCAGAACAATAAGGTGTTCGACAGCCTGCGCGGCGGCGCCAAACTGCTGCGCGTGTTGGCCGAAACAGCAGAAGAAGCCATGGGGCTAGATTACGAGTTGCGGAAATTGCGCGAGGCCGAGCTGGTGATCGACGAGGTTTTGCAGGATCCGCGCCACCCGGTCAACGACCGCAATCACCTGGACCATTGCCAAGCAAAAAAAGCCCTTGACGAACTGAAATCAAAAGCCGACCAAAGCCGCGCCAACACTGAGGTCAAGCGGTTTTATCAAAGCAGATAAAAAAGAAAAAATATCAAAAATGGCAGCAAAATCAAAAATTTCAAAAGAACAATGGGCAGAAGTCCGCAGGCGTTGGGAGTCCAATCCCAATATGAGTTTCGCAGACCTTTCGCCTGAACTCCAACTTACCCGTCAGGCAATCAGCAGAAAAGCCCACCGGGATGGCTGGTCCCGAGGCGATACTGCCCCAGATGTTAATGCCGATGTTAATAAAAAAGTTGCTCAAAAAGTTACCTTAACAAAAATTAACAACGCACTAATCCGGTTGATCGAAAGCCCACAGACACCGCCAGACGTGGTTTTACGGGCTTGTGAGAAGTTGCTCGAGCTTGGAAATCAAGCTTGTAAAAAAGTTACCATGCTTGGAAATCAAGCCTAAATTCAAACTTCAAAAACTTCATATGATTAAAAAAAGCAAAGCAGAAACGCAGCGGCAATACAGAAAAAAACTCATCGATTCGGGTGCGGTGCGGCTTGATATCTACATTCCACCCGACTTATGGCGACGATTAGAGCCACACTTAAGACAATATCATCAGGGCCGGTATCCCGGTAAGGCCGTTGTGTCGTTGCTTAACGATATCCGATTTGTTGATGAATAAATCACCGGAATTTTTACAGTCCAAAGCAAAGTGCTTTATCACCGGTTTATTACAGTCCAAAACAGAGCAAAAAACATGCAAACCAAAGCTTCAACGTCAAAAAAATGCGGTCGTAGGACCGGATATAAAGCGCCGGCAACAATAAAAAAAATGGCAATTAAGACACTCGAGCAAATCATGCAAGATGAATCAGCCAGCCCGGATGCCCGAGCTATGGCCGCTTGCAAATTGATTGATGAGATAGAGGTAAAAGCGTGAAACTAAGCCATGACACAGCCGGCTTTCTAGTCGGTGAAACCCTCTTCGACATAAAGCGCTCCAATAATCTGCTCAACACCATTAAAAACGATGTGGCCGCGATCAAGCGCGCCGTCATAGGCATGAGCAAGAGCGGGGATGTTGATACGGTCAAGACCGTCAATCCGGTAGCGCACAATGCCCGGCAAACGCCTGTCAAACAGGGTGCCGTAGTCGTGCCGCTTGCCCGGAAGTCGATTGTACGAGCTATTGATAAAAGCACGGGGCCAAACGATCAACAGAATGCCGCGGTTAAAAATGGAACGGTTGCGGTTCCGCATGTGCAGAAAGCGGCAGAACCCAAAGCCGTTCGAAAACACGACGCAGCGGGGCGATTTGTCACCAATACACTGCAATCCCGCACCGTAGCCGAGCCAAAAACAGGCCGCGATAACCGGGGGCGGTTTACCTCCAATGGCGATAGCGATGAGCAAAAACAGCGCAACCTGATTAACGGTCTGGGCAATAAGATAGCTGAAGCCGTTACCGGCCTGGATACGGGCATGGAGGAAGTGGACCCGACCGTCAAAGCCTTTAACGAAGTGGCGCAGCCTTTAGCGCGTGGCTATCAGGCGTTTTTCGGCGGCGACCGGGATAAGGATAATACCCGCTGGTTTCGGCGCATCCTGGGTGAAATAAAGCTCTTCCGCAAAGAGGATACCGTTTATAACAAAGCGGTCAAAAAGAGCCTCAAGGCCATTGAAGATAAGCCGGTATTCGCGGGCGACGGCGGCAGCAAGAGTTTTATGGGCGGCTTGCTGGGTAGTATTTCACCTTGGATACTGGCGGCAATAGCCAGCCTGGGCGGATCATTACTATCTGGCATTGGCTCTGTTTTACGGGTTATTTTCTCACCTATCGGCCTGGCGATCAGTGCGGCGGCAACGGCGGCTTGGGGGTTGTTTACTGAGAATGGGCGCAAGTTCTTTGCTGACATTGGCGGGCGCATAAGCGAAAGCTGGGATAGCGCGATTAATTTGTTCAAAGAAACCTTCCCTGGCATTACCGAAGCTTTTACTAATGTGGCCGATGATATTGCCGAGCTATGGAAGCCGATAGCTGACTTTTTCAAAGATAAGCTCGGAATTGTCAGTGATACGGTCAGCAAAGGCGTTGAATCAGTTAAATCGGTGCTAAATGATAACGTCTTGGCGCCAGCTTCTGGATTGATAAGCCAAGGTGTAGAGTCAGTAAAAGCCGTACCCAAAAAGCTGATGGATCGATGGAATGATGCTAAACAATATCTCGGCGCCGCTGCTGTAAAAGCCGGCATAGATCCCGGCATAGTGGCAAAAATCACCGGGTTCGAGAGCGGGTTCAATTCGGAAGCCAGGCCAACAAGAAAGGATGGATCGCGCATATCGTCAGCGCACGGTTACGGCCAGTTTCTGGATGCCACCTGGACGAATATGCTCAACAAGTACGGAGCCAAGTATGGTGTTCAGAATGCTGCCAATTTGACCAAAGAAGAAGCCGCCAATCTTAGATCCGATAAAGATCTGCAGGCCGCCATGTTGGCCGAATTTACCAAAGAAAACCTTGAAAAAGGTAGGGCGCTTGGCGGTACAAATGACGATGCCAACATATATGCCCTTCATAACCTTGGATCTGGAACGGGCGCTAACTTTCTAAAGGCTCTAAAAAATAACCCCAACGCCCCTGTGAATAGCATTAAAGGATTTACTGATTCTGTTATCAATGGCAATAAGGGACTTTACGGAAACGGTAAAATAACCGTTGCTGAGGCTTATGCAAATATGACCGCCGCAATGAGTCGGGGGGATATATTCGCCAAAGATATACGGTCGTTTTTACCAGCAGCCGCTATAGCGCCGGCTCAATCGGTGTTCGTGCCTTCACCAAGACTTCCGAAAGCCCCGGCGCCCGTTGCTATTCAGGAATCGCCTGGCGTAAAAGAGCCAATGGGCAGCATAAAGGATGGCAAGCCTATTTTTGTCAGCTTGCCCATTGGCGATGTGAGCCAGGACGTAAGCTGTAGAAAAATAGCGTTAATAGCTACTGGAGGACTAAGTAGCGGATAATGCCCATCCTATGACAATTTTTACTGCTGAATGATCGGCAGTGAAATTGGCATAGGATAGATTTATGCCTGTGATTTAGTATTGTTATTTAGGTGCCCCGGTGTCCATCTGGAATAGTACCAGATAGCCGGCTCCCCATGTCCATAACCCAAGGGTACAAAGCAAAACAAGAAGTTGCAGCAGGATCACAAATAAATTCGTTGTTCTATGCGGCTGAATTTGTATTGCTCCCCAACCCCGCTGATTTTCTTGATCTATTAAATCATCCAATGCGCGACGTGGATTAGTTGTTAATAGTCCGATTAATCCGCCTGCTAAAGATAGGCGTACTACTTTATTTTTTATAGCCATTTTTCACCTAAATATTAATAAATCATTTTAAAAAATACTGCTTCAAATACCGGCATTGATCCTGTTTCACCGTCAACCATTGTATATTGTTGGTTGGCACTATACTTTCCAACAAATACAAAAATCCCATTAATTTTCGCATTTTGATAATAATATTCTTTAAGTTCTTGCGGTATTTTTATTTGATAATATTTAGGATATTGAGCATATCCATTATTAATGCCAAGCATACTCATAACTGCCTGTTGGGCATTGTCTGAAACCAATTCGCCAACAAAAGTATCGTCATCGTGCGCAATGGCGATTTTTCCAGGCATTCCATAAAAAGCCCCATCTGGTTTGATTTTTGGAGCGCTAGACAGAGAATCGCCTCTTGATGCATCAAAAGTTATTAATGCTTCCTCAAGTGTTTCTGGTTGCTTCTTGCCAGATTTAAGATCTATTTCAAGTGCTTGTTGTTGTCGCTGCTCTTCTGCTTTTTTTGCAGCTAACTCGGCTTCTTCTTTTTGTTTAATCATTAGTTTAGCCTGCTCTTTTGCTTCATCTTCTTTTTGAGCTTCAGTAATTATTGATTGAGCAAACTGCAAGCACTGATCGATTGGATAAATACCTTCATCACTTTTAAATGAATATAATCCAGTAGACCTGCACAATGTTTCTGGTTTTTCATACCCTGTGGTACGCAGTTCTACATACCTCCTCATGTCCTCTTGGGCAGCCTCCATTGTTTTTGCGCCCCCATACATCCCAGCAAATCCAACAGCTGGAATTAACCCGGCAATCAAACTTAAAATTATTTTTTCCATCCTGATAATTTCCCTCTAATTAAAAAATAACCGCCAAAAATCAGCCAGCGATTGTAACACCGAAACTTAGCCGCCTAAAAGTTAGGCTCGATACTATGAAAAAATTTGACCCTATCACAAATTCCATAAAAAGTAATACGGGCTAATACGCAATACTTTTCAGCCTGATTGTTTAATAATTCAATCGCCCGCTTGACATAGTGTTGAGTGGTGAACTATTCTTTCCTCGCACTCACACATTTGAGTGTCGGGATTGGCGTCCTGGAATATCCTACGGCACACAGCCGCATCATGCGGTTTTTTTATGTGCGAAATCTCAGCTTTCATTATGTCGGGCTGGGTGAAGCAGTTGCAAGACTGGCCGGTTCGTAGGTTCCGGTACGCCAACTTCGCTCAGTCCGGCACCCATGATTGGCGTCATGTTGCCGGGTAATTAACCTACAACTGGAGTCCATCATGACTAACAAAGCCCCTTCAGAGTCCCTTACCAAGGGCAATTGCCGTATTTCCCTATTCCATTTATTCAAACGCACACCGGCAGGATTGCGCCTTATTTGCCGTGATTTAACCTTTTCCCAAGCAGCCGGCCTGCTGGCCGAAATTCCTGCCACTATTGTGAAATTCTCACGCATGGAGGCTGCACAATGAGCCCAATAGATTTCTCTAAACAACAGATTGAAAAAATCAGAGATTGTAACAACGCAATTTCTGCCATTGCCCATTTACTGCTTGAATTTCAAGTTGATTCTGAATGTGGGGATGAAATTTCTAAGTCTATTAAAAACGGATATGTCATAGGCGGCTTACTGGATGCACTTAAAGTAGCCTCCGAAACTTCAGATCTGGCGGCGGAATGGCTGGAAGAGGAAAGAATGCACCGCATGAATGCCGAACAAGCGGAGACGGAACAATGAACCAAAACAGAACGCTCCATATTGACCTAATCCGAGATCGACACTTCAAACCGCTGGCCATCATCAAGAATTTTCCGGGACTGGATGCCGAAATATACCCCGACAGCCTGCGCAAGATGGCGACTCAGTTAAACCAAGCCGCTGATGACCTGGACGCACTGGAACCGGACCGCACCATCAGCCTTGATGAGCTCATAGCCCGGCAGGAGCGGGAATTCGGCATCACGCCTTTGCAGCTGGAGCCTGAATTATTGATCGAGCGCGTGGCCCAAGGCGGACACTCCGGGCTGTTTCTGGCCGATGCCTTTATCAGCGCCTATCGGACCGACACACCTTTTCAGCATAGCCTGGGGAAGTTGATCCACTTGGACGCTGAAGGCTTCCGGCTATTCCACGAAATCCTGCACATGCGGCACGTTTCAGGCTGGAGCGATGAGGCTTTGTACGAGATCGAGCAACGGATTAAGGCGGAGAGAAACACCCAATTATTGACCCAATAAGTTAATCACGATGGGCATTGTTGCCAGTGTCCATCCTAATTAGCTGAAACGAAAACAGGAGGAATAAAAGAGAAAACAACAAAAATTTGATTAGAAGCGAGGACTCAGGAAGGCTGCAACCAACCTGAGCCTCTAACCTTCGCCGGGTGGTAGGGTAAGTGTCACTGGCAGCGAAAGGTGGGCGATTGTATCACGTAAGTAATACGTCGCTAAAGTCTACTACCAGCGGGACCGTGCAGAGTAGACACCCAGAAGAGTAATGATGAAGGCGTATAGCGCGCTTATATTGGCTGGTTTTGGCCTTGGGCGCAGTTTCACCTAATCATAGCAAGTGCGGGGCATGGGCGGCGTTATGTGGCCGTAAAACTTGCAGTTCGGGAACCATACATGACCGAACCCAATGAAGCGAGCGAAGTCGACCGACGGGCATAACTTCTTTTGGCAATACCAAAGCGGGCTTTTTTTTGCCGGCTTTGGGAGAGTATTGCCAATTCACTCACTCTTCTCCCTCTGAGCATATACCCAAACCATTGAATTAATAATAAGAAATTAACAGGGTTTGATAATGCTAAACAAATGCAAAATATCTCAGGCTAAATGCCTTGAAGTCCAAAAAGAACTGTAAGCGTCCAGTCCGACCATCTGTGCTAACGCCGCCAAACCAGTCATCCTTAT
>NZ_JADMKV010000031.1 GCF_015476545.1 Methylobacter sp. BlB1 | reverse complement strand
AAGAGAAAAAGCTTGCAAAACGGAGGAGTCCATATATGCGCTGAACGCAGTGATGTGCATCGATCGCGAACGATGCGGTTCGTACCTTACCGCATCCTGCCGCGCTTTGCCGAGGGTGATTTAACTCTTTACCTAACCCCCGCCCCGCAACACATAATCCGGTGCAATACGGCTAATGCCTATTGCACCCTGCAAGCTAAAGATCCATCTTTGCAATCGCTTCGGCCGAAGGTTTAACGAAAAAATAAAGCAATCCGATAAAGGCAATGATTCCGCCCGCGATTAAAAGTTCTTCTGATTTGGCTTGCGTCAACATCGCTATACACACCACTAAACCAGCCGCAGGAACAAACGCCGGTACTTCGAAGCGGCCCTTCACTTTGTCTTTTTTCTGTAAGACAATGAGGGCGAGGTTCACGAGCGAAAAACAAATAAGGAGTAAAACACTGGTCGCCCGCGCTAAATCTGAAATGTCTCCGCTCAAGGCTAAAATCAGAAGCACCACGAGCAAGATTAGAATTGCTCGATGCGGAGTTAACCGTTTCGGATGAATATCCGCCAAAAATTTTGGTAGAAGCCCTTGGGATGACATGCCATAAAGAAGGCGCGAACCCATCACGTAGTTTAAAAGTGCGGTGTTCGATACTGCGATGAGCGCAATCAGACTAAAAACCACCGGCGGAAACCAAGGGGCTGCCTTGCCGATCACGTCAACGAGCGGCTGTTTCGATGCCGCCAGCTCCGTTGCAGGGATGACCGAGACTGCGACAATGCTGATCGACATGTAGATGAGGGACGAAATTGCCACCGACAGAAGTAGGCCCTTTGGCAATGTCCGCTCAGGTTCGACAACTTCCTCACTCACGTTCAGCATATCCTCAAAGCCCACAAAAGAGTAAAAGGTAAGAACGGCTCCGCCTAGAAGAATAGGAATCGAGAGATCGCCGATTGGATTTTGCACCGTAGTCGCATCGAGATAATTGACGCTGCCAACGAAACTTAACCCCATTAAAATAATAAAAAGGAGACCGCAGATTTCAATTGCGGCTAGAAAACTATTGGTCCAAATCGTTTCCCGAATACCCATAAAAATAATAATGGCTAAAGAGAGCGCTAATCCAATAATAATAACGGGCTCTGAAAATAGAGGGAAAAGTCCTGAAAAATAGCCGGCAAAAACTCGGCACGCGGTAGCCATCGAAGTAAGACCGGACGCAAGTACCGCAAGGCCCACGACATAAGCCAAGAAATGACTCCCGAAAGCTTTATGCGTAATGTAAGCGGCGCCCCCGGCACGCGGGTAGCGCGAGCTTAACGATGCATAAGAAAGCCCAGTAAGCGAGGCGGCGGTCATGCTCACCATAAAAGCCACCCAGACTGCGTTGCCCATGAGGCCTGCGGCTTTCCCGACCAATCCATATATGCCCGCCCCCAAAATATCGCCCACTCCATAAAGAACGAGCGGCCACAAAGTAATATGTTTTTTTAAGCTCGCTTTATGGGTTGCCATTTTTTCATGGTTCCTACTGTAAACCTGAATTTCGCAGTTGAAGCAGTTTCAAGGATTATCTTTTTTGTCTAATGTTCAAAATAGTGCCATAGCCCGGGTATTTCTTGGAACCATAAAGAGCTCGTAGGATGCGCTGAACGCAGGGATGCGCATCAATCGCGAACAATGAGGTTCGTATCTCACCGCATCCTACCCGCTGGGGCTAGATATCCCCGGTTATCCGATTAGACGGTTTTTTTAAACATCAAGGGTGTCTGCCTTCAATTGATTGTAAGCTCATATTATCGTATTGACAGATCATTTTATTAATTATCGTTCAACCATTTCACTGACATAGTATTTCAAAAACAGTGTCATATTTTTGGGCTTTTCAGTTGGATAATCCAAATCAGATTGAACTTCGATTAAGAATGAGCCAATTCCCACGATAAATATTAATGCACTACCAAGCAAAATCCCCAGCCATTGAGATTTAAAATATCGATTCACTAAATACAGGCTGGTTGCTGCTGTGATGTAAAGGACAATGAGTAGTATGGGTGCTACAAAGAAAACCAAAAAACTATTATTGGCCGCCATATTAACTCCGATGTCGTAGTATTTCATATACATGCTCATGAGACTTAGAGATAGCAAGGCGACAGGAAAGGGCAGCAGGAAATATAAAATTTTGCCTATTGAAAAAATCGGTGATGGGTTAAATCTGTAATTAGGCATGAATATCCACGCCAAACTCAACCTTGTTAATCAGCAATCCGATAACCGTATCATGCAGGACTTCCAACTTCGAAAAGCCGATGGTTTTTCGTGCCAGTCGCTTAACCCACGTTCTGAAATTCAAATTTTTAATTACCCAACTATAGATTTGGCCGTAAATAATTTCCCGGTTTTCGGGTGCAATAGTGTGTAAGGGCGAATGAATTCGCCCTTACATGATTCATCGACAAATCGAAAAGTTATTTTTAACCCAATCCTATCTATTCAGCTTGGCTTTTAAAAAGTCGATAATTTCCGTAGACGGAATTTCCTGGCTGTCCTGCTCTGTTCTGGCCTTATATTCGACCGTGCCCGTATCCAGGCCGCGATCGCCGACGACGATGCGGTGCGGGATGCCGATCAGCTCCATGTCCGAGAACATGAAACCGGCGCGGACTTTACGGTCGTCGAACAACACCTCAATGCCGGCCGCCTGTAAGTCCTGATACAGCTTTTCGGAGGCTTCCTTCAGACGCTCGGATTTATGCATGTTCATGGGGCAGAGCGCCACCTGGAACGGCGCCAGGCTGTCCGGCCAGATAATGCCCTTGTCGTCGTGATTTTGCTCGATGGCCGCCGCCACCACGCGTGAAATGCCGATGCCGTAGCAGCCCATGATCATGGTCTGGTTTTTACCGGCCTCATTGATGATGTCGGCTTTCATTGCAGCGCTGTATTTGATGCCCAACTGGAAGATGTGGCCGACTTCAATGCCGCGCGCCAGCGTGATCGTACCCTTGCCGTCCGGGCTGGGATCGCCTTCGATGACCGTGCGCAGGTCCTCGATTGCGGGCACCGGCAGATCGCGCTCCCAGTTGACGCCTTGATAATGCTTGCCGTCCTGGTTGGCGCCACAGACGAAATCTGACATCAGGACCGCGCTGCGATCAGCTATGATTTTTATATCCAGACCTATCGGGCCGATGGAACCGGGCTTGCATCGGCAGGCACTGCTGACTTCCTCATCGCTGGCAAAGCTCAGCGGTGCGGCAATGCCGTCAATTTTTTCGGCCTTGATCACGTTCAGTTCGTGATCGCCTCTTAACAGCAAGGCAACCAGTGTACCCTCTTCTTCGCCTCTCACTATCAAGGTTTTCAGGCACTGCTGCGGCGAAATGTTTAAAAAGCGGCTGACTTCTTCAATGCTGTGCTGATCGGGCGTATCAACCAGCGTCAATGCGGCGGCCGGCTGGGCGCGCGATCCTGCCGGCATGACGGCTTCGGCCTTTTCAACATTGGCCGCGTAGTCGCTCTCGGTCGAGAAGGCGATGGCGTCCTCGCCGGAATCGGCCAGCACATGGAATTCATGCGAGACAGCGCCGCCGATTGAGCCGGAATCGGCAATCACGGCGCGGAACTTCAAGCCGAAACGATTGAAAATATTGGTGTAAGCCTTATACATGACATCGTAGGTTTCCTGCAGCGAAGCCTGGTCAAGATGGAATGAGTAGGCATCCTTCATGACGAATTCGCGTGAGCGCATAACGCCGAAGCGCGGGCGGATTTCGTCGCGGAATTTGGTCTGCACCTGATAATAAGTAATGGGCAATTGCTTGTAGCTTTTGATTTCGTTGCGCGCCAGATCGGTGATGATTTCCTCATGCGTAGGCCCCAGGCAGAAATCGCGGTCGTGGCGATCTTTCATGCGCGCCAGTTCCGGGCCGTACTGCTCCCAGCGTCCGGTCTCCTGCCATAATTCGGCCGGTTGCAGCGCCGGCATCAGAACCTCCAGCGCGCCGGCTTTTTCCATTTCCTCACGCGTGATTCTTTCCACTTTGCGTAATACCCGCAACCCCAACGGCAGCCAGGTATAAAGCCCGGCGGCCAGTTTGCGGATAAGTCCGGCGCGCATCATCAGCTGATGGCTGGCGATTTCGGCATCGGCCGGGGTTTCTTTAATGGTATTGAGTGGAAATTGAGTAGTACGCATTCTGTTCTTGAACGATGAAAATTGAAAACTGCTATTTTACAGAGTTAATACGGGTTTAGTCATCCCGTTATCTCGGCGCTTGCCTGCCTGATCATAAAAAACGGATATGCTGCTGAAATGGCCATCTCCTGCCAGCATAGCAAGAGGAGGACATTTCTTGTGCACCCCATCATTTATTGCGTTTTTTCCAGCCTCATTTGTTTCAGGTACTGCACGATATTCTGGGCCTCATCTGGCGTGATAAGGCTCTCAAACGAAG
Organism: Methylobacter sp. BlB1; assembly: GCF_015476545.1. Lineage (GTDB taxonomy): Bacteria > Pseudomonadota > Gammaproteobacteria > Methylococcales > Methylomonadaceae > Methylobacter. The sequence goes on along the minus strand of NZ_JADMKV010000031.1, from coordinate 45,592 downwards.
GCATTTTCGTGCCGGCCCTATAGGCAGTCGCATTGCGTATGAACCCAGGCAGCTCCTGCTCCTTAAAATACTCGGTAACGTTTTTCGGCACATTCAGTTCCGGACCGACCTCGCCCCCGGCAAGATTCACCGAATGGCAGCGAATGCAGTAGCGGCTGAACAATTTAAAGCCGTTATTGATCCGGTCATCAGCCTTGGCGGGCGCAGCGGCACCGAAATAGGTCTTGGCAGGTTGCAATGACAGCGAAACCAGTTGAAATGGCCAGGGATAGCGCCACTCATCCAGTCCTTTTTTCGGCCAAACCAGATAAAATGGCGCCGGCGTGACAGTTTGCTTGCCGAATTTAAATTCCTGCCATTTTTGGGGCTCGGCGGCGTTGTCCTTGAAAGCAATAAATCCCTGCTCGGCCATGGCATCCTGATAAGCCATGGACACGTTATAGCCATCGGCGGCTGTAAATACGACCACCAGTTCATCTGCTTTCAAAGAAGGCGGTACGGGAATTTTTTTCAGGATTTCCGAGAGCGGATAAGCCTCGTATTCCTTAGCTGATTTATAGACAGGATCATGGTCGATTTTTACCGTTTCCGGTTTGGGCAACTGTGCGAGATCGGCCTTGAGCAGATTGAAATTCGGCCAGTCCGCAGCCGGGCTTAATTGGGGCAGTAATAGCAGCACTGCCAAACTGAGCAATTGTCTTATGCGTGTCATGTTAGGGTCTCTTTCTGTCTTTATTAACAAGTTTTTCTGGCAAATGACCTGGTTGTTAAATCTTATCGCAGGGCTTTTTATGTTTTCCCTATACCAGGCAAAACCGAGTTTTTCTTAACCGGCTTAGGATCACCAGCAGTGATTTTTTCTTCTTGGCGCACGCTCATTAATATTCTTATCAATTTGCTTTCATCAAGCGGCTTGGTTAAATAAAAATCAAACCCGGCATTCAATGCTTCCATTATCTTATGGTCATCGGCATAGGCGCTGATAGCGGCGATTTTTAACGGATTGTGCCGGCTTCTTATAATTTTCACCAATTCCAGGCCGGTCATGACCGGCATATTGATATCTATAAGCGCCACCTGATAGTCTCGTTCGCCGATTAATTGCAACGCATCCTGGCCGTTTATGGCTGAATCGACGACACAGCCATACTGCTCAAGCATATTGGCCAGCAATAGCAAATTAATCTCGCTGTCATCGGCAATCAATACGCGTGTGGCAGTATTTCTCTCGGTTGAGACCTGTTTCTGAGGGATTGCGTCATACTGATTTCTGGCACTGATCGGCAGCGGCAGTGAAACTGAAAAAATACTGCCTTTGCCGAGCTGACTGGTGACGGTGATATCGCCGCCCATAAAATCGACCAGTTCGCGGGTAATGGCCAAGCCGAGGCCCACCCCGTCCCTGACAAAATCAGAGGCATTGATCTGCACAAAAGGTGAAAAAATCTGTTCCAGATCCTTTTGGGCAATTCCGCAGCCTGTATCGCCGACGGAAACGATCAAATTGCCGTTATAGTAGCTTGACGTGATGCTCACGCTGCCGTAATCAGTATATTTGATGGCATTGCTGAGCAAATTGACAAGAATTTGCCGGATACGCGTTTCATCCCCTTTCAAATACCGGTGCGTGACTTCATTGTTGACGATTAAAACCAGATTTTTTTCATCGGCTTGCAATTTGAAAACTTCAACCAGATTGGACAGCAGGTGTTCGAAGTCAAAATTCCCGATATCGATTTTAATTTTATTGGACTCAATCGCTGAAATATCGAGAATATCGGTAATCAGCGTCAGAAGATTATCGCTGCATTGCTTGATGATATTGACGTGCTTTTTAACGTCCTCAGGGAGTGAGGATCTCTTCTGCAACAGTTGCGTAAAACCCAGTATGCCGTTCAACGGCGTGCGCAACTCATGACTGATATTGGCCAGAAACTGATTTTTGGCATTATTGGCCGTTTCGGCGGCATTTTTCGCCTGCAGTAGCGCCGCTGTGCGTTCCTCGATGATGGATTCCGTCCGAAAATAACGCCCCGTCAGCATCAAAAGGCCGATGCCGAGTAAGCTGGCAAACAGCAAACCACTGAATAAAACCCACCATATCGGCCAGCAAATGCGAGAATTTTCCAAAACCAAATCATGGTAAAAACTCAATCGCCATTGTTGATCAGCGACTGAGAATGCGTATTGTTCGGAAGCTTTAACCTGCTGCTCTCCAGCATTGGAATAAATGATCTTTTTCTGATTCTCTGCGCCTTTAGAAGTACTGATAGTCAAGAAACTGCCTGTTGTATTCAATTCATTGAACGATTCACGCACCAGTTCATCAATCGAAATACTGGTTACAATGGCTCCCCGTAGCAGCTTTTCATTGTCTTTTGCTTTGTTAAAAACAGGCGTCACCAGTTTAACCTTATCACCATCGACCAAGAGGTATCCAAATTCGGACGAGGTAAAATCACCTTTTAGCAGGTGGCTGGGATTGGCCGGAAATACCGAATCAGTGTTTGGAAAGCCGGTTATTCGCTTGTTAAGTATGGAAGTGAATTCAATATTGCCGACGCCTGCCGACATATGGCTTATCCATGTCAGCGATTCTATCTCTTTAAAAGGAGACAATGCCTGCTTGGTAAACATTGCGAATTCCTGATTTTCAACATTATCGGAACCCGCAAAAAAGCTCCGGACACTGTTAATGGCATGCAGATCGCCATGAATACGTTTTTTTAAGGCTTGCGATAAGGTAATGACCTGATTTTTGAAATTTACCTGAAGCTGCTGCTGATCGACCTCTCGCACATATGAGAAGAATACAACAACTAATGTGATCGCAATGACAAGCGGTACGCCTACTGTAATCAGGCGCTTGCGCCATATATGTTCAGGCTGGGCGAAGACAATCAGCGTCAACGGCGTGAATACCAATACTCCCATGGTATCGCCGACCCACCAACTGACCCAATTGATGGGAATTTCAGATGCCGAAATGATGCCCGCTAGGCTCATGGCGATCATGGCTATGGTTGACGGTAACAGACAACTTAAGGGGCCGCCAAGCAACATGAAAAGCAGAATGCTTTTATCTTCAACCAACAGATTTGGAAAACCGACAAAACGTTTTATCAGATAAGTGCCGGCAACGGCGCAGGACACTGCCCCTAAGCCGGTTACCGCATAAATAAGCAGCGATTCTTCCCTGAAACCGAAAGCCCAGGCGCTGATGCAGAAATTGCCTATAAATATACCAGGCCAAATCCGCTTGCCCAGCAGGAGCATTGCCGCCAGAGAAATGCCGGAAGGCGGCCACAGCGCGCCGGCATTACTGGGCGGAACTTTAAGCATTTGGCCCAGTAAGCCAGAGGCAAAGTAGGCGCCGGCAATAAGCCCGATTAATAACAGATATTTTGATAGACGGATCATTGCAAAACCGAAGGTCATGTTCTGGTTATTATCAACGTAAATATGGTTTTGTTTGCACTATGCCTTATTTTTTTAAAAAGCATAACTGAATAAAAAGCGCCTAAATAGCTACTAACAAGAAAACGGCCATTAAGGTAAAATAGTCCTATCCCATCACATTGACCCGCAATATACAAGGACCTCTTACAGAGGCATCCTGGAATAAACTACATGTTGAGAATCACTGAACTTAAACTCCCTCTCGATCATCCGGAAAGCATGATCAAAACCGCTATTCTCGATCGACTTGGCCTCAGCGCAGAACATTTGATCAATTATAGAATATTTCGCCGCGGTATTGATGCTCGCAATCGGGATTCGATTTTTCTTATTTATACCCTCGATGTTGAAGCCGACAATGAGCAAGCCTTACTGAAGCGCCTGCGCGACGATCCGCATATCGCCTTAACGCCGGACACAACTTATCGCTTTGTTGCCCATGCGCCCAAGGATCTGCCGTCTCGCCCCGTCGTGATCGGTACCGGGCCCTGCGGACTGTTTGCGGCTTTGATTCTGGCCCAGATGGGTTTTCGGCCCATTCTTCTGGAGCGCGGCAAAGAGGTGCGCGAACGTACTAAAGATACTTTCGGCCTTTGGCGCAAAAGCGTGTTCAATCCCGAGTCGAACGTGCAATTCGGAGAAGGCGGCGCCGGCACTTTTTCCGACGGCAAACTCCACACCCAAATCAAAGACCCCAATCATTACGGCCGCAAGGTGCTGACCGAGTTTGTCAAAGCCGGCGCACCTGCTGAAATTCTCTACCTCAGCAAGCCGCACATCGGTACGTTCAAGCTGGTGTCGATGGTGGAACAGATACGCGCAACCATCGAGTCATTGGGCGGCGAGATACGCTTCCAAAGCCGCGTGGACGACATCGACATCGACAACGGTCAGGTGCGCGGCGTCGTACTCGCCAATGGCGAAACGATTCGTTGCGATCACGTCGTGCTGGCCGTCGGCCACAGTGCACGGGATACCTTCAAAATGCTTTATGACCGCGGCGTTTACATTGAAGCCAAGCCCTTTTCCATCGGCTTTCGCATAGAACATCCTCAATCGTTGATCGATACCTGCCGTTTCGGCAAAAATGCGGGCCATCCGCTACTGGGTGCTGCCGATTACAAACTGGTCCATCATTGCCGCAATGGGCGCTCTGTTTACAGCTTCTGCATGTGTCCCGGCGGCACGGTGGTAGCTGCCACATCCGAGACGGGCCATGTGGTGACCAATGGCATGAGCCAATATTCGCGCAACGAGCGCAATGCCAACAGCGGCATTGTCGCCGGTATTACGCCGGATGATTATCCGGGCCACCCTTTAGCCGGCATCGAGTTCCAGCGCCGCTTGGAAGCCCATGCCTTTGAACTGGGCGGCAAGACCTATGAAGCGCCAGGACAACTGGTAGGCGACTTCCTGGCCAAGCGTCCCTCGGTTGCGCTGGGTTCCGTGCAGCCCTCCTATACGCCGGGCGTGCACTTATGCGATCTGAGTTCTGCCCTGCCCGATTACGCGATAGAAGCGATACGCGAAGCCATTCCGGCATTTGATAAAAAAATAAAAGGGTTTGCTATGCACGATGCCGTACTGACCGGCGTTGAAACGCGAACATCATCCCCTGTGCGCATCAAGCGCAACGCCGACTATCAAAGCCTGAATACCAGAGGACTGTATCCGGCCGGGGAAGGTGCGGGCTATGCGGGCGGCATTCTTTCCGCGGCCGTGGATGGCATCAAGGTAGCCGAAGCAGTGGCCTTGGAGATAGTCCGGGACCAGGAAAGGATGGCTTAAAAAACGGTCGGAGACAGGGTGCGAGCAATATATGAGGCACCCTGTTTGGATTATTTTGATCGTTTGGTCGTGTTAAATACAAATGAGGTAACGATACCGCGCTTGTCAAACCGAATAAGCAGATCTTCCGTGCTGGCATCATCGAACAGGCTGTAGTGATAAATTCCATAAGTCCAGGTTCTCAAGCCATCCTCTATGCCGGTTCTCCAGGGATTGCCGAAAGTGGCGCGCACATCATTCTGAGTGGTTTCGCCAATTTTAATAGTTGAAACCTGACCGGCAGGAAACTCATGGCCGACTGTGGCGCATCCCGCAACAGATGAAAGAAACAGGGCCATAACCAGACCTCTGGCTATTTTCCTCAATGATCCGGAAGAAACCGCTGCATACAAGACGTCAATTTTCATTATTATTTTATTAATCTTAAAATCCATTATCCTGATATTAAAATAAATATCTGTCAAATTTGCTGTTTATTTATGCGAATAAATGCATGTTTTTGATATATTCTGGCGTTATAAAAATATATAAGTTTATTGCGTAAGCTTGGTTTTAATTTAAACTTTGCCAATAAATTGCTCACCCACGGAAAAAATTGTCGCGGAAGAACGCGCCTTATCCTGAAATTTTCCATTTAACCAGACAGTCTCCAAATCATTTTAAATGGCTATTAGGCCCCTATCAGACATAAAAATTTTCAGCAACTTGACCAAAAAATCCCGACACCTGCGAAATAGAGGCTTCCGGTCATTGCCGCTAAGGCTCGTACTGCGAAATACGGCGCTTTATCTGCTGCTGACTTTTCTGGTTACGTCTATCGCACTCTGCGCATTATTGCGCTGGTGCCCTGCTCCCACATCGGCATTCATGCTCTACCGGCATTTTGAAGATTTGGCCTATGATCAAACGTTTAAATCCATTGACTATACCTGGGTCAGTTCGGAAAAAATTTCTTCTAACGCTTCGGCAGCCGTGATTGCATCCGAAGATCAGCGTTTTTTCCAGCATTCCGGATTTGATCTGGATTCCATACAGTCTTCAATTGATGTCTATATGGAAGGCGGCAAACTGAGAGGGGCGAGCACCATTTCCCAGCAGGTGGCTAAAAATTTATTCCTGAGTCCTTCAAAAAGTTTTTTGCGCAAAGGACTGGAAGTCTGGTTTACGATATTGATCGAAATAATGTGGACTAAAGAGCGGATATTGGTCATGTATTTGAATATCGCTGAATTCGGCGATCATTTGTTCGGCATAGAAGCCGCCAGCCGCCACTATTTCGGCATCCCAGCGAAACAACTCAGCCGCGCTCAGGCCGCGCTCCTGGCGGCCACACTGCCTAATCCGATTATACTGCACGCAAACCGCCCTTCTAACTATGTACTCAAACGGCAACACTGGATTCTTCGGCAAATGCAAAATCTTGGCTACCGTCACATCAAAAACCGGTAACGATATCAACCATAGCTGGCGCAATACAATAAATTTCAAGCAAATCTGGCATTAACTGCCTGATCAAATTAGAATAGAAGGTTTCTTATTGAGTTGTCTCAATAACTATACCGTGGTATTCCCATTCCTGACGGATTATTAATGACTGATTATAAACTGACCCATCTCAAACAGCTGGAAGCTGAAAGTATTCATATTATTCGTGAAGTAGCCGCCGAATTTGAACGCCCGGTGATGTTGTATTCTATCGGCAAGGATTCCGCCGTCATGTTGCATCTGACCATGAAGGCTTTTTATCCCGGCAAGCCCCCTTTCCCTTTGATGCATGTCGATACGACCTGGAAATTCAAGGAAATGATTGAATTTCGCGACCGCATGGTTAAAGAACTCGGTCTTGAATTGCTGGTCCATGTCAACCAGGACGGTGTCGACCAGGGTATCGGGCCATTTACTCATGGCAGCAAGAAGCACACCGACGTCATGAAAACCGAAGGACTCAAGCAGGCACTGAACAAATACCGCTTTGATGCCGCCTTTGGCGGCGCCCGGCGCGACGAAGAAAAATCCCGCGCGAAAGAACGCGTTTATTCTTTCCGGGATAAAAATCATCGCTGGGACCCTAAAAACCAGCGTCCGGAATTATGGAACATCTATAACGGCAGAATCGATAAAGGCGAAAGTATCCGCGTATTCCCGCTTTCCAACTGGACCGAGCTGGATATCTGGCAATACATTCATCTGGAAAACATCCCGATCGTGCCCTTGTATTTCGCCAAGGAACGCCCCGTTGTCAATAAGGACGGCATGCTGATCATGGTCGACGACGACCGTATGCCGATCGGCTCGGACGACAAAGTGGAAATGAAAATGGTGCGCTTCCGCACCTTGGGCTGCTACCCGCTGACAGGCGCTGTTGAATCAACCGCGACTACGCTGCCTGAAATCATTCAGGAAATGCTATTGACCACAACCTCTGAACGCCAGGGACGCCTGATCGACCACGATCAGGCCGGTTCCATGGAGCAGAAAAAGCGCGAAGGGTATTTTTAATATTGCCCGCCACTGCAACCAATAACAGGAATTCAGAGAAACAATACTATGTCACACCAATCAGATTTAATCAGTACCGATATCAATGCTTATCTGGCGCAGCATGAGCGCAAGGAATTGCTGCGCTTCCTGACTTGCGGCAATGTCGACGACGGCAAAAGCACACTGATCGGCCGCCTGCTGCATGACTCCAAGATGATCTATGAAGATCAATTGGCCGCGGTTCAGGCCGACAGCGCCAAATCCGGCACCACGGGCGCTGGCAAGATCGATCTGGCTTTGCTGGTTGACGGCTTGCAGGCGGAACGTGAACAGGGCATTACCATTGATGTCGCTTACCGCTACTTCTCCACCGCCACGCGCAAGTTCATCATTGCCGACACACCGGGGCATGAGCAGTACACGCGCAACATGGCCACAGGCGCCTCGACCTGCGATCTGGCCGTCATCCTGATCGACGCGCGCTACGGCGTGCAGACCCAGACCAAGCGCCACAGCTTTATCGCTTCCCTGCTGGGCATCAGGCACATCATCGTCGCAGTCAACAAAATGGACCTGGTCGACTACAGCGAAGAAACCTTCAATAAAATCAAGGCCGACTATCTGGCGTTTACTCAATCGCTGGATCTGCACGATATTACCTTTATCCCGCTGTCGGCGCTGGACGGCGACAACGTGGTCAACCGCAGCGACAATATGCCCTGGTTTACCGGCGTACCGATGATGGAAGCGCTGAACACCATTGAAATCGCCAACGACCGCAATTTCGACGATGCACGCTTCCCCGTGCAGTATGTCAACCGCCCCAACCTCGACTTCCGCGGTTTCTGCGGCACGGTAGCATCGGGCGTTTTCCGCAAGGGCGACCGCATTACTGCCTTGCCGTCAGGTAAAAGCAGCAAAATCAAGGCCATCGTGACTTATGATGGCGAGCTTGATCAGGCTTTTCCGCCAATGGCCGTAACCCTGACGCTGGAAGACGAAATCGACATCAGCCGCGGCGACATGATTGTCGGCGCTGAAAAAACGCCTGCCACGGTTGCGGATAAATTCAAGGCGAGCATCGTCTGGATGGCCGAGCAGGCCATGACGCCGGGCCGCCAGTACATCATCAAGCTGGCCACGCGCAGCGTGCCCGGCTCCATCTCGATGATTCACCACCGCATCGATGTCAATACGCTGGAACACCATGACGCCAACGAATTGAAACTCAACGAGATCGGCTCCTGCACGGTTTCAGTCAACGCGCCCGTAGTATTCGATCCCTACAAACGCGTTAAAGGCAGCGGCTCGTTCATTATCATCGACCGGCTGACCAACGGCACGGTGGGTGCCGGCATGATCACCGGCCATACGGAAGATGAAGTTCAACAGCCGGTCAGCGCGGCGGAACGGGCGGCCCGGTTCAGCCAGACAGCAACGGCTATCGCCTTAACTGGCGCCAATGGCAAGGAAGCGGCTTATCAACTGGAAAGAAGGCTATTCGATACCGGGCATGCCACGACCATTCTGGAAAACGAGGAGGCTGCACCGCTCATTCAGGCCGTCAAAAATGCCGGATTGATCTGTTTATGCGTGAACAGCAAAGCAGAACTGTCGGATATGGCTTTCGACAGCGATAAAGCGTCTATTGATGATATTTACGCCGCATTAAAAGCTCAGAAAATCATTTATTGATCATGCACAACCGTAGGGTACGCACCGCGTACCGTTCTTCTGCTACCGTCTCATCAGAACTTTGAGAAGGTACACAATGCGTACCCTACAGCTGCCTATCATGTAGGTTCAGGATTACTCCGGCCCGTCTTTTCAACCGCAACCTCCAGCGCATCATCCACTGTCTCCAGCCAGACAAACTCAAGCTGATCCCGGACCGCTTGCGGTATTTCCTCAAAATCTCTTTTATTGCGCGCCGGCAGCATGACCGTTTTGATGCCGGCGCGCGCTGCGGCAATGACTTTTTCCTTGATGCCGCCGACTGGCAGAACCAACCCGCGCAAACTGATTTCACCGGTCATCGCCACGTCCTTTTGCACGATTTGTTCGGAAAATGCCGAGTACAACGCCACGAATATGGCCACGCCGGCGCTGGGCCCATCCTTAGGAATGGCGCCTGCGGGCACATGCACATGAATATCGGTTTTTTTAAACAGCTCCTCGCCCAAACCAAATTCAGCCGCCCGGAATTTGACCAGACTCAATGCGGCCTGGGCGCTTTCTTTCATCACCTCGCCCAGTTGTCCGGTCAGAATCAGTTTTCCGGTGCCGGGAATGCGGGTCGCTTCGATAAAAAGGATGTCGCCGCCTACCGGCGTCCAGGCAAGTCCTGTCGCAACGCCCGGCACGCTGATGCGCATGGCCACATCGCTTTCAAATTTTCTCGGCCCCAAAATGGCCGGAATCTGCTCGGCATCGATCACTTCCTGAGCCACCTTGCCTTCGGCAATATCCATGGCGACATGACGGAACACGGCGCCTATTTCGCGTTCCAGATTCCGGCAGCCGGCTTCGCGCGTGTAGTCCTGGATGATAGTCCGTATGGCCTGATCGGTAATGGCGCATTGCTCGGGCTTTAAGCCGTTCGCTTCCAGCTGCCTGCCGACCAGATAACGCTTGGCGATCTGCTCCTTTTCATCAGCCGTATAACCCGACAGCTCTATCACTTCCATGCGATCGCGCAAGGGAATGGGTATACTGTCCAGAACATTGGCCGTTCCGATAAACATGACATGGCTCAAGTCAAACGGGACCGCCAGGTAATTATCGCGGAAAGTCGAATTTTGTTCCGGGTCCAGCACTTCCAGCAATGCTGCGGAAGGATCACCCTGAAAGCCCGCGCCGATCTTATCCATTTCATCGAGCATAAACACCGGATTGTTGATGCCTGCTTTACGGATCGACTGAATGATAATGCCCGGCAGCGCCCCCAGATAAGTCCGCCGGTGCCCTCTTATCTCGGCTTCATCATGCAGGCCGCCTAAACTGGTGCGTACGAATTCGCGCCCGGTAGCGCGGGCAATACTGCGCCCTAGAGAAGTTTTGCCGACGCCCGGAGGCCCTACAAAACAAAGGATAGGGCTCTTGCCTTCAGGATTCAGCTTGCGCACGGCCAAATATTCCAGAATGCGCTGCTTGATCTTTTCCAGACCATAATGATCTTCATTCAGAATTTCGCGAGCCCTGTTGATATCGATATCCCCTGTGCTGGAAACCGACCAGGGTATTTCCACCAGCCAGTCCAGGTAGGTGCGCAGCATTGAATACTCGCCGGCGGCTTCCGGCATTTGCTTCAGGCGATTCAATTCCTTGCGGGCATGTTTTTCCACTTCTTCAGGCATTTTCGCTGCTGCGATGGCGTTGCTGATCTCTTCAACCTCGACCGCGCCTTCCTCACCCTCGCCCAACTCCTTCTGTATGGCTTTCAGTTGCTCTCTCAGGACAAACTCGCGTTGGCGCTGCCCCATTGTTTCCTGAGTCTGCTCGTTGATTTGATGGGAAAGTTTTAAGACTTCAATCCGGTAATTGAGCATCTCCAGGATTTTATCGATGCGTTTCTGCACGTCGAACAGTCCTAATATCTGCTGTTTCTCGTCGGATTTCGTGATCAGATAACTGGAAATCAGATCCGCCAGCATAGGAGCCGAATTGATCAATTGAATGGCGCTGACCAGTTCATCGGGTACTTGTTTTGACAAATTAAGCACTTCCAGTGCTTTATGTTTAAGGGTTACGACGCGCGCATCGATATCTTTAGTGGTTTCATCAGATTCCTGATGAGCCTCCCAGCGCGCCACAAGGAAAGGATAGCCCGGCAGGAATTCCTTCACCCGAAAACGCTGAATGCCCTGGCAGACGATATGATGGTTGCCGTCAGGCGCAGTCAGATAGCGCAGTATCTCCGCCACAGTGCCGACTGTGTAAAGGTCTTCGGGCGCAGGATCTTCATCCTTGTCGTCGCGGCGCAGCAGCAATCCGATCGGCCTCTCGGAACGAACCGCATACTGCACGGCGGCAATCGATTGTTTACGGCCAATCACTAACGGCAGGACGACCTGGGGGAAAAGTACGGTGCCGAGCATGGGCACGATAATCAGAGCATCACTCGGAACGGATAGGTTGGACGAATCACCCTGAGCCTGTTGGATTGTTGCCGAAGAATCCTCTTCAGATTCTCCCTTCGAGCCCAGAATTAAATCTTTAAGGTCCTTGATCCGCATAAGAAGTCATCCTATTTTCCGCAGTATAATCAACAGACAACCGTTCAGGAATTCATGCCCACCTAGATTAAAGCGCCCTTCCGGAAGTTCAATGCTCCGCTCAAACCGACCGTATGGAATCTCCAGCCGCTGAATCTCTGCCCCGACGTCTACAGGCAAATAGCGCCGTCCGCTCACGATTAATTGACCATCCTCAAGCGATACACTGATATGCTCCGGCTGCACTCCCGGCAACGCGACTATAATTGTGAATTCATCCAAGGTTTCATAAATATCAATCGGCGGCTCCCAGGCCGGACGTCTGGCGCGCAACGCGGCGGGCCTGAAAAACTGCCGGTGCAGTCGTTCAGCTCGTTCCAGCACTTCGCAGGCTTCGGCCCACATGGAAAGTTCAAAATTGCGTAATGGCATAATGTCTTATCAGATTGTCGGTTATAGGCATCGTGAAGCCAAACAGCGTGATACTGGCATGTTTCACTTAAGATATGACAGAAGGACTGGCTCAGAAGCTCAATCTGAAAAATAATCTATTCCCCTGCTGACATCAATTTTCAAGATTGTAGATTTGACTCAAGGCATTCGTATGCTTTGAAGCGCCTGAATCAAATTGTTTTCAGTTATATCTGATATATAACAGGATGGTAATCAGTATCAATACTTAGGTAAGCCTCTGTATATCCGGACATTATTTTTCGTCGTAACATTAATATTTTCGACAATTACCGACGAAAGCAAAAGAAATCCATGGCGCCTTATTGGGAACATTTTGCACACGAAGCCGATATGGGCATACGCGGCATCGCGCCGACGCTCGAACAGGCATTTGAACAGGCTGCGCTGGCCATGACGGCAGTCATCACCGATCCCGCTGAGGTTCTGCCTTCCGAAGCGATCCCGATTCACTGCCAAGAGCCCGACAGCGAGTATCTGTTTCTGGACTGGATCAACGAACTGATTTACGCCATGGCCGTTCGCGGCCTGTTGTTCAGCCGGTTTCAGGTGTCCATCAATAACGGAGAATTGACGGCGACGGCCTTCGGGGAAGCCGTTGATCGGGGAAAACACCAGCCTGCCGTGGAAATCAAAGGCGCAACACTGACCGAACTGCATGTTTATCAGCAACCGGACGGCCTATGGGTTGCCCAATGCGTCGTCGACGTTTAAAGGATACTCATGGATACTTCTCAATTCATACAACGCGATGAAACCTGCTGGGAAATTCCGGCTCAAGGCCCCATGCGCGTTCCGGCCATTATTTATGCCGATGAAAAGCTGCTGCGCGACATGGACCAGAAAGTCCATGAACAAATCGCCAACGTGGCCTCATTGCCTGGCATCGTCGAAGCGGCCTATGCAATGCCTGATGCGCACTGGGGCTACGGCTTCCCTATCGGCGGCGTCGCCGCCTTCGACCCGGCACTGGGCGGCGTGGTTTCCGCCGGCGGCGTTGGCTTTGATATTTCCTGCGGCGTACGCACTTTGCTGACCGGCCTTGATATGGCCGATCTACAGCCACACAAGCAGCAGTTGGCGGATGAGCTGTATCGCACCGTCCCGGCAGGTGTCGGCAGCACGGGGCGCATCCACCTGAATCATGACGAAATGATCGCCATGCTGAAAGGCGGCGCCTTATGGGCCGTTGAGCGGGGATTCGGCGTCGCTCGGGATCTGGAATTCATCGAGGAACGCGGCTGCATGGCTGGCGCCGAGCCCCAATATGTGTCTGCCAAAGCGCGGGAGCGGCAAAAAGACGAGATGGGCACATTAGGCTCCGGCAATCATTATCTCGAAGTGCAACGGGTCGTTGATATTTACGATCAATCTCTAGCCAATGTTTTTCGCCTGAAACCCGATGCTATCGTCATCACCATTCATTGCGGTTCCAGAGGGCTGGGTCATCAAATCGGCACCGAGTTTCTGAAAGATATGGCCATGGCGGCGTCTCAATACCATATTACATTGCCTGACCGCGAACTGGCCTGCGCGCCGCTGGATTCGCCGCTGGGAAAACACTATCTGGGGGCCATGCGCGCCGGCATCAACTGCGCCCTGGCCAATCGCCAGATCATTACGCACTTGACCCGCAAAGCCGTGGAGTCGGTATTTCCCGGCCTCCATATCGATTTGTTATACGATGTCTCGCACAACACCTGCAAACTGGAGCCCCATACCCTCAATGGGCAGAAAAGAAATCTGTTCGTTCATCGCAAAGGCGCCACCCGGGCTTTCGGCCCCGGTCACCCCGACTTGCCGCCAGAGTACCGCCATGTCGGACAACCGGTGCTGATCGGCGGCTCGATGGGAACCAGCTCTTATGTACTCTGCGGCACAAAAGACAGCGAACAACGCTCATTCAGTTCGGCCTGTCACGGCGCAGGCCGGGCCATGAGCCGTCACCAAGCGACCCATCAATGGCACGGCCGGGCATTGGTTGATGAACTGGCAAACCAGGGCATCATTATCCGCAGCGCCTCGATGCGCGGCGTCGCCGAGGAAGCGCCGCTGGCTTATAAAGACGTCCATGCAGTGATCGATGTGGCTGACAGGGCCGGCCTAGCGAAAAAAGTAGCCAGGCTGGAGCCTGTCATTTGCGTGAAGGGTTGATGTGTGTCGCGATTTTATGTAGGCACCAGCGGCTGGAATTATCCGGACTGGCAGGATGGTTTCTATGCAGGCATTATTCGCAGGGATCGGTTAAAGTTCTATGCGCAACAATTCCCTGCCGTGGAAATCAACGGGACTTTTTATCGTTTGCAAAGTCCCGACACTTTCCAAAAATGGGCCCAGGAAACGCCGGAAAACTTCAGGTTTGCTATCAAAGCCAACCGCTATCTGACTCATCACAAGAAACTAATGGATCCGGCCGCATCGGTATTGATTGAAAAAAATCACGCCGAAGCACTGAAAGAAAAACTGGCCGTCGTACTATGGCAGCTGCCCGGCCTGGTCAAAAAAGACCTGGTCAAGCTGCAGCAGTTTATCGCCGCTCTGCTGCAATGGAAGAATGTTCGCCATACTGTGGAGTTCAGGCACGCCTCCTGGTTCGATGACGAAACAGCGCACTATCTGGCTGAAGCCGGCATTGCCGTTTGCCTATCCGATGCCGAAGCTTGGCCTATGTGGGATCGCGTTACTACGGATCTGGTTTACATTCGCCTGCATGGCCATACGCAAACCTACGTGTCCAGTTACAGCGAGCCTGAATTGGCGCAATGGGCTGAGCGCATAGAGCAGTGGCTGAAGCAGGACAAGCAGGTGCATGTTTATTTCGACAATACGGCTCAGGGCGCCGCACCCCACAATGCGCTTGAGTTGCAGAAATTGCTTCAAGATAAGATGTAGGGTACGCACCGCGTACCTTTTGCGATTTAATTCACTATAGATGGTACGCGGTGCGTACCCTACATTGGATTTTGCCTGTCTGATTTATGGGACGTGCCAGAGCGCGGCACTTCGACTAACGGTACGAAAGCGACGTCAAGAATTTCCCGAGTTTCGATTTTCCCATCCGGTTTTTTCTCCACAACCATCAGCTCCTGAGCGCTGTAAGGCTGGCCCAAAGGGATGACCAAACGGGCGCCTGTTCGCAATTGATCAATCAGGGCTTGAGGGATATGCGGCGCCGCGGCGGTGACTATGATGCCGTCATAAGGCGCATGCTCCGACCAACCCAGGTTTCCGTCACCGGTCCGGATCTCTACATTATCGTAGCCCAGCTCACGCAGATGGGCGCGCGCCATTGTCGCCAGATCCTCAATGACTTCAATGCTGTAGACCTGCCTGACCAATTCGGAAAGAATGGCGGCCTGATAGCCCGAGCCTGTACCAATTTCCAGCACAATGTCGGAGGGTTTGGTATTCAATAAGTCGCTCATCAAGGCGACAATATAGGGCTGTGATATCGTCTGCCCAAAACCTATCGGTACGGGGCCATTCTGGTAGGCGTACTCGCGCAAGGCATCGGGTATGAATTTGTGCCTTGGCACATGCCTTATGGCGGCCATGACACGATCGCTCAATGCTGCCTTGCCGATCATATTGCGGGTTAACTTGACCTCCCATTCAATATCCGACAGCATTTGCTGCATCTCTCTCATTGTCATGCCCTCGCTATTTTACTCATCAATGCAATCGCCGATGTCGGTTCATAGCGTCCTGCCAGCAGCCCTGTTGAGAGGGAATATTGCGCCATCCAGGTCATTTTAAGCTGTATCTTGACAAGAATGGCGCAGCTTATGCACCGGCTATCGAAATCTGAAATAACAAAGACGCTTATACCGCATTATTGAAAGCCACATAATTGGAATGACTACTTATGCGATCATCTTAGATTCAGTAGTTTTTGATGGAGAGAAACAATTCAAAAAACGGCTTATGAGAAATGCAATTTCAAGGTGATCTGGTTATAGAAAGCAATTTCCCTTGATCAGGGAAATTTGCAAGGCATAGAGAATTTCGTTTTTAGTGTTCAGGAGCAGACTAAGTTAATTTGCCTTATGCAGTAACGGTTAAAAATCGAAATCAAGGTCAAAATCATCAAACTCGCCTAGCTGTTCTTTCAATCTTTTTTTCTCCCAATACATTTCAATTTTTCTTCGCGCGGCCATCTTCTTGGCTACCTTGTCATTTTCTGCCGGCATCATGATGTAATCTTCGCTTAAATCGAAATCTTCGATATCAAGGTCAATTTCACCTTTGGCGTCACTACTACTAGCCTCGGGTTCGGGCGCAGATTGATCCTGGGCGGCGTCCTCTAAAAGAGCTTTATCTGATTCAGCTTGAGATGCTTTCATATTCATTTTTCAATCGACCATAAAAAAATTGTTATTCAGTGTCTGCAACAATGCTTGAAGCGCAAAATTATACAAACATCATGTTAAAAATGTTACTCGACCAGGAGCCGATCATTGCAGTCTGAGGCAATGACTCAATGCGATATAAACATAACGTAACTGAAGACTCTGAGGTACTTACGTTCGAGTGGCGGTACTTATATCGCATTTGTGCGCGCAACATAATTAGTAAATGTACTTAAGTCAATACCCTTCTCTTTATCTTCAAGGCGCAAATGAACAGATGCGTTATTAAATCTCATAAAGAGCAATATGGAAATAAAAAAATGTCCGGTGATAGATGCCTGTCAATCGGAGTCCAATATTTCAAGACCCGGTACCATCTTGACCGCAATAGCTGCTCAAGGATCAGATCATGGAATTTCCAGATGCCATTCCTCCCCTCTTGATTAAGTTTGCCCTGACTGTGGCATTCTCTTTTGTAGTCGGCCTGGAATTTCGCCGTTATCAGCGCATGAATCAGTATAAATTCCATTTTGGCAGCACGCGGACTTTTGTTCTGATCGGCTTGTTGGGATTCATTCTGTATACCATCGATGCCACGCATGTCTTGTTCGGCTACGGCCTGCTTCTGCTCGGAAGCATGCTGCTGATCTATTACTGGCGGTTATCCTTGAAAGGGATGCTGTCGCTGTTCAGTGCTTTGCTTGCGCTGCTGATTTATCTGACAGGGCCTATCGTCAGCCTTTTCCCCAGCTGGTTTCTGATACTTTTTATCGTCTTGCTGATTTTAATGCTCGGCGAGAAGCCGTTGATCCATCGTATTTCCGATAAACTGGCCAATGAGGAAATCGTAACGCTGGCCAAATTCCTGATCATTTCCGGCGTCATTCTGCCGCTGCTGCCCAACGAGCCCATCGCACCGATGATGCCCGTTACTTATGACAAGGTCTGGCTGGCGGTAATCATCGTGTCCGGATTCTCTTACTTAAGCTACCTAATCAATACTTATTTTTTCAAGAGCCGCAGCCTGATGATAACCGGCATTTTGAGCGGTCTTTATTCCAGCACCGTCGCCACCGTTGTTATCGGACGCCGCGCTCATCATCTGGCGGAGGCCGCTCCTTTTGTCTCATCAGCGCTGATTATGGCAACGGCCATGATGTATATCCGGCTGCTGGCCATTATTTTTCTTTTTGCCCCTGCTGCCGGCCAGCGCCTGCTGGCTCCGTTTCTTGCAGCCATTCTGTTGTCTATCTGCACAGTTTTCACCTTGTTCCGCTTCAAGGATGATTTATCGCAGCCCTCCGCTGCGGGCACTATTGAGCATCCGCTGGAGTTATCGACCGCCATTGTGTTCGCATTGTCGTTTATGATGTTTGCCGCCATCACGCAATACGTAACCAGCAACTATGGCGGCCGCGGGCTGAATTTTCTGGCTATCGTTGTCGGTTTTACCGATATCGATCCTTTTATTCTGTCGCTGCTGAGCGGCGAATTCACCGTATCCGCTTCGGCCATTGTTTCCGCCGTGATACTGGCCAGCGGCAGCAATAATCTGCTGAAGGCGATTTATGCTGTCGTGCTTGCCCGCAACCGCTCGGTTACGGCAGCGGCGGCCTGGCTGGTATTTTTATTTGTGGCATCGATTTTATATGCGTTTAAGATCAATGCCTGATGGGACAAGGATAGATTTGTGTTTATAAGAAAATCATCAAAAATCCCGCGCACCGTCTGGACGCTGGGTTATGTCAGCCTGTTCATGGATTTGTCTTCAGAACTGGTACACAGCATATTGCCGGTGTTTCTGGTTACTGTGCTGGGCGCAAATGCATTGACCGTCGGCTTTATCGAAGGCATTGCCGAGGCGACTGCGCTGATCGTCAAAATATTTTCAGGCGCGTTAAGTGATTTTTTCGGCCGCCGGAAATGGCTTATCCTGGCCGGTTATGGCATGGCGGCGCTTACCAAACCCTTGTTTCCTCTCGCAAGTTCCGTGGAAACGGTCTTTACGGCGCGATTCCTGGACAGAATCGGCAAGGGCGTTCGGGGCGCTCCGCGCGATGCCCTGATTGCCGATGTGGCGCCCTCAGACATTCGCGGCGCCTGTTTTGGTCTTCGCCAATCCATGGACACAGTGGGCGCGTTTCTCGGCCCTCTTGCAGCCATAGTGTTGCTGTATCTTTACCACGACGACATGAAGGCGGCATTGTGGTTTGCCGTTGTGCCTGCGGCAATCACGATTGTTTTAATTATGGCCGGCGTAAAGGAACCCGTTGCAAAAGCTAGGCCGCACCCACTCCGCTCGCCTTTGCGGCTGGCTTTTCTTAAGGATTTCTCCAGACACTACTGGTGGATTGTCGTCATAGGCGCCGTCTTTACGCTGGCCCGGTTCAGCGAGGCTTTTCTGATATTGCGGGCCGAGCAAACAGGCCTGTCCGTCACCTGGATTCCCATGGTCATGGTCGTGATGAGCCTGTTCTATGCCGTGTCGGCTTATCCTGCCGGGGTTTTATCGGACCATGTGAACAAGAAGTACTTGCTGGCCGCAGGTCTCGTTTTGCTGGCTTTGGCTGATTTAGCGCTAGCCCGGGCCCATTCGGCTCTGGTCGTCATGTGCGGCGTCGCTTTATGGGGGCTGCACATGGGATTTACGCAAGGCATTCTGGCGACCATGATTGCTGCTGCCACGCCCCAAGATTTGAAAGGCACGGCATTCGGGCTATTCAATTTCGTAACCGGTCTGTTTATGCTGCTGGCCAGCGTCATTGCCGGCTGGTTATGGGACCGTTATGGCGCGGATATGACATTCTATGCCGGTGCAGCGTTTTCGATGCTGGCATTGTTGCTGCTGATGTTTCATAAAAGCTATAAGCGGGCAACACCTTAAGCCCGAAACAATGTTCAGCTTTATCGTATAGGAAGGTGAATTAAAAGAGGGTCTGTTCATCCACGCTTTTCGCCAGTGCGTGCAGTTCGGCAGAAATAATTACCGGATACTCGGGTGTGGCAGAAAGTTGGCGTAATGCCTCTGGCAACCGGCTTAATTGTCTTTTGGCATATTCCTTGGATTCCATCAGCGAAGATTGCGGCGTCACGATTCGTCCGGCCTGCATGACCGGTTGCAGTAATGGCTCTCCCGTGCATGGCGCATTTTCAATCGTCACGGTATCGCCGCACATGAAGCCATTGTCATCATAATTACGATAAACCTGTTTACGCCCGGGCCAGGTTGCCTTGCCTTCCGAGCGTTTGCGTCTGGCGATGCCTGCATATTCCTGCAATTTATAGGCGCAGTCGAAATAAGGCGCATCGGCCGAGGTATCCAGATGCGTGCCGATGCCGAAACCGTCTATCGGCGCCTGCTGCGCCGTCAATGCTTCAAGCTTGTATTCATCAACACTGCCGCTGGCAAAAATGGTGGCCTGCTGAAGACCGCCTTGGTCGAGAATCCTTCTGACCTTTTTGGCGTGTTCGGCCAAATCGCCGCTATCGATGCGCACGCCTTTAATTTTTATGCCTTGCGAGCGCAGGATGTCTGCCAGGTCGACGACTTTCTGCGCGGCCGCCTCGGTATCGTAGGTGTCGATCAACAACACGACATTATCCGGATTGGCTTTTGCGAAATCGATAAAGGCCTCGCTTTCGCTGTCGTATGTCTGTACGAAGGAGTGCGCCATCGTGCCGTAAGTCGGAATATCGAAATACATGCCGGCATTCACCGTCGCGGTACCGTCGAAGCCGGCCAGATAACTGGCCCGTGCCGCCAGCAGCGCAGCCTCGCCGCCATGGGCGCGGCGCATGCCGAAATCAACGAGCAGTTTGTCCGGCGCAATCAATACCGAGCGCGCGGCCTTGGAAGCAATCAGGGTCTGGAAATGCAGCAGATTGATGAGCCTGCTTTCGACCAGCTGCGCTTCCGGCAGCGGCGCGGTAATGCGCAAAATCGGCTCATGTGGAAAAAATACGGTGCCTTCGGGCATTGCATGCACATCGCCGGTAAATCTGAAGGCGGCGAGCCGATCGAGCACAGCCGGCTTGAACTGTCCGGTACTGGCGAGCCAGTCAATTTCATTTGAGGAGAATTGCAGTTCCTGGAGATAAATCAAAGCCTGGGCAAGCCCTGCCGCGACCATATAGCCGCGGGCCTTGGGCAGTTTCCGGACAAAAAGCTCGAAGACCGCGGGCGCTTCCCTGTTCTGTTCATAATAACCCTGCAGCATGGTCAACTGATAGAGATCAGTCAGCAATGCACTGCCGGAGATCATGGAATCATGGACAAGGTAATGAGTTTAGCGCCCTTTTGAATCATTTCGTCGATGGCCTTTTGACCATCCTGGGGCTGAACATTAATGGCCCGCACGGCATCGGTCAGCAAGAAGACTGGATAGTTCAGAGCCAGCGCATCGCGCACTGTATTCAAAACGCAATAATCGGTAGCAAGCCCGCCGACGAACAAACGTCTGGCGCCGACACTGTCGAGCTGCTGTTTGCAGACAGGCGTTTCGAAGGCCGAATAGCCGTCGCGCTCAACTTCAGTTCCTGCCGAGATAATCTGTACGGACGCCGGAAGATGCAGGGCGGCCGAGAATTCCGCGCCCTTAGTGCCGATAACGCAGTGCTCAGGCCACGGTCCGCCCTGTTCAATAAAGGAACTGTGATTTTTCGGATGCCAATCGCGCGTTGCGAATATGGGCAGCCCACGCCGGGCAAATCGCTCAATGTAACCGTTCAGGGCCGGTATCACCTGCTCCCCGCCAGGCACCGGCAGGCTGCCGCCAGGCAAAAAATCGTTTTGCAGATCCACTATGACCAGGGCATCGCCTTCAGCCAAACTGATTTTTTCATATCCGCTGTATGTGCTGGTCATAAATCACCGGCGGCGACACCATGGCCTCAGCAGAGCGATTAGGTTGGACATGGCAACCATCGCAATTACCCGAACCGGGCATATCAAAAGTTCTATCGTCAATCAGATTAACATTTTGAGGCATGTTCGTCCGGGCTTGCGTAACGGCTTCAGGCGCGTCGACACTAAAGGCGTCAACACCAAATTTGACAGTCAGGATTCCCCCAAATAACAGCAGAACGGATAAAACGATTTTTTTTATATTCATAATCGATCGATTTGGTTTGTGGCTTTATCAGTAGAGTTAACAAAGTAAAAATGCCAATGAATTTTTCTAGCCATGATAACGCCCGTCACTGTTCTGTCCCTGGGTGAGATTAGAATCCTGAAAACTCATTTTCATTTATGCTGAATTTATATCGAAAAGCATTTATCCGGTAAATCAGTACAAAAACTTATATTGACTTGTTGCGGATATTGAAACGGGCTCGCTAGCTTTAATCAATTTGAAAAGTGCATTGGATGCTTTCCAGCTCATCGGTGCAAATAAACCGATGATGGTGGTTTTGCACCTTCGCTTTTTTAATCACGCCACCGTCGGATGAATTAATAAATCAATATTTTTTCCAATAAATCATAAGGTTAAGCTTAACCATATTATTGGCATGATAAGTGCTTTCTCAGTGTTCTGAATACACAAATTTTTAGCATTGTGAGGACTTAACCATGATCAAGACTTCGCTATCGGCATTACCCAAAACCGGACTGGCTGGCTTGAAAGAGCACTGGCGCAGCGATTTGCTGTCCGGGTTTCTGGTATTTCTTATTGCCTTGCCATTATGCCTGGGCATCTCGATGGCATCCGGGTTCCCGCCTTCGGCCGGGATTATTACAGCCATTATCGGCGGCATACTGGTTTCGCGCATCAACGGTTCATACGTGACAATCAACGGACCGGCCGCCGGCTTGATCGTCGTAGTTCTGGGCGCGGTGCAAACGCTGGGAGAAGGCGATGCGATGGCCGGCTACCGCTATACGCTGGCGGCGATCGTCGTTGCCAGCGTGCTGCAGATTCTGATGGGTGTCTTTAAGGCCGGCCGCCTCAGTTCTTTTTTTCCGGCATCGGTCGTGCACGGCATGCTGGCCGCGATCGGCATCATTATCATGACCAAACAGATCCACGTCATGCTCGGCGTGACGCCTGAGGATGGCAGTCTGTTTTCGACCATGGCGCAGATTCCGCATAGCTTGCTGCACCCTAATCCGGAAATTGCCCTGATCGGCTTGACTGGGCTGATCATTCTGGTCATCTGGTCGCTGCTGAAAAATCCTACGCTGAAAATGATTCCGGCGCCCATTCTCGTCGTGCTGGCCGGCATGGGTCTGGGCCGTTATTTCGACTTGAATCACGAGCATATGTATCTGTTTTTGCCGGATGCGCCTTTCATAGACCATCATGAAGCAACAGTCGGGCCAAGGTTTCTGGTTGCGATATCCGACAACTTCATGTCCAGCTTTTACTTTCCCGATTTTTCCAAGTTTATGACGACTGAATTCTGGGAGGCCGTAGTCAGCATCAGCCTGGTAGGCAGCCTCGAAAGCCTGCTGAGTGCTGTCGCGGTAGACAAACTGGACCCTTATAAACGCCATTCCGATCTGGACCGCGACCTGACGGCAGTGGGCATTGGCAATCTGATCGCCGGCCTGATCGGCGGCATGCCGATGATCGCCGAGATCGTGCGCAGCTCTGCCAACGTCAACAACGGCGCCAAAACCGGCTGGGCCAATTTCTTTCATGGCGCCTTGCTGTTGCTGTTCGTCGTGCTTTTCCCGCGCCTGATCCACAGCATTCCCTTAGCGGCATTGGCGGCATTGCTGGTCTATACCGGTTTTCGCCTGGCCTCGCCCAAGGAATTCGCCAAAGTCATGGGCATCGGAAAAGAACAGTTCTTTATTTTTATGGTCACAATAATCGGAGTTCTGGCGACCGATTTATTGATCGGCGTTGCCATCGGTATTTTGGTCAAACTGACCATTCATGTTTTGCGCGGGGTCTGGCTCAGGAACCTGTTTAAAATTCATTTTGACATTGACCGGCCGAATAATGATACCGTTGTGGTCAAACTGACGGGTTCGGCGATTTTTTCTAACTTCCTGCCGCTGAAAAAAGCGCTGGCTACGCTGGAACCGGGCAAAACCGTTGTCTTTGATCTATCGGACGGCTATCTGATCGATCATACCGTCATGGAATTCATTCATGACTACATGCACAACTACGAAGCGCACGGCGGCCATTGTCGGCAAATAGGCAGGGCTTCGGAAAAATTCTCGGATCACGCGCTGGCCGCGCGATTAATGACAGCCGACGAAAGGAAAAGCTAAGCCTTAGCCTTTTAGCACCAAAGAATGGGCGATCAACCGATCGCCCTGCCCTGAATCGCTTTACGGAGAATTGAATGATTCTTGTACTGGCTTACTGCTCCATCCTGTTCAGTTTCGTCTCCTGCCTGCCGGCGTTGCTGATCCATCAGCGCCGCAATATCAATCTCCTGGCGCTTAGTCGGCGTTGGGGAATTGATGATCTGGAAGATCCACGTATTCCAATTCTGGTGCGACAAGCTGTATTCGGCTTGCTGGGCCTGTCGGGATTTTTCGCCGTACTGGCCGGTTTGGGCGCGTTGATCAGCAATGAAGTATTCACTGACAAGATTGGTCTCGGCCTGCCCTGGCTGCCCTGGCAGGTGCGGTTCGACAATCTTTCAGGCTTCTTCTTTTTAATCATCGGCATTGCCGTTAGTGCCGTCAGCATTTACGGCCCCGGCTATGTCTCGGCCTTCGAAGAAGACAAACATCCATTTGCCGTTCTGAGTTTGTTCAGCGGCCTTTTCATTGCCGGCATGTTGCTGGTGCTGTTGGCCGATGACGCCTTCTTTTTCATGATCGCCTGGGAACTGATGTCGGTCGCCAGCTACTTTCTGGTGGCGTTTCAGCATGACAACCCGGCCAACCGGCGCGCGGCTTTTCTTTACCTGCTGATGGCGGAAATCGGAGCGCTGGCCATTATTCTGGGCTTCGGCGTGCTAGCCAGCTTTGCCGACGGCTTCACATTCGATGCCTTGCGCGAGGCCCGGCTGTCAACCGCCTGGGCCAGTATCGCGTTTGTGCTGGCATTGCTGGGCTTTGGCATGAAAGCGGGGCTCGTGCCCGTGCACGTCTGGCTGCCGGAAGCGCATCCGGTGGCGCCGTCGCATATTTCGGGCCTGATGAGCGGCGTGATGCTGAAAGTGGCATTGTACGGCCTGATCCGGTTCTGCTTTGACCTGATCGGCGAGGTACACTGGCAATGGGGGCTGGTGCTGATGCTAGTGGGCACGCTGTCAGCCCTCGGCGGCATTTTGTACGCCATGATGCAGACCAACTTAAAGCGGCTGCTGGCTTACAGCTCGGTCGAGAATATCGGCATTATCTTTATGGTGCTGGGCCTGTCGATGATTTTCATGGCGCAGCATTATCCTCAACTGGCGGCACTGGGCTTTCTGGCGGCGCTGTTTCACGCTTTCAACCATGCGTTATTCAAGAACCTGCTGTTCCTGGGCGCAGGCATTATTCATCATCAAACGCATGAATTGAATATCGACCTGATGGGCGGCCTGATCAAACGTATGCCGAAAACCAGCATGCTGTTTCTGATCGGCTTCATGAGCATTTCGTCGTTGCCGCTATTTAACGGCTTC
Source organism: Methylobacter sp. BlB1 (assembly GCF_015476545.1). Lineage (GTDB taxonomy): Bacteria > Pseudomonadota > Gammaproteobacteria > Methylococcales > Methylomonadaceae > Methylobacter. Next base: position 20,253 of record NZ_JADMKV010000031.1, on the reverse strand, counting down.
GTATCGGAATGGCTGGCTTTCCAAACAGCACTGCAGGTCGATGTCATCGATAATGGCGTTTTGCGCAGCCTGATTCCGGTCGCAGCCGCCGCTTTGGCACTGACCGCAGCCCTGGCGGCGGCCTGCTTCGTCAATGTCTTCGGCATCATGTTTCTGGGGCTGCCCCGCTCGCGGCATTCCGATAAAGCACAGGAAATTACTGATAAAGGCATGTTAATAGGAACTGCCCTGCTGGCCAGCCTGTGCTTTCTGTTCGGCATCTTTCCAGGCCTGATGATCGGCCTGATCAATAACATTGCCGGGCAAGTGCTGGGGGCGTCTTTGCCAGACGGCGCCAAACTGAGCTGGCTGCATCTGGCACCGGTTTCTGCTGAGCAGGCATCCTATTCGGCGCCTTTGGTTCTGGTCGGAGCCCTGATCGCAGCCGGCATCTGTTTCCGCTATCTGCGCCGCAGCCCTGCAACGGTCATGCGCCGGGCTGAAACCTGGGACTGCGGCTTCGGCGGCCTGACACCACGCATGCAGTACAGTTCCAGCGCCTTCACGATGCCGTTCAGGCGTATTTTCGCCAAGGTCTGGATTATCGATGAACAGATCAAAAAAGACAGCCAAGGCGCCATGGATCAGGATGTCGCGGCTATCCATTATTCCCTGCAAATTCAAGATCACAGCTGGCCACGACTGTATCAGCCGATTGAGCGAACCGTCAACAGGACGGCCAGGCTGGTCGGGCGCATTCAGACCGGCAATATCAGGACTTATCTGGGCTATTCGTTCGTTACCTTAATCATCATGTTATGGATCATCAGTTAATGAATTGGTTATTGGCAATTTTACAAACTATTTTGTTTGTTGCGCTGGCGCCCCTGCTGGCCGGCTGGATCAAAAAGTGCAAATGCCGCTTGCAAAACCGCAAGGCGCCATCCTTATTCCAGCCTTATCGGGATTTGCTCAAGCTGACGCGCAAGCAGCCGGTGGTCTCGGATCAGGCCTCATGGATCTTCGCGACCTCCCCGTACATCATATTCTCGGCCATGGTGCTGGCCGCCAGCATCGTGCCGCTGATCGCCGTTGACCTACCCACCTCGGCCAACGCCGATGTCATCGTGCTGATCGGTTTTTTTTCCTTTGCCCGGTTTTTTCTGGCATTGGCCGGCCTGGACATCGGCACGGCCTTCGGCGGCATGGGCTCATCGCGCGAAATGACGATATCATCGATGGCGGAGCCGGCCATGCTGATGAGTATTTTTGCGCTGACCATGTCCGCATCCACGACTAATCTATCGTTCGCTATCGGTCATGTGCTTCATGAAGGGCTGGTCTTGCGCCCTTCATTCATCTTCGCGCTGCTTTCGCTGATGCTGGTCGCGATTGCCGAAACCGGGCGCATCCCGGTCGATAACCCGGCGACGCACCTGGAACTGACCATGATCCATGAAGCTATGATTTTGGAATACAGCGGCCGCCACCTGGCACTAATAGAATGGGCCAGCCAGTTGAAGCTGATGTTGTACGGCGTACTGATTGCCAACATTTTTTTTCCCTGGGGCATTGCCAAGACAATTGCGCCTGTGGATTTGAGTTACGGTCTATTGGCTATCCTGGGCAAATTGGCCTTGCTGGCGATTCTGTTGGCGCTATCGGAAACACTATTCGCTAAAATGCGCCTGTTTCGCGTGCAGGAATATCTCAGCTTTGCTTATTTGCTGGGCTTACTGGGCATGTTGAGCCATATCATTCTGGAGGGAGCTCGCTAATGAATATCGGGCAATTGGACTTTTATACGCAGGCCGTCTTATCGCTGGCGGCACTGGTCGGGCTCACGTCTTTTCTGATGCTGGGCCAGGGCCGAGTACTGCGGCTGATTTTCGTGTTCGCCGTGCAGGGTTTGCTGCTGGCTTTGACTACGGCTGTGGCGGCCTATAGCGTGAATATCCATCATCTTTATATTTCCGCCGTGCTGACGCTGGTCCTCAAAGTGTTTTTTATCCCGTGGATGCTGCGTCGGTTAGTGCTGCAAATGGACATGCACCGCGATGTTGAGGCGTTGAAAAATAACTCCGCAGTGATGCTGGGCGGCGCCAGCCTGATGGTATTCAGCTATTACATACTGCACCCTATCGTACAAACGTCTTCTCTGGTCATGCTGAATGCGCTGGCCGTCAGTTTGTCTGTGATGTTATTGGGCATGCTGTTGATGATCTCGCACCGGCAGGCTGTCGCTCATGTGGTCGGTTTCATGTCGATAGAAAACGGCTTGTTTTTTGCCGCCGTTGTCGCCACGCACGGCATGCCGATGGTCGTCGAACTGGGCGTGGCGTTCGATGTGCTGATCGCGGCCGTGCTGTTCGGCATCTTTTTCTTTCATATTCGCACCAGTATCGATTCGCTCGATGTCGACAAGCTGAACCGCTTGAGCGAGGTGGATAAATGATCGCCGCCTATCTGGTGCTCTTGATTCCGCTGCTCGGCATGGCCTTTTTTGCACTGGCGGGGCACAGGGCCGACTCAGGCCTGTTGAATATCCGATTAAACGCCGTCAATCTGGCTGCCACTGTCTGGCTGGCCATTAATGTGCTGCGCGAAGGCACAATTCTATCAAGAGGCAAGGCGTTCCTGATCGACCCGTTCAACGTCTACCTGATCGTGCTGACCGCTTTCGTCGGCCTGACTACGGCCATTTTTTCTGCGCCTTATATGGAACACGAGAAGGAGATAGGCCGGCTCAACGATGCGCGCCTGAAGCTTTACCATGCCATGTACCAGGGCTTCATGCTGTCGATGTACCTGGTACTGATGACCAACAATATGGGCATTTTGTGGGTCGCAATGGAAGGCGCGACACTGGCGACGGTGCTGCTGGTCAGTCTTTACCGCACGCCCGAATCGGTGGAGGCTGCCTGGAAATATTTCATCCTCTGCGGCGTCGGCATCGCGCAGGCGCTGTTCGGCACGATTTTGCTGTATTACGCGGCCGAGCAGATAGGCAGCGAAGAAAACGCCCTGCTCTGGTCGGTGCTTTATGAAAACGCCGACAAGCTGAACCCCGAAGTGCTTAAAATCGCGTTCGTGTTCCTGCTGATCGGCTACGGCACCAAGATCGGCCTCGTGCCGCTGCATAACTGGCTGCCCGACGCCCATTCCGAAGGCCCGACGCCGATGTCGGCGGTTCTTTCCGGTTTATTACTAAATGACGCACTCTATGCCGTCGTGCGCAACAAAATGCTGGTTGACGGCGCTAGCCATTCCGATATGGCCGGCTTCCTGATGATGGGATTCGGCCTGCTGTCTTTCCTGATCGGCGCCTTGTTCCTGCACCGGCAAAAAGACATCAAAAGGCTGTTCAGTTATTCCTCGATCGAGCACATGGGCATGATGACATTTGCTTTCGGCATCGGCGGCCCATTGGCGACTTTTGCGGCTTTGCTGCATATGACCGTGCATTCCCTGACCAAGTCGGCGATTTTCGTGACGGTCGGCCATGCATCGCAGCTCGCCGGCACGCAAAGCATGGAAAAGATACGCGGCCTGATCAAAACCCAGCCGGAAATCGGCTGGGGCCTGCTGATCGGCACGGTTTCGATTGCCGGCTTCCCGCCTTTCGGCGTCTTCACCAGCGAGTTTCTGGTGCTGCTGGCCACGATGCACAGTTATCCGTGGCTGGCGCCGTTATTATTGCTCGGCATTGGTATCGCCTTCGCGGGCCTGTTCCGGCATATCCAGCCGATCGTCTACGGCGACAAGCCCGAAGGCCAGCAACCGATAAAAGCCAATCTGTGGCCGGTTATGATACATTTGGGCTTGGTGCTCTGGCTGGGCCTGGCGATTCCAGGCTTCCTGGCTGACTGGTTTTCACAGGCGACGGTATTGATTTCAGGGAGTGCGCCGTTATGAGTTATTCAAATTCCAGTTGGAAGACTGATTTTTTAAAGCAGACCAACGAAGCCGGCCTCTCGGTTGAACAGCTCGCCATCGGCCCGTTGAGCCTGTGGCAGATCGTCAGCAGCGACTGGCAACGGTTTGCGGAGCTGGCCGTTCAGCACAATCTGCGCTGGGCGGCCGGCTGGGCGGAGCAGGAGCAGGAATGGTTTCTGATCAATGCCTGTTTCGAGAAGCAGGGCCGCTATGTCCTGCTCCGGACCCGGGTCCATAACCCGAAACCGGAACTGCCTTCTCAAGCCACAGTTTATCCGGCCGCCAGCCGCAGCGAGCGCCATACGCAGGATATGTTCGGCCTGAATTTCGTAGGTCATCCCGACAATCGCCCCTGGATACGGCACAAGGCCTGGCCCAAAAACAGCTATCCGTTGCGCAAGGACTTTCCCGTTCAGGGCGAGCCGGAAGCCGTTACGCCACCTGACCGGGATTATCCGTTCGTCAAGGCCTACGGTGCGGGCGTTTATGAAATTCCGGTCGGGCCTGTCCACGCCGGCATTATCGAGCCTGGCCATTTCCGCTTTCAGGCCGTGGGCGAAACCATCCTGAATCTGGAAGAGCGCCTCGGCTATGTGCACAAGGGCATCGAGAAAATCGCCGAAGGTCGTACGCCCGAGCAACTAGCGCGGCTGGCAGGGCGAATTTCGGGTGATACCACGGTCGGGCATTGCTGGGCGGCCTGCATGGCCATGGAACAGGCCGCCGGTGTTGACATTCCGCCGCGTGCGGCCCTAATACGCGGCATTCTGGCCGAACGCGAACGGGTCGCCAATCATTTGGGCGACATGGGCGCTATCTGCAATGACGTCGGTTTCGCCTTTGCGCAAATGCAGTTCACGCGTCTGCGGGAACTGTGGCTACGAACCAATGCGCAACTGTTCGGCCACCGTCTGTTGATGGACCGTATTGTGCCGAGCGGCGTGGCTTGTGATCTGTCTGAACAGGCCGGCGTCGCGATCAAACGGGAGATAGCTCACCTGAAAGTCGAATTTAGCGAGATTCTGCCGGCTTTGGACTTGAATTCATCCCTGGAAGACAGGCTCTACACGGCGGGCTTCCTATCCGAAGACATCGCCGCCGCTCTCGGCACGCTGGGCTATGTCGGCCGGGCCAGCGGGCAGGATTTCGATGTGCGCCGCGATGCGCCTTATGCGCCTTATGACCGGCTGACTGTCAAGGTGCCGGTGGAAACGCAAGGCGATATCGCCTCTCGCTTCTGGGTCAGATACAAGGAAATCAGCGTTGCCCTGAAACTGATAGGGCAATTCATCGATCTGCTGGCGCCGGGCGAACTGCGCAGCGCATGGCAATCACCTGCGGAAGGTCGTGAAGGTCTGGGCATCGTCGAAGGCTGGCGCGGCGAAATCATCACTTATGTCCGTTTTGACGCCGGCAATACCGTCGCCCGCTTCTATCCGCGCGACCCTAGCCTGCTGAATTGGCCGGCGCTGGAAAAACTCGTGCTGGACAACATCGTGCCGGATTTTCCGGTCTGCAACAAATCCGTGAACGGTTCCTATTCTGGACATGATTTGTAGGAAAAACACATGCTGAGACTGTTTAAAAAAATTCTGACAACCGGCGTGGTCACCGAACGGGTTAAAGCGCCGAAAGATGATGAGCTCGAACAGCTCGGCATCGAGATCAAAAGGCATATCGACCGAAAATTCGCCGGCAGTATCGCGATCAGGCAAGTCGATGCCGGCTCCTGCAACGGCTGCGAACTGGAGATCCATGCGCTCAATAATCCTTTCTACGACATAGAACGTTTCGGCATTCATTTCGTCGCCTCGCCCCGGCATGCTGATGTGCTGCTCGTGGCCGGCCCGGTTTCACGGCACATGCAGACTGCATTGCTGCGCACTTATGAGGCAACACCCGATCCGAAATGGGTTGTCGCGGCCGGGGATTGCGCCGCCTGCGGTGGTGAGTTCGGCATTTCCTACGCCAGTTGCGGCGCAGTGTCTAATGTCATCCCGGTGGATATGATGATTTCCGGCTGTCCGCCGACACCGTTGGCATTGATGAAAGGTTTGCTGGGACTGATGCAGAGATAAAAGTAGGGTACGCACCGCGTACCTTTATTGAGTTGAATAATATTTGCAAAATGGTACGCGGTGCGTACCCTGCATGAGTTTCCAATCAATTCGGTATAATCCCCATGATGCAACGCGGCAACATCCGGGCCGCTTCTCTATGCCTTGCAACAAAAATATGAAATTAAGAATAATGAAGACATCAAACATGAGACTGATTTTACCGCTGCTGATTGGCCTGACGCTTTCGAACCCGATAGCCGCCAAAACAGCCGAAGATTTCCAGACCTGGGGCAATATCACGGCCATGGGCAGTTTGGGCGTCCTCAATCCCGAACTGAAGAGCTTCAAATACTGGCTCGAAGGCCAGGGACGTTTCGGCGAGGATACTTCGCGCTTCTCGCAGGGCATGCTGCGTACGGGCCTCGGTTATGCACTGAACGACAATACCAGTGTCTGGCTAGGCTACGCCTTCATTCCTACCGAGGAACCTTTCACGGTCACGCCGGTTGACGAGCATCGTATCTGGCAGCAATTACTGTGGAGCGAGAAATTTTCGTTCGGCACGATCACCAGCCGCAGCCGCCTCGAGCAGCGCTTTGTGCAGAACGGCGAAGATGTCGGCTGGCGTTTCAGGCAGTTGTTGAAACTATCGACGCCATTGCCTTTCGCGACCGATTTCAACCTGGTGGCAACCGACGAGTATTTCGCCAATATCAACCGAACCGACTGGAACGACGATGGCTTTGACCAGAACCGAGCATTTGCTGGCATCGGCTACAATTTTGACAAAAACACCCGAACGGAAATCGGTTACATGAACCAATATATCCGCAAGGCCGTCGGACCTGACAGAATGAGTCATATCCTGTCTGTTAATTTGTATTTGAATTATTGATGCAAATGGCGCAAGGTGAAGCTTTCCTCCCTTACCTTGCGCCTTGAATCCTATTCCTAATGAAATCACTCTTTTATCGTCCTGTCCAACTGCGCGGCTTGGCGTTTCTGGGACTGCTTTTGCTGGCGCTGGCCATATTAGGCGGCATGATCTGGCGCAACCTGCACCGTTTTGAAACCGTTTTATCGTATGTCACCTATTCTCATCGCATTCAGAATGTATCGGTAAGCTTGCAGCAGTCGCTGATCGAATACCTGACCGGAGCAGTGCCGATTGTGCCGCCCGAAGCCTTGTCCAGAACCCTGGAGGAAATGGACGCGTTAATGACCGATAACCGTCATTTATCGGAAAAAACCCGGCAAAGCCTGGGGACGGTCAGAGATCTGTTGATCGATGTGGGCGAACTGGATCAACTGGAAAAAAACACACGTCTGATTAAAGCGCTCAAGGTCATGAGCAATACGCTCGAGAACGAGTCACTGCAACGCGAATATTTGCTGGAAAACATCAGCCGCACCACGGAAACCGAACTTTACCTGGCATTGGTCATCCTGGCCTGGACTCTGATAGTGGCCGTGCTGTTTCTACATAGCCGCATCCTGCACCCGCTCAATGATTTGAAGCAACTCCTGCAACGGCTGACGGAAGAAAACTACACGCCGATCACGACCGATCACCTTGATCCATTGCTGCTACCGGTATTCAACAGCTATAACGAAATGGTCAAGCATCTGGCGGAACTGGAGGAAGTCAAACGCCTGCATGCCCAGTCCCTGCAGCAGGAAGTCAAACTGGCCACGCAGGCCCTGCTGGAACAGCAATCAAGCCTGGCGCGGGCGGAGCGGCTGGCGGCGATAGGCGAAGTGGCGGCGGAACTGGCGCATGAAATACGCAACCCACTGGCCGGCATTCAGATCGCGTTCAGTAATCTCCGCCGCGAAATTCAGGCGCCCGACCAGCAGGAAAGGCTGGATATGATCAGCGAAGAACTGAAGCGTCTGGCCCGGCTGCTCAACGAGATGCTCGACCAGAGCCGGCACTCGCCGGAGCCGGCGACCGAATTCGATGCGGCCTCGCTGATTCGCGATCTGGTCACGTTGACGCGCTACCAGATTGCCGAAACCGTGCGTCTGGAAATCGACACGCCCTGCCCGCTGCCGGTGCAGTTGCCCGAGAGCGCGCTGCGCCAGGCGCTGCTGAACCTGATCCTGAATGCGGCCGAGGCGCTGGAAAGCGAACCGGGCGTGGTCAGCATCAAAGCGCGCAAGGATGCGCAAGGACTCCATATCGATGTCATCGACAACGGTCATGGCTTTTCAGAAGATATACTGAACTATGGCATTCGCCCGTTCCGTACCAGTCGCCAGCGCGGAACCGGACTGGGCCTGGCTATGGTTCAACGCTTTGTCAAAGATATGGGCGGCAGCATCAGACTCACCAATTACCAGCCGCATGGCGCCTGTGTGTCTATCGTTCTGCCGAATAGTCACCTTGCCGGAGATCAATCCTGATGGAAACCCTGCTAATTATCGAGGACGAAAAACTGTTGGGCTCGGAGCTGTCACGCCACTATCGGCAATCCGACTGGGAGGTCATGCTGGCGACCTCGCTGGCCGAAGCCGAGGAATTATTGCTTAGGGATGAGATGGAGCCTTTGCTGATCCTGTCCGATATGAATCTGCCGGACGGCAATGCACTGGATTTCATGGAAAAGATGAAAAAAAACATCAGCTATGCCGAATGGCTGTTTCTGACTGGCTACGGCAGCGTGCCGGATTCGGTCCGGGCCTTGCGTTTGGGCGCTTATGACTTTCTGGAAAAGCCTTGCGATCTGGATCGCCTCGATCTGGTCGTCAACAGCGCAGCCCGTAGCGCGGCGATACAGCGCCGGGTTATTGATCAGACACGGCAGGAGCATAGGCGCTATTCGCCGGAAGCCTATGTCGGATCGAGCCGCCAGGCGCGCAATGTCCGGGAATTGCTGACGCGCCTGACCAAAGTCCCTTTCAGCGCCCTGATCATAGGCGGCGAAACAGGCACCGGCAAAGGGCTGGTGGCGCGTATCCTGCATTATGGCGGCGCCAGGGCGCGGCACCCGATGATCGAAGTCAATTGCGCCGCTCTGCCGCGTGAGCTGCTGGAGTCGGAATTGTTCGGTCACGAACCTGGAGCCTTTACCGGCGCCTCGGGACGTCACCGCGGCCTGCTAGAGCAAGCCGACGGCGGCACGCTGTTCATGGATGAAATCGGCGAAATGCCGCTTGATTTACAGGCCAAGCTGCTGAAAGCGATTGAAGACCATAAAGTGCGACGCTTGGGCGGCGAGAAGGAAATCACGGTCGATGTCCAGATTATCGCGGCCAGCAACCAGGATCTCGAGCAGATGATACGGGACGGCAATTTCCGCAGCGATCTTTACCACCGCCTGAACGTATTCCGCGTGATGCTGCCTCCTTTGCGCGAGGCCAGGGAGGATCTGGATGAGCTGGTGCCGCTGTTTGTCGCCGAATACAACGCCAAGGCCGGCCGCCATGTCAAAGAGATTCCAGAACAGGTCTGGGATAAATTGCGCGCCCATTACTGGCCCGGCAATGTCCGCGAACTGCGCAACGTCATCGAACGCTGTGTGCTGTTTGCAGACGGTCCGGTTTTTCCGGTCCAGTGGCTGCAATTACCCGGCCAGGAAAGCACGGCTTCGGAAGACACGGCTTCCGGATCGAAAGACAGGATTTGTTTACCATTGGACGGCAGCATGGCGCTGGAAGACATGGATCGCTTCATTATCAAGACCGCCCTGGAACGGGCCGACAACAATCTGGCCGCTGCAACGCGGGCATTGGGCACTACCCGGGAAACGTTGCGCTACCGGGTGCGCAAATATAATCTTAAAACGACGGATTGATTTAAGATTTGGCTAAAAATAACTTTCCTGTTGAGCGATAAAACCAGCATTTATACAGAGGCGAATGTTATTTTTCAAAAGCCAGGGAAATTGTTTCCCGCCGCACCCTAAATTGATATCGGTTGTGGCTTCGTGGTCACTGTCCGAAACGAGAAGGCAATATCGGCAACGTTGTTTTAGAGGATCCGACTCCGAAGAAAAATTTCCACTGAAACTCAGGAACTCTCTGGGGCTAACTCTACCTGTGGGTTAATTTATCTGCGAAATTGATTAATGTCCTTTCATTAAAACGTTGTTAAGTTCACTATTGGAGCTAGTTATTCCCAGGAATCGGCTATGAGCCAATTCTTTTTAACAATTTTATAATTGCTGCCTTATCCATTTTATTATCTCAATTTCAAGCTCCTGGATCCTGCTCCATATTTTTCTAATTTTGGAAGGCCGAGTACTCTGAACTTTGATTTCATTAGGCACTAAAAACCTGCCCCCCTTGCAATGAAGGCAGCCGTTCAATTCAGAACTAATGACTAATCTTCGCTTGAGCTAGCCATGTCCATAGCGTGGTGTTATTCTTAAAGGCTTGAGGACAGGCTTGTGCCGCGGGTCAATTATGCGTTGGATATAGTCAAGCATATCGGGCTGATTATCCCCTTTTAAAAACGTAGGATTAACGGCAACCGGAACAGCTCTGACTTTACCGGTTTCCTTGTCTAAAACTTCAACGGTTATCAATGACACGTCTTAATCTCCTGCAAGGTTGTAACCCGGATCGGGCAAGTATTTACAGCGGTCTATTCTGAGCTTCAGTATGATTTACTGTGAATTTAATTCAATTAGGACTAATACTTAGGCACTAATACTTATTAATTGAGCGTAACTGATTTTATTAGTTGAATCGGTACGATCGTGTTGACTTTCAAACCCGGCAACGGCACGTGCCTCAATGGCGAAAAATGATTGTTCATCCAGTTGTCGATTCTTTTCTGGCCTGCTGCATGTATGCCCCCGTTCGATGCCTTTTAATCAGATCGACGGCAGTTGCACGGTTAACGATCGCTCGTACAGGTGGCGTCAAACCCGACTCGAAACGCACCGAATAACGCTTCTATGAACGGCAGGACATTCGGGTAAACGCCAACCTCGCTCTCTCTTAGGTCGGCTGATGAGCGCAACGCTTTGATAACCGTTGCTTGTTGACTTAAGAAGCTAACGGGAACGCTGAATGCCATCCCAAGAATAATTCAGAAAAAGCATCACGGCATTGGAATGACTCGTTCCCACATTGATATTCCGCAAATTCTGGAGATTTTGCAGATTCTGGTCCTGCTGGTAATCCTGCCAGCTGTAAACATAGCTGCCCTTGAGCTGCCAGTTTCTCGTGGGCTCCCAGGCAATGCCTGCGACCGTTGTGAAGTAGGTGCGATCAAATTGGCTGCCTGTCGACTGGCCGCCGCCGATTGATTGGTTATTTGAGAAATTTCCCGAGAGATCCAGCAAAAGATGTTGGGTAAAACGATAAGAATAATTGGCGAAGACGTTGTGGTTTTGCAACGTTTGCCCCAAGGAGCTAGGATCAATAGAATTGGAATAGCCGGCAGAGAACTTAGTCAGCTTGCCGTCATAGGTTACATCAATATTGGCCTTACTGCCCAGGGATACTGAGGAATTCTGTTCCTGCGAAACACCACCGAAATTCTGTCCCACGCCGTCAACCCATACAGGTCCCCCACCGACATTAAATGACCAATTTTCATCGATTTCGTAATTGCCCCCGAGCACAAAGCCAAACAGGTTTTGAGTCGTTGCATTTAGAGCCGATATGCCAAATCCAGTGTATTTGATATTGGAATAAAAGAGATTTCCTGTCAGGGTAAGGCGTCGGCTCCACTCATGACTCTCGCCCAGACTAACGGCGTAAGTCTCATTGCCGCTGAAATTCAGTGAACCTTGGTTATTGAAGGCAACGCCGACAAATGAATTTCTATAGCTTGTCTTGGAGTAAGAGCCAATCAGGCTCAACTTGTCGCGTTCTGTCCACTGCCAGGCCCACGAAGGTTCTATCCGGTATTGTTCAGACTGACTATTAGGCACAAGCAGCCCTGTATCTGTAATTTGTTGGGCATAGGAACAGCTGATACTGTATCCGCCACTTAAACCATAAACGCTGCGCTTGGTCTTATATTGATTGTTAAGACTTAGACTATAGTTATCGCAATCCCAGTTCGAATCGTCATAACGGCGAATATCACCCAGCCCTTCAAATGCGATATCCAATACCTCCGTTTTTCGGCTGGCTTGCAGGCTGGGCCTCAAAACGTATCCGGCAACAGAGTCCTTGCGAATAGTATTCAATGATATATTGTCATTGTACTCAAGCTGTTGCCCCAAGTCCCCTTTCACTTCCCATTCGGCGGCGGCTACGTCTTTTCCAAAACCAATGCAGGCCAGCGCGAGCATGGCCATTTTTCGTCTGTAGTACATGCTTTCCTTTTAAAATTGTTCATGGCGCCACGATAGTATCGCCGCTTTGCAATAAAATATTCGATTCTATGTTTTCGCCGTCTTCAACATCGCCGTACTCAAAAGGCAAGGACTTGGCTCGACCATCTGCTTCACGCCTCAATACGATAATGCTGTTTTTCTTGGCAAATTCTGTCAGGCCACCGGCCATGCTCAAGGCTTGCATTACATCCGTAGGCCTTGTCATCACGAATGCCCCCGGGTGGGCGACCTCGCCGGTTACATAAATCATGTTGCCCGTTGCGGCGAGTAACCTGACGTTTACTTCGGAGTCCGGAATAAATTGTTTAAGACGTTCCCGTAGTAAACTGACTAACTCCTCAGTCGTTTTACCGGCAGCGGCGACATGGCCGACCAGAGGAAAAGAGATTGTGCCATCCGGCAGCACCACTACATCCTGTTTTAACTTTTCCTCTTCCCAGACGGTAATTTGCAGCTTATCGCCCGGATTGAGGCGATAATTGCTATCCGCCTGAGCAAAAGCCTGATCAGGCAGCCAAAGCATGCAACCCAAAAAGAAAGCTAAAAGACTGCCTCTATAATTTGGAAATATTAAACTTCTCAAAGTGAATGTATTCATTTGCTCGCTCTCCAAAAACACCACGTTAACTTATCAATATGTATTGACTGTATTGACCACTAAACTGAATTTGAAAAACCCCAAACTACCAACCAATGAAAAATCAGCATTTAAGCCTCTCACCCAATCATAACAATTTTTTCTTTTCCAGGGCTCGAGGCACCGCCTGTACTTCCCAATGGGCATTTTAATTGCAGTTCTAACTTCAGCCATAAGCTTATCATTTTTCAAAGGAAGGGCGTTATTTCTTTCCAGTGACTTATCGAATGAATATTTCATGACATTTCTACCCGGTTCTTTAAATTGGCAACTGGCCAGTGAAGCTGTAGCAGCAGGGCTGCGGAGTGCCAAAAGCGGGCAATCGGCACAAAACGGAATCTGATGAAAATAGTCGGCAGATTGAAGAAGTCATGGTTTTATTACGGAAAAATTTACTCCGCAGAAGGAATAAAATGCGTGTAAGCCGATTTCCCCCTATCAATGAACTGCTCCCCTTTCCAATCATATAAATCATTTCAATACCATCGATTTTTTATAATTTTGCTGATGAAACGCTAATCCTGATCAGCAATATTATTCAGACTGCGGCAGCGCTTTGCAGCCTCCGGTTTCGTCAGTTTTTATGACCATAAAGACCATTTCGCCTGTGTGAGGACAAAAACGGCAATCAATGCGTTGGTCGTCATATGGGCAATGACGGCGTCGCCAAGCTGCCCGCGACGATATAGAGCCAGGGCATAACCCATTCCGGCCAAGATTCCGGCAACCCAGCGTTCATGCATTAATCCGAAAAGTACGGAGGTAGCCATGAATGAAAACCATGAGAACTGCCCAAGCGGTACATTTTCAAAGTCTTTCGCGGTTAATTTGCGAATCAAGTAACCGCGGAAGGCAAGCTCCTCAGCCAAGGGCACCGCGATTGCCGACCCAATCACGCGAAAAGCCAGCCAGATCACAGCCGATCCGCTCGTGAGCTCCGCCAATCCCTGTGATAATGCAGTCTTGCTGCTGTCAGCGTCGGGCTCCAGCAACATCCAGATCAGGAACACTGCAGTGCCGATTAACAGCGCCTGCCAGGACCAACTCCAGCCGAGGCCTTTATAAGCATCGCGGAAGTAGTAAAGCGCCACCGCGATAGCTGCCACGCGGACAGGATATAGTCTATCAAAGCCGCTGGAAAAGGCTGACGACACCATTGAAGCAGCCATCAAAGCCAATAATGGAACAAGCAGAGCCGCTGCAAGAGATTTGTCGGCTCCAACAACTGGAAAGCCTGAGTTGGCAATGGTAAAAAACTGCATCCTGTTAGACAAAGCAATCGCACCGATGGCAATTAAAGTGAAGGCTATCCAGCCGGCTTGGGCGTGAAAGCCTTGTAGCGCCACTTCAGGAGAGAAGGACGCGCCGATCGCAATCAACATGGCAATACGTACGGCATTGGCCAACCAGATAAATAATATGCCTAGAGGAAAAAGCCAAAAGGCTTGCGGGAAACGTAGTGCCTTACGGAATAGCCAAAGATAAATAGCAAGAAATAAGGTAATTAAGGCAATCCCTTCCAAACCTGAGCAAGGATAAAAGATTTCAACCTGAAAAGAGGTTGTACCTAGCAAGAATTTTTCCGGCTGATAGACGAGGGGCTGATAGACGAGGTCGTCATAAATCCAGCTGAGCAGTGCATGGACGAGCTGCATGGTAGGTATGGACAAAGAGTTCCAGAATTCTTCTTGACCTAAGAATCCTTCTCTTCGATTGAGCACTCTTATGGTCTGCCAAGCGCCTATCCCCAGCATGCCTCCCATTAGCAATGCTGTATACTCCTGACGGATCAGCCGCAGCCAGAACTGCCCTGGAGCCAAAGCGAGCAGCCATAACAGCAAAGTTGCGCTCAACAATGTAAACCAAACTGTAAACCAGAATGCTGTGAGCCGAGCGGGATTGACCGGTGTTGCAAATAGGAATGCAGTAACAACTGCGAACGCAAAAAAAGTGAAAATGTGGAATGCTAACCAAATCGACCAATGATAATCGCTCGACTGCTCCCGTAAACTGCCAAGCACGGCCTTAATCCGCGGGCTAAAGATAAGGAGATTGGCGCAGATGATCCAGAGGCCAATCCGCCAAATCTTATTCGAAGAATGGAATAACCGAACTGACCAGCTAACCTCAGTCTCCAGGAGTGGCGGCATATCATGCCTGATCGTTATCGCCATGAATTCGAATGCCAGAATTGCCAGAAGCAATGACCAGCGAATTGCTAATCGTTTTGAGGTTGCTATGGTGCAAAATTGTGTTACATATTCAGTCATCATTCGGCAAAGGTGAGAAAGAGCGGATCAGCATAAGTAGTATGCTGATCCGGTTTTAATGCTATAGATCAGGAAATGTTAACCCGTCGAGACCGAGGCCTTTCGCCCGCCAATAATAAAACACCGGTTAGCAAAGCGATCGCACTGGTTCCGGATGCGGCATCAATTTCTGGAGCAACGCCTCTTACTACGCTACCTGTAGATGTAGAACCATTTGTAACTCCACCTGAAGGTGTAGATCCATAAGATTGCTTTGACTCATAATTCCCAACCTGCCACATCTTATTACGCCAAGCATGTATTTTACGGTGCAAAGTGCTTAGCTTATGTACAAGTGTCGATCGAGAGAACCAATCCGATTTACCATTGTTTGTTTTGCTGTCTTCGTCAGCCCAGGCGTTGCCAGTAGTTAAGAACACAACCGCTATACCCGCTAATAACATTTGTCGAATATTCATATAAACTCCTTCGCTTGCTTTCTCATTTATTAATAAAAGACCAAACTACTTTCGTTTATAGATAAAGCCACAAACCATCGAATGAATTAACGATAGGGCATTCGGCTCCTGGTCGTTTCACTTCTAAATCTTTTCTAATGATCGCGTTCATTTCATGCCTTTGTTTTTGAATTGCTGCTGCTGAATTGAGCCGCAACATTTCAAAATTTTGAGCAATACCATGCACTATTTTTTCCATTATTTTCTAGCAGTCTAGGTTAGCCGCCTAACTACTATGATATATCGCTCAAAAGTCATTATTCTTTATCCTGCTCAACCTTACAATGAGTATCAACACCTAAGTAATTTACGCAATAACCTGATTTACGGCAATGCAAAAAAGCAACAGCAATATATATGTCCGCCTCCGCTTGACTTTAGAATTTTAATGACCCGGTACAGTTAGTGGGCGCAAACAGGAAGAGATATTTTTCATCTACTTTGACTTAATTGAAACATTACAAAATAGCAATACCGATTTCATTAGCCTTCTTATATCGAATGGCTCTAGGACAAAAGCTGTTCCAGCCGCACGACTTGCCTCTAAATAGCGTTCCTGATCAGCTAAAATATTTGCCAAATGGGACCATTTTGCAGCCAATCGCCTGTTGGCAATCGCATGAGCTTTCGGATGGACTTCTTCGGTCCGAGCTTTGATATTGGAAAAGACTGTTATTAAACTTTGAAGACATTCTTCCCGCTCAGACCCGGTCTGATTCACATGAAAGCGTCTTTTCAAAAAAGGTTCAGAAATATAATGAAAGCGCATTTTCATAGAGGCCCTGCTGAACCAGTCTTCATCCTCTCCAAAGCATAAATTCTCATCAAAGAACCCTACTTCCAAAAATGTACTCTTCCTGCAAAGCAAAGTTCCTAGGTGGAAATATCGTCCCGCGGCTACATCGAGGACGGGGTCGAGCACATAGCCCGAAGTATCGCAACGCGGCCATGTTACACTTTTGCATTGGTTGAGAAATTCCCGGTCCTCTTCATGGTCAACAAACCATTCCACCTCTTGAAAGCTCAGAATATCATCACCTAACACCCTATTTATCTGAGCGTTGAGTTTGCCGGGAGACCAAAGGTCATCACTGTCCAGGAAGGCAAGCAGTTCGCCGCTGCTTTCCCGAACGCCGCGGTTCCGTGCAGCACTGACGCCACGATTTTCCTGATATATGTAACGAATAACATTCATGTACGGCTTAAGCACATCCTGTGTGCCATCTGTTGATCCGTCATCCACAACAATAATTTCAAGATCATCAATATTTTGCTCTAGTACGCTGGTAACGGCTTCGACGATAAACTTACGACGATTAAATGTAGGAATTATGACCGTAATATATTTTTTACTTTGCATAATAGTGGTTTCTTTTAGGTTTCTGATTGTTCGACTGATGTTATGCAGTCTGCATTTTTTGCAATTCAAAATAGGCCTTCTAATTGCCCTTATATCTGATCTTCAAGCATTCCAGCTTGAACACGGCATAGATGACCAAACACAGGGTTGTTCTGCATGATCACCATGCGAGTTGGAGATTTTGCCAACCCGCATTGGCTTTCAGGGACTTATGAAATCCTTCAACTTGCCATCGTTGCTGGCAGATCGACCTGTTAGCCATCGCACCTTAAATCACTGCACACCAGACTCAGCAAGCCGGTGCTACTGTCTTTATTTGCAAACCCACCGCACGAAAAGCACTTCTTATTCGAAGCCCATCAGCCAACCATGCCTGCACATGATCTCGCCCTCATCCGTCTATGCTTTCTCCTGAACCCTATTATCAAAAATTAGACAGCCGGCCTCGCGCTCAAACTGTCGCACCATCGATTTGACCTCCCACCATAAATCTTTCGAGGTATAATCTCGCTCCGATAAAAACCTCGTCAATTGATCATGATTTACTTCGCCGTTCAGCATTGCTGGCAAACTTATTGCTGTCGCATAGCTGGTGTGGCTGATTAAATAATCGATGCATAACTCAAGCTTTTTTCATAGCAAGATAAGAAACTTTTTCAGCGGCACCCGTAACATCAGTTATTATTTTTAGAGGCCGCATACCAAGTGCCTGAATCCTTTAAAGTCAAGCTCATCAGTTAAAACAATTTCTACCATGAAATATTACAACCTCCAAAGTTTAATGCCTTTTGGTACCCTCTCTCTTTCAAGCTTGGCTTTGATATCTATAACTATGCCTGTCTCATCATGTAATAAACCTAACAAATAAGACCAATCCTTATCTAAAAAGTAATCATGCGGTACAGCTAACAGCACGGCATGAGCGGGTTTCAGTTCATCTTCTGATGATAATTTAACCCCATATTCTTCCATTATTTCATTTGAATCCGACAGGGGATCGAACACCTGCACATTAATGCCGTAGGTTTGCAATTCTCTATAAATATCAATGACTCGTGTGTTTCTTATATCGGGAACATTCTCTTTAAACGTAAAGCCTAAAATAGTGACTACGCTGCCTCTGACGCACTTTTCGGCTTTGATTAATTCCTTTACCGTCTGAGCGGCTATGAAGTTTCCCATACTGTCATTAATACTGCGCCCGGACAGGATGACTTGTGGTGTATATCCTAAAGTTGCCGATTTATAAGTAAGATAATAAGGGTCAACGCCTATACAGTGTCCTCCCACCAGTCCGGGATCGAATGGCAAAAAATTCCATTTTGTTGATGCCGCGGCCAAAACATCTCTTGTATCAATATCCATTTTATTGAAAATCAAAGCCAGCTCGTTCATTAATGAGATATTTAAGTCCCTTTGAGTATTCTCAATCACCTTGGCTGCTTCCGCGACTTTGATGGTAGCTGCTTTATGTACACCAGCCGTAACCACGGATTCATAAACAGACGCTACAGTTTCCAGCGTTTCAGGCGTATCTCCTGACACTACTTTAGTAATAGTCTTAAATGTATGCTGTCTATCGCCGGGATTAATTCGCTCAGGCGAGTACCCGACATTAAAATCGATACCCCATATCAATCCCGATTCCTGTTCCAGAACAGGAATGCAATCTTCCTCTGTAGCTCCCGGATAGACTGTTGATTCATAAACAACAATATCACCTTTTTTAAGTTGTTTACCTACAGTTCTTGAGGCCTTGATTACCGGCCTCAGATCCGGCTGTTTGGCTTTATTGACCGGCGTAGGTACTGCAATTATATGAAAATCCGCCTTTTTTAAGTCTTCAGCATTACAAGTATATAAAATATTGGCTCTAGTCAGATCTTCCACATCTACTTCATTGGTGCGCTCAATGCCTTTTTTGAGCTCTTCAATGCGTATCGAATTGATATCGAATCCGATAACCTGCTGATTTTTACCAAATTCGACTGCAACCGGCAATCCGACATAACCCAGACCAATTACTGATATTTTTCTGTTATGCATACTTACCTCCCAATTTTGTACAAATCTCTATGAGGTGGTCGTAAAATCGATCAATACAGTTAAGCAACATTCTGTAGTTGATTCATTTCTGCTTCATATGTGCTGGGACTTTTGTAACCCGGGTACAGGCGTAGCCACTGAGGGTTATAAAACACTGAGATATAGAACAGCCTGCTGCGCTTCATACCGGGTTTGATAATTTCGCTATTGCACGAGTTCCTGTTTCAAACGGCCAAAGAAGCTTTCCAGCACGGCATTGTCCCAGCAATCGCCTTTCCGGCTCATGCTGCCTTGGAAGCCGTGGGCCTTCAATAAGGACCGAAACGTCTTCCCGGCATCTTTGAACACGGCGATCCGACATGATGGCTCAAGCCGGCTTCAGGGCGGCGCTACCAGATTGCCATCGTCAAGCATTGCACACCAGTTGCGCCTGCATGCGGGAACTCATGCTCCAGCCGACCGCCTTATGATGTTCCTTGATCCAGTTCCTCAGCATTATTGGTTTAGATAGACAGGCTTCGAGCCGTTTCAGCTTGGCTTGGCCTTGTTCCAGGGACCAGCCTGAATCCTTTTGAATACTTTTTGTTCTTATCGTCGTTTTTTACTCCAGTTAAGGTCTATCTCTCAACTGGACTGATCAATTCTTTTAGACCGCCTCAGTCAGGCATTCACTTGATTTCTCCCGCAGATCCCCTCTTAGCCTCCACGGTAACCAAGTTTCTCTTAGTCTTGGTGACACTTTCACTTGGTCCGATCAATGTCAGACTTACGCTATACATTCCTGGATTAGGGTAAGTCGCAGTGACGACTTCAGCAGTCGTGTTCGTTACGGAAGGAGTGATTGAACCTGGGAAATCCCATTTCCAGCTTATGACTGTCCCGCTGCCGACAGGCGTGAAACTCACCACTAAGCCCGGAGCGCCGCTGGTTGCACTGGCAGTGAAATCCGCCGTTAGCTCCGCCTTGATAGGAACTATTTTACTGACTTCGTTGGCATAATTGCTTTCGGTGGTCCGGGTCGCATCATAGGCCTTCACCGCGAAATAATACTTTTGACCTTCTTGCAATCCGCACACCGTGAGCGAGGTCTTGTTGCCGGCATCAATGTTTGAACTGTACTTGCCGCTGCTCTGGCCGTAGGAGACGATATAACCGCCGACATTGGGGGA
>NZ_JADMKV010000030.1 GCF_015476545.1 Methylobacter sp. BlB1 | reverse complement strand
ATAAGGATGACTGGTTTGGCGGCGTTAGCACAGATGGTCGGACTGGACGCTTACGTACGGCCGGCATAAAGGCCATGTTGGAAAACGAGCTGGTGAAAGCCGGGCATGAAGTCGTAACGGTAAGCTCGGAGGCCCAGCAAAGCGCTAATGCCGGTGTCGGGTATCTTTTTGATCATGACGATGTGGCGGCCAAGCTGGCCAGACAGGCCAGCGCCGACTATATATTGGTCGGGCGTCTGCATAAGCCCAGTTTCCTGTTTGCCTATCTTATGGGGCATTTGGTTCGCGCGCGTGACAGCCAGTTAGTAGGAAACTACATTTCAGAGATTAAAGGCAGCGATAAAAAATTGACCTTAAAAGGCGTGGAGGATCTGGTCGTTAAAATCGACAAAACACTGAAAGCAATAAAACAACCTTGAATACCGAGGAATTTTTTCTATCAAAAAGGCATTTTGTCATACTGAATTATAAGTTTTTGCTAAACTATTCTTTTCAGTAACTATGTGCCATATAGTTTGGCGCTATAACTAAATAATAGCAGGGACAATATGCCGGTTATATTAAAAGAACTTGCCGATTTATGCGGAGCCCGTATCGAAGGGGGAGATGCATCGGCATTAATTCATTCTGCAGCGGATATCATGGCTGCACAAAATGGACAAGTCACACAGCTGACTAACAGTCGATATGCCGGGCATATCAAAAATTCAACGGCTTCCGCTTGTTTTATTGCGGAAGGTTTTGCTGTTGAAAACGTCCCGCCAAGCATGGCGTTATTAGTCTGCGCCGACCCGGAGATCAGCTTTATTAAAGCGGTTGAACTGCTGCATCCAGCCAAGAGTTACCGCCGGCAAATCTCGCCACAGGCTGTGCTTGAAGATAATGTCGCATTAGGCAGTGAGCTGTATATCGGCCCGTATGCCGTGATAGGTAAAAATGCGGTGATCGGAGATGGCAGCGATATCCTGGCTGGCGTCTATATCGGCAAAAACGCAAAAATAGGCAGGAATTGCCGCATTCATCCGTATGCCGTCATTTATGACGATGTGGAAATAGGCGATAATGTCATTATACATTCCGGCGCGATTATCGGTGCCGAGGGGTTCGGTTACAAATTCCGCAATGGCGCTCATGTTAAAGTGCCGCAGGTCGGCAATGTCGTTATCGAAGATAACGTCGAAATCGGCGCCAATACCTGTATCGACAGAGGCGCATTGGGCAGCACGGTTATCGGAATGGGCAGCAAAATTGATAATCTGGTGCAGATAGGGCATAACAATAAAGTCGGTAAGCACGTGATTATGTGCGGTCAAGTCGGTGTATCAGGTTCCTGTACGATTGAAGATTACGCCATTCTGGCCGGCAGTGCAGGCGTTGCGGATCATGTTACGATCGGTCGTGGCGCCATAGTTCTGGCGCGCTCGGGCATAGCCGGCGATGTTAAAGCCGGTGCTCAGGTATTCGGCAGTCCTGCCAAAGATAAGAAAGAAGCCTATAAGGAACAGGTTGCTATCAGCAAGCTGCCTGAGCTATTGAAGAAAGTGAAAGTCCTGGAAGAGAGGCTCAGCCTTCTTGAGAAGGATGAATAGCCGATACGTTTGAGGGAATTTAGCTCGGATATTTTATAAAACCACGAAGAACACGAACGATCTCAGGGCAGATATTTGCTCTTGCAATATCTACATTCACCCCATCCATGTGGTTTATGCGGGAGGTAGAATTGCATTTGAGACAGCAATCCAGAACACGAAGAAAATCAAGGTCTTATTATTTTATTCCTGTCACTTCATGAGTTCATCCGGAAACATGGGCAAACATTTGAATTTCAAAGCTTTCGTACCCTTCGTAGTGAAATATTCAGGTTAGGGGCGAACGAATATTGCCGTTGAGGGCGCTCATTGAGGAGGTTATTCCTCCAGCAATGTCAAAACTTCTGATAGGGATATTTGGAAGAGGAACTGTTATCTAGCTTAATAACAGTTCTGAACATACCCCCTCGCAATATACGAGGGGGTATAGCAGTTATCTTTTACAGATTATTCTGCTTTATTGCTAGTTGCTTTTTTTCTTGCGTCAATTTGCTGGAAAGTTTCTTTTTGAAGCTCAGCTACGGCGCCGCTTTTCAGATGCTCAGTTTCTCTAGATTTGAGCATGACAACTAATACGATAGTTAAAACGATGATTCCGCCGATATACAGCCAGAAATTATCTCTTTGTTGTTCTTCAGCCATTTTTAAATCCTCATATAGTTATTGTAGTAATGATTTTTTGTCCCCTCTCCTCAAAGGGGTAACTCAGTAATTATTTTAATCACCGAATCGATCGTCGAAGTTTTTATAAACGACGGGTTAATTTTTATCACGAGATAAGGTGTTGTGTCAAAACTAAAATAAAATTATCTTGATTGCTGTTTTTTTGAGCTTGCACATTGACCTTTTTTTTTCGTAAATTTCTTAATATTCTATAAATAAGCTATTGATAATAAAAAAATTTATTTTTTTATTCCACAGCGTGCCTGAAAAACTGTTGCAACATATTTTTAGGCATGAGGTGGTGTTTAGTTGACTAAAAACTCACAGTGACGAGGCAGAAGGAAGGTCAGAATGTTTGAAAAAATCGGGGAACTGGGCCATACCTTGAAGAAATCCGATTATGATGAGCAACTGCCTGAGCTACGAAGGCAATTGCTGATAATTCAGCAGAAGCTCCGGCAAATGGACTTTCCTGTCATTATCCTCATATCGGGCGTAGATGGAGGCGGCAAAGGCGAGGCGATCAATTTGCTGAACGAGTGGATGGATCCGCACTATGTGCAAACCAATGCTTTCGATGATCCCAGTGATGAAGAGAAGGAGCGGCCCGAATTCTGGCGATTCTGGCGCACCTTGCCGGCAAAAGGCGCCATCGGCATTTATACCGGTTCCTGGTACAGCGAGCCGTTATCGCGGCGTATCCATCAGGAAATCAACGATGAACAACTGCAGGCTGGGCTCATGCATATTAGACAACTGGAGCAACTGCTGATAGATGATGGCGTTTTGATCATCAAATGCTGGCTGCATCTTGGCCGGGAGGCACAGAAAAAACGTTTGAAAAAACTCGAAAAAAATCCGGAAACCAGTTGGCGGGTAACCAGCCGCGATAAAAAGCATCTGGAAACCTATGACGAGTTTATCAGTGCGGCAGAAAAAGTGCTGTCCGGAACCAGCACCGGCATATCGCCGTGGCTGATCATCGACGGTACGGACAAGCATTACCGCCGCTTAGCGATAGGCCGGCACGTGCTGGACAGCATCAGCAGGCATATTGAACAGAGAGGCGCAGACAGCGGAGGCATCGAAAAGTCAGCCGCACCCTGCGTCATTAACATTGCGCAGCATAATCTGCTTGATACGCTCGACCTGACGCTTAAACTGGAGGAAAAAACCTACCATGAGCAACTGCGTTTTTACCAGGGCAAGCTGAGCAAATTAGCAAGGCTGGCGCGTCAGAAAAAGCGCTCCAGTATATTAGTCTTCGAAGGCTGGGATGCCGGCGGCAAAGGCGGAGTCATCAGGCGCTTAATCCATGCGCTGGATGCGAGGAACTATCGCGTGATTCCTGTTTCCGCACCCACCGATGAAGAACGCTCCCGGCATTATTTGTGGCGATTCTGGCGCCATATTCCAAGGGCCGGCAAAATCACGATTTATGACAGGAGCTGGTACGGGCGCGTACTGGTTGAACGTGTCGAAGGTTTTGCGGCAGAATGTGAATGGCAGCGCGGGTATTCGGAAATCGTCAACTTTGAGGAAGAATTGATGCGTGCCGGCATCATTATCCTGAAATTCTGGCTGCATATCGACAAGGACGAGCAATTGAGACGGTTCCAGTCACGCGAGCAGATCAGCTATAAACAATATAAAATAACCGATGAAGACTACCGCAATCGCGAACAATGGGCCGCATACGAATTGGCCGTCAATGAAATGATTGTCCGGACCAGTACCCAGACAGCGCCCTGGACATTGGTTGAAGGCAATGATAAAAAATACGCCCGCATCAAGGTGCTGAAAAGCTACTGTGAGAGGCTGGAATCGGCTTTGGGCTGAAAAGCTGCCTTTTGAACACAGTTCAAGGTACTTATGACGCTCGTTTAAATCACTGGCTGCATCTGATAGAAAAACACCAACAGGTTTGCGTAAGCCCTGAATGCTAAAAATACCGCTCAGCTTGAAGCTGAATATTCATCTTAAATTCAGGTAAAGGGCTAGATTTCGAGTTAAGAATAACAAAAATCAACCCTCAATTACGGACTGTGCCATGACTCATAATATTCGATTCATTACATTATTATTTATCTGTTCCTCCATAGCCCAAGCCGACGTATTCAAATGCACCGATCCTCAAACCAAGCGAGCCCTGTATCAGGCGAAGCCTTGTGTCGGCGCTGCCGTCGAGCGGCGGATTGAGATGAAAAACCGTAGCGTAGCGGAAGAAGCTGCGGCGGCCGAAAGACTGCGCAATTGGCAGGCTAGGAAGGCGGAGGAAGAAGCGTTGAAAGAGGAAATTGCGAAAGAGCGATGGGAAGCCCACTTAAAAGCCGCTGAAGTTGAAGCCGCTCAACGCAATGTGGCAATCCAGCGGGAGCTGGTACGAACACAACAGAGGCTAGCCGGTGAGATGAGCAGGCGGCCTGTGATTGTTCCGGTCCAGTCTGACTTCAGCCCGGCAAGCGCTGATACGAGGGTAATACAGGTGGACCAAGGCGCTAGGCAAGGGCTTGTGGCGATTCCGGCTCAGCCAGGTCCAGTAAGAGCTGGCACGAACGCAACACGGGCGGGCCGATGGGGCACGACAGGCCGATGAGATAAGCAGATGTACCCATACAGTTCTGGTTCTGTTACCGCTCCTGGCCTTGCCTTCTTGAAAAACAGATCAATTGCCTGTTCCGCAATCCCATAACCGGCTGGCCACATGCCGGTTTTTTGTTCCCAAAACTCGACAATAGTTCGTTGCTGAATAACAGCAATTATACCTGGCACAAGGCAATATCGGGATTACAAACATGAGCTATGGGCACAGCAGTTTTTAGCCGGCAATAAAATCGCGGCAATATCAAAGCATTACGATAAGTACTCATACGAATTTTATCCAACTCTTTTCTGAGTATAAATGAATGTATGCATGTCATGAACCGAGGGAAACATATGGAGTGATGTTCAGCATTCCCTCCCTTCATCTGGAAATTTTTCTAAGCATGAATTTAAGGAGAATATCAATGACACATGAATCCTTACAATTTAACCCATTTAAACCCCTGTTACTGCTGTCCATTGCCTTCCTGCTTGGCGGCTGTGCAGGTAATCCTCCCAACGATAAAATGGCAACTGCACAGCAGTCGTTTAATCAGGCCAATGCAGATGAGGGCGATAGGTATGCTCCGTTAGAAATGCGGGTTGCTCAGGAAAAATTGAGCAAAGCCCATGCGGAAATGCATGATGAGGACTATGAAGAAGCGGCAGCGCTGGCTGACGAGGCAATGATTAATGCCAAGCTGGCTTCCGCGAAAGTGAATGCTGCCAGATCCACGGCAAAGCTGGAAGAGTTAAAGAAAAGCATTAGTTCATTACGCCATGAAATAGGGGCTCAAAGGCAAATGCAATAAATGGAGTAAATAAACCGTCAAGCGACTGTTCTTGAACGTTAGGTAGTTAACCTTGATTAAGGAGTAACACTATGTCAACTAGAAAGTGGAATGCAGCTGCAGTTTATTGTAAGGCGGGAATTCTGATAGGTGCTGTACTCATGCTGGCAGGGTGTGCTACAGAGCCGCATAGAGGGTTAGAGGAGGCAACACAGAATCTGAATCGGGCAAAGCAGGATCCGAAAATAGCCAATAATGCGCAGGTTGCCTTGTATGACGCCGAGCAGACTATTAATAGAGCCCATGAAGCCTGGGAAGAGGATGAAGATGAAGAATATATTGATCATCTGGCTTATATGGCAAACCAGCAAATAAAGATTGCCGAGGCGAACGCCCAGGAAAAGATAAGCAATGATGAGTTCGAGCAGTTAAGCGGTAAGAGTAAGCAAATGCAGTTGGATGCCAGGACAAGAGAGCTTACGGACTTGAAGGCTCAAACCCTCACCTTGGGCGATACGCTCTTTCAGACAGGTCAAGCCGATCTCAAGCCAGAGGCATCGCAGAACCTTTACCGACTGGTATCCTTTTTAAAAGAAAATCCCAATCGCAAGGTCGTCGTTGAAGGGCATACGGACAGTGTCGGCTCAAGCCATAGAAATCAGCGTTTGTCAGAGATGCGCGCTCAATCCGTGGCAAACTTTTTAATTTCCAACGGTGTGGAAAGTTCGCGCATAACTGATGTCGGGTATGGTGAAGAGTACCCTGTTGATACTAATAGCACCTCATCCGGACGTGCAAATAACCGGCGGGTGGAAGTCGTTATCATGAATGAAGGCGAAGAACCCAGACTGAGACGTTGATGATCTGAATGAAATTTACGTTCCTGCACCGGCATAAATGCCGGTGCAAGATGTTTATTGCCTTAAATCCTTAACCACGCGCACGATTTCACTATCGCCGGGAATGGCTTCGATGCTGAAGCCCAGCTTTCTCATCAGCGACAGCATGGGTTTATTGATCGCCAGCACCTCGCCTTCAAAGAAGGACATGCCCTTGTATTTGGCCGCCTGCATCAGCGTTTTCATGATGCGAGTGCCTATGCCCATGCCCTGGCAGTCATCGGAGACCACCAGCGCAAATTCCACGGAATGGCCATCAGGATTCATCATATAACGGCCTACACCCAGCTCGGCCGGCATATTGTCATGCTCGGTGATGGCTACAAAGGCCATTTCGCGGTCGTAATCGATCTGCGTAAAACGCACAATCATTTCCGGTGTCAATTCCTGCAGCGATTGCATGAAACGGAAATACTTGGTGCGCTCCGACAGGCGGTGCACGAAATCCTTTTCCATATCCGCATCTTCGGGACGAATAGGGCGGATGGTAATGTTCATGCCGTTGGGCAACTGATAATGCTGCGTCAATTCATGCGGATAGGGATGGATCGCCATATGCGAGTAGGGCATGAGCTGATGCGAGACTTCGGCCTTGATGCGCGCGTCCACGGCCATGATGCCGTGCTCGTCGACAATCAGCGGATTGATGTCCAGCTCCAGGATTTCTGGCAGTTCGCTGACCATGACCGATATATTCAACAACACATCGATCAGGGCTTTCATGTGGGCCGGCGGCAACTGGCGGAAAGCCTGCAAATATTTGGCCGCCTTGGTTTTGGCGATTAAATGCTCGACCATGTAGGCATTGAGCGGCGGCAGCGCGACGGCGGAATCCCGCACGATCTCAACCATGGTCCCGCCCAGGCCGAAACTGATGGCAGGGCCGAATACCGGGTCCCTGACCACACCTATCATCAGTTCGCGGCCGCTGGGTGAGCGGAACATGGGTTCGACCGTCATGCCGACTTCTGTAATCTCAGGATATTTGCGCTTGATGGCCGATTCCATTTCCGTGAAATTGCGGGAAACCTCCAGTGCACTGTTGATATTCAGCCTGACGCCGCCAATATCGGACTTGTGGCTGAATTCGGCCATGTTGACTTTCAACACCACCGGAAACCGCAGCGTTTCAGCAGCAATCATGGCATCCTTGGCGCTGGCTACCTTGATGGTCTGCGTGACCGGAATATGGAAGGCCGCCAGTATCGCTTTCGACTCCTGCGTCGTCAAAACCTGACGGCCTTCCGACAACACGCGCTCGATAATCAGCCGTGCGCCGATCACATCGGGATGCGCCAGTTCATCCGAAGGCGAAGGGATTTGCTTGAGCAGAATTTGGTTGCGGTTATAGGTCGCCAAAAACGAAAAGGCATCGACCGCAACTTCCGGCGTGTTGAAATGGGCGATTTTACTGTTACCGAACAGGTTCCGGCCTTCCTGCACGCGCGCGCCGCCCGTCCATGAAGCCAGCACCGGCTTCTGGCTGGACTTGGCGCCTTCGATAATATATTGGGCGACCTGCGTCGGATTCGTCATGGCCTGCGGCGTCAGAATGACCAGCACGCCGTCGATGTTCTTGTCTTTCAGGCAGATGTCCAGCGCCTGCTTATAACGTTCGGGCGTGGCATCGCCGAGAATGTCGATAGGGTTGGCATGCGACCAGTGCGCCGGCAGCGCCGCGTTCAATGCTTCCAGGCTTTCCGGACCCAGCTCGGCCATCTTGATGCCGACATCCTCGGCGCGGTCGGTGCTCATGACGCCAGGTCCGCCGGCATTGGTGATGATCGCCAGCCGATCCTGGCGAACTATGTAATTATTGGCCAACACGCGCGCCGCCGAGAACAGTTCGGCGATGCCGTAAACCCTGACGACGCCTGCCCGCTCAATGGCCGCATCAAAAACATTATCGCCGCCGACCAACGCGCCGGTATGCGACATGGCCGCCTTGCTGCCCGCCTCATGACGGCCGGATTTGATCAGGACTACCGGCTTCAGGCGCGCGGCGGCTTTCAGGCCGCTTAAAAAGCGGCGGGCATCGCGTATGCCTTCCACATACATCAGAATGCCGGTCGTTTTGGCGTCCATGGCCAGATAATCCAGCACCTCGCCGAAGTCGACGTCAGCGGCTGCACCCATCGAAACTACCGTGGAAAAACCGATAGCCTGGGATTTGGCCCAGTCCAGAATAGCCGTGCAGACGGCGCCCGACTGCGACAGCAGCGCCAGCCGGCCGTCTTTGACCGGTCCCTCGCCGAAGGTCGCGTTCAGATGGCCGCTGGGCCGGACGATGCCCAGGCAGTTCGGCCCTACGATGCGGATGCCGTAACGGTGCGCGATATCGAGCACTTCCTGTTGCAGTCGCTTGCCCTCAGTGCCCAGTTCACCGAACCCTGCTGTTATGATGATGACCGAGGTGACGCCTTTTTCGCCGCATTGGCGCATGATGTCCGGCACAGCGGCGGCCGGTACTGCAATCACGACTAGATCCAGATCTTCGGGAACGGCGATCAGATCCGGATAGGCTTTTAAACCCAGCACCGTTTCGCGTTTGTTGTTGACCGGATACAGTCCGCCTTCAAAGCCCGCCTCCTGCATATTGAGCAGCAGGCGGTAGCCGACGCTGTTCTCGCGTTCGGATGCGCCCACGATAGCCGCTGTCTTGGGCGTGAAAAAAGGGCTTAGATAGTGAGGTCCCATACCTGCTCCGGCGATAAGATGAAAATAACCGAAATGTTACCATTTTGCGCGCCCGGCCCAATCAAATTTTGCCGGCAGGGGTTTAGGGGAGGCTAAAAATGGTACACTGGCCTTTTTGATTGAATGATGGGTATGTTGACGCGTTTGATAGCAAAGTTATTTATGGCCGCACTGTGCGGTCTTGTGATGTCCGGGACCGTATTTGCGCATGCCGGCGAGCATCACAGCCAGAACTGTTTTGCCGATGTAGGCGATGCCCGGCTTCGGCTGAGCGGCTACCAGTTTCAGCCGGGGCTGGAGAACGAGCATTTTTGCCGTGTTTTTCCTGAGCTCGGGCAGATCATTATCGCGGTCGAACCGCTGCAAGAAGGCCTGGAAAACAGGCAGATCGCGCTGGAATTGCTAGAGCTGTCTTCATGGACCGACTGGCTTTTAAATGCCGAAAAGGCTTTTGCGGTCATCAAGCAACAGCCCGCCAAACAATTCGGGGCAGGGCTTGTTTCGATTCAACAAACCATCGAGCAACGCGGCGTTTATGCCTTGAAAGTGATCATGCAGGACGATGCGGGCCATCTTCGGCATCAGTATTTTGTATTTTTAGTGGGCATTCCGGTCAAGAAAATATTGGCAGTTCTAGCTGGTTTTTTATTGCTGGGGTTGGGATTTGCCTGGAGCCGGAAAATAGCGGCCAAAGGAGAAAGGGCGGCTTAAGTCGCCCCCATAGATAGGTCAGTGCAGTGTAAGGTCGAATTCATTCGCGCTGCTTGTCTATCTCGATTTTATCCCAGGTCGAATGAATTCGATCCTACAACTGCGCAACATCAGTTAATCAATAGCAAGGCGCGATAACGCTCCAGATCTGTTACCGTATCAAGATCCCATTGCTCCTTCAGTTCGTGATGAAGAAGATGCAGTCGATTGATGCGGGCGCGGGTTTGCGCCAATACCCCCGATGTGCTCCAGGCCATGTCAGTAAACAATTGCGGGCAGGGCCGGTTCAGGCCTATCATGACATAGCCGCCGTCTTCGGCGGGCGCCAGAACCAGGTCATGGTCTTCGCGCAATGCGGTGATGGCTTCTTCCAGATCGGTTTCGTTCAATGACGGACAATCGCAGCCTATCAGCAGGGCGTGCGGGTAATCAGCCAGCGCCGCTTCAAAGGCCAGATGCATGCGTTCGCCCAGATCGGCGCCCTGTTGCTGTTTTAGCTCCAGGTGATAAATAGCCGCCAAGGCAGTGAAGAATTCATGATCGATCGATGGCGCGCACCAAAGCTGCACCGGGCATAGCCGGCTTTGCGCCGCCAGCTTCAGCGTTCTTTGGCTGAGCTCAACATGAAGGTCGGCCGCCTGTTCGGCGGTCAATGCCGGTATCAGGCGCGTTTTGACTTGGCCCGGAATCGGCGCCTTGCAGAAGATCATCAATACGGTATCCGGGTATTTGTAAATCATAGGATTAACCGCGTTTCAGCGGCTTGAATGGCAACAGCAACAGGCGCGAGAAACTCAAATCCTTCGGGCGACGGTAGGCGTTCAGACCAATCGGCATGGTCGTTTGCCCGAATCTGGGGTCGGGCGTATAGGTTTTGCAGAGCCTGTCCCACCAAGAAATGGAAAAGCCGTAATTGCTGTCCGTTTCAACAGGGACGGTGGAATGATGCACGCGGTGCATGTCGGGCGTAATGATCAGCCAGCGCAGTTTCCTGTCGATGGCCGGCGGAATGTAGACATTGCTGTGGTTGAACGTTGCCGCCCCGTTCAGGATGATCTCAAAGGCGACTACGGTCATGGGATGGGCGCCGATCAGATAAATGCAGGCCACTTTGTAAAGCATCGACAGCATGATTTCCAGCGGATGGAAGCGCACGGCCGTGGTCGCGTCAAATTCCAGATCGGTATGATGGATCTGGTGCAGGCGCCAGAGCGGCGGCCATTTATGCGTAAGAATGTGCTGGCAATAGAGCGCGAAATCGAGAAACAGCAGCGTGACGATGCTCGACAGCCAGACCGGCGCGCGCCACTGGTTCAGAAGCCCCCAGGAACTGTCGGCGGCATGGACTGCGCTCAGATAGGCAATGCCGCCCAGCGTCAGGCTCATGATCATCATGTTGAACAGGGCCAGTCCCAGATTGACGGACCAGCGCTGCCGCAGGCTGATATTCAGCCCTCTTCGAGGGCTGATGCGCTCCCAGCCGATCATGGTTAAAAAGATGCCGATCGATGCCGACAGGCGAATCAGGGCTTCCATAAGTGTCCTCCGCTGTAAAGCCGGGCCAGTGTTTTCGGGTCGGCGCCGAAAAAGTAACGCAGGCGCAGGCTCCACATGAACAGTATGGTTTTGTACAGGCCGAATTGCAACCAGCGCCGGCCCGAGCTGTTTACCTTGGCTTTCAGGCATAATGGCGGGCTGA
Source organism: Methylobacter sp. BlB1 (assembly GCF_015476545.1). Lineage (GTDB taxonomy): Bacteria > Pseudomonadota > Gammaproteobacteria > Methylococcales > Methylomonadaceae > Methylobacter. The sequence continues at coordinate 38,525 of NZ_JADMKV010000030.1, read as the reverse complement.
TTTTGTTTAACGCCTTGCAGAGGGCGATGTCCTCCATCAGGCTGATGTCGGGATAGCCACCGACTGCCGTGAACGCTTCATGTGTGACAAAGATCGCCTGATCGCCCGTGGCGATGCCGGTCAGCCGGGAGCGCCAGTTCATCATTTGTGAGATGACTTTGAGCATGAAATGATCACCGCTCAAGCGAATGTCAAAGCGTCCCCAGGGCGCGGGCCTGTTGATCTGTTCCCGAATCAGTTGAATGGCATTGTCGGGCAGGAAAGTATCGGCATGCAAAAACAGCAGCACTTCGCCCGTTGCCTGTCTGGCGCCGGCGTTCATTTGCCGGGCGCGGCCTTTGGGTGCGCTTATGACCTGATCGGCCAGCGGTTCGGCAATAGCGGGAGTGCCATCGGTGCTGCCGCCGTCGACGACAATAAGCTCGCAGTCATTGCGCAAAGGTTGCAGGGCCGATAAACAGCCCTGGATGTTTTGTGCCTCATTCAGCGCCGGGATGATGATCGAAAACTTCATGGCAGTCGCTAGTACAGTGTACGGTGGTTAATGTTAACAATATCATGCGATTGAAAACAGGGTATGTGCTGTGTCGGGTAGTGCAGTCGGACGGGGCATGTTGCCCCGTTCGAATGTTTTGCGATGATTAAGTTCGGCCATTTAGCTCAGGCATTGCAGAAACGTCGGAGACGGAGTTACAAACTCTGTCCCGCTTGAGAGTGGGAGCGATGCCCGCATCGCGATTTAAATTGCCCGGACAATCGCGATGTGGGCATCGCTCCCACCCTAGTTATTCGAATCGAAAACAAGCCTTTAGGTACGCATTGCGTACCTTGCCAGAGCTGCAATCCATTACAACGGCTCAAACAAAGCCGTCAGGTCGTCGGCAGTCAGTTGCAGCGATTCTTCGCCGCCGCCTTTGTAAATGCCTTCGGCCAGCTGGCGCTTTTTTTCCTGCATGACCAGGATTTTTTCTTCGACCGTATTTTCCGTGATCAGTTTGTAGACGAACACGGGTTTATCCTGGCCAATCCGGTAGGCGCGGTCGGCGGCCTGCGTTTCGGCGGCCGGATTCCACCACGGATCATAAATGATCACGCTGTCGGCTTCGGTCAGGTTTAGGCCGACACCGCCGGCTTTCAGGCTGATCAGGAACACGTTCACGGCGCCGCTTTTAAACCGCTCGATGGCTTCCTCGCGCTTGCGCGTCTGGCCGGTCAGTTTGCTGTAGGCAATAGCGCGCGCGTTCAGTTCATCTTCAATCAGGGCGATCATGCTGGTGAACTGCGAGAACACCAGTATGCGCCGGCCTTCTTCCAGCTGTTCGGGCAGAATCTCCATCAGCAGGTCGAGCTTGGCCGACTGCTTGACTTTTTGCGCACTTTCCAGCGGCAGCGTGCGCGGGTCGCAGCAGGTCTGGCGCAGCTTCAGCAGGGCATCGAGAATAGTGATATGGCTGCGCGACAGGCCGCGCAGGGCGATCGCGTCGCGGACTTTCTTCTCCATGGTCAGGCGGATGCTTTCGTACAGCGCCGCCTGTTTTTCGCCCAAAGGCACGGAACGGATGATTTCGGTCTTGGGCGGCAGTTCGGTCACGACATCGTGCTTGGTGCGGCGCAGCATGAACGGCGCGATGCGCTGCGTCAGCCGGGTGCGTTGCTGGCTGTCGCCGTGGACTTCGATCGGCGTGCGATACAATTTTTTAAAGATGACATTGCTGCCCAGAAAGCCCGGCATCAGGAAATCGAATTGCGCCCAGAGTTCGCCCAGATGGTTTTCCATCGGCGTGCCGGTCAGGCACAGGCGGTATTGTGCCTTGATTTCGCGGACTATCCGAGCGGCTTTGGCCGAAGGATTTTTGACGACCTGGGCCTCGTCCAGAATCAGGTAGTAATAGTCCCGTTCGAGCAGCGCCTGCTCATCGCGGGGCAGCAGCGGATACGTGGTCAGGATCAGGTCGTAATTGCCGATCTCGTCGAAATATTGCTTGCGGTCGGAGCCTTGCAGGGTCAACACTTTCAGGTCGGGCGCGAAGCGTTCGGCTTCGCGCCGCCAGTTGCCCATCAGGCTGGTCGGCGCAATGATCAGGCAGGGCGCCGTCATGCGGCCGCTCTGTTTTTCCAGCAGCAGATGGGCGAGCGCCTGCACGGTCTTGCCGAGCCCCATGTCATCGGCCAGAATGCCGCCAAACCGGTACTCACGCAGGAATTGCAGCCAGTTAAGTCCGTGCCTCTGGTAATTGCGCAGCTCCGCTTTCAGACCTGCGGGCGGGGCAACATTCTCGATGCCGGCAAAGTTCTTCAGCTTCTGGCCCAGCTCGCGCAGCGCTTCACCGCCGGACAGCCTGAACAGGCCGTAGTTGTGCATTTCCATGTCGACGAGGCTGCCGGCATTGAAGCGCGACAGCCGGAGCGCACCGTCGTTGGCCAGCGCGCTGTTGCTGTTGAACAGTTCGATCAGAATCGCCAGGAACGGCTTGATTTTCTCGGACGGCAAGGTCAGATAACGATGATCGCCGATATGCAGGTTGAGCCGTTCGGGCAGGTCTTCCAGATCGTAATATTCCAGAACCGGCATGATCAGCGGCAGCAAAGGCAACGACTGGCCGTCGATGTCGACGTTAAAGCGCATTTCAAACCAGTCATAGGGGCTTTCGCTGATCTCGACATCCCAAGTCTGTGCGGCCTGGAAATGAAGCCTGAAGCTCTCGTCCGTGTCGATGAACCAGCCTTCCTGTTCAAGTTCGGGCAATACATTGAGCAGAAAGTCGCCCCAATGGGCCGCGATGTCCAGCGGGGATTTGGCGCGGCTGAAGAACACTCTCTCGCGCGGATGCGCGACGCCGGCATCGCCAAACCCCAGTTCAGCCAGTCGATCGAAGGCCAGCTGTTCGGCGGCCGTATCGCGCTGGATGCGCAGGAATTTCCGGTTGGCCTTTACCACGCTGTAGGGCTCATGGGCCAATGCCGGCAGCGCCCATTGGCCGTAAACGAATTCCAGAACCATGAAATGTACGTAATGGTCATCGATGGGCCGGCCCTGCAATGTCAACCGGGGCGTAGGCGTAAGGTCATTCACCTCGATCAATTCGATTTTTTTCGGCGGCGGCAGCGGCAGGCCGGGGTGTTCAACGATCAGCCGCTCGCTGAATGCTTCGACGTGCTCGGGCGGCACCTGCGGGGCCGATAAAACCTTCTTGAGCTGGTCGGCGCTCAAGTTGTGCGTATCAACGGTGCCTATGCTACCCAGTTCGGTGTCCAGATAATAAGGCGGATCGGTCAGTATCAACAAGGCTTCAGGCTCGACGGCGACTTCCAACTGGCAGGCGCCGTCCTGTTGCTGTTTCCAGTCCAGGCTTAATTCCCGCGCGTCGGCTGCTTTCAGAGGCGATGACTGTTCAAAGTCCCGCCAGTACAGACGCCCTGTCCGCGCCAGCTTCGACAAGGCGATCGAACCTGCGGCGCCTCTGATCGGCGGCTCGCCGATATGGGCATTGCTCAGCGCGAACAGCAAGGTGGTAATTTCAACATCTTCCGGCTGAATGGCCGGCATATGCATATAGCTGTAGCGCAGATTGTTCAGTGTGGTTTGCCTGCCTTTGCTCAAGCCCCCGGTCTTTTTTTCCTTCGTGAGGTAAAATTCCATCATGAATTCATAGGGCTGTCTGCCGGGCTTCAGGACATAAGCGATAAATTCCTGATGGGCATCGTGCTGGGGCGCTTGCTCCGGTTTATCAAGGCCGGCAAGCCAGTCCAGGCAGCTCGAGTCCACGGCCGGAGGGGCTGTTTGAATGGAGTCTTGATACATCAGGCAGACCGCCGCCACATGTTTGCAGTTATAGCCGACCGGACAGGAGCAGTCGCCTTCAATCGTCGCGGCGCTGTAGTCAGGGCGCCAGACGATGCGGATATTCTGGTTATACGGGGTCTTTACGCTGCCTTTGACAGACGAATTGATCTGTACGAAGAGAGCGCCTTCGCTGCTGATACTCAGCTTAACCACCTGGCCTTTCAAATAATAATTGCGGCCGCGCTCGTAAGAACTCTCGCTGCATGCGTGGCGTATAGCGGAAAGGGACAGTTGTTTAGGGTTGTTCATGAATCATGGCCCATTGACTGCGGGCGGAAGAATAATACGGAAAAGCTGTGCACTATAGGGAAGGCGAGGGGGGTTATGCAAGTCTGTTTTTATTTGGGCTGGTGGATTTAAGCATAATTGATCGAGGAGCGGGTGCTTGTTTTATGGATGAAGAATGGCTGCCGGCATCTAGGTATCGCATGAAGCAGGGGAACAGCTTGATGTTGCTTAGAAACGGGGACTCAATAACATCAGGGCTTTTAGTTGCAAATTAAGGATTCGCTAAAAAATAACTTCCGATATTTCTTCAGGTTAAGGCTCTTTCTGGCCCCAATTGCCGTCCCGTGGAAGCGATGCCTACATCGCGATTTAAAATCGCCCGGCAAGTCGCGATGTGGGCATCGCTCCCGCCGCGGTTGCCCGTCTTTATTGAATCGCTTGGGTCTTTGCTTCAATGATGGCCTGAATCTCGGCGGCCTCCAGGGTTTCTTTCTCCAGCAGAGCCCCGGCCAGTGCCTCCAGTTGTGGGCGATGCGTTTTCAGCAACTCTGACACCTTTTCTTCAATGTCGCTGATCAGCGCATGGATCTCATCATCGATGATCTGCGCGGTATGTTCGCTGAAATCCTTCTGCTGGGTCATTTCCCGGCCCAGAAAAATATGTTCCTCGCCCCGGCGGAATGCGACCGGGCCGATCTTCTCGCTCATGCCCCAATGCGACACCATGTGACGGGCCAGTCGGGTAGCCTGCTTGAGGTCTTCCTCGGCGCCGGAGCTGAATTCGCCGAAAATCAGCTTTTCGGAAACCCGGCCGCCCAGCATCACGCCGATGCGGTCGCGCAGGTAACTTTCCGACAGATTGTGCCGTTCCTCGCCGGGAATCTGTTCGGTCGCGCCTAAGGCTTGCCCGCGCGGGATGATGGTCACTTTGTCTAGGGGATCGGTGTTGGGCAGCAGGCAGGCTGTCACCGCATGCCCCGCCTCGTGATAGGCGATCAGTTTTTTCTCTTTGTCTTCGATGACCATTTCGCGTATGCCGCCGAGTACGACCTTGTCCCGCGCATTCAGTAGCGTTGCCATATCGACCTGTTCCTTGTCTTCACGCCCGGTCATTAAGGCGGCTTCGTTAGTCATGTTTTCGAGATCCGCGCCGGAGAACCCTGCCGTGAGCGCCGCCAGCCGGGTCAGATCCACGTTTTTTGCTAATGGCACGGCTTTGGTGTGAATTTTCATAATCTGGACGCGCGCCTTTTTGTCCGGCAGATCCAGGGTAATTTTGCGGTCGAAGCGGCCGGGCCGAAGCAGCGCGGGGTCGAGCACATCGGGGCGGTTCGTGGCGGCCAGCACGACCACCGTTTCATGGGCCTCGAAGCCGTCCATTTCGCCCAGTATCTGGTTCAGAGTCTGTTCCCGTTCGTCATGTCCCCCGCCGAGTCCGGTGCCGCGCGCCCGGCCTACCGAGTCGATCTCATCGATAAAGATGATGGACGGGGCTTCCTTTTTGGCGCTCTCGAACATGTCACGCACGCGGGAAGCGCCGACGCCGACGAACATTTCGATAAATTCGGAGCCGCTGATGCTGAAGAACGACGCCTCGGCCTCGCCGGCCACCGCTTTGGCCAGCAGGGTCTTGCCTGTGCCCGGCGGCCCCATGAGCAGAATGCCGCGGGGGATATTGGCGCCCAGCTTCCGGTAGCGCTCCGGATTCTTGAGGTAGCTGGTGATTTCCTGCAAATCGCGCTTGGCGTTCTCCAGGCCGGCGACATCGTCGAACGTTACATGGGATTCCCCTTGCTGAAAGCGCTTGGCCTTGGATTTGCCGAAGCCGAAAATGCCATTTTCCGCACCCATACGTTCCTGCATCCTGCGGCTGGAATACCAGAACACGCCGAAGATCAACAGCCAGGGAAGCAGGCCGATCAAGGCCCGTCCCCACCAATTAGCCTGTTCGGACTTGGCGATCATTTCCACGCCGTGTTTTTCAAGCAAGGGGATGAGCTCCGGATCGTCTATCGGCGGCAGCGTAGTTGTGAAGCGGTTAGGCGCCTGTTGTTTGTTGGGCGCGCTCTCGGTGCCGCTTTGGCGTAAGATGCCATAGACCTGATCGCCCTCCAATGTCACCTGCGCGACTTCATCGGCGCGCACCTTGCTTTTAAAGTCCGTATAAGAGAGCGTTGATGAGTGCTGGATTTGCCCGAGGCCGGCCCAATACCACGAAAACACCAGCACTACCAAGAGCCACAAAAGAAAGTGCCATCCGGCCGGCTGTTGCGGCTGGCTTTGCGGTCGCGAGATCTTGTCTGCGGGCTTTTTGTCTGCCATATCGTCCGGTCCGTTATTATTGCTTGTTGGATGGCGCATATTTCGCTTGATGTCACGTTTTTGAACGCGCATTGGCATATTTAATTCCAGCCTCGGTTTTTGCCGGAAGTTTGCCAATCAGGGTTAGGACGTTTTTTTCCGTTTTTTAGGCAGCCAGGACTTGCCGCTCGACCACCAGGGGCTGGACGGATGGCACAGGCGGAAATAATTCGAGGCTTTTATGGCATCGGAGATGGCTTCATCGACCGGATCTCTGACCGAGGCAGTGCAGCTGTTGATCACGACAGCCTCGGTCTCCTTCAGGCAGTCGCGGAGCCGTTTGACGAAATGGCGCTTGCCGATGACCGGATTGTCCCAGCATTTCATAAAGACTTCGGTGCGGTATTTTTGCGGCGGCTTGCCCAGCGAACACTGATGCTGGACAGCATTCATCAGAATCAGGTCGAACGGCTGCTGTGCGGAAAAGTTCTGAACATTGAGGTTCTTGGTTGCGTAAGCCAGAAAAACGCGGATGTTTTCGCCGGTAATGCCGTTGGCGGGACCGATAGGGGCTTTGGTCAGCTTGTTGAACTCATCCTTGTGCGGGCTTTCCAGAACAATGATGAGTCGCGGGCCGGTTGACTGGCTCAGGTGCTCGGGCAGATCGAGCCTTTGGGTGAAATTGTTTTCATTTTGCGGGTTTTCATAGCTAAAGCCCTGTCCGGGACCTTGATAAATGGCCGTGCCTACGTATTGATCAAGGCAGGGCAAGGTGGCAACGGTTTTATAATCATAGACAATCGTGCTGATTATCCGTTTGAATTCTTCTTCGTGGTCGCTCATGTTGCCTCCTTAAATAGGGATGGGGCCTTTGCTCAACCGGCAAAGTCGATATTTTGTTTCTGCACTGCATTAGACAATAAAAACCAATAAGAAGCTGATGTTGCGCAGTTATAGTGTGTTTATCGTTTGTCCAGGGTACGCAATGCGTACCCTGGACTAAAGGGCTTAGCTCAACGCGCCGGCGCAGCTGCTGCCTTGCCCGGCTGTGCAGCCGTAACAATGCTGGCCTACGGTAATGGGCGAGCCGGCCAGAGGGCGGCAGTTTAAATCGCTCAGGCGGGTTTTGCCGTCCGGGTTTGCGCCTAGCGGCAGTTGCAGCATCTGGTTGAAGTCGCAATCGTAGACATAGCCTTGCCAGTCTACGCTCAAGGTATTGCGGCACATGACGCTGTCCAGGTTTTCTGAGCGGTAGCTATCCTTGAGCAGCTGCATGTAACTGTTAAGCCGGCCTTTTCTGGCGAGTGCAGTGCCAAAGCGCTGGATGGGCATGTTGGTCAGGGTGAACAGTTTGTTGAAGACGATGCCGTAGTCTTCGCTGAGGTGTTTTTTATAGGCCTGTTCCAGCGACTGCTGTTCAGGCGGCAGGCTCGCATCTTGGGGGTTATAGACCAGATTGAGCTGAAGGCCGCTGTCCGGTTGGCCGTAGCCGAAACGGTTCAGTTTTTTCAGCGCCGCCAGGCTGGACATGAACGTGCCTTTGCCGCGTTGTTTGTCGACATTATTCTGCAGGTAGCAAGGCAGCGAAGCCGTAATGACAACCTGGTTGTCGGCAAGAAACAAGGCCAGGTCTTCGAAACCGTATTCCTGCAGGATGACCAGATTGCAGCGGTCGATCACGGTAACGTTCATGGCCCGCACCTGCTTGACCAGATATTTGAAATGCGGATTCATCTCCGGCGCGCCGCCGGTCAGGTCGAGCGTGCGGATGTTTTCTTTTTCAATAAAGTTCAGAACCTGGTCTATAGTGGCCTTATCCATCGATTCGGTGCGCTTGGGCCCGGCGTTGACATGGCAATGCGTGCAACTCAGGTTGCATCGATAGCCCAGATTAACCTGCAGTATTTCCAGCGTGTTTCTGGTAATGGCAGGAAAGTCAGTCTGTTCCATGTGCGGTAAGGGTTTGTGCATGGTGTTCATTCTTTGCTGAAATAAATGTCGCCGTAATAGGCCGTTGCTTTGCCCTGAGCATTGTCGGTATCGGTCATGATGGCAACGGCATCAATATATTGGATGTCTTCGCCGAACTGTTGTTTCAGGTCGGCAAGGATATTGCGTTTTTCGGTATGCCAGACGCCTGTTCGATCATCGGCCGATCTGAGCGCGATCATGACGGCATGGTCGCCGGCAAACGCATTGGGCCAGATTCTACCCTTAGGCGACGTACTTGCCCAGACATAATTAATGGCTCTGGTTCGCCAGAACGCCAAACCGCCGCTGATGACGACATAAACACGCGCGGCATAATCGTCGCCGGATTTTTCCTGTTCATTGATGTTTCCGAGCCGGTTCTCGATGCGCCAGCGCCAGTTCATGAATGGTGTTTTCCGGAGATCGATGCGCTGCTCTTTGAACAGCCCCGAAGCGCTGCCGTCGCTGACCGCTTTCAAGGCTTTCGTTCCATCAGTTTCAGCCAGCCGGTACTCAGTTTGGCCTTTGAATGCCTTGCTTTGCCATTGCGCCAGCGAGCCGGCGGAAAAATCGCCGACCATGAGCTTTTCATAATCTTGCGCCGCCGCAGGGGATGAGAACAGCAAGGCCAGGCAGGCTGAAAGTTTACCGGCGCCGCACATGCTTTGTAGCAGTTTCATAAGTAATCCGATACCGCGCATTAACGATTGGCATAAGAAAAAATCATGCGTCTGCATGCGCAATATACGTTCTCTGCTGTAGCTATTCCCATAAAATGTCATGCGGCAGCGCCTCCAACAACATAATTTTAAAAAAATTGAACTTTCTATAAAAAAAATTCAATCCAGAGCTAGTTTATTTTTTTTGTTTCTATATAATACGCGCTTCACAATCGTTATCGATGCCTCGGTGGCGAAATTGGTAGACGCAAGGGACTTAAAATCCCTCGGTGGTAACACCGTGCCGGTTCGACTCCGGCCCGAGGCACCATAATCAGATAAAGGGCTTGCAGTGTACTGTACAGCTCTTTTTTTATGTCCGACAATTAATGCGATTAGTTTTGAATGAATGAATGTGGTTTTTCGTCTAATTCAAGCTTGGTAATCAGATTTTGTTTGGCTTCAGGTTAAATATTTCTCCACAAATTCCAGACATGCCCTGAAAAATGCGCTCAGGGAGCTTGTTAGACAATATTTGCCTAACCTTATTCTTTACCTAGAACTGATGACGAATAGTGGGACATAAAGCATGATGAGATTTGGCGCAGGTGCTTTAATCGGATATCTGCCCGTCATTTTGATAAATACGATTAACAGCTTTTGCCAATCCAATTTAGGTAGAAATCCACTGATGCTTAGACTCACTATGATGTTTAAACGATGAAGAAAACATTGCTAGCATTGCTTTTGGCATTATTCTCCATCAATGTCTGGGGGGAATGTTATGACGAAAACAAGGATGATCGGGCCAATTTTATCGCCTGCAAGAAAGAGGCAGAGCAAGGGAACAGCGACGCGCAGTTTAATGTCGGTATTATGTATGACAATGGGCAGGGCACCGATCAGGATTTCGTTCAAGCGCTCAAATGGTACATCAAAGCCGCGCAACAGAATAACGCCAGCGCACAGTTCAATTTAGGCTTGCTGTACGCCGAAGGTCACGGTGCGGATCAGGATTACGTTCAAGCACTGAAGTGGTATACCAAAGCGGCGGAACAAAATCTCGCCGAGGCGCAGTTAAATTTGGGCACCCTGTATGCCAATGGACAAGGTACGCCGCAGGATTATGCGCAGGCTTACAACTGGTATGTCAAATCGGCCGAGCAAGGCAATGCCGGCGCACAGTTCAATTTGGGCAACATGTATGCCAACGGGCAGGGCACTCCCCAAAATTACTCTCAGGCCATCGAATGGTATCTGAAAGCGGCGGAACAAGGGAATAGCGGTGCGCAATTCAATTTAGGCACCATGTATGCCAACGGACAAGGCAGGCAACAGGATTACGCGCAGGCCATCATGTGGTATACAAAAGCGGCGGAGCAAGGGAACGTTGATGCGCTGTTTAATCTGGGCAATATGTATTTCAGCGGCGAAGGCGTTCCTCAGGATTATGTTAAAGCCCATATGTTTTTTAATATCGCCGGTGCCAACGGTGATGAGCCGGCGCAAAGAAACCGGGATATCGTGGCTGAGAAAATGACACCCGCACAAATAAGCGAAGCCCAGAGACTGGCGTCGGAATGGATGAGAGAGCATTAAGAGTTTGGGTTACTGCCCAGCTTTTTGATTCTTTTTTGCTATAATTCGGGATCGACATTTTAGGCAAAGCAGGCTGATGAGTTCCCCGCGTTATATAAATCCAGCTAATTTAGTGGCTGTTGAGCTACCTATGAGTCTTCAATTATCATGGCTAATTGATGAAGAAATCGATAACGGCATGATATCCGAATGATGGCAGTACGACCGACAACCTCCCGTTTCCTATTTATCGTTATTGGCCGGATAAGTCCGTCTGCATTTGAGAATAAACGCAAAGGATTGGCCAATGTCCTCTGATCCGGCTATTAGCGTCAAAAATCTGGGCAAGCGTTATCAGCTCTATGCGCGGCCAAGCGATCGCCTGAAGCAGCTGTTGTTCCGCGGCAAACGCCAGTATTTTCGGGAATTCTCAGCCCTGCAGGACATCAGTTTCGACGTGATGCCAGGCGAAGTGGTGGGCATCATCGGCCGTAATGGCTCGGGCAAGTCCACGCTGCTGCAAATGATCTGCGGCACGTTGACGCCGACTACCGGTGAGGTTTCAGTCAGAGGGCGCGTGGCGGCGCTTCTGGAGCTGGGCGCCGGTTTCAATCCGGAATTCACCGGGCGCGAGAATATATTCATGAGCGCCACTATCCTGGGCCTGTCGCAAAAGGAAATTCAGGATCGCCTGGAGGAGATCATCGATTTTTCCGGCATCCGCGATTTTATTGACCAGCCCGTCAAGACTTACTCCAGCGGCATGTACGTGCGGCTAGCCTTTGCGGTGGCCACCAGCGTCGACCCCGATATTCTGGTCGTAGACGAGGCCTTGTCGGTTGGCGACGGCGCTTTTGCCCGCAAATCCTTCGACCGTATTCGTACTATGAAGAAAGCGGGCAAGACTATATTATTCTGTTCGCATTCCTTGTATCAGGTGGAAGCTTTTTGCGACAGAGTGTTGTGGCTAAATCAAGGCGAGCTCATGCAGATGGGTGAGCCGCAGGATGTGGTGCAGCGTTATAGTGTCTTTTTACTTGACGGCGAGGATGTCAAGTTTGCTACGCCGATGATGGAAAGCCCACAATTGGCCTCGGCACCACGAGGCTATGCTCGCTTTACTCATGTAGAAGTCAGGCTAGGCGGTACGACGGATCGAGTGCTGCGAGGCCGTGCCGGCGAAAACGATCTATCCATTCGCTTACAATTTGAATCCGATCCTCAACTGCCCGCACCCACTCTCGGCGTGTACCTTAATTACGGCTCACTGGTGACCTTGACCAGTGTGGTAAGTCGCTCCGAAAACGTGCTGATCGAACGGGGCAAGCGTGGCAGAGGCGAAGCGACTATTGACTTCCCCTCTCTACCTTTGCGCAAAGGAGAATATTACGTGCACGTCTATCTTGGCTGCGAGGATGCCATACATATCTATGACAGTGTGCAAGCCGCAGCCACTCTGTACATTGAAGATTCCTTGCCGGAGCCAGGCCTGGTGAATTTAGCGCATCACTGGCATACGCAGGCTATCGACTAAACTCCTACTGCCATGATATCCGTCTTAATCGTTAATTACTTTTGCCACACACTGACTGCTCACGCAGCGCATAGCGTGTTAGCTGACGATCCCTCGGCTCAGGTTATTGTCGTCGATAACAGTAATGATCAGATCGAAGCCGAGAATTTGCGCAAGATTCTGCCCAGCAGAGCCGAATTAGTGGTTGCCCCGATAAACCTGGGATTTGGACGCGCCTGTAACCTGGCGTTTGAACAGGCTGCAGGCGAGTGGATATTGCTGCTTAATCCCGATGCCTTCATTCTACCCAATTGCCTGCAACAACTGGTTGGTACTCTACAGCGTCATCCAAAAATCGGCGCCTTATCGCCGCTGGCTCAATGGGATGAAGCTGGGACTTTTTTATTGCCGCCTGGCCAAATGCAAACTCCGGCCTGGGAATGGATGCTTGCGCTTGGACTCCGATTTCCAGCTTTTGGACGCTGGCTCTCAATGCGCTTTAGGACATATGCGCTGTGCTGCCTATATGCTTCCTTACCAGTACGCCAGCGCATGTTATCAGGAGGGCACATGTTTCTGCGCCGCTCCGCTATCGATGCCATTGGCGGGCTCTTTGACCCTGCCTTTTTTATGTATTATGAAGATACAGATCTCTGCCGCCGCTTAACCAAGGCTGGTTTTGAGTTGATGCTGGATCCAGAAGCCAAGGTGGTGCATCAATGGAGGCACGATCCTATAAAATCGCAATACACCGTGGAATCGCGTTTGCGCTACATGCGCAAGCATTTTACAAATTTTTGGCTGATGGATAGGCTGCGTCAGAATTTTGAACAATTACTTCAGCCAAAAGCCGGTAAGTTTCACGACATTGGCATTTGTACAACCGCGCCAATCTTTGATCTGCCAACCCGGCAAAGCGGAAACTGGCTGCTCGAACTCAGTACTAATCCTCTGTTAATCCCTGCCGCTTATCATAGCAGTACCGTTGCCCCTCATAGCATCCCATCGTCAGTCTGGAGCCTGCTGGGTGCTGGGCGCTACTGGGCAAGAGTATCGCACCCAAATGGACAGTGGAGTTACTTCACCTGGGAAATACCAAAATCGATTTCGAAATCGGGCTTGGAATTGTTAGCCCCAAAACAGGTTAGGAGCGCAAATAGAATCTTGCATTTAGATTGGGCGCATCAAGCCAACGAAGCTGAGCTATTAGATTTGTTCCGGGCCGCTTTTGGATATCAGATGAATCCCGAACTTTGGCGCTGGAAGTATCATGCCTTTGATACATTGGGAGCGTTAGTACGTCATAATGGCCGTGCAATCGCTTTCTATGGAGCAATGCCTCGATCTGTTCATTTATTCGGTTCACCGGCAACTGCGGTGCAAATCGGCGATGTGATGGTTCTTCCAGAGGAGCGAGGAATACTCACGCGCCAAGGTCCTTTTTTCTTGGCCGCTAAGGGCTTTCTCGAACGCTTTGTCGGCCATGGAAAAACCTTTCCGCTCGCATTTGGCTTTCCATCGGAAAGGCCTTTCCGCTTGGGCTTACGTCTAGGCCTATATGATAAAGTGGGAGAACTTCCGCAGATCAATTGGCCAGCCTTGCAAGCTCGCCCAAGCTACCGCGTGCGCCTTAGGCCGCTATCAACCAATGACAGCGCGGCAGTTGATCGGCTGTGGCTGGAGATGGCCGATGCCTTGCAGGATCAAGTCGTCGGGGTGCGCGATTGGCCTTATTTGCAACGCCGCTATATGCAGCATCCGACTATCTCCTATCAACTCTATCTGATTACCTCCCGATTCACACAAACCCCTATTGGTATCATCGTGATCCGTGTCCTGGACGATGCTGTGGAACTGCTGGATATTATTGCTCCTCCACAGCGCATGGCTACGTTGACACATTGCTTGCGCCGCCTGACCTGGAATCTCGGCAAGCCTCGGACTTATGCCTGGATCACAAAGCAACACGCTCATGCATTGGCCGGAGATACAGGCGAGATCGTCCCGACCGGAATCGTCATTCCCTATAACCGTTGGACGCCGGGCATTTCTGCCGATAAAGTGATGGATCGCTGGTGGCTGATGGGCGGCGATACGGATTTCAGATGACGAAAAAATCGGTATTTCATTCTCGCCGCCATAATGTCGCGGCAGCCATTGGGGACTGAATCTTGAAAATCCTCATGGTTACCCGCGAAACTCAAGCCGACAGGCGTTATGGACTCGGGCGCAGCCTTGCGCCTTTAGTCGACGAATTTCAGCGAAGAAACATCGTGGTCGATTACGCCTGTCAGAGCGATTTAGGCGTAAGGGCTACGGCATGGCAGCAAAGGCTTCATCGCCTGTTATCCGGTCTGCTTTCACAGTTTAATAAGGATACCGATTTTTCAACACTAGTTCATGTGATTCTGGAGCGTTGGAACATGGGGCGGATTGCCGCCAAGATAGCGGCAAAGCATGGGCATACCCATGTGCATTGCCATGATCCTATCATTGCCGCAGGATTCAGCTTCTTTTCGCATTTCTATCCAAGGCTTAATGTCCGCTGGGGCGTGACCGAGCACGGCTTTGGCTGCTATACGGATGCCATTTGCGCAGATGGCGTCCGGATGGGACCGCGTGTGATGCACTGGATGCGGCGCTGGGAGGCGCGCACATTGCGGGCCGCATCCTGGGTCGTATCGCCGACGCGCAAAGCCATGGAACAGGTGATGCTCAGCCTCGATATTGCCCCTGTTCCATCGACATGGCGGCATATCTATCATGCACGGCCAACATTGAACCGCTACAGCCGCGAAGAAGCGCGGCGGCAGTTAGGCTGGCAGGATGATGTACTGTATGTGCTAGGAGTAGGGCGCATTGCGCCGGTCAAGCAGTTTCCCATGCTGATCCACGCTTGTGCCAGGCTGGAAAAACAGGCTGATGTTCAGCTGGTGATCCTGGGGGAAGGCGAGTACGGCAGCCTTCTGGCGATGGGCCGGCAGCAGGGACTTGCGCGAGCTATTCAATTCGCCGCTACTGATGACGTTGGCCTGTACTTATGTGCAGCCGATTTATATGTCAGTACTTCCGCTTCCGAGTCTTTCGGGCTTGCCACGTTTGAAGCCATGGCGGCCGGATTGGCGGTGTTATGCACGGCGGTGGGCGGTGTGCCGGAAGTGGTCGGCGACGGTGCGCAGCTGGTTCCGCCAGAGCTGGAAGCGCTGACGGATGCTATGCAGCGCTTGCTGGACGATAAAGCGTTGAGACAGTCAATCGCGCAGAAAGGCTTGGCAAGAGCCAGTGCGTGGCCGGACATTGCGGAAATCGCAAATGATTATGAAAAAATTTATCAATAGATGGCGGCAAGCCCGGATAGCCAGGCTGAGGCCGTGTCCGTTGCCGAAAGTATTAGCGTTGCCCGAAAACGGCAGGGTACTGGTTTTCGCCCCGCATCAGGACGATGAAACCATAGGATGCGGCGGGACTCTGGCATTGCTTCGGCAAAGGGGCTGCGAAATCAAAGTGGTTTTTGTCACCGACGGCGGCGGGGCCGGGAGCTTGCCCGAAGGCACCGTAGCTGTCCGCAAAAAGGAAGCGATAGCGGCTCTGGCAGTGCTCGGCATCGGGGACATTGTGTTTCTCGATGAACCCGACGGTCATTTTCGCAATACGCCCGAGTTCGAGCGGAAAATCATGGCAATGCTGGATCAGTTTCAGCCGGACTGGCTGTTTATGCCTTCGATGCTCGATTATCACCGCGATCATGTCGCAGCCGGTCAGGCGATATGCGCCTGCTGGCGCAGCTGGCAGGGAACTGCCAGGGCTTTTTTCTACGAAATCTGGAGCCCGCTTCCTGCCACTTGGATAGTCGATATCAGCAGCGTGGCCGAGCTTAAGCGATCGGCGCTTTCCCGGTATGAACTGCCGCTCGCGCATTGCGATTATCTCTCCGCCAGTATGGGCCTGGCCGCCTATCGGGGGCTTTATCTGGCCGGAAACGGGCAATCCGGATTCGCGGAGGCTTTTGTCGAGGCTGAAAAGGATGGCATTTGGCGCGGCATGCCGGAAAGACTGCTTACCTTGCGAACTTATGTTGAAAAACTGCTGAAGCCATGATCGGTGCGGCCGCGTTTTGTTCAAATCATTCCAAATAATCTATAACTATGCAAAAAAACAACGATTTTTCCATGGACAGGGGCGAGAATTTGCCATTGGTGACTGTTATTATCCGCAGCACGGACAGGCCCACTTTATCGGAAGCGCTGGATTCAGTTGCCCAGCAGGCCTATCCCAATATCGAAGTGATTGTGGTGAATGCGAAAGGCGAAGGACATGCTGAGCTCGGCGAATGGTGCGGACATTTTCCGTTGCGCGTGGTGAATACAGGAAGCATGCTGCGGAGAAGCCTTGCCGCCAATATCGGCTTGAGCAATGCCGCTGGAGACTATTTGATCTTTCTTGACGATGATGACTGGTTCATGCCGGAGCATATAGCCATGCTGATGGATGCTCTGATACGGAATCCGGACAAAAAAGTCGCTTACAGCTGTGTGATGGGCGTCAATGAACAAAAGGAGCCCTGCGGCAGCCATTTTTGCCAGCCATTTGATCGAACGCTATTACTGGCCGGAAATTACCTTCCAATCCATTCGGCATTGTTTTCACGGTCGATTGTGGATGCCGGGTGCCGGATGGATGAGTCGGTTGATTTGTATGAGGATTGGGATTTTTGGCTGCAGGCCGCGGCTTTCGGTGATTTCATTTTTGTAGCGCACTTTAGCGCTTATTATCGAATTGGGGGGCCGTACGGGCAGGGCGTCAGGCCGGATGCTGCGGTCGCGCAACAGGCCAGCGCGGATTTGTTTGAAAAGTGGCGCAAGGCATGGAAGCGTGAAGATTTGTTGGATATCATGGCGCATGTGCGGGAGCATAAGGCACAATTGAATGCGGCCATCGCCGAGCGCGATGCAGCCATCGCCGCGCGTGATGCGGCGGTTGCTGAGCGTGATGCGGTAGTTGCCGAACGCGATGCGGCGGTTGCCGGGCGTGACGCACATATTGCTGCATTGTATAACACGACAAGTTGGAGAATTACACAGCCGTTGCGTGTCGTTTCCCACCAACTGAAGCGAGGCCGACGCGCCGCAGAGTTGATTGGGCCGGCTATCCGGCGTGGCGGAGGGGTAAGAAGCACGCTCAATAAAGCAATGCATCTATACCGCCATGAGGGACTGACCGGGATCAGGCATGGGTTCAGGATTGTCGCTTTATCGCAGCAGATTTCTCCGGCTTGGGGTTCCGGTGGATTTGATCGTAACGATTATGCGGAATGGATTCGACGTTACGATACGCTCACCGATGATACACGCGCCACCATGAATGCATCCATCGCCGAATTTGCTCATCAGCCTTTGATTTCCGTAGTGATGCCTACTTATAACCCTAAACCGGAATGGCTGATTGAGGCCATAGAATCGGTCCGCAAGCAAATCTATCCGCATTGGGAATTGTGCATCGCCGATGATGCTTCCACCGATAAAGCGATTCGTTCCGTACTGGAGCGGTATGCGAGTGAGGATCTTCGCATCAAGGTTGCATTCCGCGAAATCAATGGCCATATTTCTGAAGCGTCCAACAGTGCGCTTGCACTGGCTAGCGGAGAATGGGTGGCTTTGTTGGATCATGATGATCTCCTGAGCGAACATGCTTTGTTCTGGGTGGCTGATGCTATCAATCAAAATCCCGATGCGCATCTGATTTATTCGGATGAGGACAAGCTAGATGAAGTCGGCAAAAGATTTGATCCTTATTTTAAATGCGACTGGAACGTAGATTTGTTTTATTCGCAAAACATGATTTCGCATCTCGGCGTCTATCGGACCGGTCTTTTGAATTCAATCGGCGGATTCAGAAAGGGAATGGAAGGCTCGCAGGACTATGATCTTGCCCTCCGCTGCATTGAGCGAATCCAACCGAAGCAGATTCACCATATTCCCCGAGTGCTCTATCACTGGCGTAAGCATGCTGAAAGCGCGGCACAATCCATAAATGCCAAACCCTATGCTTTGCTTGCAGGAGAAAGGGCCTTGAATGAACACTTCCAACGGCAAGGCATTAATGCTACAGCTAGTCCGCTGGATTTTGGGATGTACCGGGTGCGCTACGCTTTGCCAGACTCATTGCCTATGGTTAGCCTGATTATTCCCACTAGAAATGGACTGCAGCTGATCCGGCAATGTGTAGAAAGTATTAGAAAAAAAACCACCTATTTGAATTATGAAATCCTGATCGTTGACAACGGCTCGGATGATCCCGCAACGCTTCGCTATTTCGATGAATTGCAAGCTGAAGCGGGGACAAAGATAAAGGTGGTGCGCGATGACCGTCCTTTCAATTATTCAGCACTTAATAACGCCGCCGTGAAACTGGCACAGGGTGAGATTGTGGGATTGCTCAATAATGATCTCGAAGTCATCTCGCCGGATTGGTTGTCGGAAATGGTCAGCTATGCGTTACAAGCTGATGTGGGGAGCGTAGGCGCAAAGCTCTGGTATCCTGATAATACTCTTCAGCATGGGGGCGTAATTTTAGGTGTGGGCGGGGTGGCATCCCATGCTCATAAGCATCTGCTGCGTCACCAATATGGTTATTTCGGGCGCGCAAATCTCATGCAGTCTTTTTCGGCTGTAACCGCTGCCTGCCTGGTGATTCGCAAGGCTATCTATGAGGAAGTTGGAGGATTTAACGAGACGAATCTGCAGATTGCTTTCAATGACGTGGATTTCTGCTTGCGTGTACGAAAAGCGGGCTATCGTAATGTCTGGACTCCTTATGCGGAGTTATTTCATCATGAGTCTGCAACACGCGGCTACGAGGACACGCCTGAAAAACGGGCGCGCTTCGCCAGAGAGATTCAGTATATGAAGCAGCGCTGGGGAAATCTTCTGTTAAACGATCCTGCCTACAGCCCCAACTTGACGTTAGACTTTGAGGATTTCAGCTTGGCCTGGCCGCCAAGAACGCAGAAAGGCTTAACGGTATCTCGCCCTGGACGGGAATCAGCGGCGCAGTCAATGGAGGTGTCATAACCGCATGGGCGAAGTTACCGTCATCATTGTCAACTGGAACGGAGGCACTTTATTGGATGAGTGTCTGGCATCCCTGGCACAGCAGTCCTATCCGCCCGCCCAGGTTTTACTGATGGACAACGGCAGCACTGATGGTTCCGCTCAGCGCGCCCGGCAAATGCCTGGAATAACGGTTCGTTTTCTAGGCGATAATCTCGGTTTTGCGGCGGCAAACAATCGCGCATTGAGCGAATGTGACACCGAATTCGTGGCTTTGTTGAACCCGGATGCCTCGCCCGGCAAGGACTGGCTGATGAACTTGGTCAATGCTGCTCAAGCCTGTCCTGGCGTTGCCGCTTTTGGCTCGCGCCAAATGAATCAACGTTTTCCGAAGGTAATTGATGGGCTGGGGGATGTTTATCATGTATCCGGCCTGGTGTGGCGTAACGGTTATGGGCGCACTGAGCGCGCTGCCGATGCTGTTCCGGACATGATTTTCTCTCCTTGCGCCTGCGCAGCGCTTTATCGCCGTGAGGCGCTCGTGAATACAGGCGGGTTTGATGAGGACTTTTTCTGTTATGTCGAAGATGTCGACCTGGGTTTCCGTTTAAGGTTGGCGGGATACAGCGCGATGTATGTGCCTGATGCTGTCGTGTATCATGCCGGGTCTGCAAGCACAGGCGGGCAGCATAGTGATTTTTCTGTCTATCACGGCCACCGGAATCTGGTTTGGACCTATATAAAAAACATGCCGGGAAGCTTATTTTGGATTTTGCTGCCGGTTCATGTATTTTTAAATCTTGCCAGTATTATTTATTTTTCAATACATGGGAAAGGCAAGGTGATAGTGAGGGCCAAGCGGGATTCGCTGAAAGGCATCCCGAAAATGTGGCGTAAACGGCGTGAGATTCAGTCCAACCGCAGGGCTTCGGTGATGGCTATTTGGCATAGTTTGGATAAAAGGCTCTGGTTGGCGAAAAAATACTGAGCTTTACTGCCAAGGCCTGATAGTCATCCAGCCGATAAAAGTCTGCTGTTCAAGCTGTTCAGAGGTCGTTGCTTATCTCAATCGATCCGCCGGATTTGCCCTGCGCATCCACCCACAAATGCGGCAGGCCCAAGCTATCCAGCCAGGCAGGCCCATCCTCTTCCTTGAGCATGGCGATAGTCGAGGCGCTGCCGGCGACGACGCAGAAATCGGCAACCACGCTGACGGCGGTCAAGTGGCGCACCGGCCAGCCGGTCTTGGGATTGAGTATATGGCCGTAGCGAACGCCATCCACCATGAGGCAGCGCTCGTAATCGCCGCTGCTGGCCAACGCGCCTTCCCGCAATAAGAGCGTCTGCATGACAGCTTCCTTGCACCGAGGGTCGCGTATGCCGATGCGCCACGGGCTGCCGTCGGCGCGAGGGCCGATGACTTTGATGTCGCCGCCCAGGTTGATTACGCCATGCCGGATGCCGGCGCCCTGGCATAGCGCCGCCGCACGGTCGACCGCATACTCCTTGACGATACCGCCGAAATCGATCTCCATGCCCGCTATCGGGAATTCGAGCACCGGAGGTGTCCAGCGCAGCTTGCGCCAGCCCACTTTTTCGAGCAGTTCCTGAATCTGCGCCGGGCCCGGCAGGCTGTCCTGATCAAAGCGCCAGGCGCGGCGCAGAATGCCGGAGGTGATGTCGAACAGGCCGTCGCTCTGGTCATGGCAGGTCGCCGCATAATTCAGCAGTCCGGCCGTCTCTTCGTCGACCTTAATGCGGCCGCCCGCGGCTGCCGCGCGGTTGATCGCGGACAGAAAACTGTCATCCCGGTAACGGGAATAACGCGCTTCCAGCCGGTGGACATCGGCGATGGCCGTGTCCGCAACCTCTTCGGCCTCTGCCTGCGTTTTGGCGTAGAGCTGGATGTCGCATGGCGTGCCCATGGCCTTGAATGTGCAGTGATGAAATTTCATGCTAGCCAAGGCGCTCGATAACCCGGATTAGAATGCATAGCTCCAGGTGGCGGATAGCGCGCCATCGCGCGGCAGCTGATAGCCGTTGACGTCATCATGCACAGGCTGGAGCCATTCGACGCCGAGCCGGTTGCCGGCAAGACTGCCGCTGGGCACGACGGCGTTGAGGCCGAAGCCGACATCCCAGTACCGCCCGCCATGACTGGAAGGGGAATCCATCGGCCCCAGCGGATTGAATACGCCATTGTATTGGCCCCGGATCGATCCTTGAATGGTGTAGACACCGCGCACCGATGCCGAGAGCCAGTTCAGCAGGCTGTAGCTGCCCCAGGCCGTGGACTGGAAGATGTCGCCGAACGCGAAGCCGGAATCATTCTTGTCCTCAAGGCGTTTGGTGCCGCTAAGTTGTGCGCCCCAGGACCACTTGTCCATCTGGCCCGTGTAAGTGAGGCTCGGCTTGAAATCCCAGGTGCCGCTGCCTAGCTGCATGCCGTAATGGATAAAGCCGGCTTCTATGCGATGGGTGTCCCTGAGCCTGATGCCGACGTCGCCAGTCGGCGCGCTGAGACCCAGGGTCGCATGCAGGTGATGGTTGGGCCTGTCGAAGAGTTTGAACATCGCATACAGGCCCGTATCGCCGACGCCGCCTGTCTCGCTTTGATGCAGGGTGTGATGCGTGATGAGCTCGCGCTGGGTCTCGGTAGAAGGTGCAGGCGCTCCGTCCAGCCTGCGCATGGTCATATCCATGGCGACGAACTGCGGCATGAGCATCAGATTCAGCCAGTCGGTCGGTGCATACATGAGGTCAAGCATGTGCATATGCATGTTCATGCCGCTGGGGGCAAGAAAACAGGGATTGCCTTCGCAGCCGTTGCTGACGATGGTCGGGTCGCTGATTTCGCTTGAGCCATGCAGCATGGTGCCGGCCTGCGTGCCGTACATGTAGCGGTAGCCAACCATGAAGTCGCCGGATTTGCTCAGCATGTGGTCGAACATGACGCCGGCCGGCGCGTGGCCGCCGTGGTGGCCGTGATGATGGTGGGCATGTTCGCCGCCGGACAGGGAAAGCGCCGACAGATCCACTTTCAGCGCCGCGTTGACCATATAAAAATCGAAGTCTGCATAGGCGCCTTCGCCGCCGCCGTCTAGTTTCAGTGAGCCGGCGTGCGTATAGTATTCGGCGCCTGCCTCAAGGCTGACGCCTTTGGTGAATTGCTTGCTGACGGTGATGCCGCCGCTCAAAGCGCCATAGCCCGACAGGCGCTGGTCGCTGCTGTAATGGGCGGGCAGCTTTTTAGGATCAAAATAGGCGGTCTTGGGTATCGGGTTAAACTGGGATTCAGGAATCCGCCCGCCGTTCTGGTCGACGTAATTGCCGCTGCCGGCATCGTAAACATACTCCAGCCCAGTGTTCGGCGCATTGGCGTTCAGCAGAATCCTGTTGCCGTTCGCGTCGACGGCGGGCCGGCTGTAGGCCTGCTGGGAGACCAGGTAAGGCGTATAGAAGTCGGCGGCGTCCTGCGAGTAATAGCGTATCCTGGGCGTAACAGTCCAGCCGTTGCCCAGTGGCTGGCTCCAGTCGGCTTCGAAAGTGTGGGCGTTGATTCCCCAGTCGTCGTGAAAAAAGCGGTAATCGAAGTGCACCGCCGCGTCCAGGCCTTCAATGTACTGAACATAACGCATGTTGGCGGTCAATTGGTCGCGCTCATCGGGGCGTTTTTCCAGCAGGCCGATGGAGAGCCCGCTCAATACATCGCCCGTTTGTCCGGGATTGATGAAAGCGGTTTCCACAGCTTTATAAGGATTGGCCAAATAGCCGGTGCTGCGCGTGTAACCTACGCCGGTCTCAATCAGGGCATTCTTGTTCAGCACCTGGGTCAAGCCGAGCGTCGTGGCCCAGTCCTGCCGGTTGCCGGTCAGAACTTTGTTGCCGCCTTCGAGTTCGATCTGGCTGTTGGTGGAGGTGCTGTTGTAGGCGCGCAAACCCGCGGCTGTATCGTAGATATAGGGCGTGGCATCGTGATCGAGTATGGCGTCGGTGTCGCTGTTGGTGTAGCTCAACCCCAGATTCAGGCTGGTCCGCTTCTGGTTGAAGTCCAGACGTCCTGCCAGGCTGCCGAACCGAGATTCATAGTCTCTCTCTGTGGAAATGCCGCCGCCCACGTCCAGCGCCGCCTCATCCCATTCATAACCCAGCTTGAAGTTTCCCTGCTTGCGGGTTTCCGGCGAGGCGGTGGAAAGCGTATGAACTAATTGTGTGTCTTTTGTGAACTGGCCGGTTGATGGATCCCGTTTGAGCGGATTCAGTTGCCTGTCAAAGTAGACCGTGTTGTTTTGCAGAAAGGGCGTTGCTCCGGCAATTATGCCGCCTTCTCTATTGCCGCCGAAAGACAGCGGCGCGGTCGCGACAGGCGTGGCGCCGCTCCAGGTGTCCTGGATGTAGTCGAATGCGAACTTGATCCGGTCGGACAGTTTGATTTTGCCGCTGCCTTGAATGGTGTCCACCTCGATAGGATTGAAGCGGCTGTTCACGCCGGCAAGATCACGCCTGCCTTCCTGGTAGTGGCCGTATTGAAAGCTGGCTTCTTCCTCGGCGGCGTTGGCTGATGCGGGCATCAGGCCCGGCAAGGCCAGGGCCGCGGCGGTCAGTGCCTGTAACGAAGCGTTTATGGGTGATGACGGCTTGCGCTGTTTTTTGCACATGTTCCTGGCTGATCTGGGTTTAATAACAGCCACAGCCGCCTCCCTCAGCGGAGCCGCTGCCTGATGCGGCCTCACGGCTGCCGTAGATATGTGCCCGGAATGCGCTTTGCAAGGGAGTGGGATCCAGCGCCATGTGCGGTTTCGCCAGATTGCCGCGCTCCCACGGCGCCACTTGCGCACAGCCCGACACGCTGGCGCATGCGACGAGAAGTAGCGCTTGTTTTATTATTTTCATTTATTGTTTCTCATCAGATCGGTACAGCTGATCAAACTGTACAAACCGCACTGCCGCCAGTTCATAAAACACAGTCAGAGTTTATATTCAGCTATACCACAATACCCGAGGACATAGAAGACGATAGAGCGGCCCGCAATGAAGGCAGTTTATTGGTAGCTATCTTCGTTATTTCTTCTCTGAGCTTTCCGCCAGCAACTGTTCTGCCAGTTTTCGAAGCTCCTCGGCTTCTCCTTGCCGGAAACCCAACTGGACATGACGAATGACGCCGTTGCGGTCGATCAGGTAGGAGGAGGGCATGGCCTTGACATCGAAGCTCCTGGCGCACTGCTCGTTTGAATCGGCCGCTACAATGAACTGTGCCGGGGTTTTAGCCAGAAACGCCTTGGCATCTTCGGCCGACTCGTCCATATTGATGGCTATGACCTGCAGTCCTCGATCTTTGAGGTCCTGTTCCAGTTCATTCAGAAAAGGAAAGGATTTCAGGCAGGGCGGGCACCAGGAGGCCCAGAAATCGATGTAAAGGACCTTGCCTTGAAATTGCTGCAAGCTGTAACTTTTACCGTCGCCGATCGATGCTAAGGTGCAGTCAGGCGCCTTGTTGCCGGCTTCGGCCGCGATTGCCTTTTGAACTGGACCGAGCGCCAGCATGGCGCAGAGTAAGGTGAATATCCGCTGGTTCATCTGTTGATTTTTTGCTTTATAGGCGTTGGGACAATTGCTCATTCAGGCAATGAATGATTTAAGGCGGCGCCAGCGGTCAGGCAAGGGGCCGCCGAATTTAGCAATTATTGGGCTTGCAGCACTGAGATATCCGTATCTGGATGATCTCCGTTATCAGCCATGCAATGGTAGTTTAAATCGAATACTCTTGTCCCTACAGTAGTTGTAGTGACTGCTACGTAGTACATGCCTGCGCCGCCTCTAACTTTGATAAAAGGGGTGTAGTTTGCATCTCCGGATACGGTATCCGCAATGGTCTTCATTTGAGTGCCGTTAACAATGTGGAGATTAACCATTAATCCTGGCACCGGGTCGGTTCTGTCTTTGACCTGGGCTTCAAAATAATCCGTACCCGGAGCACAATTGACGACAGCCAGATCGGATGCGCCTGAATCAACGGTACCCGTACCTATTGTTATACCCGTATATTCATGAGCCAAGGCGAGATCCATGTGGCCGGCAGCGGCCAGAATTGATGCCGTTATAAAAGCTTTTTTTAAAGACGCAAATTTCATATATCCTCCTCGTGCCGCCAGGCTGCTAGCGGAAAATTAATTTAGCAAGTGCTGCTCATTTCGTCACCGATCTATTAGTTTGGGCAACCGGAATTTATCTTTTTGCCCCTTTAATCCATTTCTTATTGAAAAAAGAAATGTTAATGCCAGTGATCTACTATCAACAGCCGCCAACTAAAGTTAAATAATTGTTGGTATTTATTAACAGTTTATTTTTTGACTTAGCAGATTAATGCAGTTGTTTCAAAATAAACATTTCTGTTCTTAATAGCCCATCGTTTCTTAAAAATAGAAAGGCATGGGTAAACAGACGATTCTAACCTATTTTGTTTCTCTTCTCCTATGTGATTTTCCTGCATCCACTATGGGTTTGTTTGGGCATGGTTTTCAGAAAAGAGCAGGGCCGTTTATTAGGATAATCATTGAGAAACATTTGTTTTCGAGATCGATTCCAGTTTTATTGCGGCCAGTTTACGCACCATTTCCGCCTCGTCAGTCAGTGCCTGCTGGAGCAGTGCGGCATCGTCTCCTGCCCGGTCGACAGCTGTCAGCCGCACCCTTTCGTCCTTATCGTGAATCGCTTCCCGCACTGCGGCGGCCGCTCCGGCGCCTTCCCGATACGATAAGCTGGTAAGAGCCCGCACTCTTACTGTTGCATCTTCATCTGTGAGCGCCGTTTCCAGCGCTTCTTTGACGGAGGCGTCGCCTTTCCGGCCGGCAGCCATCAGACGCCCGACAGCTTCTGCCCGCTCCGCCGGGTTTTTTGACTTTGCCATTTTTACCAGCTCATCGGTTTTATCCGGCTCGGGCTCGATCTGGAAAGCATGCGTTTTGGCCTCATTCATTTTCAGCATTGTTTGTTGCTGAGCTTCAGTGGATAAGCACGTCTCGGGATTGGTCCGGTTTGCGTCGAATTTCGCTCCGAGAATCCAGGCTTCGGCGGGTTGTCTGGGCGAGTCGGTTTTTTCTGCCTGGGATGGGTATCGGAAAATAAGGTCGGCTTTTCGAGCCAGCAGGCATTCCAGAACCTGTTTTACGGTTGGCCCCACACAGGTCGCTGTCACCAGTCTCTCGGGCAGAACCGAGTAATTTATCCGCACGCCTGTTTGGTTTGAGATACGGTTAAGCACCTGTGCCAATGGCGCTTGCCTGGCTTCCAGTTGCAGCTCGGCCCCTGTGTCTTCGGTCATGATTACCCGGATATTTTGCTCTTCCAGTCTATTGGCGTTCCCGGCAGCTGATAATATTCCGGGAATCAGCAAGAACAAACAGGTTATCCAGGTTTTAGTTGAATTCAAGGCAGCCTCTCGCACAATATGGCAAACATTACAACGCTCTATTCGTCAAAGAGCAAATGCCTAATTATATAAAAAGCCTGAAGCACTGGAATGAAATCATAAAGCACCTGTACTTGCTGCTAATTTTGGTAGCGTGGGCCGCAGGATCTGGCTCTTTTCCTCGTTAGGGAAAAATCAGGAAAAAAGTTCAATGCATTTTAAGAAGGGCAGGGCCTTACTTTAAAATGAAAATCTACGGCGATGTCCACCGCCGTAGATTGGTAAAAGCTCAGACCGCTCTTGCAATAAAGGAACTGAGCCGTACGGTTGCAGGTAACAGGATGTTACTCAAACAGCCTTATTGCGCAGGCCATACTTGCACGCCGTTATCTATAGCCGGCATATCGCGGTTAAGCTGGTCGGCAGTTGGCGTGATGGTGATGTCCAGTCCTTCACCGCACTTTGGATCCAGTGGATTAGGGTCAACTGCAACAGTTGTATCGGTAGCCGGAGTGCCTGTTATGTTTCTGACCACTTTCAGCGTAGCCGGGGTATGTTCCGCTGTACCGTCGAAATTAGAACCAACCATAGGCGACCACAGGTTGACGGTTTGGTCGCTGAATCCGGCAACATTGGTCAGTTTACAAACATCGGCGACAGGTACTACGAAAGTGACGGTCTTGGCGCAAGATGCTGATTTGATCTTGATGGCGTCTGTCTTAAAGGGGACCAGTCCCACATAGTTGTGAGCCGGCAGAGCGCCGCCGCCTGTCCAGAATCCGACCGTATTGGTTGTTTGTGGATTAGTTTTTTGGCCTTCGGCTGAAAAGATTTCTTTGCTATAGACTTTCTTGGCATAACCTTCTCCGGCGCCTTCAATCCAGTCCGTTACGGCACCGGCGTCCTTGGGTTCAACATTGGCAGCCGATCCAGCGGGTTTGGAAGTAACGGTAGCGGTTGAGTCGGGAAATACTACGCTCGTGCCCATCACTGGCGCCTCACCGCAACCGTGTCCAATCACTACATTATTGTAGACTCGAGTGTTTTCAAGAATGGTCGAAGTTTGCAGCCGCGTATGGGCAAAGCCGCTTTGGCTGGCTGCCAATATAGCGGTTGTCATTGAGCAAAGGGCCAGTTTTTTAAATTGTGTCGAGCTTAGCATTGAAGTCCTCCGAGGACATTTTATTGTTGTTAATAGTATTATTAGTGAAAGGCAGAAGTACCGAATCGCTCCGTCTGCCTTGTGTTTAAAGTACTTCAAGATAAAAGCACAAAACGTGCCATAAGAATTGCTGGTATTAGGAGAAGGGCGGTTTTCAACTGAATGGATTGTAATAATCTCTAACTGTATGATTTTTACTGATTAGCATACCGAGATTGCAACGTCTCTGGTGCATGTAGAGAAGCGGCCGCTTTCACATGATATAAGTAGAAACTCTCAAAAAACGACTTGGGTATTTAGCCAATGTAATAGTTTTTTGTGTGATATGCCCTGATTTTCAGCACTTGCCTTTACTGGAGAGTCGATATATCGGGGACATTAAATAAAAATGCGTGATATGGCGCATAAAAAATAAGTCATTTAACATAGTTTAATTATTTTGCTTCGGGTTTATGCATGCGTCCATGCATTGTCTTATATGAAAACTGCGGAGTTTTTTACACTAGCAGACAAGACAATCAGATTCTACGATGACGAGTTTGTAAAGATGATGGGCAAGAGCTCAAAAGTTAAGTAGTTAAGATAGAAAGCCTATTTTTAATAAGCTACTGCCAGATGCCAAGAAAAGGGCTGATCGGCTGTTTAAAAATATTTCTGCCGATCAGATCAAAAGGGGAGGTTATTCAATAACAGTAGTTTACGGGTAAACAGTGCTGGCCCGAGGGCCGATATCGTCTTCTTCTAATACATAGCGAACTGGGCTGCCTAACTCTAACTGATCAAATTCACCCACAACACTGTTTCTATGGAAATAAATTTCACGGCCGTCTACTGTCTCGATAAAGCCATGATCCTGCTCCGGCAGCAAGCGCGCTACCGTTCCTGTTTTCTGCAGGTCATGAGTTTTGACTTCACCACGCTGAACACGGGCATAGTCTTCGAGTTGCCTTACAGCTGCCCTGAAAGCATCCCGTATGGCAACATAAATGTCTTCATGGGCTTGCTTATCGTGATGTTCCCGACTGATGACCAGCTCTTTTCGGGGAGTCGTGATATCAATACGAATATGGTATTGATTGCCCTGGTGATGATGCTGGTGTTCTGACTCTACGGCAACCCGGCAGCTCATGATATGGCTATGGAATCTATCCAGTTTGGCTACTTTCTCGCGGATTCTGGCTTCTACGGCCTCAGAATGAGGTATGCCGCGAAAGGTAATCTGTAATGGGATTTGCATGATTATTCACCTGCTCAGATAAAGTATGAATGACAGAAATAGCTGCTGTGTGGCTGGGCTACAAAATAGATACCGGTATTCTGGCTTGAACCCGGTAGAGCACCGGATGATCTGCCAAGGCTGGGCCTGGCGTGTAATAGCAGTACATGAACCGACAACGGCAACAAAATCAACCAGACAATGACAATAATGCTGAAGTGTTTGATGTCGCTCCATATCCGGGTCCTCGGGAATGCCGATCGCAGCAGTTCCACTATTAGAATCGCATCCATGGCGCTACCCAGGAACAGGGTAAAGAGCGCAAAAAATCGATTATGCTGAATCAGTAGAGCGGTAAGCGGCATGCGTCCCCCGCTCGCTATCATAAAAATAAACCAAATGCAGGCCATCAATAGAAAGCTTTTCCGAACTTCACTCATTGATTCAAGGTATTGGTTTATATTCATGGACCGTTGCTCTATTATTTTCATAACCGGATTCCTTAGTATTTTTAAACCAACTTGTGAGTAAGTCTGGTCAGGAAAAGGCCTAATATTGATCAACAAGTTTCGTTTTATTATTGGGTTTTGCTATTCGGGTTTCTATGGTTTTTTCTTCGCCTTGGCGGAAGATATGAAGAATGACCTTATCGCCCACTCGCATCAATGCAATGCTGTTGCTCAGCTTGGTTGAGGTATCCACCGGTTGACCGTTAATGGCAATGACGATATCCCCTTTTCTCAACCCCGCTTTATCGGCCGGGGAGCCAGGAACAATACCCGAAATAACAGCGCCATCCTGTCGATCAATATTAAACACCCGAGCCAGGCTCGGGGTGAGACTTTGAATCTGAATCCCTAGCTGGCCTCGCTCAATATTGCCGTATTGGATGATTTGATTGACAACGTGATAAGCCGTGTTAATAGGAATCGCGAAGCCAATACCGACATTGCTGCCATTAGGGCCGACTATGGCTGTATTGATGCCGATCAATTCGCCTTGCAAATTAACCAGAGCGCCGCCGGAATTTCCGGGATTGATTGATGCGTCAGTTTGAATAAAGTCCTCATAGCCTTCCAGGCCCAGGCTGGAACGACCCAAGGCGCTGATTATGCCGGAGGTGACTGTCTGGCCAAGACCGAAAGGGCTGCCTATCGCAACGACGATATCGCCGACCTGCAATACATCAGAATTACCTTGGGGAAGCGCGACTAATTTGTCGGATTTGATTTTAATCAAGGCGACTTCTGTGTTTGGGTCGCTGCCTACCACAGTCGCGTTATAGCTTCGGTTATCTTGCAATGTCACTGTTATTTGGTCGGCCTTGTCAATAACGTGATGATTAGTAATGACATAGCCTTTGCTGGCATCGATGATAACGCCTGATCCAAGATTTTGGACTTCCCATTCCATCGCTTTGTTTGACTTGTCATATAGATGACGATAGGAAGGGTCTTTCAATAAAGGATTTTCTCTTTGACTGAATCGTATACGAGTGGAGATATTGACGACAGCCGGAATGACTTTTTTTAGCATTTCCGGCAGAGGGTTATTGCTCATAGGAACTTGAGCCCATGCATCTATTGCCTGTAAATGAGCTGATATTGCCGTCATTAGAGCAATTGCCAGGGAATATATGAAAAACTGTTTTTTCATAGTTGCTCCGTACCTCATTGCTAGTGGCAAATTTATTCTAAGTTGAAGATTAGAACCGGTATGCGGGCAAAAATTCTAAATTAATTATGCTTTTCGTTAGAATTTATACGCTGATTCAGCTCAGTTGAGCGGTATTTAATCCAATAGTTAAGTAAGAACTGTTCCAGGCATATATCTAAAGAATCGGCCAAAACAGGATGAGGAGTATGCAGTTAATACCTTATTATGGAGCGGCTATTGGACATTGAAGCTTTTCATATCATTGTTATTGTTGAGTATGCGGATATATTTGCGCTGGACGTCCAGCAGCCCTTCATCCTGAAGTTGACTAAAAGCCCGGCTTACCGTTTCTTCAGCGAGACCAAGATAATCAGCTATGTCACGTCGGCTCATAGGCAAATTGAAAGAGTTTGCGGAGAATCCGCGCTCGCTGAGATTTCGAGACAGATCATTCAAAAAAATGGCGAGGCGTGCGGGCGCGCTTCTATTGCCCCGTAATTCCATCAAATGCTTGTTCTGAACGATTTCGCGACTCATCAGCTTGACAAATTGATGGCCGAGTGAAGGGGCGTTGTCAGCCAGCTTTTGATATTGATCAAACGGTATTTTACAAAGACTGCAAGTATTCAGCGTTGTCGCGTTACAGTCATAAAAACCGGAACTGATCGCACTTAATCCTATGATATCGCCAGGAAAATGGAATTGAATGATGTGTTCGTGACCATCTCCGAAAACACACCAGGATTTGATCGTGCCGGAACGGACCAGATACAGGTATCGAAATGGCTGTTCTGCATGAAAGATATGTTGGCCGCTGTCCAGATAATATTGTTGAGAAATGATGCTTTGCAGTTGTTGGCGATCGGAGGCTTCCAAACTGGACATAAGGCAGGATGAATAGGTTGTGCAGTCTTTGCACACATCAAAGTTTCTGGTTGGCTCTATGACCGGCTGCGCGTCCGGTTCGTCAATAGTCATCAGCAACTGGTTAATTGCCTCAAAGTATTTCAGATAAGAGCGAGAAAAAGACAGTTTTAGACTGTTTTCCGGTTGATGTGAAAGTATGCCTTTCATCCTGAAATATTTATTGATGCCGTGATTAATCGTAAAAGTAATGTCAACGCAATGGCGACCGCCTAGTACCTTTTCTCTGGTGGCAAGCTTGATTTCATTGAAGCTGATTGCGCTGGTTTTGAATCGCCCCAGAAATTCTTCCCCATCATGCAAATCTACATCTAACTCAATGGGGACTCCTATGAATTGTGATCGGGTCATTTTCACTCCATTTTTTCAAATGTTAAGGAATCCTTTTACGATGGGCTTCGGTTATTGGAATTGGCAGATGCTTGTAATTATTGTTGATCTATTCAACGCCGTCTTTTATAAAAGTCCCCCTTCGAGAAGATAAAGCCGATAAGCTTTGTTGCTATTCAATTAATTGCCTATAACGCAGTTGAATTAAATAAAATAATCTTCTCTTCAGGGTACAACGCCTATTTTCTATCGTTCAGCTAGAAGATATTGCCTTTCGCTACTAGAGCGGGTCGGGGTGAGTGCGATAAATAAGCTTTTTTTTCTTATTGTCTCCATCTGACCCAGACCCTCCTTTCAGGCGATGAAATTAGCGCCATTAAATCGGACGCGGAACGGATATAAAAAGCACCCGGCTGCAAATCAAATGACAATTACATTTTCAGCTTGAAGGCCTTTTTGTCCCTTTGTAACGTTGAATTGTACTTTTTGTCCATCATTGAGCGATTTAAAGCCTGGGTTATTAATGTTGCTGTAATGGACAAAAACATCCGGGCCTTTTTCCTGCTCAATAAAGCCGAAGCCTTTGTCAGCATTAAACCATTTAACAGTGCCAGTAATAGAAGTAGTAGATGATGTATTAGTAGACATAATTCAAGAATCCTAAAGTATTAAAAAAAGTGTTTTTTCGAAAAAAGCAGCTCAAAGTAAGCAGACATCACATAATTTCAATGTTTCTGCGCTTATTTTGTTCTGATTTGGGTATGGTAATGTCAAGTATGTCATCCTTGCATGATGCTTTAGCTTTCTCGCCATCCACACGAGTAGATAAGATAAAGTCCGTTGAAACTCACCGTGGTTTATTGCTTGGCAGTAATAAGCCTCGTTTTTTGTTTCATTTTCCTGCTTGGAAAATGCACGGATAGTGACAGTCTGATTGCTGATTGAAACGTCCGGATTTGCTTTCTTTACGCTTGACTGGGCGGCCCGAACTTTTATTTCATTATCGTGCTCGATAATATCAATCCTTGAAAAATTTCGGCTTAGAGAGCATTCTCTTTCCAGCCAAATTGGAAATTTCCGGTCCGGTTGCGGCCAGCGGCAAGAAAGTAGATTGTCAAACCAACGATCCAAGTCATCAAAAGCAATCAACCCAATGCCCAGGAGCGACGAGGTTGGTATTGCTTTAGCGATATCCTTATCGTTGTCTTTATCTTTTCTCATAAATTTCGTCCTAACTATGCACAACTGACAAATACAGCGGAAAAAATCTTCATGCAGATAATCTGGATGAAGTGAATCAATGCCAGAACTTGTAGAAAAATTCCAAAGCTTAAGCAAAGGTTCTAGTTTTTTCCTGAGACAAAATGTAGCGTATTTTCTGAAGCAGTAGAATTGGTGCAAATACCTAGGTAAATCAACGCAAATTGATCATATCGTTATCTTAATGGGTGTTTTTGAGCCTTAGAGTGATTGTTGTTTCATAAAATCAGGCTCAAAATTTTCCTAACTTGTTTCGGTTGACTTTAGAAAGCAATAATCAATTGTAGAATCACCCATTGTCGACAGATCTGTTTATCTCAGAAATCACTGATAAATTGCAGAATATAGAAAACTTGTTTGCCAAATTATGAAAACTTCATGAAATGGCAGTCAATTTGCAGGACATTTTTTATGCCTCAGCATCTTGAGTATAAGGCATAAAAATTATTCAGGTTTTCTGTTCACTCATAAGGCGCGACTAAGGTTCGCTTGCTAGATTGAATGGTAATATTAATGACGCAACGTAGAAGAGAGGGATTGAAGAGATTAAGCGTTTTTTGTAATATTAACCTTTTGAATTTTAAGGGTAAATAATTTTAGTATAGCTTTAGAGCATCAAGTGAATTGTTAGTTAAGACGTCAAATTTTCTTAAATTGTAAGTTTATTCGTACTTAAAATATAAGGAGGATATGATGCTGCGAAAATTTTGTTCCGAACTTTCATTTCCTATTGTTCAATTGTCCTTACCTGAAATTACCTACGAGCAACTACAATTGCTTGTGATCCTGATAGCTTTCATCGCCATGTTGATATTTGAAGGCTTCTATACCCGTGAGAAGCCGTTAAAAACTTTTCGGCGAAGCTATTTAACTAACATCGTTCTGTTTATTTTCAATAGCGCAGTGATGTCGCTCTTGTCGGTTTGCTCTTTATTGACTATTGCTGATCAGTATTCTACAGGAGGATTGCTGAGCCAGATTTCTAATCCCATTATTAAGATAGTGGCGTCATTCATGCTTCTCGATTTGACTTTGTATTTCTGGCATAAGGCTAATCATACCTTTGGCTTCCTGTGGATGTTTCACAAAGTGCATCATAGCGATCCTTTCTTTAATACTTCAACAGCATTTCGCTTGCATTTTGTTGAGTTGTTGCTGACTACCGGCATAAAAGCACTTTATATAATTGTATTAGGTGTGGATAAGGCCGTAGTGATCATCAGTGAAGCTGTTATTACTGTATTTGTCATATTTCATCATATGGATATTTCAGTTCCAGGCGAAAAATGGCTGGGCCAGTTTATCATTGTTCCCTATTTGCATAGGGCTCATCATTCAGTTCGGCGAGAAGAGCATGATCGCAACTATGGCGCCGTATTTTCAATATGGGATCGCTTATTCAATACTATGATCGAGGTAAAACCTGCGGAAATTGGTCTTAAATGTGTGAAGGCCCGAAGCTTTATTGAATTGCTGTTTTTCGGGTTTTCACGGGCTTATCCATAACTATTGGGCATAAATTGTTAGAATCTCTGTTGAACAACAAGCTTGCCTAAGGATGGGATTCATAAAAGCGGATATATGATTTCATCTCAAGCTATGCCTTTAAACCGTGAAGATAGATATTTAACAGTTGATTTAGGCTATGTTTCAATTACATTAAGCTGAGAAGTCATAAATTATCTCGACAATGATATGGATAAGCCTAAAAATTGGTAAATTTATAGAATGAGTGATCAATGCCATGGATTGCCGTCAAATTTTGGTACATCAGGGTTCATGTAGTCCCATGGTTGGGCATCGGCTACCCAGATATCCCGTTGCGGTTGAAAAATACTTGGATCATCCAGTGTTGCCGCAGTAATTGGTCTTAATTCGGTAAAGACGCTGTTTCTGCCGAACAGTGTACTCCCGCATTCGGGACAGAAGGCTCGATAAACAGTATGGCCGCTGGCAGCAATAGTTGCGTATTCTTTATAGTTGCCGGTTATCTTAAGAGCTGGCGCTGGCACAAGCAGAGCTGCTAAATAAGGGGCGCCCAGCGCTTTTTGACATGATCGGCAATGACAATTAAAACCGCTTATGGGTTTGGCTGAAATTTCATACCTGACAGCACCACAAAGACAACCACCAGTAATAGGGAGTTTCATAATGTATCCAGAAACAATAGGTTATGATAAATCTTCATATAATGAGCGCAACATACCGGAACTTTAACTGTCCATAGCGCATGGTAATTGATATTGTTTTAATCAGCTTATTAATCATGGCTTATCTGTACTGGTCTAGTGCTCAGCAGATAAAATCAATAGCGATTAAAGCGACCAGGCAGCATTGCTTGGATATGGATGTTCAAATGCTAGATGACTATATTGCTTTAAATGATCTCAAGTTAAGAAGAGATAAAACAGGGAAAATGCATTTGTGCCGATTATTTCAGTTTGAATTTTCTTCAACCGGAAATGAGCGATATAACGGACAAATTGTAATGTTAGGATATCGGATTGAATCAATGCAAATGGAACCGTATCAATTGCCTAAAGGGGCAGGAAATGAGTGTGAAAAAAGGTTTTATGAAGAGTTGGTGGATGAGTAACGATTGTGTATTCATGGACGAAGTGACTATGAGTTGAAATGTTCGGAATACGGCGTTTTGCTCGAAAATTTAAGAGCTTATTGCCGAAGAATTGGCATTGGAAGAAAGAAGCTCATTACGCGGACAATGTAGAAGAATCATAAGGTCGGGTCATACTAAATATGAATTACCGGTCGAGTTGAAGCAAGCAACAGCAGGGCTTGCCAATAAAAGAGTTTTTACTCTATTTTGGACTATAGCTTTTGTCTTTGCTTTGATGATTTTCGTTTTGTAAAAATTGTTTTTTTCATTAAGCGAATGGGAAATCAATAAATTATGATCAGACAGAATTATCAAGAGCCATCGCGAAAGGTTCAGGATGAAGCAGTAAAAGAAATTAGGGAGGTCCGGTTGCCCAGCGAAATCAAACTGATTGTCCAAGGTATTCGAAAAAGGATTGATTCGTATAGAAGGCAACAGAAAGGTAGCGCTATATGCCTAAATGGAAAACTTAAAAAAGTTTTAAGTCAATATGCAGGGTTGGCGGAGCTAGACAGCCAGCAAATACAGGAACTACATATTTATCAAACGCATTGGCGGGCATGTTTTTTATTAGTATTGAGGTTGTCTTGGTGGTTGATAATCTTGACATGGGTGGGTCTAGGTTTTTATTTGTTGATTTGAAAATTTATAGGTTTATGGGGAAGCACGCAACGCACTAGATTTCGGACCTACTAAATAAGGTGGCGATTATGGGCTTTGGAACTGTTTTTAAACTACTGCTTCTTTTAGTTTGGCCTATGCTTTTGATTTTACTGTACCACTGTTCCAATAAAGAGAAATTCAAGCAGAGGCTTAATAAGTTCAGGCGAAATGAGAATGATAAAAGCTAGAATTTCAAGCCAAATTCAAACACCATCTTAACGGAGATATATAGAATAAACAGGATAGCTCCTAAATAAACAATAAATCGCAATGGCCTTTCTTTGATGCTGCTGATAAATGAGACATTTGCTCCCGATTTTTTTAGTTGCAGATATTTTTCACGCTCGGTGATCAGCCTTTGATGCTGGTATTCATCAAGCAATTGCCGGGCTTTGAAAAGATCTTCATCTTTTATCAGCCAGAGTGCAGGCATGGATATGCCCCAGTTTCCAGCAGATGTCTCGTAATAGTCAATCCCGTTTGATTGTAATAATGCACGAATTTCATCGGCTTCGTCTTCGGGAACATTTGTAAGTCGAAATAGTAGAGTGGACATTTCAAAAATTAAGATTAAAACATTAAGTCATTTTGAGCTTGAGTGAGTGATTCTTTGACCATAAATTCAATAAAACGTTATTTTTTTCAGGCAGACTAGATCATGCAAATTATCTCTCTAACTCTGCATGTGAATAAAAAAGTTATTGTAATTTAGCGCATATTTGAAAGTACAAGTCTTTCATTCTAGCTCGGCAATAAAGCTCATGAATCAAATAAATTGGGAGAAAAATTGCAATGCCAATCAGGAATTTCAATAAATAAATTATGCATAAAGATCGAATAATAGAACTAGAAATAAAAGTAGCTTATCAAGAAGACCTTATTCAAGAGCTAAATAAAATAGTTAGTCAACACCAACAGCAAATTAGTCGACTAGAATCAACTTGCAAATTGCTTAATGAACGCATTAAGAGTCTGTTAAATGTTGTAAATACAGAAGAGAACATTGATCAGACGCCTCCTCATTATTAGTAATTAAAAATTATCCAAAAGAGAAATGATAAAAATAAGATTTAAAAAATTGGAACAGAATTAAAAGTGATTTCTTTCACAAAAAACTTACAAATTAATGAATTATAGGGCTATTTTAAATAAAATGTGCAATCAGTGCAGAGGTTAATGGCGGCGAAAAAATGGCAAACTATGAAACAGTGACAATTTCAGGTAGAAGTTACAGCGAAGAAGATATATTGAAAGAGTCTGATGAATATATCAAATTAGAATGTATCGATTTATGTTTTGCTTTAAATACATTGATCAATGATGAATCTGCGTTAGTAAGGGCTGCGGTAGCTCGCAAAAAGGTGGGGCATGAAATATTGGTCAATGATGATAATTGGCGTGTTCGTGCGACAGTGGCAAAATACTGCGATGATAAAACGCTGCTGGATGCCTTAGTTAAGGACGAAAATGATTATGTTCGCTTTATTCTAGTGAAGCGAGGGCATGCGTTAGAAAAATTTGTTCATGACCAGGATGAGGAAATTGCTTCCATAGCAAAGTATGGTTTGCAAAATTTGCAAACAATGTAGTCGATCTGTTGATTTGCGATTAAACGCTAATCGATTATTTTTATCAGATTTGCAAAATGTTGTGAAAGGCGGCTGGTGGCTCCTTAACTTATTTTGATTTAACAAATTTTCGAGCAAAATCTTTGGCGGAAATATCAAGATCAATATACTGATTAAACAAGTCATTAACATCTACTGGGTTTAAATAAGCATAGATGCCGTAACCTTTGGTTGCAAGGAACGCTTCGCTTAATTGACTTATAAATTCCTGTCGCATATTGCTTTCTGTTTCAATAGACTTCTTATTATTCATTTTATCTCCTAGTTACAGATCAGTATGAAGTAACGACTATGATTTTATAAGGTAAAATTTGGAAGCTGAGCATATCGGAAATATGTTATCCAGAAATAAATCTTCAAATTTATGTGCAGAAATAGCAAGTTAATTGATACATGCTATCTTTTGATTTTATTTTTTCTAAAAAGTAAGAAGATAACAATACGAATAATTACTTAATTAATCGCTTGACGAATGAAAAAAAGCCGGTAGAATACGCCTCTTCCTTCGGGGCAGGCGC
>NZ_JADMKV010000002.1 GCF_015476545.1 Methylobacter sp. BlB1 | reverse complement strand
CCGCTGTCTGGCTGTTCGGTTCCGGCGTATTGGGATTGTTGGGCTTCAATCGCAAACGTTCTCAGTCGTTAGCGGCATAAAATACCACTCACGATTGCTCAACAAGGACCGCCTTTCGGGTAGCCGAAGGCGGTTTTTTTATTGTTCCAGCATTGTCAAGCCTCAGGAAAATACGGCGAATGTGGAAACGCATGGAGCCGTTTTCTAGTTATCTCCTGCTCAGGTACTCGTACAGAATTAATCAATCCGTCACCGAAAGCAGCAATAATTACGATATTTCGTTATTTAACGATATTAAGTAATTATTCGTAACGTCTTATCGCTGATCCTCTGCCGAAAGTTGATAATAATTTTTTGATCTCATTGGATATTTTTTAATTTTTTTACTTTGGCAGGGAAATTGCTCTTATTGGATATCATAATATTCTAATGAGAGGTTTCCATCATGACTATCGTCAGCAAAAAAGCGCGGCATGTCCTGCCACCAACGAAGCCCGACAGCCTGCAAGCGGTCAAGGCGAGCCAAGGCAGCTTGAACGGGACGCATTTTATCCTGCTCAACTTCGCATTGCTGCTCGGAAACATGCTGGTGCTTTTCAATACCGGCGCATTTGCATCCATCAGTTTGCATGCCACCGGCGGGCTGGGGGTCAGCCCGAGCCACGCAAGCTGGATGCAGTCGTATTATTTCATCAGCATGGCGATAGCCTTGCCTGTCAGTTCATGGATGTCAGTGCGCTTCGGCAGAGTACGCCTGTTTATTGCGGCCATGATACTGATGGCTTCGGGATCGCTGCTTTGTTCTGTCACAGATGACTTGATCTGGTTTCTGCTGGGCCGGGTTCTTCAAGGGTTTTTCGGAGGCTTGACGATACCTTTGTCGCAGACCTTGTTGCTGAATGAATATTCCGAATCCAGGAAAGGTTTCGCCGTTGCGCTCTGGAGCATGGCCGCGCTGAGTCCGTTCACATTGGGGCCGGCGGCAGGCGGCTGGATCGCCGATACGCTGGGCTGGCGCTGGCTGTTCTATCTCAATGTGCCGCTGCCGCTTGTTTCGGCGGGACTGGTCTGGGCCTTGCTGTTCGACCGGATGAATCAACCTGCGAAACTGCCCTTTGACCGTATCGGCTTTCTGTTGTTGGCAGTAGCGCTGGGCTGTTTGCAGACGGTACTGAATCAGGGACAGGATGCAGACTGGTACAATTCCGGCCTGATCGTATCGCTGGTGCTCATCGGCATGCTGGCATTGGCCTGTTTCGTCATTTGGGAACTGGCCGAACGCCATCCGCTATTGGACTTGCGTCTGTTCGCGCGCCGCAATTTTGTTATCGGATCTTTCATCCTGAGCGTGAGCTTCCTGCTCATGTACGGCCTGCTGTCGATTCTGCTGGTGCGCCTGCAATCAGTGGCCGGTTATACCTCATTCATGGTCGGTTCCGTACTGCTGCCTCTGATATTTCTGGCCAAGCCCATGGCTGCCTTTTTTCATCGGATCATCCATTACTTCGACGCACGCTGGCTGGCCAGCTTGAATCTGGCGAGTTTCGCCGTGTTTTGTTTCTGGACCAGCGATTACGATTTTTTCCGGCGCAACAGTTTGTTCAGCGAATCGCTCGGATCTCAGGTATTGGAAGGTTTTTGTCTGGGCGGACTGTTTGTGCCGCTCACGACGCTATTCCTGTCCGGTCTGACGCCGCGGCGTCAAAATCAGGCTGTGGAGCTGGGCGGCATGTTGCGCGTGCTGGGCGGCAGCATCGCATCGCCGCTGCTCGGCGTGATCTGGGAGCGTCGCGCCGCATTTCATCAGAGCCGATTGATCGAAACGTTTACGTCTTACGATACCTTGGGCAGAGAGACCATCGCCAGCCTGAATGCGGCCGGCATGCATGGCCAGATTGCCACGGCCAAGCTGGCCGGCTTGGCAGGCGGGCATGCCGCTATTCTGGGTCTCAACGACACGTTCCGCCTGGCGGCCTGGATATTTCTGGGGCTCGCGGCCCTGGTCTGGTTTGCTCACCCGACTGGTCCTACGCGCCGGCCCTCGCCCAAGTGGGCCTTGCGCGAAACGGCCCTGGAAGCGCTGGTTGAGGAGCCCTAACCGATGCGCAGACAGACTGGTAAACGTCGAACAATAACAGGGTTGCTGACCGGCCTGATGTTGCTGGGCAATGGCTGCGCCCTGCTGCCGGAGGCCGGCAACAGGGCGAAATTGCTGGATATGCCGAGCCTGGAGCAAACCGCGAATGCCGATCCGGCCGTCGAAAAGCGCATCAGGGAATGGCCGAGAGCTCAATGGTGGCGCGACTTTCACAATCCGGAACTGGAGCGGCTGGTGGAAACGGCGTTGAGCGGAAGCCCGGCGCTGCGGATTGTCCGGGCCAGACTGGGCCAGGCGCAGGCCGTGGCCGATTATCAGGCCGCCGAGATGCTGCCCAGCGTGGGAGCCAGCGCCGACGTTCATCTGCGCCATTTCTCCGAGACCGACTTCTATGGCCCCACCGGCGGGACAACCACTTTTGGAGCTTACATTGACCCGCTGGTGTTTCGTTATCACCTCGATCTTTGGGGCAAGGACAGGGCGGCTCTGGAAGCGGCGCTGGGCCGGGAGCAGGCGCAGGCGTCAGAACTGGCCGTGGCGAAACTGATTTTAAGCACCTCCATCGCACGCAGCTATTTCCGCTTATGCTCTGCCGAGGACGAGATCAAGCTGGCTCAGGCATTGATTGCCGATGCCGAAGAAATGCTGCGCCTTGCCAGGCTGCGCCGGGATAAGGGCATTGACAAGCAGGACCCCGTCCACGCCGCCGAGCAGAAGCTGGCGGCAGCGCATCAGCGAGAAGCCAGCTTGCGCGCAGAAGCCCGGGTGCTGCGCAACCGGCTGGCCGCGCTGTCGGGGCAGGGGCCGGATTGGGGCAAGGCCATCACAACCCCAGAGAGTGCCTTTCACGGACCGTTCCCGTTGCCCGAGTCATTGTCGATAGGCCTGTTGACTCATCGGCCGGACGTCGCCGCGGCGCTTTGGCGGGTCAAGGCGGCCGCCAAGCTGGTGAAAGTCGCCGAAACCGAATTTTACCCCGACGTCAACCTGGTGGGATTCGCAGGCTTGCACAGCTTGAATCTGAAGGATCTGTTCCTTTCCAACGGCGCCAGCGTGGCTTATTCGATCGGGCCGACCGTGACGTTGCCGATCTTTGAAGGCGGACGCCTGGAAGCTTCCCTGAAGAACGAGCAGGCCGGTTACGACGCTGCCGTGGAAAGCTATAACGAGGCCTTGCTGAGCGCAGTGCAGCAAGTGGCCGATGCGCTGGCGCACTGGCGTAAAAGCCGGGAACATGACGAGGCCCAGGAGCGAGCGCTGCACGCCGCCGAAGCGGAAGCCGCGCTGGACGAAAAACGTTTTCGGGCCGGCCTCAATACGCGCGACAGCGAGATCGAGGCTGATATGCAGATGATCGAACAGCAACTGAAGCTCAGCGATTTACAAGCCGAACATCTTCAGGCGGCGGTCGGGCTGATCGAAGCTCTGGGTGGCGGTTACGAAAGCAAGGCAACACAGTATGAATAAAACGCAAGACAGCAAAATCAGTCCGCTTAAAATGACGCCGAGAGTGGCGGGCAAACGCCGGCGACGGTGGCGGGATCTGCGGGCGCGCCGGTTGACGCTGGTCGCCTCGGTAGCCGGCCTGGCCGGGCTTGTTTATTTGAGCTACTGGCAGTTCCATAACCGGCATTTCGTGGTTACCAATGATGCCTACGTCACCGGCAATCTGGCCTCGCTGAAGACGCAGACCAGTGGCACGATCGTGGATGTGCGCGTCGACAATACGCAATACGTGCACGAGGGTGACGTACTGATGCGTCTCGATGGCCTGGATGCCCAGGTTGCACTGGAGCGGGCGCAGGCCGATCTGGCCGAAGCCGTGCGTCAGGTTGAAATCCTGTTCAGCAAGGTTGAGACGCTGCGCCAGCGGCTTGCCGAAAAGGAAGCCGCGCTCAATCGAAGCCGCCGCGACCTCGCGCGTTACCGCAGCGTGGCCGAAGACGGCGCCGTTTCGGCGCAGCAGATCGAGGATACGCAGTTCGTCGTTCTCGAACTCGAAGCCGCCATCAGGCAGATTCGCGCCGAACTGAGCGGGGCCGAGGCCCTGGTGCATGGCGCCGGACTGGCTGACAATCCCAAGGTCCAGCAGGCCGCCGCGGCCCTCAAACGGGCCTATCTGGACCGGGTCAGGCAGGACATCGTGGCGCCGGTGTCGGGATTCGTCGCCAAACGCAGCATTCAGCCCGGTGAACAGGTGCGGCCGGATACGCCGCTGCTGGCTATCGTGCCGTTGGATTATTTATGGATAGAGGCCAACTTTCTGGAAAGTGAATTGACTTTCGTGCAGCCGGGACAGCCGGTCGAAATCACCGTCGATCTGTACGGGGCGAATGTGGTCTATCACGGCGAGGTGCTCGGTTTGGGCGCAGGCACCGGCAGCGTATTCGGTCTGCTGCCGCCGGAAAACGCCACCGGCAACTATATCCATATCAGCGAGCGCGTGCCCGTGAGGATTAGCCTGAATCCGGAGGAACTGCGCGCGCATCCGTTGCGTCCCGGACTTTCGGCAATCGCGCGCATCGATACCCGCAAGCCGGGGCGCTCAGTGCTGGAGCCTTTGACTACGACGCCGCCGGGAACGTATATGACCGATGTTTATGATGCCCAGCTCGAAGGAGCCGATGCCCTGATTGATAAGATAATCGAGGATAACCGGCTGCCCGGTGCGGCAAGGATTGCGGATCAATGAGTCATAAATCGGACTCAAACAATCCCTGCGCTATAGAGGCGTGTTTTACAGGTTGACTTCCAGGTCAGGCGTTATTCTGGCGGCATAGGTTCTTTCATAAAGCGTCTGGCAGACGATGCAGCGTTTTGCGGCAGGGTAGACCAGCAGACGCTTGAACGCTATGGGCGAATCGCACTCGATACAGATGCCGTAGTGGCCCTCGGCGATGCGCATCAGCGCGGCGTCGATATCGTTTATTTCATGCACGTGCCGGTCTATGCTGGCGAGGTTGATATCAACAAGAAGGTCCGCTACCGATTCATCCCCTGAGTCATGAACCGCCCCGGCCAGCTCCCTGTATTGTTGATTGTCATAAGACAGCAGTTCTTCGCGTATTTCATTGCGCAGCTCCATATAGCGGCTTTTTAACTGCCTTTTGAAATTGTTGACCTGGAATTCAGATAATTTATGCATGATTAGAAACCTTTAGAGGTGATGATATGCCCGGTATTGAAATTCATTGATCAATAACGGCATGGTTTGGGTTGTTAAATGTTGTCGGGATCACAGGAACCGGCTTTTATCCAGACACCGTAATCGCAATGCAATAAATTGTCGCCACTGCAGACATAGGCGTCATGATCATATCGCCTATTATTGAACAGGCAGCTCTTGGCGCCGGGTTGCTGAAGTTTGAAATCCTGGGCTTCCAACGGATACTCTTCAAGGATCGGCGAGGTGTTTAATTCTGGATCAGGCGCTCCGACTTGTGGTCTATTAATGCGATCAGCCATTTGTTCTATGCCTTAAGTATAATGATCGAGATGCTTCAATAGCATGACTAAATATCAGGATGAAAGGCGCTTATATTGGTGGAGCCAATAGACGATTTGGGTTTTTCGCCAATGATTTTTGTCATATCGGTAAGTTCCGCAGGCGCATGTTAATGTTTGCTGATATCTTTCCGGCGGCGGTTAACCGCCGGCAGGTTTAAATTGCCGCAGGCTTATCTCAATCCGCATCGTTGATAATCAAGTCTATTCAACATGAGCTAGCGAGTGAGCAAAAACCTGAACAGGATTATGGCTATTTATAGCGAATCGAATGTATTAAAAGTATTCGTAGGATCACTTAGATAATGATACGGATAGATAATGGCCGGATTTGTTTCTACTATAACGGATGGTTAGCAGGAATAGGCGCGTCTGAATGACGTTTTTTTGATTGAGGCGGCTTCTGTCTGCCGGTATTGGCAGAGAGGCTGATGCGGTCGCACCGAGAGCGGTTTTTTTAGAAGAATAAGGAGAGTTATGGAAAAAAAGACATCACATCGAGGGCTTGATGACATCGGCAAGGCCTGGGGCTGGTTATTCGGCAAAAATAGGGAAACAGATGTTGAAAAAGCTCAACTTGATGCCGTGGAAAAGCAAAAAATTGACAATGCCAAAGATGAACAGCAAGCCATAAAGACGGCTCTGGATGACCCGTCGGCACCGCCTGCATTAATCAACAGGGCAGAGCTGGAAAGGATATTCTCTTTCTTTAAAACGAAAGCCGATAGATATGGTATGCGCATAGCCTTTCTTGATGTGTTCGTGGGTGATTGCATAAGCATGGATCACGCGCTGGGGCGTCAGGAGTGCGAATCTCTGTTGAATGATATCTGTAACAGAATCATAAGCTTGAGCAGAA
This sequence comes from Methylobacter sp. BlB1, assembly GCF_015476545.1. Lineage (GTDB taxonomy): Bacteria > Pseudomonadota > Gammaproteobacteria > Methylococcales > Methylomonadaceae > Methylobacter. Next base: position 162,802 of record NZ_JADMKV010000002.1, on the reverse strand, counting down.
AAGACGAGTTTGCAGTAAAGCTGGATAGCAGTGAAGTGTATTTGTTCGTGCCGTTTTTTCAATCGGAGGAAGAGCTTTGCCTATTATCTGAAAGGCTGCTTAAAAGCATTGAAGAAGCTATACAAATAGAATACCGGAATCTTTCATTATCAAGCCGTATCGGCATATCGATTTATCCCAAAAACGGCAAGACGCTCGATGAATTGTTATTGGCAGCCAGAAAAGCGCTATATAAGATCGATACCTCCAATAAAAGACTCTATCATTTCGCCTTATAAGCCGGGGCAGCTTTGAATCCAGTATGCGAATATAAACGTGCATTCGTGCTGATGCGGGTTGAAACCGTTATTTACGGTGGATAATGCTTTACCAAATTTTTAGGTAGTGACACGCCTATCTATTTACCGCACAATTAGGTTATAAACAGCTAATCGTTAAGGAAAAGGTTATGTTTCCAATCAGAGATGAAAATCCGAGGGTACGTCCGCCAGTAACAACCGTCATCATTATAGGGCTTAATATTGCGGTATGGCTTTTTATTCAGGGCGGCGGAAGCGTTATGCCTCTGATCAAGTCATTTTGCCTTTACAGCCTGATTCCTGGCGATCTGCTTGGTACTGTGCCGCCTGGTACTGTTGTTCCGCTGGTTGAAGATGTGGGTTGCGTCCTTGACGGTAAAGGCAGCCTCACAACCTTGATCACGCATGCCTTTCTGCATGGCAGTTGGTTTCATATCATCAGCAATCTCTGGTTCCTGTGGATTTTCGGCGATAATGTCGAGGATTCAATGGGAGGAGTCCGTTTTATAGTCTTTTATTTGGCCTGCACCATAGCGGCGGCTGTGGCGCAAATCGCAGCCGATCCGGCAGCGATCACGCCGATGGTTGGTGCATCCGGCGCCGTCGGCGGCGTGATGGGCGCCTACGCCAGGTTGTACCCCAGGGCTTCTATTTACGCTTTGATCCCGATAGGCTTTTTTCTCACAACAGCGGTAATCCCGGCTGTGTATATGCTTGGGCTCTGGTTTTTCATTCAGTTGCTCAGCAGTCTATTTGGTGCGGAAGGGCCTGCCAATATCGCATTCTGGGCGCATGCCGGCGGCTTTTTAGCTGGCTTGATACTGATAGGCCCCATGCACCGGCGGGATTATCTAAATGAGCATCGCCGCCTGAATCCGGAAAAATAAGACAAGCATTGCTTGAAGTTGATAAATCATGCGCCAATAAGATTCCCTAAAATTGCAGGATTTAGATTAAACAGACGACCGGCGTTTTATTTATCGCGGTATAATCTGCAAGCGAATCAGGCTGTTTCGTACATTTTCCCTTTTATACAGGTTCATCCGCGTTCGCCCGTGCGGGCATTATTATTTCTCAAGTGACAGAATTAGAATCATTCTTTGGCAATGATGGCGCATTATCGAAGATAATTTCAGGTTATCAGCCCAGAACGGCCCAGATTGAGATGGCCGAAGCGATCGTGCGTGCCGTCGAAGAAAGCCGGAATTTGATAGCGGAAGCAGGGACCGGTACGGGCAAGACTTTTGCCTATCTGGTGCCGGCTATTTTATCGGGTAAGAAAGTCATTATTTCAACCGGCACCAAGAACCTCCAGGATCAACTGTTCAACAAGGATTTGCCGGTTATCCGCAAGGCCGTCAAAAAGCCTTTCATGGCTGCGCTGTTGAAAGGCCGCAGCAATTACTTATGCAGCTATCGGCTGAAGAACGCGTTTGAGTCGACCCTGGGCTTCAGCAAGGACGACGCGGCGGCGCTGGCAAAGATCAAGTCCTGGGCGCAGCGCACCAAAATCGGCGATGTCTCGGAAATGTCGGAGGTTGCCGAGGCCGATCCCATCTGGTATCAGGCTACTTCGTCGGTAGAAAATTGCCTGGGGCAGGATTGTCCCGATTATGCCGAGTGCTTTATGGTCAAGGCCCGCAAGAAAGCGCAGGAAGCAGAACTTCTGGTCATTAACCATCACTTGCTCTGCGCCGACTGGTCGATACGCGACAGCGGTTTCGGCGAGCTGCTGCCGGATGCCGATGTCGTGATCATCGATGAGGCGCATCAATTGGCTGATACCGCTTCAAACTTTCTTGGCATTAATATAGGGGGCAGGCAGCTCAGCGATCTGGCCAGTGATGCATTGGTCGAGTATTTCAAGGATGCCACCGACCTACCGGCCTTGCGCACGGCTTGTGAAGATCTGGATCATGAAGTCAGGGATCTGCGCCTGGCTTTCGGGATCGAGCTGAAGCGCGGCGAATGGTACGAAATTGAAAACAATCCCAAAATAACCGCCGGCTTGAACGCCGTGAAAGAGCAATTGCAGCGCCTCACCGATCAGCTTGAGCTGGCTTCGGTCAAGACCAAAGGGCTGGAATCATGCTTCAAGCGCGCCGAAGATCTGCTTCAGCAATTGAAGATCATTATCGAAGACGACAGCGGCAAATGGATACGCTGGTACGAGATCCATAAAAAAAGCTTTACCCTGAGCCGGACGCCGCTCGATATCGCGGCCGAGTTCCGCTCGTTCATGCAGCGGCATCAGGCCGTCTGGATCTTTACCTCGGCGACGCTGAGCGTGGCGAACAAGTTCGATCATTTCTCGAATAACCTGGGCTTGACCAATGCGGCCAGCGCCAGTTGGGGCAGCCCGTTCGATTATGCCAACCAGTCGCTGTTTTATCATCCCAAGGGCTTGCCGCAGCCGAATGATCCCGAGTTTATCCCGCTCATCATGAATTTTGCCTTGCCGGTCCTGCAGGCCAGCAAAGGGCGGGCATTTTTCCTCTTTACCAGTCACCGCGCGCTGAAACAGGCCGAAATGCTGCTAAAGGACAAACTGGATTACCCGTTGCTGGTGCAGGGCAGCCGTCCCAAAGGGCTGCTGCTGGAACAGTTCAAAGAGGCCGGCAACGCTGTTCTGCTGGGCACCTCGAGCTTCTGGGAAGGCGTCGATGTGCGCGGCGAAGCCTTATCCTGCGTGATCATCGACAAGCTGCCGTTCTCATCGCCTGGCGATCCGGTGCTGAAAGCGCGACTGAACGCCATGGAACGGCAGGGCCGCAATCCGTTTTTCGAACACCAACTGCCTGCCGCCGTGATTGCGCTGAGACAGGGCATAGGCCGCCTGATCCGCGACGTCAAGGACAGGGGCGTGCTGATGGTTTGCGATCCGCGCCTGTTGAAGCGGTCCTACGGCCAGATTTTTCTGGACAGCGTGCCGCCCATGAAACGCACGCGCGATATCGAGGACGTGCGGGCATTCTTTCAACAAGAGACTGAACAATGAAATTACTAGCGGTAGAAACATCCACCGAAGCCTGTTCGGCGGCGCTATTCATAGACGGGGCCGTGGCCGAGCGGTTTGAAATATCGCCCCAAAAACATACCCGGCTGATATTGCCGATGATCGATGGTTTGATGGCCGAAGCCGGCCTGAGGCCACAGCAGCTCGACGCCTTGGCGCTCAGCCGCGGACCGGGCAGTTTTACCGGCGTGCGTATTGCCACGGGCATCATCCAGGGCATCGCCTTCGGCGCCGATTTGCCGGTCGTGCCTGTGTCCACGCTGGCGGCCATTGCGCAGGATTTTTTCGACCACCACGATGACAATATCTCCTTCACGGCTATGGATGCGCGCATGGGCGAGATTTTCTGGGGCGTTTACCGGCGCGATGAGCGGGGCTATGCCGAACTGCTGGGCCAGGAAGCCGTGACACCGGCCGAACAGGTCGAATTTCCGGCGCTGGCCGGCGTTGGCGTCGGTTCCGGCTGGGGCGTCTATCAGAACCTATTGATGGCTCGGTTGGCAGGGTTCGTCGAACGCTGCGAGACCGGTTTATTGCCGCGTGCCGGCGCCGTTGCGCGTTTGGGCGCATACGGTTTCGAACAGGGGCTGGCGGTCGATGTTGAACAGGCCATGCCGGTTTATCTGCGCGACAAAGTCGCAAAGAAAGAATCGGAGCGATAATAGGCTATAATAGCTCATCGTTTGCAACCTACCGCGTCAGGCAATGGCTCAATATTTCGAAATTCATCCCGAGAATCCGCAACTGCGTTTGATACACCGCGCTGTGGACATCATTCGTAAAGGCGGCGTCATCGCTTACCCGACGGATTCATCCTATGCGATTGCCTGCCATATCGACGATAAACAGGCGTTGGACAGGGTGCGCCGCATCAGGCAGCTGGACGAGAAGCATAATCTCACGCTGGTCTGCAAGGATCTGGCGCAGGTATCGAATTTCACCAAGATGGGCAATGACGCCTTCCGGTTGATCAGGGCTTTAACGCCGGGTCCGTTTACGTTCATTCTCGGCGCTACGCACGAAGTCCCGCGCAGGCTCCAGCATCCCAGGAAAAAAACGATCGGCATACGCATTCCCGATCACCCTGTCACACAATTGCTGGTCCAGGAACTGGGCGAGCCTTTGCTGAGTTCCACGCTGATATTGCCGGGCGACAGCGAGGCGCTTACCGATCCTTACGAGATCAGAAACAGGCTTGAACATGAGCTGGATCTGGTCGTCGACGCCGGCATCATTGCCTCCGAGCAAACGACCATGATCGAATGTTCCGGCAATGGCTGCGAAATTGTCAGACAGGGCAAGGGACTTGCCCCCATGCTCGATTGATACAGGAAAGCAAATTATGATGAATGAATTGACGCTGCTGCAGCGTATAGTGGTTTGGATATTGCCGGTGGTTTTCGCGATTACCGTGCATGAAGTCGCTCACGGCTGGGTCGCTAAAAAATACGGCGACAATACGGCCTCCATGCTGGGCCGGCTGACCTTGAATCCAATAAAGCATATTGATCTGGTCGGCACTATTATTTTGCCGGGCATATTATTGATCACGGGGACCGGCTTTATTTTCGGCTGGGCCAAGCCGGTGCCGGTCGATCCGCGCTACTTCAAAAATCCGCGCCGCGATATGGCGATCGTCGCGCTGGCGGGGCCTGTTTCCAATCTGCTGATGGCGATCAGCTGGGCCTTATGCGCGCGCATAGGCGTCGCGCTGAACATGGAAGTCTTATCATTGCCGCTGATTTATACGGGCATTGCCGGCATTTCCATTAATCTGGTGCTGGCGCTGATCAACCTGCTGCCGATTCCGCCGCTGGACGGCAGCCGTATTCTGACCGGCATTCTGCCTTCGCGACTGGCCTGGAAATATAACCAGCTGGAGCCTTACGGTTTTTATATCCTGTTGCTGTTGTTGGCAACAGGCGCTTTGGGCGCGATTCTGGCTTATCCGATGTATATTGTTCAGCAGCTGTTTTTCTCGATTGCCGGACTGTAGTTTTTTGAGATGAATCAAAATACAGCCGAGGTTCTGGAGGAGCCGCAAGCCATCGCTATAGTTCATGGTGCGCCGTTTAATGAGTTGCCGGAAGACCTCTACATTCCGCCCGATGCGCTGGAAGTGTTTCTGGAGGCCTTCGAGGGGCCGCTGGATTTGTTGTTGTACCTGATCAGAAGGCAGAATCTCGATATTCTCAACATACCCATCGCCCAGATTACGCATCAGTATGTCGCTTACATACAGATGATGGAACTGCTGAATCTGGAACTGGCGGCCGAATATCTGGTCATGGCCGCGCTGCTGGCGGAGATCAAGTCCAGAATGCTGCTGCCCCGGCAGCCGGAAGCGGAAGACGAAGAAGAAGACCCAAGAGCCACGCTGATCCGTAGATTGCAGGAATATGAAGCGATCAAGAATGCGGCCGAGGAAATCGATCTGATGCCCAGGATTGAGCGTGATCTGTTTGAAACGCCAGTTGATGTTTCCACGCTCAACGTTGAGAAAATCCTGCCCGATGTGCAGTTAAGAGAACTGTTGCTGGCGTTTAAGGATGTACTGAAACGCGTAGAACAGCTTAGTCACCATCAAATTATCAAAGAACCGTTATCAGTCCGTGAACGAATGGCAACCATTTTGGAAAAACTTAAAGGAGAAGATAGTCTCCTTTTCTCGCAATTATTTATCCGAAAAGAAGGACGACAAGGGGTCGTTGTCTCGTTTCTGGCCATCCTCGAACTCAGCAAAGAGCGACTCATCGACATCATCGAATCAGACGCCATTGCCGGGCTTCGAGTCAGAAGCGCCGGCAGCGCCGCTTGAGCCAAAGAGAGAGCGAAAGCCCAGAAAAGCCAAACCGGTACCCAATCTTGCGACTGATTCAGATACCTCGATTATTCCCGAGCCTGTTGAAGGGCCGCCTGTCGATCTAGACAGACTTAGAGCCTACGTCAGCCACAAGAATCGACGCCGACAATATCAACCCATACAATTACCCGAACCGCTACCCGTCAGTGAGCAGCCGGAATTCAACATGGAAATCAAACGCATAGTCGAAGCCATTTTATTCGCTGCCAGCAGACCGATGACCGCAAAACAGGTGCAACAGGTATTTCCCGAGATAGAACAGCCGGAATTGCCGGAAATCCAGTCGGCCATCGACGCCATTGTTGAAGAATACCGGTTCAGGCCTGTCGAACTGAAAAAAGTGGCCAGTGGCTATCGGTTTCAGGTCAAACAGGAACTGTCGCGCTGGGTGGCACGGCTTTTTGAAGAAAAACCGCCCAAATACTCGCGCGCATTGCTGGAAACGCTGGCTATTATCGCCTATCGTCAACCGGTGACGCGCGGCGATATCGAAGACATTCGCGGCGTCAGTGTCAGCAGCAGCATCATGCAGACACTCCTAGAACGCGAGTGGATACGCATAGTGGCTTATAAGGAAGCGCCGGGGCGGCCCGCGGTTTACGGTACGACCAAACAATTTCTGGATTATTTCAATATTGCCTCGTTGGATGAACTGCCGACTTTACAGGAGATTCAAAATCTTGATTTGTCGATGGACAACGGGCAACAACCCATGCAGGTAAAGAGTGAAGAGCAAGAAACCAGCGAACAGTTCGCAGAAACAGCCGAATAACAGCAAGGCATCGAAAAAGACCGATCGCGCTAAACCGGCGGCGGGCGAACATTATAAAAAAGCGCCGCGGCGCGACGGTTCAGATGCACACAAACCATTCAGCAAAACCAAGCCGGCCAAGCCGCCCCAAAAGACCGATGCGGATCAGCCGGCAGAAGGCGAACGCATCCAAAAAGTACTGGCGCGCGGCGGCGTCGGTTCCCGTAGGGAAATCGAGCGCTGGATAGAAGAAGGACGGGTCAAGCTGAACGGTGTGGACGTCACCCCAGGCACCCGTTTAAAGCCAGGGGACTTTTTGCAGATCAACGGCCGGATCGTGCACTGGGAAAAATTCGGCAAACAGCCTACGCGCGTGCTGCTGTACCACAAGCCGACCGGTGAAGTCGTTACGCGCCGCGATCCGGAAGGCCGGCCCGTCATATTCTCGCAGTTGCCGGAACTGGCGGTGGGCCGCTGGATTGCGGTAGGCCGTCTCGATATCAACACCTCGGGATTATTGCTGGTGACCAATAACGGCGAGCTGGCCAATCGCTTGATGCACCCGTCCACATCCGTGGAGCGCGAATATGCCGTGCGCATTCTGGGCGAAGTATCGGACGCGACGATGGAAAAGCTCAAGCAGGGCGTGGAACTGGAAGACGGCAAGGCCAAGTTTGACGAGATCCATTTTGCCGGCGGCGAAGGGGCCAATAAATGGTATCACGTCATTGTGACCGAGGGCCGCAACAGGCTGGTCAGGCGTTTGTGGGAATCGCAGGAGGTCACTGTCAGCCGGCTGATTCGTCTGCGTTACGGGCCTGTGGTGCTGCCGGAGCGTTTGAAAACGCAGGCTTTTTATGAACTGACCGATAAAGAACTGGATCTGTTGTTTGAATTCGCCGGCATGGCTAAAGAGGAGAGAGCGGCGGCAGCCGAACCCGCAACGAAAGTCTATAAGCCAAGACGACATTAACGCCAATTACATCCGCTGATCAGCTATCAGGATCGTCTGGCAGCTGATCAGCGGAGCGGCATTTTTCGGGCTGATTTTGACATCAGGAATAGCTTTTGAGCGTTTAAAGCAGCGGCTTATTCCACAGCAATATCTTCATTCCAAAGTTGCGGCTTTTCCCGGATTAAACGGGCCATCAGTTCGATGCACCGTTTATCATCAAGCAAGGTTACTTCGACGCCATGACTTTTTAAAAACTCAATGTTGCCGGGAAAATTTTTGTTTTCGCCAACGACAACGCGTTTAATGCCGAACTGAACAATGGTGCCGGCGCACATCATGCAGGGGCTGAGCGTCGTGTACAGGGTAACGGCCTTGTAACTGCTGCGCCGCCCGGCCTGGCGCAGACAGTCCATTTCGCCATGCGCGATCGGGTCTCCTTCCTGAACGCGTTTGTTGTGGCCTACGGCTAAAATCTTGCCGTTTTCAACCATTGCTGTACCGATAGGCAAACCACCTTCGTCGTAGCTTTTTTGCGCTTGCTCGAAAGCCATGTCCATGAATTTTTGGTCTTGTTCTCTCGTTGTCATAATTGATCACCACTTCTCTGCAATTATTTAGTTTTGACTTGCTTGTCCAGTCATTCCTTCGTTTATCTGCGCGGAAACGAAGCTGGCGGTAATTTATTGATTATGGCTGAAGTGCGCTTTGTCTGCACCCTTAATTTCTCCATCAGAATGACTGTTTTCTAATGGTTTTTCTTCAGACACTTTCTGGAGACAAGGCGTTGGTATCAGGCATTTACGAAACGAGGGCAGTTGGCGGACAAAATAAATTAATCGGCAAATAGACTCTGATTTGTGTCCTTTGATGATCCTGGATAATATGAATAATGCCTGCAGTCAGCGGTCCTGCCGCGGCATCTTTCCGGGCTGGATCAGGCGACCTTGGGTTTCTTTCAATTTTTGGTGTAAAACCCGTTGCGCTTCCTTTTTTCGATTAAACTTTTCGTGGATTTGCTGCAATTCCTGTGTTCGTTTTCTTAAAGTTTCTTCAAGTTGAGCCACAGATAAAGCCAGTGCCGCTTCAATCTGTTTTTGTCTCGAAATATTCATGCCCCAGCCGATAAAGCCGGCAAACTCGTTATTTTCAAACATTCTGGGAGCCGCGGTTTCCAAAACATGAAGGCAGGTCTCATCACGGGTAATCAGCCGGTATTCAATCTGCACTATTGAGCGTTCTTTAAAAGCTCGGGCATATTCGGCCAGTAATCGATTGCGGTCATCCGGGTGAATGTAATTCAGCCATGCGTCGGTTGAATAGTCGCTGGCCGTTAAACCAGTGACTTGCTGCCAGTGTTTATTACAGTAAATAAGCCGGTTGCATTCATCCTTGAGCCAGATAAAGACGGGCAGATCATCGACAAACGTTGTGAATTGGCTTTCGCTGTCCTGTGGCGCACTGCCGGAAGCGTCCTTGATGAAGTAGCATGCGCTGGTTTCGCCGACAGCTTGCTCGACTTCAAGCATTGTTAACGCCATCTGTTTATCGGCATTGAGTATATGGTCGGTGAGCCAATCCATAAAAAAATTGAGCAGCTCTATCGAGATTCTTTTCGGGTTGATCGCACACCGGAGCTGTTCCTTGGCAATTTTTTTTACAAATTCCTGATGTTTTACCCGATGCTCCAGAAAGAGCGGTTCAGGATAGTCATTTTGGCGCATGAAATTTTCTTCGGCATCGAAATGATAATAGATATAGGCGACCAGTTTATCTAATGTTCTGATCAGGACCTGCTGCGCTTCTCCCATGGCAATGACCTCATTCAGCCGATTGATTAGATTGAACAGCCGCTTATGCTGTGTATCAATCTTATCAATACCGGTAGTGAATTTCGGGTCCCAAGGGAAGAGTGTCATGGTTCATGTGTATAAATGGATGGTAACAGTAATTTTTACAGTACCCGATAGTTTTATACAATCATGCAAAAATTATAATAATGTCAGTAAATGCTGATAATCTGATTGAATAGGGTCAGAGGACAACATTGATGAATAGGGAGAGTTGCTGGAAAAACAACATTCCGGGCGCAATGCCTCGGCGGCAATGTAGCCGGGATGAAAACCGTTTCCCGGTTAATAGTCCTGAAGAAGGGTGAGGGATGGCGGCAGCCGGAATATAGCATCCATCATGCAGCCGCCGGGAAATATCAGGTCCAGACCTTGGTTGTGCAAGTTCGCGTACGTTAGTGTCGAGCCTGTTCGGGCTTGCTTAATACAGGCCTAGCTGCAACTGAGCGACTTCCGACATCATTTCGCGCGACCAGGGCGGATCGAGCACGATTTCGACATTGACACTGGCGACGCCGGGCAGCGCGCGGATGCATTTTTCCACATCGCTCTGGATGACAGGCCCCATGCCGCAGCCGGGCGCCGTCAAAGTCATCATGACATGCACGTCGTTCAGTCCTTCGCCAGTCGGCGTGACCTGGCAGGAGTAAACCAAGCCCAGGTCGACGATGTTGACCGGGATTTCCGGGTCGTAAACCGTTTTCATGACTTCCCAGCAGTTTTTTTCAACCGCTTCCGGGCTGGTATCCTTGACCAGGGTGTGCAGTTGATGCTCATCCTTGCCCAGCGCGTCGGCATCGACGCCTGCAATGCGAACCATGTGGCCGTGTTCGGTTACGACGGTGTAGTTGTTGCCGAGAGATTGGTGAATAGTAACCTGGTGGCCTTTGCTCAAAGTTCCGGTATTGCCGTCCGGTATAGTGACAACATTGACATCGCGGGTTAAAACAACGGTTTCTCTTTCTGCCATAATAGTTCAGTTATAGATTAAAGGTTCGGGCGTCTATAACTTGGCCGGTGATGCCAATGCTTTCGGCGCCAAATAAATAGACATAGACGGGAGCCAGGGATTCCATGGCGGGCAGCTTGTGTTTGTCTTCCGCCGGATAAGCGCGCTTTCTTAGCGGCGAGTCAACAGGGCCGGGCACTAAGGTATTGACGCGTATTTTGTTGAAGGCTTCAAGTTCTTCGGCCAGGATATTGGCCAAGCCTTCCATTGCTATTTTCGATACGCCGTAAGCGCTCGAATAAGCCGGCGCGTTTCTGGCGGATGAGTCGGAGGTGAAGACGATCGAGGCGTGCGCGCTTTTATTCAGCACCGGCAGCAACACGCGGCTCAGCAGAAAAGGCGCATTCAGATTGACGTTCAGCGTATGTCCCCAGTCCTTGGTTTTAGTGACTGAAATAGGCGAGAATGCGGTAAATTCCACGGCCGAATGCAGAACGCCCTGCAGCGAACCGTATTTTTCGTCGATTCTGTCGGCCAGTTCCTGATAGTCCATTTCACTGGTGCCCGCCAGATCGAAAGGATAAATAATAGGTTCCGGCGCGTTGGCGGCTACGATGGCGTCGTAAGTTTTTTCCAGCTTGGGGATGCTTTTATCGAGCAGGATAATATGCGCACCCTGTTTGGCCAAGGCCAGCGCCGCCGTGCTTCCCAGGCCGCCGCCTGCACCGGTGATAAGAATGACGTGATGAGTTAGCGGCATGTGAATGACTCTATCCAGGTTGGAATTTGTTCGGGCGACTCGATCAGCGCATCGGCGCCCCAGGTTTCCGGCATGTCGCCCGGTTTCAGGTAACCGTACAGTGCGGCCAGGGTTTTCATCCGGGCATTTTTTCCGGCCGCAATATCATGAACGGCATCGCCGATAAAAACGCATTCCTGGGGCTGAACGCCTGCCTGCCGGCAGGCTTCCAGCATCGGTTCAGGGTGCGGCTTGCTGTTGGCCGTAGTATCGCCGCTGACGATGCAGGCGGCCCTCGCGGTCAATTGCAATGCTTCCATCAGCGGCTCGGTAAAGCGTTTGCGTTTATTGGTCACGACACCCCATTTCAATCCCAGCGCTTCGATGATGCCCAGTGTTTCGACCATGCCCGAGAAAAACACCGTATGTTCGGCAATATTGGTCTGGTAACAATCAAGCATGGTCTTCAAGACAGCAGCCTGAGTCTCCTGATCGGTATCGGCGCCTACACTCTCTCTGACCATGGCGCCGCCGCCATAGGAGATAAAAGGGCGGATAGCTTCGGGCGCGACGGTTGAAAAGCCATGCTCGGCCAAAGCCTTGTTCAGGCTGGCGATCAGATCGGGCGCGGTATCGACCAGTGTGCCGTCCAGGTCGAATAAAACGCAGGCTAATTTGAAGTCGGTCGACATTGGGCGTCTATTCGGACCGTCTGAATGCGGCGAGGTAGTTGACATCGATGTCCTTGCCCAGGCTGAAACGCTTGGTGAACGGGTTGTATTCGATGCCCACCATGCCTTGCAGTTCAAGGCCTGCGCTGCGGGCGGACTGGCTCAATTCCGACGGCTTGATGAAGGTTTTGAAATCATGCGTGCCTTTAGGCAGCATTCTGAGCACGTGCTCAGCCGCGACAATGGCCAGCAGATAAGCTTTCGGCTGCCGGTTCAGAGTCGAGAAGAATACCATGCCGCCGGGCTTGACGAGCCGGGCGCAGGCGCTGATGATAGAGCCGGGGTCCGGCACATGTTCGAGCATCTCCATGCAGGTGACATGGTCGAAGCTTTCAGGCTGCTGCTCCGCCAGCGCTTCGGCGCTGATTTTCTGATAGTGCGTGTTGACGCCGGATTCCAGCCCATGCAGATCGGCGATATCGATCAGTTCTTCGCTGAGGTCAATGCCCAGCGCATCGGCGCCAAGTCTGGCGAGCCCTTCGGTTAAAATGCCGCCGCCGCAGCCGACGTCAACGATGCGCTTGCCGGCGATTTCCGCATACTGCTGGATGAACTGGAGGCGCAGCGGATTAATGTCGTGCAGGGTTTTGAATTCGCCTTGCGGGTCCCACCAGCGTTCGGCCATTGAGCCGAATTTGTTGATTTCGTGCAGATGTACGTTGTCTGATGCTGTCATCTTATGAACCGTGTGTTGGATGGCTATTAGTGTACTATATTAGTAGGTTATTCGTCATTACTGGTTGCTCATGCCGATAGGCGCTGCCGCCATTCGTCGAGCTTCTGCTTTAAATCCGTTATATCGATCGTGGTCAGATTGCGCTGTTTCAACAGGCGTTTGCCCGCTACCCAGACGTCGGTAACCTGCTGGCGGCTGGCGGCATAGACGATCTGTGAAACCGGACAATACAGGGGCTGGGTTTCCAGTTGCGACAGATCGATAGCAATGACATCGGCGGATTTGCCGATGCTGAGCGAGCCGATTTCCTGATCCAGGCCCAGCGCTTTGGCACCGTTGATGGTGGCCATGCGCAGAGCTGTCATGGCCGGGATAGCGCTGGCGTCGCCGGCAATGGCCTTGCCGAGCAGCGCAGCGGTACGCATTTCCCCGAGCATGTCGAGATCGTTGTTGCTGGCTGCGCCATCGGTGCCCAGGGCAACATTGATGCCCGCCGCCAGGCATTTGGCGACCGGACTGAAGCCGCTGGCCAGCTTCAGGTTCGATTCGGGGCAATGCACGATATGCGCGCCGGTTTCGGCAACCAGTTCGATTTCGTCATCGGTCAGCTGGGTCATGTGGACGGCTATGAATGACGGACTGAGCAGGCCCAGTTCATGCAATCGCTGCAACGGTCGCTGCCCGGTTGCCTGCTGTGCCTGTTCGACTTCGTGCAGGGTCTCATGCACATGCATATGCACGGGCAGTTCCAGTTCATCGGCAAACGTTCTGACTTTGCTCAATGGCTCATCCGAGACCGTATACGGCGCATGCGGGGCGAACGGCGTCGAGATCAGCGGATGATGGCTGAGTTGATCGTGCAAGGCCAGGCCTTTTTCGATGTAGGCTTCGCTGTTTTCGGCCCAGATTGACGGAAAATCGATCACGATCAGGCCGACGCTGGCGCGTATGCCATGATGCAGGGCCTGCTGTGCTGTGATCTCAGGAAAGAAATACATGTCATTGAAGCAGGTCGTGCCGCCCAGAATCATTTCGGCAATGGCCAGATCGGTGCCATCGCGCACAAACGCTTCGCTCATCCATTTCTGTTCCAGAGGCCAAATATGATTTTGCAGCCAATCCATCAGATGCAGGTCGTCGGCGATGCCGCGCAGCAATGTCATGGCCGCATGCGTATGGCTGTTGACGAAACCGGGCAGCAAAGCGTGACTTTCCAGGTTTTCCGTTGTCGTACCTTGGTACTTTTGCCGGGCTATATCCGACGGCAACAGATCGATAATCCGGCCGCCATCGATAACCAGGGCATGGTATTCATATACGGAGGGAGCCGTAGTTACGGATTCCGGTTCAACGGGTATAATCCAGCGCGCGTGGATCACTGTATCGACTATCATAGGTATTCCTGTTATTTAGACGCGGAATTATAACTTTTTTAACTTAATTTTTGATAAATAATGACAAGACAGAGTAAATTGGCTGTACAAGCCCTGCAATGGACAGGCGCTGCTTTAAAAGTATTGGATCAACGACAACTCCCCGAAACCATCGTTTATGACGAATACAGCGATGCCGCCGGCGTGACGGAAGCCATTGCTTCCATGCGTGTGCGCGGTGCGCCGGCGATCGGCATTGCGGCGGCTTACGGGGTCGTGCTGTCTGTCATGCGGCATTATTCGGCTGGATCGGATCAGTGGCGGCAACAAGTGGCGGCCGATATCGACAGGCTGGCGCATTCTAGGCCGACGGCCGTCAATCTGTTCTGGGCACTGGATCAGATGAAGGCGGCATTGAGTCAGGTACAAAGTGATCCTTTGGCGGCTGCGCTGGCCTGTGCCGAGAAAATTCATGCGGACGATATCGCCGCCAATCACGCCATGGGCGAATTGGGGGCTGACATTCTGGCCGGCGCCAAAGGCATCATGACGCACTGCAATGCCGGCGCGCTGGCGACAGGCGGCTATGGCACAGCGCTGGGCGTTATCCGCAGCGTCTATCGACGTCAGCCGGTCAATGTCTATGCCGGCGAGACCCGGCCCTGGCTGCAGGGCGCGCGCCTGACCGTCTGGGAACTGGCGCAGGATGGCATACCGGCAACGCTAATCGCTGATTCGGCGGCGGCCTGGCTCATGAAATCCGGCTCGATCGACTGGATAGTCGTGGGCGCCGACCGTATTGCCGCCAACGGCGATGCGGCCAACAAGATCGGCACTTATTCATTGGCTGTGCTGGCCAGGCAGCATGGCGTCAAGCTCATGGTGGCGGCGCCGACTTCGACGATAGACTGGAGCATCAAAGACGGCAGCAGCATAGAGATCGAACAGCGCAACCCCAATGAATTGCTGGCATCTTGCTACATCAAGGAGGATTCTCTGGTCAGCGCCTGGAATCCGGTATTCGACGTGACGCCGGCTGAATTGATTTCAGCGATTGTGACCGAGAAAGGCGTAGTTTTGGATCCGTCTGAACATGGGGTAGGGAGTCTAAAACATGCAGATCAATAAAAAAGGCAATAACCCGGCATTGGCGGTCGGCTATTTTTTCAGAGGATTGGGATTATTGGCCAGTCCTCAATTGCGCGCCTTTCTGATCATTCCGGTTCTGATCAACCTGGTGCTGTACAGCGTGATGTTGACGTTGGGCTATTTTTACGTCGACAGTCTGATCGAGCAGTTTATTCCCGGTTGGCTGCAGTGGCTGAGCTGGATCTTGTGGCCGCTGTTTTTTATCAGCTTTTTTATCGTTGGCTTTTTTACCTTCACGATACTGGCGAATCTGATAGCGGCGCCGTTCTATGGCAGACTGGCGGCAAAAACGCTGGCTATCGTCACCGGGAAAAACGGCACTGTCGCAGAACAGCCTTTGACCAAAGTCATGGCTGCTGAAGTTAAACGATTCGGGTATCTTGTTGCGCGGGCTTTGCCGTTACTGTTGTTGTCCATTATTCCCGGCATCAATGTGATCGCGCCTTTTCTGTGGGCCTTGTTCGGCGCCTGGGCCATGGCGCTCGAATATATGGCTTACCCGCTTGAAAACGAAGGCGTTCTGTTTTCGGAGCAGAAACAGCTGGCTAAAGAGATGCGTTTGGGTGCCTTGAGCTTCGGCGGATTGACCATGGCAGGATTGACGTTGCCGTTATTGAACATTGTCGTGGCGCCGGCTGCCGTCATTGGTGCAACTATTTATCTTCATGATGTCAAACAGGGTTAAAAGCACGAGGTTGATCATGAACAGCAAATACAAAGCACATCCCTGGCATGGCATTAGTCCTGGCGATAATGCGCCGACCACTGTGACGGCATTTATCGAAATAGTGCCGACCGATATGGTCAAGTATGAAATCGACAAGGCCAGCGGTTATCTTAAAATCGACCGGCCGCAGAAGTTTTCCAATACGGTGCCGACGCTATACGGCTTTATTCCACAGACTTTCTGTGCCGAAAAAATTGCCGAGTTCGCAGGATTAAAATCCGGTAAAACGGTCATTAAAGGCGATGGCGATCCATTGGATATTTGCGTGTTCAGTGAGCGTACGATAACGCATGGCGACATTCTTGTGCCGGCCATTCCTATCGGCGGATTTCGCTTGCTTGATAAAGGCGAAGCCGACGACAAGATCATCGCAGTTATGGAAGATGATGAGTTTTATAGGCAGTGGCGTGATGTATCGGATTGCCCCGAATCTTATATTAATCGCCTGAAGCATTATTTTCTGACGTACAAAAATCTTCCTGATGAAGACAGCGTCAGCGAGATAGTCAATATTTATGGACGGGACGAAGCGCAAGAGGTGATCAGAAAGGCCATGGAGGATTATAAAAATCATTTCGGCCATTAAGCTGTTTTTGCGTCAAAGCCGGGGCGATGAGATCGCCCCGGCTTTAAAAGTTTAATGCAGCTATATCAGATGTGCGGACCGGCTTTGGTGAAGTCGAAATCATCACCGGCGCTGATGTATTTTTTGAAGTTTTCGATGAACATGCCAGCCAGTTTTGCTGAAGTCGCATCGAAAGCCTCTTTATCAGCCCAGGCATCGCGTGGGTTGAGTCGGGCATCATCGACGCCCGGCAATTCCTTGGGAATGAACAGGCCGAAGTAAGGGATTTTGTTAAACTCGGCATTGTTGATGCTGCCGTCCAGAATCGCATTGATACAGGCACGGGTCGCTTTAATGCTCATGCGCTTGCCGATCCCGTAACCGCCGCCGCTCCAGCCGGTATTGACCAGATAGGCGTTAACGCCGTGCTTTTCCATTTTTTCGCCGAGCAGTTTGGCGTAGACGGTCGGGTGCAACGGCAGAAAGGCCTCGCCAAAACAGGCAGAAAAAGTGGCCTGAGGTTCGATAATGCCGCGCTCGGTGCCTGCAACCTTGGCCGTATAGCCGGACAGGAAATAGTACATGGCCTGGTCTTTGGTCAGGCGGGATACGGGCGGCAGAACGCCGAACGCGTCGCAGCTCAGGAAAATGATATTTTTCGGCAGGCCCGCCCTGAGCGTCGGCTCATGGTTTTCGATATGCTCGATAGGGTAGGAGACGCGCGTGTTTTCCGTTTTGGAGCTGTCGAAGAAATCAACCACGCCGTCTTCGTCATACACGACGTTTTCGAGCAGGGCTTTGGGCTTGATGGCGGCGTAAATTTCCGGTTCGTTTTCCGGAGACAGGCCGATGCATTTGGCGTAGCAGCCGCCTTCGAAGTTGAAAATGCCTTCATCGCTCCAGCCGTGTTCATCGTCGCCGATCAGCTTGCGTGCAGCATCGGTCGATAAAGTGGTTTTGCCGGTGCCCGACAGACCGAAGAATAAAGCCACATCGCCGCTTTTGCCGACATTGGCGCTGCAATGCATCGACAGGATGCCGTTCAGCGGCAGCCAATAGTTCATCATGGTGAAGATGCCTTTTTTCATCTCGCCGCCGTACCAGGTGCCGCCGATGATGGCAATGTTCTTTTCGATGTTGAAAATGCAGAAGACTTCAGAATTGAGGCCATGCTTCTGCCATTTTTCATTAGTCATGTTGCTGGCGTTATAGACGCAAAAATCGGGCGCGAAATGCTCGAGTTCCGATTCGTCGGGACGGATAAACATGTTTTTGACAAAATGCGACTGCCAGGCGAATTCGGTAATGAAACGCACGGATTTGCGCGAGTGCTCATTGGCGCCGCTGTAACCGTCGGTTACATAAATATCCTTGCCGGAAAGATAATCGATGACGTCCGCATAGAGTTCATCAAAAACCTCGGCCGAAACAGGCTGATTGATTTTGCCCCAGGCGATATGCTCGCTGGAGGGAAGTTGCTGGACAAAATACTTGTCCTTTGGCGAGCGTCCGGTAAATTTGCCGGTATCGACCATCATAGTCCCATTGCTTGATTCCTTGCCCTCGTTTTTATCGACTTCATGGGCATGCAAATCAGCGTAGCTGAGATTACGATAAACGGTACCAACGCTCTTCAATCCCAAACTTTCTGGGCTCAATCCACTCATTAAAACCTCTCAAAGATGGTTTTTTCCACCATCACTAAATAATTAATGTCTAAACTGGTCTTGTTAGTCAGCCACAACAACTTTTTTGCTAAAGGATTGAGAAGCAATTGAAAGCCTCCCTTCATTGATGTCCCCAAGGTGCTAAAATCAGTAGAGCAGGATCTAATACCGCTGCATGTTGAGCTATAAATAAATGATATCTCATTTTAACTTAAAGCTAAACTCCCGGATTAAGGCGGCTCAAGCTGTATTCACGCTTGTTCAAGCAATTATTCGGCAAGTTGGGCAACAAGATAATTTTCGGCAACCGCTGTCAATCTGGCTTTAATAATTTGATTCTCAAGCGATTCGTCCTGATTGATCACGCAGCCTACGCGCAGATAATTGGGCGTATAGCCAAACACCCGTTTTTTGCCGGCGTCGAGTTCTTCACTATAGCCTTCCCATAACACCGGAAACGAATGGCCGACATTGGCTTCGAAAAACTGCCGTTTCATGGTGTCGGCCAATTCATGAAGCTGTTGGCTGCGCTGCTTTTTGACTTCATTAGACAGTTGATCGGGCAGTGTAGCAGCTTTCGTGCCTTCGCGCGGCGAATACGTGAAGATATGGATATGGCCGAAACCGGTCTGCTTGATGAAATCGAAGCTGTCCTGCCATTCCTGTTCGGTTTCGCCGGGAAAGCCGACGATGATATCGGTCGTGATGTTGAAGTGCGGTATTCGCGCGCGCAACCTGTTCACGATGGCGGAAAACTCGTCGGTTTTGCAGCGCCGCGCCATGCGTCTGAGCACCGGATCCGAACCGCTCTGCAAGGGCAGATGCAAGTGCGGCATCAAACGCGGATTATCGAACAGCGCATAGAAATCATCCGACAATTCCCACGGTTCCAGAGAGCCTAATCGCAAGCGAGGGATAGCCGTTTCGGCCAGGATGGCTTTTATCAGCTCTGACAGATTGTTGCCCAGATCGCTGCCGTAGCCGCCCAGATGCACGCCAGTCAGGATGACTTCGTCGATGTTCTGGCTGTGCAGCGCGTTGATTTCATCGATCACGTCCGCGACAGGCCGGCTGCGCTCGACGCCGCGTGCGACAGTCACAATGCAGAACGTGCAGCGGTAGCGGCAACCGTCCTGAACCTTGACAAAGGCTCGCTGCCGGCCGCGTGTGAACAGGGAAATCTCTCCCGGTTCGGTCGACATGGCCGGCATGCTGTCCATGTTGAGCGTGGTCAGAGTTTTTTCGACCAGCAGATCCTTATCCTTGTTGCTGACGACCAGATCGACGCCCATTAACTGCGCTGCTTCATCTTCGTTCAAAGTGGCGTAGCAGCCGCTGACGACCAGCTTGGCTGCTGGATTGTCCCGGTGTATGCGTTTAATCAGCTGGCGCGATTTTCTGGCGGCGTCCTGCGTCACGGCACAGGAGTTGATGACGACCAGATTGGCGGCTTCCGCCTGCCGCGTTATCTGATGGCCGGCTTTTTGAAAAGCCTGAGCCCAAGTTTCCAGTTCCGCTTCGTTAAGACGACAACCGAGCGTTTTGAGGTGGATATTCATAAAATCAGCCAAAGAACCAATAGGCAATAAAAATGGCGGCCATAATGCCCGCAAAATCCGCTATTATCCCACAAGCGGCGGCATGACGGATATTTTTGATGCCGACTGCGCCGAAATAAATGGCCAGCACATAAAAGGTCGTTTCCGTGCTGCCTTGTACGATCGATGACAGACGGCCGGCAAACGAATCGGCGCCCATCGTTTTCATCGTATCGATCATCATGGCCCGGGCGCCGCTGCCGCTGAATGGCTTCATCAGCGCAGTGGGCAGCGCATCGATAAAGCGGTCGTCGATCATGAATAAAGAAGTCAGATAGCGCGCCAGGTCTGCCAATAAATCCAAAGCGCCGCTGGCCCTGAATACGCCGATGGCGACCAGCATGGCAACCAGGTAAGGAATGATGGTAATCGCAGTCTGAAAGCCTTCTTTGGCGCCGTCGATAAAAGCTTCGTAAGCATTGATGCCTTTATGGATCGCGCCGAGAATAAATACGACAACCAGCGTGTACAGAATGACATTGCTCATCAAGGCCGATTGCTCGAGCATCTGCTGCTGGGGCAGGCTTGAAAAATAACTGATGATGCCGGCTACAAGCAAGGTAAAGCCGCCCAGGTAAGCCATGACGACTTTATCGAGCAGATTGATTTTCTGCACGAATGCCACGGCAAGTAGGCCGCCCAGCGTCGACATGTAAGTCGCTAATAAAATCGGGATGAAAACATCGGTCGGATTAACGGCGCCCAATTGCGCGCGATAAGTGAAAATCGTGACCGGAAACAGCGTGACCCCCGCGGTATTGATAACCAGAAACAGTATTTGCGCATCGCTGGCCGTGTCGGGATGCGGATTCAGCGTTTGCAGTTCCTTCATGGCTTTGATGCCCATCGGTGTAGCGGCGTTATCCAGTCCCAGCGCATTGGCCGAGATATTCATGACGATGGCGCCCAGCGCAGGATGGTCTTTGGGGATGTCGGGCATCAAACGGCTGAATAGCGGCGTCAGTCCTTGCGTCATTAACTGGATGAATCCGCTGCGTTCGCCGATGCGCATAATGCCCAGCCATAAGGCCAGGACGCCGGTAAGGCCTATTGAAATTTCAAATGCCGATTTCGACAAGCTGAACATCGCGGTCATGATTTGCGCAAAAACCTGTTGGTCTCCCAGGAAGAGCAGTTTAAACAGCGCAGTGAAAAACGCGGCGACGAAAAAGAAAATCCAGATGATATTGAGCACGGCAGGACAGTGTGAGTAATAACTGCGTGCTATTTTAATGCGGGAAAGCCGTGGTTGTCTTGCCGGGAATAAAAGAGGGCTGTGCCAGGAGCGGCGACACAGCCAGGAAGTCTGATTGTCGAGTTAGCCTAACAAGGGAGAAAGTTAACCTGTATGACAATCGCGTTCGATTATCTCGAAAATTATTGAATCATGCTGTGAGCCGTCTCACAAAATTGATCATTAAATGTTTCTGGCCAGTTTTTCGGCATAGCCGGTGTAATTGCGGGGCGTTAATTCCAGCAACGCTGTCTTGGCTTCAGCCGGTATGTCCAGGCTTTCAATGAAGGTCCGAAGCTGCTCTGGCGTAATGCGCTGGCCGCGGGTCAGCTCTTTTAATTTTTCATAAGGTTTTTCAATGCCGTAACGGCGCATGACGGTTTGAATCGGCTCGGCCAGCACCTCCCAGTTGGCATTCAGATCGGCTTCAATGGCTTCGGCATTGATCTGCAGCTTGGAGATGCCTTTCAGGCTGGCCTGTATGGCGATGCTGGTGTGAGCGATGCCGACGCCGATATTTCTGAGTACGGTTGAGTCGGTCAAATCGCGCTGCCAGCGGGAAACCGGCAATTTTTCGGCCAGGAATGAGAACAGGGCATTGGCAATGCCTAAATTGCCTTCCGAATTCTCAAAATCGATCGGGTTGACTTTGTGGGGCATTGTTGAGGAGCCGATTTCGCCGGCAATCGTTCTTTGGCGGAAATAACCCAACGAAATATAACCCCATACATCACGGTCGAAGTCGAGCAGAATCGTATTGAAACGCGACAGCGCGTGGAAAAATTCGGCAATATAATCGTGCGGCTCGATCTGGATCGTATACGGATTCCATTGCAGCCCTAAGGATTCGACGAAGTTCTTGGAAAATTCAGCCCAATCCACATCAGGGTAAGCCACGGCATGGGCATTGTAATTGCCGACGGCGCCGTTGATTTTGCCTAATAAGGCAACAGCTTCCAGTTGCTCTTTCTGGCGCAGCATGCGCGCGGCCACGTTGGCGAATTCCTTGCCGGTCGTGGTCGGGCTGGCGGATTGGCCGTGCGTGCGCGACAGCATGGGTTGGCCGGCCGTTTCCACGGCGATAGTCTTGATCGCATTGATGCAGTCGGTGATTTGCTTGGCAATGACTACACGGCCTTCTTTCAGCATTAGCGCGTAAGACAGGTTGTTGATGTCTTCCGAAGTACAGGCAAAATGAATGAATTCGCTGACTTTTTCCAGCTCGGCGTGGCCGGCTATTTTTTCTTTCAGTAAGTACTCAACAGCTTTGACATCATGATTGGTGGTTTTCTCGATGTCTTTGACGCGCTGCGCATCGGCTTCCGAAAAGTTATCAACGATGCTGTTCAATAATTGGTTGGCGGAATTGCTTAGCGGGCTGACTTCAGTAATCTGCGGGTGAGCAGCCAGTGCCTGCAGCCAGCGCACTTCAACTTGCACGCGAAAACGGATCAGGCCGTATTCACTGAAAATAGGCCTTAATTCTTTCACTTTATCGGCATAGCGGCCGTCAATGGGAGAAATAGCGGTAAGAGCAAAATTAGTCATGAGTTAGTCCGGATGTTTTTGATATTTTGTCACGACGAAGCCATGCCGATGCTTGGCGGCAGCATGGCTTCGCACTGAATAAACTTTAGATATTATTCATTGGCTTTGGATTCAATAATGCCGCCGCCGAGGCAGATTTCCCCGTCATAAAAGACGACGGACTGGCCTGGTGTAATGGCTCGCTGAGGCTGGTCGAAAACCGCTTTGCAGCGGTCGTTGCCGATAGGCTCCAGGCGGCAAGACTGGTCCGGCTGCCGGTAGCGCGTTTTGGCGCTGCAGCGCATCGGCTGGGTCAACGGCTTGTTGCTGCACCAGTCCAATTGGCTGGCTTCCAGCACATTGTGCAGCATCAACGGATGATCGTGGCCCTGGCCAACGACAAGAACATTGTTTTCAAGGTCTTTTTCGAGCACATACCACGGCTCGTCCGGCGCGTCTTTAACGCCGCCTATGCCAAGGCCCTGGCGTTGCCCGAGGGTGTAATACATCAAACCTTGATGCCGGCCGATATATTGGCCTTCCGGCGTGCGCATTTCACCGGGCTGGGTCGGCAGATACCGTTGCAGGAACTCCTTGAATTTGCGTTCGCCAATGAAGCAGATGCCGGTGCTGTCTTTTTTCTTGTGATTGGCGAAACCGGCCTTTTTGGCCATGGCCCGGATTTCGGTTTTGTGCAGATGACCGATCGGAAACAAGGTGCGCGACAGCTGTTTTTGCCCCAGCGTATAAAGAAAATAACTTTGCTCTTTGCCGGGATCGAGTCCTTTCAAAAGAAAGTATTCGCCGTTTTTTTCGCTGACGCGGGCATAGTGTCCCGTGGCAATGTATTCGGCACCCAGATCCTCGATCGCATAATTCAGGAAAGCTTTAAATTTGACGTGTTTGTTGCAGAGGATATCCGGGTTGGGCGTGCGGCCTGCCTGGAATTCGGACAGAAAGACTTCAAACACTTCATCCCAGTATTCGGCGGCAAAATTGATGGTTTTTAATTCAATGCCCAGCTTGTCGCAGACCTGTTGCGCGTCAGCGAGATCCTGCATGGCTGTGCAGTATTCGGTGCCGTCATCTTCTTCCCAGTTTTTCATGAATAAACCGGTTACCTGATGGCCTTGTTCCAGAAGTTGTAACGCTGTTACGGATGAATCGACACCGCCGGACATGCCGACGATTATGTTTTTACGCATGATCAAGATCGAGAAATGATTGTAGTAATGATAAGGAGTGACGCTGCCCGCTCAGGTATTCATCCACGCTGATAAGCACCAAAGGGCTGCGCAAATGATGCTCTCTGGCGGCTATTTCGTCGCGGGTCAGCCAATGGGTGCCAATAATGCCGTCATCCAGTTTCTGGCTTGGGTTGTGCGAATGGCATAGTCCTGAAAAGCAGATTCTGATGAAACTTGGAAATTCCGGGTTCTTTCGCCAAAGTTGAATCGCTACGATGTGTTCGGGCTCAAAAAACCAGGCAGTTTCTTCATGAACTTCACGTTTGACGGCCGTGATCAAATCCTCTCCCTTTTCAAGATGGCCCGCAGGCTGATTGAATTGAATGCCATTGGAGGTTTCTTCTTCAACAATTAAAAAACGATTGTTCTGTTCAATCACGGCAGCAACTGTGACGTGTGGTTTCCAAACCATCGATGAATTCCAGCTGTAAAAAATGCTATTTTACTTGATTTGGCTATATTATGTTTGTAAAGATTTTTGAACTCTACTGATGAAATAAGTCAAACGGGTGTCGCAAGCGTTTCCCGGAGATATCGGTTAATGCTTGAGAATAAACTTTTCGCTAGTCGGAAAGAACGGATGTATTTTGTTATGTTTAGAGTTGAAATTTACTGATATTGGCACTATGGTTAAGCTCTTAAAATACTTTTATTATTTTCGTTGATATGTCTGATTTTGATCCATCTAAAGATAACGATGACGGTTTGGTTGTTCAGGAAGCCAAGCCCAAGTTAAAACGGCCACCTTTATACAAAGTTATCCTGTTAAATGACGATTTTACACCGATGGACTTTGTAATTGAGATTCTAATGGATTTTTTTGCTATGTCTGAAGAAAAAGCGACGCAGGTGATGTTGCAAGTGCATACGCAGGGTGTAGGTGTGTGTGGCACGTATTCTAAAGATGTTGCTGAAACCAAGGTGTATATAGTCAACGAATATTCACGTGAACATCATCATCCATTATTGTGTTCAATGGAAGAAGCATAGGTTGGAGAGATAAATTATGTTAAGTAAAGAACTTGAAATTACATTGAATCATGCTTTTAAAACTGCGCATGAAAAGCGACATGAATTTATCACGGTTGAGCATTTGCTGCTGGTGCTACTCGATAACGCTTCCGCAGAACCTATTCTGAGAGCATGTGGATGTGATATCAAGTTGCTGCGCGCGCAGTTGACTCAATTCATTGATGAGACCATGTCGTTGATTCCGGAAGGCGTCCAACGGGAAACTCAGCCTACTTTGGGATTTCAACGAGTCCTGCAGCGCGCGGTTTTTCATGTGCAGGCATCGGATAAGAAAGAAGTTTCCGGAGCCAATTTGTTTGTAGCCCTGTTCAGCGAACAGGATTCTCATGCGGTTTATCTGTTGAACAAACAGGACATATCCCGCCTGGATGTGGTCAATTATCTGGCTCATGGCATTTCAAAAGTGGATCAGGAGAAAGATTCTCCCGATGAGCGGACATCGGAGGTTGGCAGTTCTGATCCTGACGCTTCAGGCAGTCCGCTGGACAAATATGCCGTCAATCTCAATGAAGAGGCTCTGAGAGGCCGGATAGATCCGCTGATCGGACGAGAGCTTGAGGTTGAACGAACCATTCAGATACTTTGCCGCCGCCGTAAAAATAATCCTTTACTGGTAGGCGAGGCGGGTGTTGGTAAAACGGCCATCGCGGAAGGTCTCGCGAAAAGAATTGTCGAGGAGAATGTCCCTGAAGTTCTGCTGAACAGTACCATTTACGCGCTGGATTTGGGGGCTCTGGTTGCCGGCACCAAATACAGGGGCGATTTTGAAAAACGCCTCAAAGCTTTGGTCAGTCAGTTAAAGAAAGAGCCTGATTCGATTTTGTTCATTGATGAGATTCATACCATTATTGGGGCAGGATCTGCTTCGGGCGGCGTCATGGATGCTTCCAATCTGATCAAGCCGGTGCTGGCTTCCGGCCAGTTGCGCTGTATCGGGTCTACCACTTATCAAGAATACCGAGGCATTTTTGAAAAAGATCATGCACTGGCGCGCAGATTTCAGAAAGTCGATATTGCCGAGCCTTCCGTCGAGGACACTATTCTCATTCTAAAGGGACTTAAATCCCGCTTTGAGGAGCATCACGAGGTGAAATATTCCGCTGAGGCCTTGCGTCTGGCTGCGGAATTATCGGATCGCTATATCACGGACCGGCATTTGCCCGATAAAGCCATCGATGTCATTGATGAAGCGGGTGCAAGACAGCGTATGATGACCGAGACTGATCGCAAAGAGGTTATTGATGTCGCTGAAATTGAAGAGATTGTTTCAAAAATAGCCAGAGTTCCTGCGAAATCCGTTTCTTCCAGCGATATAGATAAGCTGGCAAATCTGGAGAAAAACCTGAAAATGCTGGTTTTCGGCCAGGACGAGGCAATCTCGGCATTGGCTTCGGCGATAAAATTATCTCGCGCAGGTTTGCGTGAATCGCAAAAAACCATTGGCGCCTTCCTGTTTGCAGGGCCTACGGGCGTAGGTAAAACCGAAGTGACGCGGCAACTGGCCAAAGTGTTGGGCGTCGAGCTGATCCGTTTCGACATGTCCGAGTACATGGAACGTCATACGGTTTCCAGATTGATCGGTGCGCCTCCCGGTTATGTGGGCTTCGATCAGGGCGGTTTGCTGACCGAGCAGGTGACCAAGCATCCGCATGCCGTATTGCTGCTTGATGAGTTGGAAAAAGCCCATCCGGACGTGTTCAATCTGCTGCTGCAAGTCATGGATCACGGTTCATTAACCGATAATAACGGACGCAAAGCCGATTTTCGCAACATCATCCTGGTGATGACCACGAATGCCGGAGCGGAAGAGGGCAGTCGCGCCTCCATCGGCTTCACCCAGCAGGATCATGCCAGCGACAGCTTGAAAGTGATCGAAAAAGGCTTCTCGCCTGAGTTCCGCAACCGTCTGGACGCCATCATCCAGTTTAAACCGCTGGATATCTCAGTTGTCGGGCATGTGGTCGACAAGTTCATCTTTGAACTCGAAGCCTTGCTTGCAGAAAAGCATGTAACGCTGACGCTGGAGCCCGATGCCCGGTTGTGGCTGGCTGAAAACGGCTGTGATCCCAAAATGGGAGCGAGACCTATGGCGCGCTTGATTCAGGAAAAAATCAAGAAACCTCTTGCTAATGATTTGCTATTCGGCAAGTTGGCGCACGGAGGCGATGTGCGGATTTACGTGGAAAACAATGAGCTTGCCTTTGCTATAGAAAGCAGAGAGCTAAGCGTGCCGGAAAACAGCTAATAAATCAGGACGCATGCGCTGTCCCATGAACAATGGGATTAGCGCATGCGGAATGTGATGCGGCCTTTGGTTAAGTCATAAGGCGTCATTTCAACCTTGACTTTATCTCCGGTGAGGATACGGATGTAATGTTTGCGCATTTTTCCGGAAATATGCGCTGTCACAATGTGACCGTTTTCGAGTTCAACGCGGAACATGGTATTCGGAAGGGTGTCAATCACTTTGCCTTCCATTTCGATTTGATCTTCTTTTGCCATCTGTTTTGGTCCAGGTAATATAAAGCCGCCAATGATAACATAAGCTTGTTTTTAACAACAAACGTGTATATCGAAATGGGGCTTTATTTGTCTAAAGGGATAATTCAGTCCAACAATTTTTACTAAATAACTGTAAAGGCTGATATTCACTCTTGTAAGACATTTTTTTACAGTCTTTTATCCAGAAGCCCAGGTATAAATATTCCCGCTGTTGGCGTCTGGCCTGCTCGATCTGCCATAACACGGCGTAAACGCCGAGGCTGTAACTTGAAAGTTCGGGATCAAAAAATGTATAAACAGCCGATAAGGCATTATCAAGGTAATCAACTACCGCTATACCAGCCAGCCGGTTATTGATCGAAAATTCCACGAAACGAGTATCGCACCACGAACTGCTCAGAAAACTGAGGTACTCATCGGGACTGGAATGCGCCATGGAGCTATCATCGTGCCTCATTTTCTGATAGTGCATATACATATCGTAATGCTGTTGTTCAAAAACAGGCGGTTTAACCGTAACTTGAGTCTGGCTGTTCTTTTTCAGGCAGCGCTTCTGGGCCCTGTTGGCCTTGAATTGGTTGACCGCCAGCCTTGCCGGGATACAGGCAGAGCATTGAAGGCATTTTGGAACATAGACCTGATCGCCGCTACGGCGAAAGCCTTGCTCTATCAGTAATGAATAGATAGGCGTAGTCAATTGAAATGTCGGGTGCACGAACGCGGACTGCGCTTGCTCCCCATCCAGATAACTGCAGTCATATTCCTGAGTCAGAAATAGCGGGATAGAAATTGTTGTCATCAAAGTTTCCAGGCGGATTTATTGGCGGCAGTATCGCAATATTGATTAAGCAACTCTACAAAATAAGCTCGGTCAATTTCCTGGGCGCCCAGGCTTTCCAGGTGGCGGGTATGCACCTGGCAGTCTATTAGTTGATAATCCCATAATTTAAGCTGTTCGACCAAACTGACAAAAGCTATCTTGGAGGCATCAGTCATGGTATGAAACATGGATTCGCCAAAAAAAACCTGGCCCAGGGCGACGCCATATAATCCGCCAACCAGCGAGCCATTAAACCAGGCCTCTACAGAGTGAGCAAAGCCGAGCCGGTGCAGTTCGCTGTAAGCCTCGGTTATTTCATCCGTTATCCAGGTGCCCGAACTGTCTTTCCGGAGCGCCGCGCAGGCATTGATGACTTTATCAAAAGCCAGGTCGAAAGTTACCGAGAACTTGTTTTGCCGCAAAGTCTTGCGCAAGCTGCGGGAAACGATCAGCTTGTCTGGGAATAAGACCAGTCGAGGGTCTGGCGACCACCAGAGTATAGGATCTTCAGGGTTATACCAGGGAAAGATTCCGTTTCGATAAGCTTTGAGCAGTCGTGTTTTTGACAGGCAGCCGCCTACTGCAAGCAAGCCGTCGGGATCCCGTAGTGCCTGGCTCAATGACGGGAAGTCTTCATACGGATTATTCGGATCTAGAATTGTCAGTTGCATAATGCGGACAGAAGGCGCCAGGCGGGAATTTTCGCCTGGTGCCTTCGCGTTTTTGCATATCTCCTATGCTAGTTCATCCAGGAATTTTTCTGCATCGAGAGCGGCCATGCAGCCCGTTCCGGCTGAAGTGATTGCCTGTTTATAAACGGAATCCATGACGTCACCCGCCGCAAATACGCCTTCGACACTTGTGGCCGTGGCATTGCCATGAATGCCGCTTTTCACTTTAATGTAGCCATTCTCCATGTCAAGTTGACCCTCGAAAATGCTCGTATTGGGCGTATGGCCGATCGCGATGAAAACGCCGTGCACATCCAGTTCTTTGGTTGAGCCGTTGTGGGTATTTTTGATTCTGACGCCGGTAACACCCATATCGTCGCCCAAAACTTCATCCAGCGTATGGTTCCACTCGATGGCTACATTGCCGTTTTCGGCTTTTTCAAGCAATTTGCTGGACAGGATTTTTTCGGAACGGAACTTGTCGCGGCGGTGGATGACGGTGACTTTCGAAGCGATATTCGCTAAATACAACGCCTCTTCAACGGCAGTATTGCCGCCGCCGATAACCGCGACCGGTTTATTTCTGTAGAAGAATCCGTCACAGGTCGCGCAGGCCGAAACGCCTTTGCCTTTAAAGGCTTCTTCCGATTCCAGCCCCAAATAACGCGCTGAGGCGCCGGTAGCGATTATCAGCGCATCGCAGGTATATCTGCCGGCATCGCCGGCCAGTTTGAAAGGGCGGGCTGACAAGTCGGCCGTATGGATATGGTCAAAAATAATCTCGGTATTGAATCGTTCTGCATGCTTAAGCATTCTCTCCATCAGAGCCGGGCCTTGCAGGCCTTCAACATCGCCGGGCCAGTTATCAACTTCTGTGGTAGTGGTTAACTGACCGCCTTGTTGCATGCCAGTGATGATAACCGGATTCAGGTTGGCGCGCGCAGCATAGATGGCAGCCGTATATCCGGCAGGGCCGGAGCCAAGAATCAAAAGACGACAGTGTTTGACGTCGCTCATCAAAAATCCTCCAAAGGACAAATATAGATAAATCTTCAAGAAATTATGAAGGCGAAATACTATTTCGTAAACTTTATTCTCTAGCATTCAGAGAGAAAGCAGGCGGGCGGTTATTGAGTATACTTCTAATGTAAAATATGTGATCATTCGCCTATAATAATGTTTTATTGGAATTATTATCTGACGAGTTATGACATGGCTGCTGTGATGGAAGAAAAAACTTTTCGGGGTTTGCGCGAGGTCGCTCTACTGAGTTTTTCAGCTGGCGCATTATTCCTTCTCATTTCGCTGATCACTTTCAGCAATGAAGATGCCGGCTGGTCGCATAGCGGCGCGGCACAGACAGTTACCAACGCCTGCGGTGTCGTCGGGGCCTGGCTTTCTGATTTTACTCTCAGCATTTTTGGTTTAACGGCCTACTTGTTTCCAGCCATGATCTCCTGGTATGGTTATCTGATCTACAGGCAGGGCAGGCCAACAGACGGCAAAGTTATTACAGCCCTGCGCTGGTCAGGTCTCATCGCCACCATTGTCTCTGGAGCGGCCTTATTTTATTTGCATTTGTTAAGGGTCAGGATTGAATTGCCGGGTAGCACAGGAGGCATTTTAGGCCAGGAAACCGGAGACGCCTTGTTGATAATATTCGGCAATTCAGGAACGACTTTGTTTCTATTGGTCGTGTTATTGGCCGGCGTTACGCTGTTTACAGGGCTATCCTGGATTACGTTGCTTGATTTGATCGGTAAATCCACAGTCATCCTCTGCCGTTTTTTAGGGGCTAAAATCATGACTCTCTGGCAGATGAGCCCTCTCAACCGGATTGAGATATCTGTCAAGCCTTCTGTCCGGGTTCAGGCGCCTGAATTTTCCGCCGAGAAATCCGAAGTCAAGAAAAAGCCCAAGCCGAAAATGCTGCCTGCAATCGAAGCGGTACCCGTTATTGAAAAGGCAGTCGGAAAGACGGTGCCTATTCTTGAAAAGGCAGAAATCGCCATCTTTGAAAAAGTTGAAAAAATAAGCAAAGCCAAAAAACAACAGAACACCGATTTTTCAATTGCGGGCGAGGGTGTATTACCGCCTTTAACGCTGCTGGATGAACGTGATACGCATGTTAAAGGGTATTCCGAAAGTGACTTGGAAGAAATGTCCCGGCTGGTCGAGAGCATTCTTGAGGATTTTAATGTCGTTGTGGAAGTCGTAGGTGTGTTGCCCGGCCCCGTGATCACGCGCTTTGAACTGCAGCCGGCCGCCGGCGTTAAAGTTAGCCGCATCAGCGGTTTGTCCAAGGATCTGGCGCGGGCCTTATCGGTGACCAGTGTGCGTATTGTCGAAGTGATTCCGGGCAAGTCGGTTATCGGCCTTGAGATTCCGAATCGCGAACGCGAAATGGTAAGCCTGCGCGAGCTGCTGGCCTCAAAGAATTTTGAGAAATCGAAATCGCAGCTGACGTTGGCTATGGGCAAGGATATTTCCGGTGCGCCGGTCGTCGCCGACCTGGGCAAAATGCCGCATGCCCTGGTGGCCGGTACGACGGGTTCGGGAAAATCGGTGGCCATCAACACCATGATCCTCAGCTTGCTCTATAAATCGACGCCGGAGCAGGTACGCATGATCATGATCGACCCTAAAATGCTGGAATTATCGGTCTATGAGGGCATTCCCCATTTGCTGACGCCGGTCGTGACCGATATGAAAGAAGCCAGCAATGCTTTGCGCTGGGCAGTCGCCGAAATGGAGCGCCGCTACAAGCTGATGTCCAAGATGGGCGTCAGAAACCTGGCCGGCTTCAACCAGTTGATTACGGATGCCGAAGCCAGGGGCGAGACTATCAGGGACCCGATGTTCCAGCTGGTCAGGGAGCTTGAAGAAGGTGAAGAATTTCCGATTCTGACGACATTGCCGAGCATTGTCATCGTCATCGACGAGCTGGCCGATATGATGATGATCGTCGGCAAGAAGGTCGAAGAGTTGATCGCACGTCTGGCCCAGAAAGCCAGGGCGGCCGGCATTCATTTGATTCTGGCGACCCAGCGGCCGTCGGTCGACGTACTGACCGGCCTGATCAAGGCCAACGTGCCGACGCGGATTTCATTCCAGGTTTCTTCAAGGATCGACTCGCGCACGATTCTCGATCAGGGTGGCGCTGAAGCGTTGCTGGGCAACGGCGACATGTTGTTTTTGCCATCCGGCACCAGCATTCCGGTTCGCGCACATGGCGCGTTTGTCGATGACCATGAAGTTCATCGGGTTGTCGAGTTTCTGAAGAAAACGGCCCCGGCAAATTACCTTGATGAAATTACGCGCGAATCATCCGATTCCGGCGACGGTTTCAGCATGGGCGGCGGTGGCGGTGGCGGCGGGGAAGGCGATCCGCTGTATGACGAGGCCGTGCAGTTTGTCACTGAATCACGAAAGGCTTCAATCTCCAGTGTGCAGCGGCGCTTCAAGGTCGGCTATAACCGTGCCGCCTCCATGATCGAAGAGATGGAAGCGGCGGGCGTTGTCAGTCCGGCCGAGTCCAACGGCTCGAGAGTGGTTTTGGCGCCACCTCCGGTCAGGGATTGACGATGAATATTGCAATTATTGGTGTGGTCATGGTGATTATTGCTGTCATCGGCGGGGTACTTTTCGTCAGACGGCACATCGAACAGCCGCAGTTACAAGTAAAAATGGTGCTTTTCGGACTTTATTTCTGGGGGCTCATTTTTGTGGAAATAATTATTCTGGCTCTGGTTTACGCCCTGAACCAAAAGTTTCATTTTTTCCAGTGAGTGTGGGGCGACTTTAGTCGCCTTTATCCAATAGATTTAAGTAATAAAGACTTCAAAATAGCAATTGCCGATCAATCATGGGGCTCTTCATTCTCCCTATAGTCATTCTCTAATAATTTGGCATGTGCGGCGGCGAGCCTTGCCACCGGTATGCGCGGCGCCGAGCAGGAGACATAGTCCAGCTTGATGTGGTGGCAAAAACGGATGGATTGCGGATGCCCGGCCTGTTCCCCGCAGATGCCGATTTTGATATCGGGCCGGGTCTTGCGGCCCAGTTCCACGGTCATCTTCATGAGTTGACCCACGCCTTTGACATCCAGCACTTCAAACGGGTTGTCTTCAAGCAGTCCCACTTCGTTATAAAGCGGCAGGAACTTGTTTTCGGCATCCTCGCGCGAGAAAGAGAAGGTCGCCTGCGTCAAATCATTGGTGCCGAACGAAAAGAATTCGGCGATTTCCGCCAGCTGCCCGGCACGCGTACAAGCGCGCACCGTCTCGATCATGGTGCCAAACTTGAAATTCAGTTTGAGCCCATAAGAGGCCTCAATTTCCTGCTGTATGTCGATGACATATTCTCTGACCCGTCTCAGTTCCTGAGCAGTAATAACTTGCGGAACCATGATTTCCGGCGCAATGTCAAGCCCTTGCTGAATACAGACGGCAGCGGCCTCGAGGATGGAGCGGATCTGCATCCGGTAAATTTCAGGATACGACATGCCCAAACGCACGCCGCGGTGGCCGAGCATCGGATTGACCTCGTACAGATCGCGGACTTTTTTCAGCATCAGCTGTTTCTTGGCGATGGTTTTGCGAATGACATCTTTGTTCAGCAGATTGAACGGCGCGGGCAGTTCTTCATGTTCGCCCAGCATTTCCAACGTGACGCGCTGGCCTTTGGCAATAATTTCATACTGTTTGAGCGCCTGTATTTCGTCCTTTAACTGCTGCTCGCCGGGCAGAAATTCATGCATGGGCGGATCCAGCAGACGCACCGTGACCGGGAGCGGCGACATCACCGTAAACAGCTGGATAAAATCCTCCCGCTGTATCGGGAACAGTTTCTTTAACGCGGCTTCGCGGCTTTTCTGGTTGTCGGCCAGTATCATATCGATGACCAGCGGCAAGCGGTCCTTGGCATTGAACATGCGCTCCGTGCGGCACAAGCCGATGCCGGCGGCACCGTAATCGATGGCCAGGCGGGCGCTCTCCGGTGTGTCGACATTGGCGCGCACCTTCAATTCCGCATACTGGTCGGCCCAAGCCAACAGTGTCTGGAGATCGCCGGACACAGACGGCGTGACGGTCGGAATTTCGCCCAGATAGATCAAACCGGAGCCGCCATCGATGGTGATGGTGTCGCCTTCCTGTATGTGAACATGGCCGACGATGGCTTGGCGTGATTTGACATCGATTCTGATAGCTTCGGCGCCGGCTACACAGGCCTTGCCCATGCCGCGCGCGACCACCGCGGCGTGGGAAGTTTTACCGCCCCGGCTGGTCAGTATGCCCTGGGCGGCAAAAAAGCCGTGGATGTCCTCAGGCTTGGTTTCCTCGCGCAGCAGGATGACTTTTTCGCCGGCGCGTCCCATCATTTCGGCGATATTGGCATCAAACACGCATTTGCCGCAGGCGGCGCCCGGCGAGGCCGGCAGCCCCTGTGTCAATGGCGGTATTTTATTATTCGGGTCCAGTTGCGGGTGCAGCAATTGTTCCAGTAACTCCGGATCGATGCGCAGCAGCGCCCGTTCCTTATCGATCAGTCCTTCATTGGTCAAGTCAACGGAGGTTTTGACCATGGCTGTAGCGTTCATTTTGCCATTGCGGGTTTGCAGGCAGTAGAGTACGCCGCGTTCAATCGTGTACTCGTAATCCTGAACTTCCTGATAATGGCGCTCGAGCTTATCGCGCAGCTCAACCAGTTGCTGGTACATATCCGGCATTTCCACAGCCATTTCCTGAACCGGCTTAGGCGTTCGGATGCCGGCCACGACATCCTCACCCTGGGCATTGACGAGGTATTCGCCGTACATTTCATTGGCGCCGGTGCCCGGATTGCGCGTAAAGCCGACACCGGTCGCGCTATCATTGCCCATGTTGCCGAACACCATCGCTACAACATTCACGGCCGTGCCGTTAGCCATTGCTGGCGTGATGCGGAATTCGCGCCGGTAATCGACGGCGCGTTTGCCCATCCAGGAATTGAACACGGCTTTAATGGACAGTTCCAGCTGTTCATACACGTCTTCGGGAAACGGCCGGCCGGTTTCGTTGCGCACCACCTGTAAGAACAGCTCGCAGGTCTGTTTCAGGTCATCCGCGCCCAAATCGGTGTCTGCCTTGACGCCGGCCTGATGTTTGATGTTTTCGAAATGCACGTCGAACTTTTCATCGGCGATGCCCAGGGCGACTTTGCCGAACAACTGAATGAAGCGGCGGTAGGCGTCAAAGCCGAAGCGCGGGTCTTGCGTTTCTTCTATTAGCGCTTCCAACGTGATTTGATTCAAGCCCAGATTCAGGATCGTATCCATCATGCCCGGCATCGATAGCGCCGAGCCGGAACGTACCGAGACCAGCAACGGTCTGACCGGTGCGCCGAATACTTTGCCTGTCGTCTGCTCGACTATGCGCATCTGCAGCTTGACTTCATCCATCAAGCCGATGGGCAGCTGTTGATTTTTCAGGTAGTCCAGGCAGGCTTCCGTGGTAATGACAAAGCCGGGCGGCACATTCAGGCCGATCTGGGTCATTTCGCAAAGATTGGCACCTTTGCCGCCTAACAACACTTTATTTTTACCGTCACCTTCGTGAAAAGAATAAATATACCGAGTCGTCATGCCTGCCCCCTGAAAAACAGTGAAAATGAGTGTTTATTTGCCGGTTTGTACCTCGGGCGCCAACAATGTTTTGATATGAACGGCAACACTGGCGGCCAGGGCTTTCAGGTTGTAACCGCCTTCCAGTATTGAAATCATTCTGCCTCCGCAATAGATGCCGGCAATCTCCATCAGTTCCTGAGTAATCCATTGGTAATCGTCTTCAACGAGCCTGATTGATGCCAAAGGATCGTTCTTGTGCGCGTCAAAACCGGCTGATACAAGGATTAATTCAGGTTTGAAGGCTCTCAGCGCCGGCAGAATAATTCGGTTGTATTTTTGCCTGAACTCCGATCCTGACTCACCGGCTGCCAGCGGTACATTAATGATATTGCCGACGCCGGTTTCATTCGGATAGCCCGTGCCGGGATAATGCGGTACTTCATGACTGGAGGCATAAAGCACAGCCGGTTGCTCATAAAAAGCCGCCTGCGTGCCGTTGCCGTGATGGACGTCAAAATCCACGATGGCGATGCGCTTGAGTTGATGGTGCGTGCGGGTGTATTCGGCGGCGATGGCGATATTGTTGAATAGGCAGAAGCCCATGGCCCGCTCGGCTTCGGCATGATGGCCGGGAGGGCGTACCGCGCAAAAAGCGTTGTCGGCTTCGCCAGCCAGGATCTTGTCGACGGCATCGCAAACGGCCCCCACAGCCCGCAAGGCGGCTTTGCCCGAACCGGGCGAAAGCACCGTGTCGGAGTCCAGATAGTGCAGCCCATGCCGGGGCACGGCATTCAACACGTTATCGATATGCGCTTGCGTATGGATCAGTCTGATCTGCTGCTCTGTACCAAGCGGCGGCGATGCTTTGATTAAACCCGAGAACTCTGGAGCGTCCAGGACACTGGCTATGCTTCTGAGCCGGTCGGCGCTTTCCGGATGACTTATGCCAGTGTCGTGAAGCAGGAAATCGGCATGGCTGTAATAAAGTGTCTTCACGACGCCTCGCTTTCAAGAATCTGTTAAAATAAGCTTCTTTTCTACCGATTTTTTGATTTATTTACAAGGAGCATCATGCTAGATCAATACCGCAAACATGTAGAAGAACGCGCAGCTGAAGGAATAGTTCCGAAACCGTTGAATGCAGAGCAGGTTGCCGGTTTGGTCGAGCTGATCAAGCAGCCGCCGGCAGGCGAGGAGGCGTTTCTGCTCGATTTGCTGGCCAATCGCGTGCCGCCCGGTGTTGATGAAGCCGCTTACGTCAAGGCCGGTTTTCTGGCTGCCGTCGCCAAAGGCGAAGTGGCTTCGCCGATACTCGATGCTGCCAGGGCCACTGAATTATTGGGCACGATGCTGGGCGGCTACAACATCGCGCCGCTGATCGAATTGCTCGATAACAAAGTCCTAGCGCCTATCGCCGCCAAGGCGCTTTCGCATACTCTGCTGATATTCGATGCCTTCCATGACGTGCAGGAAAAAGCCGAGGCAGGCAATGAATTCGCCCAACAGGTGCTCAAATCATGGGCCGAGGCCGAGTGGTTCACCAGCAAGCCCGACGTACCTGAAAAACTGACCGTAACCGTATTCAAAGTCACCGGCGAAACCAATACCGACGATCTGTCGCCGGCGCCCGATGCCTGGTCGCGTCCCGATATTCCCCTGCACGCCAAAGCTATGCTGAAAATGCCTAGAGAGGGCATCACCAATGCCGAGCAGCAGATTGAAGAACTGAAAAAGAAAGGCTTTCCGGTTGCCTATGTGGGCGATGTAGTCGGCACCGGCTCATCGCGCAAATCGGCCACCAACTCCGTGTTATGGTTTACCGGCAACGACATTCTTTATGTGCCGAACAAACGCGCAGGCGGCGTCTGCATCGGCGGCAAGATTGCGCCAATCTTCTTCAACACGATGGAAGACTCGGGCGCGCTGCCGTTCGAGTGCGACGTATCGAACATGCACATGGGCGATGTGATCGACATCTATCCGTATCAGGGCGTCGTCAAACGCCATGGCAGCGATGAAGTCATCGCCGAGTTTTCGCTCAAGACCGATGTATTGCTCGATGAAGTTCGCGCCGGCGGCCGCATTCCGCTGATTATCGGCCGCGGCCTGACCGACAGAGCGCGCAAAGTGCTGGGCTTGCCGGCATCGACCGTATTCCGCCGTCCGGGCAGCCCTGCGGACACCGGCAAAGGCTTTACCCTGGCGCAGAAAATCGTCGGCAAAGCCTGCGGCATGGCCGGCGTGCGGCCCAACACCTATTGCGAGCCGCACATGACCACGGTCGGCTCTCAGGACACGACCGGCCCGATGACCCGCGATGAACTGAAAGACCTGGCCTGTCTCGGCTTCTCGGCCGATTTGGTGATGCAGTCTTTCTGCCATACCGCCGCCTATCCGAAGCCGGTTGACGTGGAAATGCAGCACACTTTGCCCGATTTCATAATGAACCGCGGCGGCGTGTCCCTGCGTCCCGGCGACGGCATCATCCATTCCTGGCTGAACCGCATGCTGCTGCCTGACACCGTCGGCACCGGCGGTGATTCGCACACGCGCTTCCCGATCGGCATCTCGTTCCCGGCCGGTTCCGGCCTAGTCGCTTTCGCGGCGGCCACCGGCGTTATGCCGCTGGATATGCCTGAGTCCGTGCTGGTGCGCTTCAAAGGCGAAATGCAGCCCGGCATTACCTTGCGCGATCTGGTCAATGCCATTCCGTACGCGGCGATCCAGCGCGGCCTGCTGACGGTCGAGAAGAAAGGCAAGAAGAACGTGTTCTCGGGCCGCATCCTGGAAATCGAAGGTTTGCCTGATCTGAAAGTCGAGCAGGCGTTTGAGTTGTCCGATGCCTCGGCCGAGCGTTCGGCCGGCGGCTGCACGATTCGCCTGAACGAAACGCCGATCCGCGAGTACATCAATTCCAACATTACCTTGCTGAAATGGATGCTGACCGAAGGCTACGGCGATGCGCGCACGATCGAGCGCCGCATCAAGGCCATGCAGGAATGGCTGGCTAATCCGGTATTGCTGGAGCCCGATGCCGATGCCGAATACTTTGAAGTCATCGAAATCGACCTGAATGAAATCAAGGAGCCGCTGCTGGCCTGCCCGAACGATCCCGATGACGTCAGACCGTTGTCGGAAGTGGCCGGCACCAAGATCGACGAAGTCTTTTTGGGGTCGTGCATGACCAATATCGGCCATTTCCGCGCCGCCGGCAAATTGCTCGACAAGCATGCCGGGCAGCTGCCGACCCAGCTGTGGGTGTCGCCGCCGACCAAGATGGACCAATCGCAATTGACCGAAGAAGGCTATTACGGCATTTTCGGCAAGTCCGGCGCGCGCATGGAAATGCCGGGATGCTCGCTGTGCATGGGCAACCAGGCCAGGGTCGCGGACGGCGCGACCGTGGTTTCGACCTCCACGCGCAACTTCCCGAACCGTCTGGGCAACAACGCGAACGTCTATCTGGCCTCGGCGGAACTGGCGGCCGTATGCTCGATACTGGGCAGAATTCCGACGGTTGAGGAGTACATGCAGTTCGCGCGTCAGATCGACGAGACGGCGGCCGATACCTACCGCTATCTGAACTTCGACCGGATCAAAGCTTATCGGGAAAAGGCCGAAGCTGTAGAGACAGACAAGTAATTGCTGTAAATTATGAGTAGGGTACGCATCGCGTACCTTTTCAGAGTCAACAAATTTTGAAAATGGTATGCAGTGCATACCCTACAGAATTTAGCAGCAACGAAGCGTTCCAGGTCGAATACCCAAAGGGCACAAGTACCCAAAGGGCATAAATGAATTCGACCCTACAGCTTGTTATTAACCCGTCAGCGAAGCCAACATCAAAAACAACCCCCGAGTCATTCTGGCAAATGGCTCATAATCGAGCTTATCAGGCGTATCCTCAGGCGCATGGTAATAAGGATACCGATAGAGAGCCGTATCAGTCACCATAAACGCCTTATAACCGTGCCGCCAGAACGACGAGTGATCGCTCCAGGAGACGCCCGGCACTATTTCCGGGGCCGCAATCGTTTCCAGGGGAAAATCGGTCGATGCGGAAAAGGCCCTGGCGCTTTCGAGCATGACGCCTCGAGATTTCAGGTTGGCAACAAAGGCGATGAAATTGCCTGTATCGGGATAGAAGTGCTTGAGCAAAGGCGGGTAGGTCTGGCTGCCCGGACTGTTCCTGTAGCAAGCGATGGTTTCCAGCGCGATCATGAAGCGTATCGGTTCGCGGCGCTGCCTGGCGGCTTTGGCGTAAACCATGCTGCCCATCTCATGGCCGTAGAAAAAAGGCGGCTCTTCATTAACAAAGGCGACAAAACGAATGCTGGTATCGGGCTGAATCTCTCGGAACAGACGCGACAGCTCTAATAAGGCCGCGATGCCGCTGCCATTATCGTTGGCGCCGGGACTGCCGATGACTGAATCATAATGAGCGCCTACCAAAATGTATTTGCCGCTCCGGCTTTTGCCTTCACAGGTAATTTCAAGATTGGCGCGTTCAACGCCTCGATCAATATAAACAAGTGGCCGGACTTCATAGCCTTGTTTGTGCCATTCTTCGGTAATGTATTGCGCGGCAGCACTCAGAGCCTGCGGATGAAATATATTGCGCTGCCCAATCTCACCGGCAAGTTTGTAAACATGCGTTCGTAATCGCTCTGCGGATATTTCAGCCATGTTTTATGGACAGTGACAGAGGCGATCAGTTTAACTATTTTCTGCCACCGCTAAAGCTGGTCAGATTTCCTTGCTTTTATGCGCCAGTTTAATGGGTATGATTCTCGCAATTATGAGGCCAAAAATACTACAGAGGCACGAAGTTTTTGACTTGATCTGCGTGCCTCTGGAAGCTATTGCCTAGCGTCGGAAGTTGATTCTACAGTTCCGTCTCTATATTCAGCTCTTTAGGCTTATTCCTTTTGATCAGGAAATAAACCACCGGAATCACGACCAACGAGAACAGCGTGGAAGCCACGATGCCGAAGATGAAGCTCCAGGCCAGCCCGGAAAAGATCGGGTCCAGCACGATGATGGCGGAGCCGAATACGGCCGCGGCGGCGGTCAGGAAGATCGGCGTCAGGCGTATCGCGCCGGCTTCTATCAGGGCTTCCGGCAGCGTCGTTTCGGCGTCGCGGTTGTAGGTGCGCTCGATGAAGTCGATCAGGATGATCGAGTTTCTGACCACGATGCCGGCCAGCGCAATCATGCCGATCATGGCCGTGGCCGTGAAATAGATCGGCGTGGCATAGCCCGCTACCGGTTCCGTGAACAGGTTCAGCAGCCAGAAACCGGGCATGATGCCGATGATGGTCAGCGGGATCGCGATCATCATGACCAACGGAATGCCCAGTGAGCCGGTCTGGCCGACCAGCAGCACGTAGATCATGACCATGGCCGCGGCAAAGGCCAGCCCCAAGTCGCGGAAGACGTCGACGGTGATTTTCCACTCGCCTTCGCC
This sequence comes from Methylobacter sp. BlB1, assembly GCF_015476545.1. Lineage (GTDB taxonomy): Bacteria > Pseudomonadota > Gammaproteobacteria > Methylococcales > Methylomonadaceae > Methylobacter. The sequence goes on along the minus strand of NZ_JADMKV010000002.1, from coordinate 121,793 downwards.
GGCCATGTCGGCCGAGTAACCTTCGGGCAAAGGATTCTCGTCGAAGTAGTCGAACATATCCAGTATCGCCTCAACCGGACTGCGGCCGGCCATTTCAGCTGTTACATAAGACAGTCTTTGCAAATTTTTATGGTGGATGGTCGGGTCGCCCGACTCGACGGTCATCGTGCCGATCTCGCCTAACGGTACTAAATGGCCCTGGTCCGATTTAACGCGCAGCGACAACAGGTCGGGTATGGTTGAACGGATGGCCCGGGGCAGCTGCAGATAGATTTCCAACTGCTTGCGTTCGGTCATGACATGCACAGATCCAGCCGCCGCACCTTGCACTGCCAGCTGCAGGGTTTGGGCAACCTGGGCTGCGGTAATGCCGTTCAGGGCCGCTTTTTCACGGTTCAGGCGGAAGTGTATTTTTTCATGCTCGGCATCGACCATGTCGTCGACATCAACCACCCCTTCGGTTTGGGCCAATGCGCCCTTGATACGATTGGAAACATTGATGATGTCCTTGTAGCTCGCTTCAGGCGGGCCGTAAACTTCGGCGACCACGGTCGACAGCACGGGCGGGCCGGGCGGGAGCTCGACTATTTTGAGCTTGGCGCCGTACTCTTTGCCGATGCGCTCGATTTCAGGCCGTATGCGCAGGGCGATATCATGCGATTGATGCTCGCGGTGCTCCTTATCGATCAGGCTGATGCGCACCTCGCCGACGTAGCTGCCCTGGCGCAGATAGTAATGCCGGACCATGCCGTTGAAATCCATCGGCGAAGCAAGACCGATATAGGACTCATAATCGGTCACCTCATTAACGGTGGACAGATAGCGGCCTAAAGCCCGGGCGACCTCGTCGGTCTGCTCCAGCGTCGAGCCCTTGGGCATGTCGATGACCAGTTGCAGCTCATTTTTGTTGTCGAACGGCAACAGCTTGAGCGGCACGGCACGAGTGACGGCCAGCAGAGCGGAGGCGATAAAGGCGATAATAATGATGCCGATAAACAGCCAGGCGCGCCGTGGCGAAGCCACCAGTGGAGTCAGGATTTTATTATAGATGCGGTAACCGGCGCTTTTTTTCAGCTCGAACGGTTCGCCGTGATCCTTGCCGTAGTCGCCTTTCAGCAGACGGTAGCTGGCCCACGGCGTCACGGTGAAGGCGATGATCAAAGACATCAGCATCGCGATAGGCACGTTGAAGGCCATCGGCGCCATGTAAGGACCCATCATGCCGGTGATAAAAAACATCGGGATGAAAGACAGGATAACGGCAAAAGTCGCCAGAATAGTCGGCGGCCGGACTTCGTCGACGGCCGTCAGCAGTGCGCGCAACGGCGGCTCCTTGCGCAGCTTGTAATGGCGGTGAATGTTTTCGACGTCGACGATCGGGTCGTCAACCAGAAGGCCCAGCGATAGAATCAGCGCGAACAGCGTAACGCGGTTGATGGTATAGCCGAAGATCAAATCCAGCAGCAGCGTGACGGCGAAAGTCATCGGCACGGCGATGGAGACGATGAACGACTCTTTCAATCCCAGACTTAACGCCAGCAGCACGATGATGGTCAGGATCGCGATGCCTAAGTGCTTGACCAGTTCGTTGACCTTATGGTCGGCCGTTTCTCCATAATTGCGGGTGATAGTCACGAGCAGATCATCAGGAATTATGGTGCCACGCAATGCTTCGCTGGCTTTAATGACGTCCTCGGCGACGCTGACGGCATTGCTGCCCTTGCGCTTGGCGATGGCGATCGTCACCATCTGCCTTTCTTCGCCGGCCTGAGGCTGATCGCCTACCGCCTTGCCGACCGTGCGCATGTGTTCGGCAGCCGGGCCGAAGCCGATGCGCGTGTAATGCTGCACATCGGCCGGGCCGTCTTCGATGCGCGCAACATCGCGTAGATAGACGATGCGGCCATCGATGCTTTTAATGACCGTCGAGGCCACTTCTTCAGGCGTTCGATAGAAAGGGCCGGCTTCCAGCAGGATTTCGCGGTTGTTATGCTCGAAGACGCCGGCCTGCACGTTGATGTTGGCCTGCATCAGCGCTTGTTTGATTTCCAGTAGCGTAGTGTTGCGCGAAGCCAGTCTGCCCGGATCGGGATAGACGGAAATGCGCCGCGGTGGCGCGCCGACCACCCAGCTCTTGCCGACGTTTTCAACTGTACGCAGCCGTTCGATCACTTCATCGGCAATGCGCCGCAGACTCATGGCGTCGTAGAGCTGGTTTTGCGGCGACAGGGTCAGCAATACGATCGGTACGTCGTCGATTTCCACAGGCTTTACAACCCAGTTGGTCACGCCGGCCGGTATGATGTCCAGATTGGCCAACAGTTTATCACGCGTCTTGATCAGGCTGTTTTCGCGGTCTTCGCCGACCAGGTAACGGACCGTGATCACAGCCTCGCCGGGTCTGGACATCGAATACACGTATTCCACGCCGTCGATTTGCCGCAGCAGAACTTCCACCGGCGTTGTGACCAGTTTTTCAACTTCTTCGCTGCTGGCGCCCGGATATTGCACGAATACGTCCATGACCGGCACGATGATCTGAGGGTCTTCTTCGCGCGGCGTTAGCACCAGCGCCGCTGCACCGGCCAGCAGGGAAATGATCAAAAACAGCAGCGACAGTTGCGAGGTCGTGAACAGTCTGACGATACTGACCGTGAAGCTGTCTTTTTTTTCAGGCTCGGCCGGTTGGACCGCCTTGGGTTGATGCTCGCTCATTCTGGTGAACCGTTATTGATCAGTATGGTTTCGCCGTCGCGCAGGCCGGACAGGACTTCGATTTGATCGCCGTATTGCTTGCCGGTGCGGATATGGCGCGTATAGGTATGATTGTCTTTAACGATGGTGACCGCTTCGAGCTGGCCATAGTGCAGCACGGCGGATGCCGGTATCAGGATGGCGTGATGTTCCTCGGTGCAGTTCAGCAGCAGCCAGCCCAGCAGGCCGGGTTGCAGTCCTTCAGTCTTTGGTAGCGCGGCTTTGACCAGCTGGGTTCGCGTTTCTATATCGATCTGAGGAGTGATCTCATCGATTTTTGCTTTTAAAATCTTATCCAGGGCATCGATGCGTACATCGACTTCCATGCCGGTACGGATGCGGCCGGCGCAGAAATTCGGAATTGCGACTTCCAGACGCAAATCCTCGGGTTTTTGCAGAATAACGATAGGCTCGCCCGCCAACCCCATGTCGCCCGGTTCTTTCAGCCGTTGGGAAATGATGCCGTCAAAAGGCGCGCGCAGATTGTTTTCGCCTAGGGAGATGCGCAACTGCTCAACGGCGTTGGCGGCCTGTTTGACATTGGCTTGCGCGGCTCTGGAACGGGCAATGACGGCGTCGTAATTCTCGCGCGTGGCGGCCTGTTTTTCATAAAGGACTCGGGTTCTCTTTTCGTCGGCAACCGCTTGAGCGGCTTGCGCTCTGGCCGCCGCCAGGCGCGCCTGGGCTTCGTTCAGGCTTGCCGTTGCTTCACGTTCGTCCAGCCTGGCCAGTACCTGGCCTTTTTTGACGCTGTCGCCGGCATTGACTTCAATGCCGATGATGCGGGCCGTGTATTTGGGTGCTATCTTGGCGACCGTACGCGAACGGATCGTGCCGGGCCAGAACTGGACATCATCGGTCTTGCTCTGGCCGACAGTCAGTGTTCGGGCGTTGGGCGGAACCGGCCGGGCCGCAATCTCCTGCGTGCCCGGTTCTACTTTATCACCGGCGCCGATAAGGCCCAGCGCATAAAGAATGACCAGGATAAGCCCTATGATGGCGGCGGCCGGGATAAGCCATTTGCGCTTCGTGGCCGAATTGTGATCTGTCATAAAAAGTCCTTTATTTCCAATTGCCTAATGCTTTATTGAGTTCGGCTTCCGCCTGCAGGGCATCGTAACGGGCGGCGATGACGCGGGAATTGGCTTCGTCGCGCGCGACTTCGCTTTCAATATAGCGTGTGATGGTGACGACATCGGCCTGGCGCTGCTCGCTGACGAGACGGAAAGCTTCTTCCGCGGACGCGACCGAAACGGTTGTGACTTTGACCCGGTCCAAGGCCTCCTGAAGCTTCAGATAGGCGGTTTTAACGTCATTTTCGATGTCGAGCTGTATTTTTCGGGCGATTTTTTGGGCTTCCGCAAGTTGCCTTTCAGCTTTTTTCACATTCTCGCTGGTGCGAAAACCCGAGAAGACGTCCACTTCGACCTGGACGCCGGCCGTGACATTGTCGCGACTGGTCGAATAATCGAGGTTCTTGCTGTCGGAGCCGTAGCTGAGATAAGCATCAGCTTTGGGCAAGTGAGCGCCTTTGGCGGCGCTGAGCTTACGCTCGGCAATTTCAACCTGTTTTTGAGCCGCTTCGGCTTCCGGCCGTTGCGCGATAGCCTGAGCTAGCAGCGTTGCAAAGGGCTTGTCGAGCTGCGGCAGTTGCCAGGATGAAGCCTCGGCAATCGCAAACGGATCTCCGGCATTGATGCCCATCAGGGTTTTGAGTCCGCTTTGGGCCAGTTCTATGGCATTGGCAGCCCGGATTTCGGCATCCTGAGCTTCGGCCAGTTGCACTTCCAGCGACAGCACATCGGATTTAAGAACCGTTCCGGCCTCAAAGCGCGTGCGGCTTTGTTCCAGCTCACTTTTGACGGCGTCAATGGAGCGCTGGGCGACTTTATGCGCTTCCTTGGCGGCCAGTACACCGTAAAACGCCGAAGTGACCGACTGGATCAACTGGTTGCGAGTCGCCGATTCCTCGAGCGTTGCCGCATCCACGCCCAGCTCGGCGGCTATTTTGTTTTGATAATCCTGGCCGCCGTTAAAAAGGGAATAGGTGGCGATCACTTCCGGATGATAGTTGTCGACGCCGCCAGGATGGTTGAAGTCAGTGCCGCCGAAATCCAGCCGCCGCTGCGAGATGATCATGCTGAACGCGCGGGCAGGGTTGTCGGAATGCTCATAGGACAGCCGCGCTTTCACTTGCGGATAAAAACTGGCCCGTGCTTCGCCTAATTGGGCCTCAGCCTGCGCAATACGCTCGTGCATGACCTGCAAGCTCGGATTATTGTCCAGTGCGTAATTGACAGCCTGTTCGAGGGTATAGTAGGTATTGTTTTCGGCGACTGCCGTGACGGAATAGCCAACGCTATTCAATAATAAGGCCGTAGCGGCGGCGGTAGCGCATTTTGATAGATCAAACATTGTGTGTGCCGTTTTTTTGTTGTTATTTCCAGTTGGAAAATCAGCCTAAGATACATTTTAGTATATTAGTAAAAGTTAATATAGTCTATTAACTCTGCTTTCCATTGTCCCAAACTACCCATCTGTTAATGCATAACATTATGATTGAATTCGCTAAAAAAGATAAATTGGCTGTTAAATTGTGCATGGGCATTGCCGCAGTGCTGTCAGGCAGTATAAGTTTTTCCATGCCGGCTAAAGCCGCCCAGGCCGAAAATGGCAAACCCGTGAACAAAGCCTGGGCTTTGCCGTCTTTAATCCTGAATGACCTCGATGGAAAAGAGCATAAACTGAATGACTGGCGCGGCAAAGTCATCATGATGAATTTCTGGGCAACCTGGTGCGGGCCGTGTCAGATTGAAATTCCGTATTTCATGAAATACCAGAAAAACTATGCCGGGCAGGGGCTGCAGATCATCGGCATCGGCCTTGATGAGGCGCAAAAATTACGCAACTATGCCCGTACCCTGGGTATCAATTATCCAATGTTGCACGCCGACCCCGAGCGGCACTATGCATTGTTGAATCAATGGGGCGACCCGTCAGGCGTCCTGCCTTTTACCGTTATCATTGACCGTGAAGGCCGATTGGTTTTTAAGGAAATCGGCGTATTCGATGATGAGGCGTTCGAAACGATCGTAAAACCATTACTTGAGCAACCCACTGTGCTCAAGCCTTAAATATGATCTTGTATTTGCCAATCCAGCGGATATTTTGTCATAACCTGTTCCAGATAAGCTGCCATTTTCTCGGCGATCAGCGCTTGTTTGATCCGGTCTTTTATGGCGGCAAATTCTTTATGCTCGGCAGGCTTGCGGTCCACGATCATGACCAGATGCCAGCCTTTGGGCGTCTGAATAACGTCGCTGACCTGATTGTCAGGCAGTTTTTTCAAGGCCTGTTCAACCGCATCGAAACCGCTGCCTTCCTGCAACCAGCCCATATCGCCGGCATGCTCGCGGCCATAGGGATCAATACTGTACTCGGCCGCCAGTTTGAACAGGCTTTCACCGGCCAGGATGCGCTGGCGCAATGCTTCGGCCTGTTCTTTTGAGGCCGCGACAAGCTGGCCGATTTGCCTGCGCTCGGGTACGTAGCCGATGTTCGGATGTTTCCGGAAATAATCGAGCAACGTCTTGTCATCAGGTATCCATTGCTGTTCCTGCTTCGCCAATAGCATTTTTGTGCTTAGATAATGGCCGTAATCGGCCATTTGCTCTTCGACGTTAATGCCTTCGGCCACTGCCGCACGCGCCAGAACCATCAGCTCCAGCCATTCGTTTACTCGGTTTTTTATTTGTTGAGGATCTGCGTTAGCGCCGCTTTGCGGCGGTACCAGATCGGCATATCTGATAGTGTATCCTGTAGCTTCCGCTAGTACTGTATCGGCTTTTGCATTTTTATCCAGGCGCTCGAAGTAAGTTTTGATCCGGGCTTGCTGTTTAAGCTCGGCAATGCGCTTTTCCTTTAATGCCTTGAATTGCTGCGCGATATACGAGGCCCGGGCCGCGGCGAGCGCATCAGTGTTGTTTTTTAAATCGCCTTTCAGCTGGCTTTCCAGCTTGCCCGGAACGCTGATTTGATCGCGAAGATGCGTTAAATAACGTTGGGCCAGCAGGGAAGTACGGAAATTGCTCATTTCCTGTTTATAGGCCTGCGTTTCAGTCTTGCCCAAAGCGACGGCTTCCTGATAAAGCGCTTCCGATCTGGCCAGCCGCATCAGCATATCGCCGCGCAGATAAGCCTGATCTCTTTCATCCATAGCCGGAAACTGGCTGGCGAAAGGCGCCGCATTCATGGCTTTTTCCAGTTGCTGCTCGGTAACCTGGCCGCTGCCGACTTTGACTAACACGGTGTCGGCTACGGCGGCGCCGCAGAGTGTGCAGGACAGCCAGAATAATAAGCTGATCTTTTTTAAAGGCATAAAAACTGTCTCATCTAGGCATTAGTGCCGGCAGGGCCAAGGCCCTGCCGGCGTTTTGCAGCTATTTGGGGTTTTTACCGCCCAAATCAGGCGCATTGGCATGTATCCAGCTGATCGCTGCATCCAGGTCATCCTTGATTTTCTTGCCGTTCCAGGTGAGCGCTTCCGCGACAACCGGCACGCCGAACTTGTTCGTCTGATGGCAGGTGGCGCACAACAGCGGACCGTGGCTGCCGTCCGGATTGTATTGCGGCGCCTGTTTATAGGTTGTCGGGTCGACTACCGGCGTTACCGGAAATAAACCATGGATAGATTCATGGCAAGACTGGCAGGCAAGGCCGGCATGTCCTTTCGAATAACGCATCAGGCTGTATTTGCCGGGCTGATTGATAGGGAAAGCCACGCCCCCCTGGCTTTCAACATAAGGCGGGGCGTGGCAATCGGCGCAATGCGGTTCGCCCGGCGACAGCCAATAATCCCGGCCATGTGATGCCGCATCATAGGAGACGGCCGTGACGCCGTTTGCCTCTTCCGGAACGGTCAGTTTGGACATTTGCACGGAAGGATTGGGCGACAATATCGAGACATTGGCATCACCGTCTTCATCCTTGTGGATCAGCGGCTTGCCGTTTTTGGTAGCGATGACGGCAATGTCTGGCACCATGTGGCCTTTAGCCCTGTTTTTCAGGATGCCGGACTTATCAGGCGTATCATGTCCGTCCTTATCAGGTACCACTTTAGGGTCAAGATACTGCTCTTCGAGTGTTCTGCGATCAACGCCTATCGCCTTGGCGATATCATCCAGCGACTGGTTGCGGATGGTTTTGCCGGTCTGTTTAAAGGCATTTTCCAGATCATCGCGCTGGTACAATTCTCTGGACAGTTGGGTATGGCAGTTCGTGCACCAGACGCCGTTGCCGCCTTCGCCGGTACCGATTTTGGAGACATTGGTCTGTATCCATTTACCGATTTCATTCAGATGTTCGGGTGTGCCGGCGCCGTCTTTCTCCTTGTCGGGATTGGAGTGGACGTCGCGACTGGCAAAACAGCCGCCTTTGGAGTCGCGGTTATCGGATGAGGCATAAAAGTTCTTGCCGTCCGGCGTGATGGCATAGCCGTCCATAGAGCCGTCCTGCCTGTGCGAAGGATGACAGCCGGCGCAAGTGCCGGTGCGTCCGTGCGAATCAGGCATGGGACGAATGGTTTGATGGAGCCGGTGCAGGGCTTCCGAAAGAGGCATGATCGGCGTGTCGTTTTCAACTTTCTGACCGCCTGATATCACTTCAGTGACACCTTTCGATTGCAGTACGCCTATGACGTTATCGGCATGACATTGCTGACATAAAACCGGATCAGCGCCAAGACGGTTTTGAGTGTCACGGCTGGCGGGATTGTATTTGGCCGTAAACTGGGTGCCGTGGCGAGCATCGTGGATCTGTAAAATGGAAATGGAAGTGGCTTTTAAGTCGGCCATATAATCGCTGGCACCCAGGCCTTTCCAGAACGCTTTTTCCTGTTTATATAAATTGAAGGTGTTGCCATTGGCATTTTCATTGGCATGACAGTTGGCGCAATTCGGTACATCGATCGGATTGGTGCCGATGAATTTCACGGGCTTGCCGGAATGACTGTCAATGACGGGCTGGTTGGTTTTGGCGTCGACCAGTCCTACCCAGGCTTCCTGATAAGGCCGAATGTCGCTTTCCACAATTTCAAGCGGGCTTTTTTTCACCATGTCATCATAGAAAGGCGTCAGCGGCAAGCCTAGCGCATCCCAGATGCCTGGATCGGTCAGCATGATAGGCACATTGTCCAATACGGGCGATTTGGTATAGACAACGGTGCCGTCCTCGCCCGTGTAGTGCAGGTGGCCGCCTCTCATGGGGCTTGGGACTGCCGCGCCGGCCGGACCCATGTCGCGCGGGATCGGTATCTCGATGCCGACCCGTTTCTTCTCGCTGTCCTTGCTGGTTTGGCCGGGGTTGCTGCCTTTCAGATCCTTATAGATATACAGATGCGTAAAATAAGCGTTGGCGACATTCTCGTTATTGCCGTATTTGCCGTCATGATTGACGTCATACGGTATGTTCCAGTAAGCCAGTTTGGTACCTTCTGAATAGGTGTTGCCGACATGGCCATACTCAAGTTTCATGCGCTTGTCGCCATCGACCAGCACGGTCGGATCGTTCGGGTCGGCGCCTAGTAAGCGCGGAAACTGATTCGGCGCGCCGGACGTCTTGATTACCTGGCTTTGAATGGAATTATAAGGCGGCAAAACACAGCAATAGGAAAAGTCAAACCCGGTGCAGTGCATGCCCAGTTCATAGTTGATAGTGATGTTGTAATCGTTCTTCGGCTTCCGTTCATTCTCCTTAAAGGTTTTGATAGTGTCCGCTTGGGGCGCTTTCTGGGCGAGGGCCGGCATGGCCGGCAGGCTGCCTGTCAGTACAGTGATTAACAAACCTGCATGAAATAGGTTCATAGTCTCACCATCACTGCAATTGCTGGTAATATTGCGCAAGCTCTTGTATTTCTGTATCGCTTAACTGCTGGCTGAGTATGCGCATACGGCTGTATATGTCGTTGTGGCGCTCACCGTTTTTATAGGCCTTGAGCGTGGCGACAAAATATTCAGCCTGTTGACCCGCTAGGGCGGGTATATCCATTCTTTCACCTTCACCGTCTGAGCCATGGCAGGTATAACAGGGCGGCAGGGTGCGTTTGCCGTCACCTTCGGAAACCAGCTGCTCGGCAATTTCCAGATCTTTCTTGCCGGCTTTATTCTTGGGCAGCGGCAGGGAACTGTACCAGGCGGCCATATCGGCCATATCCTGATCACTTAGTCCTGCAGCGATTGAAGTCATGAGCGTGTGGGTGCGCTGGCCGGTTTTATAGTCCTGTAACTGTTTATAAGTATAGGTTGCCAATTGGCCTGCCAGCGAGGGAAACTCCGGTGCTGAACTGACACCGTTATCACCATGGCAACCGGCGCACTGCATAGCTAACTCCTTGCCATTTTTACTGTTGGCCTGCTTTATGAAATTCAGTTTATCGGGTGTCCAGGCAACTTGAGACGAGGGCTGGGCATGTGCAAGGCTTGCAGCAAAAAGACCCAACAATGCTGTTTGAATCATTTTATTCATGATTAATACCCCCATCCGCTTGATTCGAACGTGTCCATAATAAAGAACTGAAGAATAGGGTAGCCGAAGCTAATGAACATGAAGGCTGCAATGACCCAGTTCCAGATCTTGAAGTCATTCAGAAACTCGGGCAGATTATTGACCGGATAAATCGGGTCAGCGTATTCGATTTTGCCTGTATAGGCTTCAGTTACAGGATTCAACTGGGTCTTCACGAGGTTATAGACAAACAGACAGGCTGATCCCAGCATTATCAGCCCGCCCACTATCATAGCCAGCTCAAACGTATCCCAGGCCAGCGTCAGCGGGCTGTTGTATTGAACGCTGGAAATGCGCCGAGGCTGGCCTAATAAGCCCAGGATATGCCAGGGCGTCGTCAGGACAACCATGCCGATAAACCAGGTCCATAATTGCAGCAAGGCCATATTGTTCGAGAACAGCGGCTTGCCCGTCAATATCGGCCAGAAATAATAGGCGACGGCAAAGTACATGATCACGGTCGTGCCGGCAAATATCAGATGGAAATGGCCAGGGACCCAGGCGGTATTATGAATCATGGCGTTCATGGCATAACTGGCATTGATGATGCCGCCGAAACCGCCCAGTATCAGCATCAGCAAGCCTAGAATCATGGCCAGCACCATCGAGTTGCGCCAGGGCAGGGCGCCGATCCAGCCGAACAAGCCTTTGCCGCCTCGCAGTCTGCCGGCTATTTCCAAGGAAGCAAGCACAGCAAAGGCGGTCAATAAAGTCGGCAAGGTCACGATGAAAGTGCCGACGCCGTGCAATAACTTCCAGCCTTTGGCCTGTTCCGGATCCATATACAGATGATGGAAGCCAATCGGCAGGCTGAAAACGACCAGCACAATAAAAGCGACTCTGGCCATTTCATCGCTCAGTATATAGCTGCCCGCCTGCTTGGGCACCAGCACATAAAAGGCCGTATAAGCGGGAATCAGCCAGAAATAAACGATAGGATGCAAGGTCCAGGCAAACAGCGTACGCGCCAGGCCGGGATCGACCGTATCCATCCAGCCGAAAGCCCATGGGAGGATTTGGAACAGGACTTCGGCAGCAACGCCGACACTGGTCCACAGCCACAAATAGGCGTTGGCCACGGTTGAAAACATTGCCAGAGGCACAGGCTGGCCGGGGTTGGCCTGTTTCCACTGCCGCATCATGACAATCATGATCACGCACCAGATCCAGGAGCCGGCGAGCAATAAAGTCGCGCCGACATAAAACAGCGTATGCGCTTTTATCGGTGGATAGAAAGTATAAAGTACGGAAGCCGATCCGGTCAGCAGCGGTATGGCCGCCAGAACCGTGCCCAGCAGGGAAACACCGAAGCCGGTCCAGGCCCACTTGATATTCCATACCGGCTGATTGAGACTGGTCGTGGCTATGTAATAGCCGAATCCGGGCACAAAAAAAATGGTGAGAACGTAGGCCATCAGCACGCCGTGGCTGCTGACTGCGGCAAAATAAACCGGAGCTGACTCAATCAGCGGCAGAAAGCCGCTGCGTTCCAGAACCTGATAAGCGCCCATGAAGGAGGCGATAAGGAATGCTCCGAAAGCAATCCACATGTGGCTTAATGCCAGTTTTTTTTCTTCCGCATCATTCATGGCTGCTGCCTCCTTTAGACGTTGTTTTTATCGGCGCGGCCCAGTGTTCTTTGGCGACAACTGTAATGCTGGCCCACATGTGGTCATGGCCCATGCCGCAATATTCATTGCACAGCAGCGGATAATTGCCGGGTTTCGGAAAGTCCGTCTTCAACTCTGCAACATAGCCTGGCAGTATCATGGTATTCATATTGGTCATCGGCAAATGGATGCCATGCAAGACATCCATGCTGGCCCAACGGAACGTCAGAGGCGTGCCGGAAGGCACGGTAATCTGCTTGGGGTAAAAGCCGTAACGCCCTGCCACTATCCTGACCATGATATTGCCTTTGTCGTCGACCTGAACGCCAAGATTATCTTCAGCGAATTCTTCGCTCAGATGCAGGCGGGCTGAATCGATGGTTTCAACATGACTGGGAGGATTAATGTGATGAACCAGAGCATCTATCACGATGATGGCGGTCAGCAGGCCGACTATGGCCAGGATTACATAGCCCCATTTCTTTTCCAACGGATCGATATGCATAAGATCACCTTATAATTTATAGCGAATCTATAGCGCCACGCGGCAGAAATACGCCGTAATAAAGAAATAGCCAGGCTGCAACCATGCCGGCGCTAACGATAAGCATTAGCGCCCAGGTGCCGACAGGCGGGCTTTTGATGATTTTTTCCCGCTCTTCTTCGCTTAATTGACTCATAGCTTCTCCTCAGTTTTTATTGTTATTGGGGCTGGTGCAATGCTGGAGATTCAGCCGGTCCGGCAGATGAATCGGATATTTGTCGGAAACTAGCAATATCGAATGTAATTACGAAACAGATGAAAAGTCAACTTATATTTAAGTGACTGAAAAGCAAGAAAAAATCTAAGTAATAATGCTTACTGTCAAACCCTGCAGATTCGATTTATAATGGAAAGTTAATTTGGATCCGTTTGAGAGAGAATCATGGACATCAAACAATATATGAGCAGTCTTGGCCTTAAAGCCAGAGCGGCCGGCAGAGAAATCAGCCGGACTGAGTCGGGCAAAAAAAATCTGGCATTGTTAAAGATTGCAGAAGCCATCGATGCTGATCAGGACATGCTGATTGCGGAAAACACCAAGGATTTGGAGGCCGGCAAGCAGAACGGTCTGGATGCGGCATCGCTGGACAGGCTGGCCCTGACGCCGGCACGCATTCAGGCGATGATTGAAGGCTTGAAGCAGGTTGTCGCTTTGCCCGATCCTGTCGGCGAAATCACTGATTTAAGCTATCGGCCCAGCGGCATACAAGTCGGGCAAATGCGCGTGCCTTTGGGCGTAATCGGCATCATTTACGAATCCCGCCCTAACGTAACCGTTGATGCGGCGGCTTTGTGCCTCAAATCGGGCAATGCCTGCATCTTGCGCGGCGGTTCGGAAGCGCTGCATTCCAATCAGGCGATTGCGGCATGTATTTCAAAAGGACTGGCGGCGGCCGGCTTGCCGGTAGAAGCCGTGCAATGCGTTGCAACGGCTGATCGCGCGGCCGTCGGTGAATTGATTACGATGGACCGCTATGTGGACGTGATCGTGCCGCGCGGCGGCAAAAGCCTGATCGAGCGCATTTCCAGGGACGCCACGATTCCTGTCATCAAGCATCTGGACGGCATCTGTCATGTTTATATCGATGATAAAGCCGATATCGATAAGGCGGTCAGAATTGCCGTCAACGCCAAAACCCATCGCTACGGCGTTTGCAATGCCATGGAAACATTGCTGGTGGCCGAAGGCATTGCCGCAAAGGTATTGCCGATACTGGCTACAGAATATGGCGACAAAGGCGTGGAACTGCGCGGCTGCTTGAGGACCTGTTCTCTGATTCCATCGTGCACACGAGCGGCCGAGGAGGACTGGCGCACTGAATATCTGGCGCCGATCTTATCGATCAGGATTGTCGATGGGCTAGATCAGGCTATTGAGCACATTGCCCAATACAGTTCAGGCCACACCGAAGCCATTGTTACGGAAGATTACACGCTGGCCAGACGCTTTCTGAGAGAAGTCGATTCCAGTTCTGTCATGGTCAATGCCTCGACGCGTTTTGCCGACGGCTTTGAATATGGCCTGGGCGCGGAGATCGGCATCAGCACCGATAAGCTGCACGCACGCGGCCCGGTCGGTTTGAAAGGATTGACTTCGCTGAAATACATCGTGCTCGGCGATGGGCATATCCGGCAATAAATGATCGGTATTTTTGGCGGTACGTTCGACCCCGTTCACTACGGGCATTTACGCTCGGCGCTGGAAGTCAAGGAGATCTTCGGACTGACTGAAATCCGCTTGCTGCCCAGCGCCCAGCCGCCTCATCGCGAACAGCCCGTGGCCACAGCGCTGATGCGGGTGCAGATGCTGGAACTGGCCATTAAAAACCAGCCGGGATTTATCATCGATACCCGAGAGCTGGATAGGGCGGGTCACTCTTATATGGTCGATACGCTGAAATCCTTCAGGCGGGAATTCCCGGAGCAGCCGTTATTGCTGTTTATCGGCAGCGATGCGTTTAAAAATCTGGCAACCTGGCATCGATGGCAGCAGTTGTTCGATTATGCGCATATAGTCGTCATGACCCGTCCGGGATTTCAACTGCAGGAACTTGATGGCTATTTTGCGGCCAAAAAGGCCATTGAGATAACAGAGCTGGCGCAAGCACCGGCCGGCAGATTATTTTTTCAGCCCATCACGCAGCTCGAAATCTCGGCGACGGCGATCAGGAAAATGATTGCGGAAAAACGCAATCCGGGTTTTTTATTACCTGATGCTGTCATAGAATACATTAAGCAGCATGCGCTTTATGAGAAATAAAGCTTTCATAATTATTTAGTATAGGAATTTGAATGCAGACAGATGAGTTATTACACATTGTCCAGACGGTTTTGGATGAACGCAAAGGGCAATACATCACCACAATAGATGTGCGGGGCAAGACCAGTTTTACCGATTACATGGTTATCGCTACCGGTACTTCCGACCGTCATATACAGTCTTTATGCCAATATGTGTCGGAAAAAGTTCAAGAGAGCGGCTTAAAACCGTTGGGTATTGAAGGCGGGCAGGGTTCTGACTGGGTATTACTGGATCTGGGCGATGTCATCGTCCATGTGATGACTGCTCAAGCGCGTGAATTTTATCAATTGGAAAAATTGTGGTCGGTTGATCATGCCAAAGAAGCGGGTTGATTTAGCCGAGTAAGAAAATGATCGTCACAGAGGGCCTTTATGCCCTCTGTGGGCAACATCAATTAAATTTCTTTATAGGCTGTCTGCGTATTAGGCATTGATTTGAACAGCTTGATGATTAGGTAGATAGTCAGTCCGTAAACCATGGCGAAGCCTACATAAGGCGGATAATACTTTACTACGCGAGCGAAGTATTGTGCCCATGACAAATCCGTATAACGTCCTGAGAACAGATAGAAACTGCCGTTCGAGATAATGAACGCAGCCGATGCAGCCAGAGTCATCAGGCCGATAGAACTAGCCAGTTCATATGCGTTCAAGGACTTGAATTTCGAGCAGTAGCGGCCCGCTACCCACATGACTGCATAAGTCGGAATCAAAAACACGTAAGCCGGGGATACGCACCAGCTGCTGGTGCCGTTTGCGATAGCGATATAATCGATCAAACCTGCCAACAATAACAAAAAGACGAAAAAGGCTTTCTTGCGATAAAAGCCGGCGAAGAAAAAAACCGCCAGAGATGCGTCGGGCAGATGCAGGACATCGCCGAAGTGATGAAAGCGGGTCAGTGCCATCAATGCAATCAAGGGAATAGGCAAATACTCGACTTGCAGCCATTGTTTCATGTTCATATTGTTATCTCCAAATGGGTTAGTGATTAAGATCCAGCTTGTGGTCAATTATTATAATGGATAGCCAGGAAGAAGTTTCTATCCGCCGTATTATAAGTATTGATGGTTTGATAATTTTTATCTAGTAAGTTATTGAGCTGCGCGCTCAGCATCCAGTTTTTATTGAAATGATAGGCTGACCGCAGGTCGACGGTTACGTAACCGGCTAGTTTCGTTTTATTGCCTATGTCATCGAATCGGTCACCTTGGGCCAGTATGTGCGTGCCCACATCAAGCGATCCGAACGATTTGGACAGGTCGAATGTCAGGGTTTTCTCGGCGCGTCGCGGCAGGCGGGCATTGGTTTCCCGGTTTTTGGGGCTTAACAGATCGAGGCCCAGTTTGCCGTCCCAGCCCAGCCACTGCTTGCTGATTTCAACTTCAATACCGTCGATTTGCGCTTTGCCGATGTTTTCCGCGCTGAATTGAAATGTGACCGGATTCGTGACCGGCGTGATCAGGTTGTCGATGTTGGTATGATAGGCCCGCACTTCCCATTGCAGCCAGTGGTCGCCGGCAAGCCCCGCTTCGAACGAGGTCGATTTTTCCGGTTTCAGGTTGGCATTGCCATAATTCGGAAAATAAAGATCGTTGAATGTCGGCGCCTTGAAAGCATTGCCAAAGCTGGCAAAAGGGCTGATGCCGAAGTCTGAGTTATAGCGCCAGCCGAAATTGCCTGTGACATAATCGCCGAAAGCCTCATTTTCATCCCAGCGCAACGAGGCATTGACAAAGTGATTATCCAGCACGCGGCTGTGCAACTCCGTGAACACGCCGACATCATAGCGGGACTTTTCCTTATAAGACGTTGTGCTGTCCACTTCATCGACGCGGTAATCCGTACCGGCAATCAATTGATGGTTATCAGATAAGGTGAAATCATTCAGCCAGGTGGTGTTCCAGCGCGTCGTGTTGAAACGGCTGGTGAATGAACCGTCGGGCGCAAACTGGTCGCTGTCATCGCGGCTTTGGCCTAAACGTAATGTTGATCGCCAGTCCTCCATAAAATCCATGCTGGCGGAGGCGCCGACAACCTGGTCGACGAATTTGGTTTTATTCTGGGCGTTGCCATCGTATTCGTTTTTGCCTTCGGCACGCATGAAAAACGCTTCTACTTCGGCGTTATTGTCGAAGCGGTGGCCAAGCCGCGCATTCAAGCCTGTGTTGCGGTAGCCGTCTTTGTCGGGCTGATCGAAACCGAAACGCCCCGGAATCGGTTCACGGTTATTAAAGCCCTGAGAGTTGAAATGCGATGCGCCCAGGCTGTACCAGCTGTTTTTCCATTTGCCGCTGACCGTGCCGGAAGTCTTAATTGTATCGTATGACCCGCCGCCGGCGTCCAGCGTGAAACCGGGCTTTTCTTCCTGACTGCCTTTGCGCGTAAAAATCTGGATGACGCCGCCTATCGCTTCCGAGCCGTACAGGCTCGATTGAGGGCCTTTGATGATCTCAACCCGTTCGATCTGGTCGATGGGAATAAACTGAAACGGCGTCGTGCCGGCAGTGGCCGAGCCGACCTTGATGCCGTCGATCAGGACCAGCACATGATCGGAATTGGTGCCGCGCATGTATACGCTGGTATTTTGGCCATAGCCGCTTTGCGCCATATCGATGCCGGTCGTATTTCGTAATAGTTCCGGCAGGGTTTTTGACTGCAGACGTTCGATATCGGCCCGTGTATAAATTGTTGATGCAGCCGCCAACTGGTCTTTCGGCGTTTCCGTTCGTGTGGCCGTTATGACCATCTCGGGTAAATTGAGTGAATTGTCCGCCTGGGTTTCCCGAGCCTGTAACGGGCTGTTAAAACCGGCCAACACTAATGAACCGACTATGAATTTTTGCATGTGTCCTCTGCGCCGCCCGCGCATCAAGGTTGTGTGTAATTACAACGGAGGACAAAAGAAGACGACAGGGATGTGCAGTCTTTTTCGTAGACAGCCCTCCGCTGTACCGAATTAAACTTTCGGGCCGGTCTCCGGGCTTATAAGTGGCATGGGCCTGAATCGTCACCTTCCCGTGCATGACACAGTGGCATTTTAACGATTCTTTTACTTATCTACCGTTGCGGGGGCAGCGTCGGCTTTGGCAGGACCTGACCGACTTCCCGTTTAATCATCAGGTAAAAACCTGACAGAACCTGAAAGCAGGCGGCAATTATAAGGGGTAACCGGGATAAAGCAAATTTATGCTGACTGCGTATGCTTCAAGCAATTGGTATTGGAGAAAATATGCAATGGTCCGGTTTGAAGCAGACCGTAGTTTATGTATTTTCTAAGTCTGATGATCAGGCTCAAAGAACGCAGTATTTATTGTGAAAAAATTACACTGCTTATTGTGAAAAATTACATTGTTGATCGAAATCTATAAAGGATTAAGATTCTGTTTGAGATAGATTGAAATATCTCTGCTTTAGCATGCTCTATATTATAAATTCCTCATTCAATCCAAATTTAAACTTCAGGAGGCAGATAATGCGTCTAAATTTAGCCATAATCGCGGCTTTGCTACCGATCCATCTCGTCTTTGCAGCAGATAATCCCGTGTTGCAGGGCGATTCATTGGCAATCTCTCATGTCGATACGCCTGAGCAGGTCGGGCAATATCGGGATGCCAGGTTTCAACGGAATGAAAAAGACGGTGCCTGGACATTGTCAGGCATGACAGAAACCCAATTGGCGACAGTAGAAAAAGTCGAAGTAATCAAAATTCGCTCTCGTCCTGTGCAAATATTTCTAAAGGTGAGCGGCTATCTTCCTAGCCCCTGTTATCAACTGGAGCAGGCCGGACAGCGCTATGAGCCTGTCTTCGGCATACCGGAAGCCAACCTGCCGGCGGGACGATTCGAAGTGGCGCTGGGGCTTGTTCCACTGCAAACTTTTGCCGTGTGCGCTCAGGTTATTGAGCCGTTCGAACGCATTATTCCTCTGCCTGTTTACGGGCTGAGTCAGGGTACTTACGAATTCGATGTCAATGGCATTACAGGGTCGTTCCGGTTAAATACTGATAACAATCTGCCGGTTTTTTACGGCTCGAAAGACAAGCCCATTCCTGTATTGGGCGGCATCGTTCCCTTAAAATAATCGGCAGGCAACGATCAGCTTTAATCAATAAATTTGAAGTGAGTGGAATTCAGAATGACTTTTACGCAGGTTTTTTTGAATTCCGCCGCTTAATCTGCAGGCTAGTGAGACGGATTATCGCTCTACCGCTGGCAGTCACTGCAAAATACCGTTGACCGGTTGGCTAGTCTGATTTCCTTTAAAATCTGTTGGCATCGGGTGCAAGGCAGTCCGACGCGCCCGTAGACATTGAGTTGTTGCTGAAAATAACCCGGCTTTCCGGCTTCATTGACGAAATCGCGCAATGTCGTGCCGCCTTGTTCAATAGCCTGGCGCAAGATCACTTGAATACAGCCGGCCAGTTTCTGATAGCGGGACAAGGAGATTTTTCCCGCCTGGCGCGCAGGGTGTATGCCGGCCATGAATAAGGCTTCATTGGCGTAGATGTTGCCGACGCCGACGACGATGTGGCTGTCCATAATGAATGATTTGATGGGTGTTTTCTTGTTTCTGGACAGATCATAGAGAAGATCGCCGCTGAAATCCTCCAGCAGCGGTTCGGGGCCCAAATCTTTGAGCAAGGGATGTTGGTTGGCCGGTTCCGTCGTCCACAACACCGCGCCGAACCGACGCGGATCATTGAAGCGCAGGATGATTTCGTCCGCGAAAATAAAGTCGATATGGTCGTGCTTGCCGGCCGTCTGGCTGTCGGAGATGATCCGCAAACTGCCTGACATGCCCAAATGCAGCAGCAGCGTGCCGGCATCGGTCGCAAGCAACAGATATTTCGCTCTTCTGGAAACCGTTTGTATGCGCAGCCCTTTCAAGGTTTGCTCGAGATTTTCCGGTATGGGCCAGCGCAGCCTGGGCTGGCGGATAATGACGCGTTTGACGGTTTGCCTTTCAATATAAGGCGTTATGCCGCGCCGGGTCGTTTCAACTTCGGGTAATTCAGGCATGAAAGTAAAGCTAAAGCATTATAAGGAGTTGTATTTTATTTATTAAAGCATAAGACCACGAAGTATACAGAGGACGCGAAGCTTTATTCGGTTTTTATCGCTGTTTACGTTTGCGCCAGACGAAAAAACCGGAGCCCGCTAGCAATAACGGTATGACAACCAGAAAGCCAAAACCGATGACCGCGACGGAGGTTTCCGTTAACTGCAGGGTTTTATCGGTAGCGGTCTTGGCCGGGATGTCGATAAACTGGTCTTCATGGATCAGCCAGTTGACGATTCTAAGGCCCATGTCCAGATTGCCGACATTGCCGATATAGGCATTGGACAAAAAGTCGCCGTCGCCGACAACGACGATGCGTTGCTGGTTTTTTCCATTGACGGTGCGCGTCAATGCATAGGCTACGGGCAACGGGCCTTGTTTTTCGTCGCTGTCGGCATCAAAACGGACCTCTCCGTTGATAGGGCCGGTTTCTGTCCAGGATTGCTGCGCGCTGTCGAATAGGGCTTCAGCTTGGAAATTCGACTCCGCATCCATCTCCAGCGCCGCGGCCGCAGGATAGATCGTGGTGGTTTGAAAGCCTTGGGTAACGGCGTGTTGCGCATATTCCGCGACAAGGACAAAGCTCGGATCGGTAATGCCGTAAAGCTTGGTGCTGCCGTCCATAATAGCGCCTGGCAACCGGTGTATGTCCAGGCGCTGTTCCAATATATCCAGATGCTTGGCGTCAGGATCGGTCAGCACGAGCAGATTGCCGCCTTGTTCTACATAGCGATTGATAATCTCGATTTCATTGGCCAGCAGCGGCACGGCCGGGGCAGTCATGACCAGCAGGGCAGAGTTGTCGGGTATGGCTGGCAGCGTGGCCAGGTTAATGGTTTGGGCATTGATCTTGCGCCGGGCCAATTCCTTGCCGAACTGCTCCAGATCAAAATTGGCTTGTCCGTCAATGGCGCGTTCGCCATGGCCGGTCAGGAAGGTGATCCAGCGCTCATGAGCATTGGCCAATTGCAGCAGGGCATTGGTCAATGAGGATTCATCGACAAAGGTTAATTTCTCGGTACGGCCCTGATAATCGACCAGAATGGCGCCGGCCGCGCCGATATTCAGGGCGCGCGTTTTCTCCGGTTGCGCATCAGGATCTATAAAAGCAAGGCTCAGGTTGGGTTTATGCCGTTTGTAACGATCGATCAATTGCGCAATCTGGCTGCGTATTGGCTGATCCGCTTTCATGTAAACCGTGATGGCTATTGGGTCCGGCATGGAGGCGAGCAGTTTGATGGAAGCGGGCGACAGCGTGTTGCCGGCATTGGCGGTTATGTCTGCTTCCAGCGTGTAGCGATTGCTTAACCAGGCCAGTCCGCCGATGGCGCTCAATAAGACCAGCGTCAGAAACAGGTTTTTCAAGCGTATCCGCTGATGTATGCGTTGGGATATCTTCATTTTTGTAAACGGTCGTTATCGAGTCTGCGAATGCTGAGCAGGATGAATGTGCCGGTAACTAGCAGAAAATAGCTGATATCGGCGCTGCTGATCAGGCCGGTTTGAATGTTCTGAAAGTGTCTCAGCAGGGACAGGTATTCAAACAATTCGCTGCGCTGGTCTTCAATGCCCGTGGTCCAGTCTATAAGCCACAGCACCAATAACAGGCCGAACGTGCCCAGGGCGGCGACAGTCGGATGGCCGGCCAGACAGGATACAAAAAGGCCGATGGCGGCGAAAGTCGAAACCAGCAGCAATAATGCCAGCATGTTGGCGAATAATTTGCCGAAATCCAGTTCGCCGCCCGCCAGCAGGGATAACGGCATCAATGCGGTCAGCAGGATAATCAGCAATAATAGGCCGAGCGTGCCCAGATACTTGCCGATGATGATATCGCCGTTGGAAACAGGCGCGGAAAGCAGCAATGACAGGGTTTTGTTTCGGCGTTCCTCGCAGATCAGCCGCATGGTCAACAAGGGAGTCGCCAGTAACAGGATGATGGCCGCGTTGCCGAACAAAGGCGTGACGACAATATCGGTCAGCCCCGGCGCCCCTTCAATAGCGGTCAGCTTAGGTTGGAGCATGGTGAAGGTTTCAACTTGGGATAAGAATAAAAAAGCCAGGATAAATTGCAGGATAGCCAATATCGTCCAAGCCATCGGCGATAAAAACAGGGTTTTAAACTCACGCGCAGCAATAGCTAGAATCATAAATCGATCTGTTTCGGCTCTTGGGTCAGGGTAATAAAAATATCTTCCATCGATTGCTTTACGGGTGTCAGTTCTTGCAAACCCCATCCCGAGGCGATGATGGTCTCGGCAATTCGCTCAACGGTGTTGTCAGTCATGCTGTGATGAATTTTGATCTGATGTTCGGTTATTTTGTCTATGGATGTCACGCCGGGCAACGTCAATAACACGCCTACATTAGGCTCAAGACGCGTAGCGACCCGCAGCGTGCCCGTATTCATTTGCCGGTTAAGTCCGGCGATGGTTTCATTCAGAATCAGCCGTCCCTGATGGATGATTTGCACATGCGAGCAGGATTCCTGCACTTCGGTCAGAATATGCGTGGACAGAATGACCCCATGATCCTGGCCCAGTTCGCGGATCAATTCACGGATTTCACGGATCTGTATAGGGTCGAGGCCAACGGTCGGTTCATCCAGTATGATGATTTCCGGGTTGTGCAGGATAGCTTGGGCGATACCGACCCGCTGTTGAAAACCTTTTGACAGATTGGTAATCAGCCGGTCGGCGACGTCGCCAAGGCCGCAGCGCTCCTTGGCCTTATCGACAGCCTGCCTGATCGAATGCCGCGGGACGCCATGCAGTTGCGCACAGTAATGCAAGTATTCCTGCACGCTCAGTTCGCGGTAGAGAGGCGGTGTATCGGGTAAATAGCCCAGGCTCTGCTTGGCCGGTCTGGGTTGGTCGAGCAGATCAAAACCGTTAATTTTAATCTGGCCGGCGCTGGGCGCCAGATTGCCGCACAGCATCTGCATGGTTGTGGTTTTGCCGGCGCCGTTGGGTCCCAGAAAACCCAGAACTTCGCCTTTGGACAGGGTAAAACTGACATCATGAACGGCGCAATGCTTGCCGTAATAGCGATACAAATGCTCGGCTTCTATAAGAGTTGTCATGTTGGCGGTTAAACTTGTTTCAGCAGGCTTGCCAGTTCGGTTTGAATTTTTTTGCGGAAAAACAGAAATTTCCAACGGGTGCCGCCGCATTGTTTCCATAATATGGCCGAGCGAATGCCTGCCAGCAGCAATGCGCGTATTTTATTGACTATGTCGGGCCGGGATATATAGGCCGGATTACCATTGACCATGATTCTCGGCTGCAGGGTGCTGATGGTGCTGTGGTATATCTCGCCAAGGTTGGCCAGTACATTTTCATGCATCGGTTCGAAATGCCCGCTTTGGATCTGGGCTTTTTCCACGCCGTTTCGTATGGCCTTGATCATGTCCGGACGGCTGGACAGTTGCTTCTCCAGAAAAACCAGGGACGCGGAATAACGCGCCTGTTCAGGGTTGACAATTTTATAACCGGTCATTTGCTCATTAAGTTGTTCAAGCCCTAGTTTTACACCGGACAGACCGCCATAAACATCGGAAACGCTATCGGAATCGATTTTTAAAATACTGGTAATGCTGGCTTCCATGGCGGCGGCATCGGCCGTGCCGGTTGTTGCCAGTTGTTGAACCAGCGCCGCTGCTTGCGCAATGCCGGCAAGCGCAATAGTTTGGTTGGTAATCGTGTTTAATTGCATGGTTATTTATCGATGTGGAAGCCGGGCAGTTTATATCAAAGATGATGTTGCTCAGAACATCTTTTGCCCAGTTGATACTTAGATATAGGTTTTGCTAAAAAACTTTAGATCCAGATCATGAAAAGCCATGGTCTGGCCGAAATGTTCCAGTCATTATAGTTGATAATGCATTGCTGCACTTCTCCGGTTGGCTCTTCGCCCGTTAATATGGCCGAAGTCATGCCGCACGTCAATGCTGACTGGGCAAGCGCTTCTTTATTGCAATACGTCCGATACTGCCCAGGCTGGACAATAT
The DNA here is from genome assembly GCF_015476545.1 of Methylobacter sp. BlB1. GTDB lineage: Bacteria > Pseudomonadota > Gammaproteobacteria > Methylococcales > Methylomonadaceae > Methylobacter. The sequence goes on along the minus strand of NZ_JADMKV010000002.1, from coordinate 97,953 downwards.
ATTAATTTGAAAAAGGGTTTGGTCTGTTCGATAAGGACATTACAATTAGTATATTTACCTAGCGTTTTAATTCTTTTAATCCAAGGTAAGAAACTAAATTTTGAATATTGGAACAAAATTTATTGTTTGAATCAAAAAGCCGACTGATAAGGTAGACTTGAAGCTTTGATTTTCAGCGGGAATAATATATTTCCCTGTTAATATGATCAGGATAAATAGCAAAGCAAACGAACATATTGGAACGGTCAATTTACATCATGCTTATCGGCTGCCAGTCGAGTATGATATTAAAGATGAAAAGTATTATTTAAGGAGAGCGAAATGACTGAATCAGTAACATTAACTGTCACCGGCATGAAATGCGGTGGTTGCGAATCGAATGTAACAAACAAGCTGAAGGCTGTCGAAGGTGTTTTATCGGTTAAAGCATCCGCCAAAGATAATGAAGTCAGCGTTGAATATGACGCTGAAAAAACGGATCTGGATGCGATTGAGGAAGCCATTACTGAAGCAGGCTTTAGCGTAGAGTAGCGGTAGCTGTTATTAGTGGATAAACATCTTTATCAGGCCGGGTAATTTATGGACGCGCAAGTGACTTCTAATATGACAGAGAAAGAATTGCGGTTGTCAATTCTGGGCATGCGCTGCGCGGGCTGCGTGAGTGCTGTTGAGAGTGCTTTGGCAGCGGTAGACGGCGTGACATCGGTCAGCGTTAATTTTGCCGATCACTCGGCAATGGTGAAAGGGCAGGCCGATCCCGACGTTTTAACGCGGGCTGCCAGGGAAGCCGGTTATGACGCAGCGGTGATGGAGGGTCTCGAAGATATAACCGAGCAGGAAGAACTGGAACTGCAACGCTACCGGAATCTGATGAAGAAAGCAGCCGTGGCCGCAGTTATCGGCCTGCCGCTCATGCTCGGCGATCATTTCGGCTGGCTGCCGGAAATCGGTTCGGCGACAGGGCAGTGGTTCTGGCCGGAAGTCGCGCTGATTACCTTTGCTATCCTGTTTTATTCGGGCGGCCATTTCTTCAGTGGCGCCATCAAGCTGTTACGTTTGGGCCAGGCCAATATGGATACACTGATCGCATTAGGTACGGGCTCGGCGTGGCTTTATTCCACCATCATAATCGACTATTCCGACACGCTGCCTTCTCTGGCTCAACATGCCTACTTTGAAGCGGCTGTGGTCATTCTGGCCTTTATCAATCTCGGGTCCGCGCTGGAAATGCGGGCAAGGGGCAAGACCTCCGGTGCCATTCGCCAGTTAATCGGCCTACAGCCGCGTACGGCGCGTGTGATCAGAAATGGTGTGGAAACGGATATTCCCATTGAGCAGGTGGGACTGGGCGAAACCTTGAGAGTAAGGCCCGGCGAAAAAATCGCGGTGGACGGTATACTGCTTGAAGGGCATTCCACTGTTGATGAATCCATGTTGACGGGCGAGCCGCTGCCGGTAGAAAAAATAGCTGGATCAGAAGTTGCCGCCGGCACAATAAACCAGAACGGCAGCTTCCTGTTCAAAGCAACGCGCATTGGCCGCGATACCGCATTGGCACAAATCATTAAAAGCGTGCGTCAGGCGCAGAGCAGCAAACCTGAAATCGCCCGCTTAGCGGACAAGATCTCGGCTGTTTTTGTGCCGTCAGTGGTCGCACTTTCACTGCTGACGTTCTTGATCTGGTACGCATGGGGGCCTGAACCCGCATTGGGTTACGCCTTCGTGACATCCATGACGGTTCTGGTTATCGCCTGTCCGTGCGCGCTGGGGTTGGCGACGCCCATTTCGGTCATGGTCGCAGTCGGCAGAGCCGCCCAATCAGGGATTTTGATTCGCAATGGCGAGGCATTGCAGACGGCAGGCAAGCTGACCTGTATAGTTCTTGATAAAACTGGCACCGTGACTGAGGGCAAACCCGTTGTTTCAGCTATTGAACCGATAGGCGATTACAGCGACGAAGTTATTTTGCGATGGGCTGCAAGCCTTGAAGCAGGCTCTGAGCATCCGTTGGCGGCAGCTATTTTATCAGCCGCGGAAGAAAGAAAGCTCAAGCTGGAAAAAGCAAGAAAGTTTGAGGCGGTTATAGGGCATGGCGTAGCGGCGCAGATTAATGAACAGCTCGTACTGTTCGGCAACAGGGCTCTGATGGATCAGAAAGGTATTAAATATTCCAGGCATAATAGCAAGCTGGAAAAGCTTGCAGCGTCGGGTCAGACGCCGATGCTGTTGGCAGTGGATCAGGAAGTCGTCGGCATTATCGCCGTTTCCGACCCTATTAAGGCAGATTCGGCGGAAGCTGTACGGCTTATGAAAAGCCAGGGCATCCGTCTGATAATGGTGACGGGCGACAATGAAGTCACAGCCCAGGCCATTGCGCGTCAGGCAGGCATTTCTGAAGTGAGGGCTCAGGTATTGCCGCAGGATAAGGCGGCGGTGGTGAGAGCGTTGCAGCAGCAAGGGGAAATCGTCGGCATGGTCGGCGACGGCATTAATGATGCACCTGCATTGGCTCAGGCCGATGTCGGGCTGGCTATCGGTACCGGTACCGATGTCGCGATTGAGAGCGCCGATGTGGTAATTTTGCAGGGTTCGTTATTGAAAGTGCCTGAAGCTGTCGAATTGTCCAAAGCCACTTTGGTCAATATAAAACAGAATCTGCTGGGCGCTTTTTTCTATAATACAATCAGTATTCCTGTCGCGGCAGGCCTGTTATATCCGCTATTTGGAATTTTATTGAATCCGATGATTGCAGGCGCAGCAATGGCTATGTCTTCTGTGACTGTGGTTTCAAACGCCAACCGTTTGCGTTGGACAAAGTTCAGTGAGAGTAAATAATGAAATACATGTATCAATTTGCCATTGTTGCGATGCTGCTGCTTTTAGGCGGTTGCGGCGAGTCATCAAATGATAAGGGGGGGGGTGCTGGAAATTATTCCCGTATTGAGGGAATTGTCACAGATAGAGACGGGCCGATAACCAGTGGTAAGGTTATAATCAAGGATAAAAATGGCGCCGCAATAGCCTCGGTAACACTTAACGGAGACTACAGATACTCGGCGGATATTCCGGCTAATACCGCTTATCCGGTTTTTCTAGAAATTGAGGGGCACGATGAATTATTGGAAGCAGTAGTCCTCGACCCTATGGCAGTGAAGCAAGATATCACCCCCATGTCTTCATTAGTGGTGCGCTCAGCACGAGATCTGGGCGGCGTAACCAAAGAAAACATGGCCAGAGCAGCGATCAACGCAATTTCACAAAGCAAAACGGCTAGCGGCAAAAACACGACAGCCGGTTTCAAGGGCGATCCTACTAAGCAATATGGGGGCTGGCATTAGACCTTGGCGTACGGACTTTTTGTTTTTAGTGTTAGAAGTAAGAATAGGTAGCTGCAAACACTAGAATCAGAGTTGGTAAACGCGTCTATAGAGGCTCATGCGGTTAGATAGAAATTAATGGAACTTTTTACGTTGCATCCGTATGTCTATGAAAAACTCATCAGTTTCATAAAAGTCGGCATTATCGTCTCGGCAATGGGTAGTTCCTCGGTCAATGCGGCTGAAATAGTTGTCAATCAAACAGTACCCTCAAAGCAATATACGCTGGCAGATGCGCGCGCCATCTTTATGATGCGGCAACGATTCTGGCCTAATGGCGAGCAAATAAAGGTCTTTACTCTATCTGACGCTGACCTCCTGCATAAGGATTTCGTTAAAAATAATCTTGATATGTTTCCTCATCAACTCAGGAGGATATGGGACAGAATGCTTTTTTCAGGGACAGGCGCGACACCCGTTCAGTTGGATTCAGAACAGGAAATGATTGATAAAATAGCGAATACCCCTTATGCAATCGGGTATTTAAATAGCAGGCCGGACAATGAAAAAATACGCTTGTTTGAATACCAATAACGGCATCTTGTTGTTGGGCGTATTCTGCGTGTCCGGCATCGTACAAGCCGGTATTATGCCGGATGAAATTGAGTTTCATGGTTTTTTAACGCAGGGCTTTTTTCATTCATCCGACAATAATATTTTTGGGCAAAGTGACGATGGCATCAGTCCCGGATTGACCGAAATAGGTTTGAATGGCTCCTATCAACCGCTTGATCGATTAAGGTTTACGGCTCAAGGTCTATATCGACGCAATGGCGATTTGGACCGGGGCAGCGTAAACCTTGATTATGGCCTGGTTGACATAGCGTTGTTGAATTATGAGAGCGGCAGGGTCGGCATGCGCGCCGGCCGGATTAAGACACCGTTCGGTTTATATAATGAAACTCGGGATGTCTCTTTTACGCATCCGACTATATTATTGCCTCAGGGAATCTATTTCGAACGTTCACGCTCGCTATTGGTATCTTCGGATGGCGGCTCACTTTACGCTGAACAGCGCACGCTCTATGGAGATTTTTCCGTCAAGCTTAATGTCGGGATTCCGTTAGGGAATAACAGCGAGATACGGTCATCTATACTCGGTCCTGATGCTAAAGGCGAGTTTCAGTCGAAGCCGGCTGTTGCTGCGCAGCTTAATTATGAGATTAATGGTGGAGAATATATTTTTGCTGTGAGTTACGGAAGTATTGACCTTGAATATCAGCCTGCAGCGGGCGAGACGTTATTAAACGGTGAGGCGTATATTCAGTCATTAGTGTTTTCTGCTCAATATAATGGTGAAAAATTCTCGTTAACAGGCGAATTTGACCACCGTTGGAACAATATCAGTGACTTTGGAAATTCTCTTCCAGATTCTAAATCGATTACGGAAAGTTGGTATATTCAGGGGGGATATCAGATTTTGCCGCAGTTGCAAGCGAATGTTCGTTATGATGTTATTTATAACGATATAGATGATAAGCATGGGCAACGCTTTGCTAATAGCAGATTGCCCAATCATATTGCCTATGCTAATGATTGGATGTTTGGTCTGCGCTGGGACCCGGCAGCATCGTGGATGTTAAGAGCAGAATATCATCGCGTTCATGGTACGGCCTGGTTGCCTCTGGCGGATAATCCCGTCACCAGTTCGCTTATTCAGGATTGGGATTTGTATGGATTGCAATTATCGTTCAGGTTTTAGTTAAGCAGATGCATATCAAGGGAATCTTTTTTAGTTTGAGATGGAAGTTAGCTATTCTGTTTGGTAGTGTCTTTTTGATATTGCATAGCGTTTTTTCCTATTTTTCCTATCTGGAAGCTATAGATAATTTTGAGATAGGCCGAAAAAAAATTCAAAATAATCATATCAATATCGCTATAGCGCTAACTGAAGACTCATTTTTAGTGCTAGAGCAATTTGGTGAACTGTTGTCGTTGATCGATCTTCTCTCGTCTCACGACAAGTCGCGAAACCAAACATTATCGGTGCTGGATGAAACTTTGTCGAAATGGCAGTTCAGTTGGGACATGGAAAATGTCACTTTTTTCGACAGACAAGCACAGCCTGTAAAGTCCTGGGGCAGTCAACTGGTTGCCGTAAATTCGGCCGTCAAGCAAGTTCTGAGCAATGAAGCGCCGGCGCATCAGATTTTTTGCCCCCACACGTGTTTTCAGCAGACTATTACGCCGGTTATGGCAGACTCCGAAATAACCGGTGCTTTTAGCGTCATTCGGTCATTTGCCGACGTTATCATTAAATACAAGCGGGCAACGCACTCAGATATCGGTCTTTTAATCATGGATGAAGCGACAGGTGAGCATCAATGGCCTTATAAACTATCTGGCATGACATTGCCTGAAAAAAATATACCGGTATATGACTATATCTCCAGACATTTCAAGATTGATGAGCTGTTGGAGCACAGCAAGACGATAAAACTGGATAATGCTGTTTTTGAGGTTAGAGTTTTCCCCGTTCATCAAGAGGCGGCAGGGCCGCCCTTTTTTCTGTTTGTCGATGACATTACTGCTGATTTCAAAGGCTTTAAGGATGATCTGAAGCAAGTCTGGTTTCAGGGGGCTGTCAGTTTTTTGGTTTCCCTTATATCGCTGGTAGTGGTTCTGCATTTGTTGTTGCGCCGCGTTACGAAACTTTCACAGGCTTTGCCTTTATTATCGCAGAATCAATACGAGGCATTTAAGCAACAGATAGCGATAAAAAATTTTTCTAATCTGGGCTACGATGAGTTGGATAAATTAAATGATACGGCCTTAACCTTGTCGGACCAATTGGAGTCTCTGGAGTTGGCGGTGCGCCGTAATACGCTCAAATTGCTGGAAAAAAGCCAGGCTCTCGGAAAAGAGAGGGATTTTATCCGGCAATTAGTTGAAGCGGCGCCCATTATTATTATTACCCAAAAATTGAACGGCATAATTTTAACCATCAATCAGGCCGGCGTTGATGAGTTTGAGTCCGATAGCCGATCTATAATCGGCAAAGTGTTTGATGCTTTCCTGCCGGAATCGGACAAGGAGCACCTAAACAAGTTGAACCAATTAAGAGCGGGCGATTTGGGTTCCGGCCGGTTTCAGGTTGACGGCTTCTTATTGACTGAATCCAGTAAGTTGCTGAATGTCTCTTGGTTGCACACGCTACTGAAATCCAATGACGAGAATAACGAGATGGTTATTTTGACTTTGGGTGTCGATATTAGCGCCCGCAAGATTACGGAAGAAAAAGAGTCTCAGCATACCCACTCGTAACCATTTTTACACAGGCTGCGGCTCAGGGTTGTAAATATCGATTTGCTTTGGATTATTATTTAACAGCTCAAGTTCGTAGATGAGGCAATAAAACTGAAAAGTGTTTGACTTTATTGCGAATAGGGCGGCTGTACAAAATTTTCTGAATATAGACTGATGGTTTACAATACCCGGTTTTATCCCGTAACAGAGCAGATGACATCGCGAAATTTCTGTTGTTATCAAGCCTTCTTGTTGGGGTGCAAGTTGAACTAAATATAAAGTAATTACATGAAAAAAATAAAATGCGCTGTTATTGGTACAGGCTATTTGGGGAAGTTCCACGCACAGAAATACGCATCATTGCCTGATTGCGAGCTGGTTGCTGTTGTTGACATTAATGAAGCGGCGGCTAGAGATGTTGCCGGGCAATATGGCGCCAAAGCGCTGACAGACTACAAACCGCTGCTTGGTGAAGTCGATGCCGTAAGTATTGTCGTGCCAACGACGCTGCATCATGAGGTTTCAAAGGATTTTCTTGAAAATGGCGCGCATGTGCTGGTGGAGAAGCCGATCACCGTAACGGTTGAGGAAGCCGACGAATTGATAGCAATTGCCAAGGCAAAAAACTTGATTTTGCAGGTAGGGCACCTGGAGCGTTTTAATCCGGCCGTATTGGGACTCGATAACGAACAAAAGCCGCTGTTTATCGAATCTCATCGCTTATCGCCTTTTAATCCGCGTGCCAATGATGTCAGCGTAGTGCTGGATTTAATGATTCATGACATCGACATTATTCTGGCCCTGGTGGATTCCGAAGTAGAGCGCATCGATGCCAGCGGCACGCCGGTACTGACTCAGGGCACTGACATCGCCAACGCCAGGCTGTTATTTAAGAACGGCTGTGTGGCCAATGTGACCGCCAGCCGCATCAGCATGAAGATGGAGCGCAAAATGCGCATGTTCCGTCCCGATTCATATGTCTCGGTCGATTTCCAAAACCGTATTCTGACCAAGCACCGTACCGGCACCAAGGAAATGTTCCCCGGTATTCTCGAAATAGAAACCGAAGAATCTGTGTTTGAAAGCGGCGACGCCTTGCTGGAAGAAATCAAGCATTTCATCAATTGCATTCATACCGGCGAGAATCCTCTGGTGTCCGGTGAAGCCGGCAAAAGAGCACTCGAGACGGCGATACAGATTACGCGCTTATTGGGCGATAAATAACCGCACTTTTTATATTACGCTATAAGATTTTCTGAATAAATAAAAGGCAATAACAATATGATACCAATGGTAAACCTGAAGGCTCAATACGCTGAAATTAAAGACGAAATTGAGCAAGGGCTGGCTGAGACAATAGCAAACTGCTCGTTTATTCTAGGCCCTAATGTACAGGCATTTGAAAAAGAAGCGGCTGAATATCTGGGGGTCAAACATGCCATCGGCGTGGCTTCAGGAACCGATGCCCTGCATCTGGCATTGATTGCGGAAGGCATCGGCGCTGGTGATGAAGTCATCACTACCGCCTTCACTTTTATTGCTACGGCCGAAGCGATCAAATACGTCGGCGCCAAGCCGGTCTTTGTCGATATCGATCCAAAGACTTTCAATATCTCGCCGGAAGCCATAGAAAAAGCCATTACGCCTAAAACTAAAGCGGTGATGCCCGTGCATTTGTTTGGCCAGCCGGCTGACATGGCTAAAATTCAAAAGCTATGCGATGAACACAATCTGAAGCTGATCGAAGATTGCTGTCAATCATTCGGCGCCAGCATCAATGGCAAACAGACCGGCGCTATCGGGCATGCGGCTGGCTTCAGCTTCTTTCCGAGCAAAAACCTGGGCGCCTTCGGAGATGGCGGTCTGGTGACGACAAACTCCGATGAAACCGCTGCCAAGATTAAGCAGCTGCGCAACCACGGCTCCGACGTACGTTATTATCATGATGTCATTGGCTATAACAGCCGCCTCGATGACATGCAGGCGGTAATTCTGAGAGCCAAGCTGAAACGGATCGATCAGTACAATAAAGGCCGCCGTCATGCCGCGCATCTTTACTCGGAATTAATGGCTGACTTGCCATTGGCGACGCCGTTTGAAGATGGTCTGGGCGAGCACGTGTATCATCAGTATACCTTGCTGTGCGATCGCCGGGATGATGTGATAAAAGCCTTGCAGGACAAGCAAATAGGCTGCGCCGTGTATTATCCGGTGCCATTGCATAAGCAAAACGTTTTCAAAGAGGAGTGCGCGGAATTGAGCCTGCCTGTGACTGAGTCTGTTGCGGCCAATTGTTTCTCGCTGCCGATCTGTCCTTATCTGGCTGATGCGACTATCAAAGAAATTGTCAGTGTTATCCGCGAGGTTTTAACCGCTTAAACTTATCGCAGGATTGATCAAGCGATAAAAACTGACGCAATACCAATAAAGGCCGGCTCTTAGTCGGCCTTTTGTTTGGTAGTCGCTGATATTATTTACTTAATAGGTTATTTCTTGTCACAAAACAAACCCTTAACTGTCCTGTTTAGCGCTGGCGAATCCTCGGGTGATCAGCATGCTGCCAATATGTTTCTGGAATTGCGCAAATATCGGCCTGATATCCAAGGCATTGGCATGGGCGGCGCAAAAATGGCTCAGGCGGGTATCGATGTTCGCTATGATTCATCGAATATCGCCGTAATCGGTCTTGTCGAGGTTATAAAGCATTATGGCGAAATCCGCCGCGCATTAAAGCTCATGCAGAAGCTAATCTCCGATGAGCAACCTGATTTGCTGGTTTGCGTCGATTATAAGGAGTTTAACTTCAAACTGGCGCGATATGCCAAGCAATGCGGTATCAAAGTATTGTTCTATGTCAGTCCACAGATATGGGCATGGCGCCCCGGGCGAGTCAAGAAATACGGCGAAGTGATCGATATGATGGCCGTTATCTTTCCTTTTGAGACGGCTTATTATGAAGCCGAAAGTGTGCCGGTGCGTTATGTTGGGCATCCGTCTGTCGACAAAGTCCGCGCCCAGCATTCGAAGGAAGAAGATTTAGTGCGTTTTGGGCTGGATCAAAAAAAGACGATTATCGGCCTATTGCCGGGAAGTCGCGCCAATGAGATCAAGCGCATGCTGCCGGTCATGCTGAAAGCCGCCGAAGAAATTCAAAATGATATGCATGAAGTCCAGTTTCTGCTGCCTCAGGCCGACTCGATCAGCGATGCCTTACTTGAAGCGTATTTGAGTCAGTCGCCGGTTAAAATTATTACGGTAAAAAATCAGCCTTATGATGTGATTCAATGCTGCGATGTAGTCATGACGACTTCGGGCACGGCAACGCTGGAAATTGCTTTATTAACCGTGCCTATGGTTATCACCTATAAGCTTTCATCGCTGACCTACATACTTGGCAGATGGCTGGTAAAGACGCAGTTTATTGGATTGCCCAACATTATTGCCGGCAGAGGGATCGTAAAGGAGTTTATTCAACATGAAGCGACTTCGGAAAATCTGGCTGCGGAAGTTAACCGGATTTTGACCGACAAGGTCTATGCCGATGCGATGCGCGACAATTTAACCCAGGTTAAAGCGCAGTTGGGCGAAGGCGGAGGCTCAAAGAACATGGCGGAACTCGCTTGGACTATGCTGTCTAAAAATGAAGCAATTTAATATCATAAAGATAAATCTTGATTTGAAAATCAAAACTATCCGAATGCATATCTCTATGTGATAATAAACAGTTCGATTGGGTAATACTTCTTTACATACAGGACATAAACAATGGACGAGAACAAGAAGAAAGCGCTGGGTGCAGCGCTGATGCAGATAGAAAAACAGTTCGGCAAAGGCTCTGTCATGCGCATGGGCGATGTGGCCGCCGCGCGTGATATCGAAGTGGTTTCTACCGGTTCTCTGAGTTTAGACATTGCGCTGGGCTGTGGAGGCTTGCCTCGCGGCCGTATCGTGGAAATTTATGGGCCTGAATCTTCCGGTAAGACGACCTTGACACTGCAAGTCATCGCTGAAATGCAAAAGCTCGGCGGTACGGCGGCATTTGTCGATGCTGAGCATGCATTGGACCCCGGTTATGCCGAAAAAATCGGTGTCAATGTCGATGATTTGTTGGTGTCCCAGCCCGACACTGGCGAACAAGCCTTGGAGATCACCGATATGCTGGTGCGTTCAGGCGCTGTTGATGTGGTCGTCGTCGACTCGGTCGCGGCCTTGACGCCTAAAGCCGAAATTGAAGGCGATATGGGCGATTCGCACATGGGCCTACAGGCACGTTTAATGTCCCAGGCATTAAGGAAATTGACGGCCAATATCAAACGCTCCAATACACTGGTTATTTTTATCAACCAGATCAGGATGAAAATCGGGGTCATGTTCGGCAGTCCGGAAACCACAACCGGCGGTAATGCGCTTAAATTCTATGCTTCAGTGCGGATGGATATCCGACGCATCGGTTCGGTTAAGAAAGGTGAGGAAGTGATAGGCAATGAAACCCGCGTAAAAGTGGTTAAAAACAAAGTCGCTCCGCCTTTCAAGCAGGCCGAATTTGAGATTTTGTATAACGAAGGCGTGTCGTTTCTGGGCGAGTTGGTTGACTTAGGAGTCAATTACGGTTTTATTCAAAAATCAGGTTCCTGGTATAGTTACGGTAATGAAAAAATTGGCCAAGGCAGGGATAATGCCAAAGCCTTCCTGAAAGAGCATCCCGACATGGCCAAAGAGATCGAAGACAAAATACGGGCCGAAGCGTTCGGCCGAAGAGTCGAGTTCAGTGAGGAACCTAGCTTTACTGATGAAGGCGAATAGTCCATTTAGTCCTCATAGCCTGTTGTGAATGACGTTCATAAGGATATTAAAGAAACTTGCCTGCGATTGCTGGCCCGTAGAGATCACAGCCGGAAAGAATTGCTCAATAAACTGACAGGCAGAGGCTTTGATAGGGAAGATGTATCGGCTGTCATTGATGAATTGGTACAGCAAGGCTGGCAGGATGACCAACGTTATGCGCAGAACTACGCTCGCTACCGCATGCAGAAAGGCTACGGACCTGTTCGCATTGAATATGAACTGCGGCAAAATGGTGTTGACGAGATTGATTTAGACGCAGTTTTGCAGGAGTCTGACAGTAGCTGGATGGACTTGCTGGAACAGGTTTACAACAAAAAATATAATCATAAAAAAAATCTGGACAGAAACGAGTGGGCTAAACGCAGTCGATTTTTGTTGCACCGCGGCTTTACTGGTGAAATGATCAGCGCTTTGCTTGACCATTTGAATATTAACAAGAATAAATTTTAGTTTTAAAAATCATTTATTTACCATTACCATGAAAAAAATGACTAGCTCAGAACTGCGCACTGCTTTTCTGGAATTCTTTCGTGAACGAGGACATTCTGTACAGCCTTCAAGCTCCCTGGTGCCCGGCAATGACCCGACATTGTTATTCACCAATGCCGGCATGGTGCAGTTTAAAGATGTATTCCTAGGCAGAGAGCACCGTGATTATAACCGGGCGGTGACTAGTCAGCGCTGCGTCAGGGCGGGTGGCAAGCATAACGATTTGGAAAATGTCGGTTATACGGCACGCCATCATACCTTTTTTGAAATGCTGGGCAATTTCAGTTTCGGCGATTATTTCAAGAAAGAAGCGATTTATTATGCTTGGGAATTTTTAACGAAAGAGTTGGATATTCCGCCGCAGAAATTATGGGTAACTGTTTTTGAGGAAGACTCCGAAGCGGAAAAAATATGGCTTCAGGATGTTGGGATTGATCCAAACCGGTTCTCAAGAATCGGCGCCAAGGATAATTTCTGGTCTATGGGCGACGTAGGGCCTTGCGGGCCTTGTACTGAAATATTCTATGATCACGGCGAAGGAATTGCCGGGGGCCCTCCAGGTTCGCCGGATGAAGACGGCGACAGATATATCGAAATCTGGAACCTGGTATTCATGCAATATGATCGCGACAGTGAAGGCAATTTGCATCCACTGCCCAAACCTTCTGTTGATACCGGCATGGGGCTTGAGCGGATTTCTGCGGTAATGCAGGGCGTACACAGCAATTATGAGATTGATCTGTTTCAGAAATTGCTGCGGGCTGCGGCCGAGATTGCCGGAACCCATGATTTAACGCAAAGTTCATTGCGCGTGATCGCCGATCATATCCGTTCCTGTGCCTTTTTAGTGGCTGATGGCGTCATGCCTTCAAATGAGGGGCGCGGTTATGTCTTGCGGCGCATCATTCGCCGGGCTATTCGCCACGGTTATCGTCTAGGTATCCGTGAGGTGTTTTTCTACAAATTGGTCGCGCCACTGGTCGAAGCAATGGGCGAAGCTTACCCTGAGCTTAAAAATGGGCAGGCACAGGTTGAACGCGTTCTGAAAAAGGAAGAAGAGCGTTTTGCTGAAACTTTGGAACAAGGCATGAAAATCCTTGAAGCCTGCGTGGCCAAAATGGAAGGCTCTGTGATTCCTGGCGAGACTGTATTTCAGCTTTATGATACTTATGGTTTTCCAGTGGATTTGACGGCTGACTTTGCCCGTGAAAACAATCTCACTGTCGATCACGCCGGATTTGAAATGGCTATGTCTGAGCAACGGGAACGAGCGCGGCTGGCCAGCAGTTTCGGGGCCGATTACGATCAGGATATCAAGCTGGACGTGCAGACCGAATTTACCGGTTACGGACAACTCGATGATCAGGTGCATATCCTCGGCCTTTATTTAAAAGGTCAGCCGGTCGATAGCCTCAAAGAAGGCGATGAAGGCATTGTGGTTCTGGATAAGACGCCTTTCTACGCTGAATCCGGCGGTCAGGTAGGTGATTGCGGCAAAATTGAAGCCGGTGGTGCGGTATTTGAAGTTACCGATACACAAAAACAGGGCAGTAATCTGTTCTTGCATAAAGGTAGGGTGACTGCCGGAGCACTAAACAAGGGCCAATTGTGCGATGCGCGTGTCAGTGCAGCAGATAGAAAAGCAACCGAATTGAATCACTCTGCTACGCATTTGTTGCATGCGGCATTAAGAAAGGTCTTGGGCGAGCATGTGGCTCAAAAAGGCTCACTGGTTAACCCGGAGCGCTTGCGTTTTGACTTTTCCCATTTTGAGCCGGTAACGGCTGACGAAATCAGCACTGTTGAGCGCCTGGTCAATGAGCAGATCCGCATGAATAATCCTGTTTCCGCGCAGATTATGGCAAAAGATGAAGCTATGAATGCCGGAGCCATGGCCTTGTTCGGCGAAAAATATGGCGACGAAGTCAGGGTCTTAAAAATCGGCGACTTCTCAACCGAGCTGTGCGGCGGTACGCATGTTGAGCGGTCAGGCGATATAGGTTGCTTTAAGATAATCAGTGAAACGGGTATTGCTGCTGGCGTCAGACGTATTGAGGCGGTTACTGGCAGTGTCTGTATTGACTGGATCGAATGCCGCGATAAAGCATTGAGCAGTATTGCGGGGCTTTTGAAAAGTTCGGCGGATAAGGCATCTGAAAAGGTCGAGCAGCTGATAGAAAAGAATAAGTCGCTGGAAAAACAGCTGGAGCGGCTGAAATCGAAACTGGCAAGTTCAGCAGGTGGTGAGCTCAGCTCTCAGGCCATCGATGTCAATGGGATCAAAGTACTGGCCACTAAACTTGATGACGTTGATCCTAAGTCCATGCGCGACATGGTGGATCAGCTGAAAAACAAATTAGGTAGCTCTGCAATCGTGCTGGCAGTCGTCGAGGGCGATAAGGTCATGCTGTGCGCAGGTGTTTCCAAAGATCAGATGGGCCGTGTAAAAGCCGGTGATCTGGTTAATTTTGTAGCGACTAAAGTCGGCGGCAAAGGCGGTGGCCGGCCTGATATGGCTCAGGCTGGCGGCAACGATCCGTCAAAGTTGGCTGAGGCACTGGCTCAAGTTCCTGCTTGGGTGCAAGAGCAAATGAATGCTTGAAGATAAGGTTATAGTGAATGGCATTATATGTATATAAATTTGGCGGTACATCGGTAGGCTCTGTAGAGCGTATTAAAGCAGTCGCCAAAAAAGTTAAAAAAGTGCATGATCTGGGGGATCAGATTGTTGTTGTCGTTTCAGCAATGAGCGGAGAAACCAATCGTCTGGTTGCGTTGGCAAAAGAAATGCAACCACAGCCCAACGAAAGAGAAATGGATGTTCTGCTTTCCACAGGAGAGCAGGTTACCGTTTCGCTTTTAAGTATGGCTTTGCATGAGCTTGGATGCCCAGCATGCTCCTATACAGGTGGGCAAGTAAAAATTCTGACCGATAGCAGTCATACGAAAGCGCGCATTCGCAATATCGATGACACCCGCATGCGAGCTGATCTTAGTGCAGGTAAAGTAGTGGTTGTCGCCGGTTTTCAGGGGGTTGATGAAAACAACAATATTACAACGCTAGGGCGCGGAGGTTCTGATACGACCGCTGTCGCTTTGGCTGCCGCTTTGAAAGCCGATGAGTGCCACATCTATACCGATGTGGATGGTGTTTATACCACTGATCCTCGGGTAGAACCGAAAGCCCGCAGACTTGATAAGATTACCTTTGAAGAAATGCTGGAAATGGCCAGCTTGGGTTCAAAAGTATTGCAAATAAGATCGGTAGAGTTTGCCGGCAAGTATAATGTTGCTTTAAGAGTATTATCATCATTTACAGAAGGTAAGGGTACGCTCATTACCTATGAGGAATCACAAATGGAAAGTGCTTTAGTTTCCGGAATCGCATTTAATCGTGACGAGGCGAAATTAACCATTACTGGCGTGCCTGACTTACCAGGTGTTGCATTTAAAATTCTTGGGCCGATAGCTGATGCAAATATCGAAGTCGATATGATCATCCAGAATATTGCTGATGACGCGACGACTGATTTTACCTTTACCGTGCATCGCAACGATTATCCCAGAGCAAAAGCTTTGTTGGAAAATGGATGTGCAGAGCTTGGGGCCAGAAAAGTGACTGGAGATGACAGCATAGTAAAAGTTTCAATTGTAGGCGTAGGCATGCGTTCTCATGCTGGAATTGCCAGCACTATGTTTAAAACGCTTGCAAAAGAAGGCATAAACATTAAAATGATATCGACATCGGAAATTAAAATTTCCGTCGTTGTTGATGAGAAATATTTGGAATTGGCGGTCAGAGCATTACATGCGGCTTTTAAGCTAGACCAAGAAATAGAGTCTTAGATTTTATTTTAACTTAGGACTTTATTTATCTGAAAAAGCTGCTATAATTGTCGTTCTTGGTTGGATGCTGTGTAAGAACAGTGGTTTTTAAATAGACATAGGGAGAAGCCATGCTTATCTTGACTCGTCGGGTAGGAGAGACTTTGATGATCGGTGATGAAGTTACAGTCACTGTTCTTGGAGTCAAAGGAAATCAGGTTCGCATCGGTGTTAATGCACCAAAAGAAGTCTCTGTTCATAGGGAAGAAATTTACGAACGGATTAAAAAAGAACAGGCCGAGTCTACAGGCTTAACCGGTTCAGAAGAGTAAAAGTTTTAGGAGAGATGGCCGAGAGGCCGAAGGCGCTCCCCTGCTAAGGGAGTATGTGCCAAAAGCGCATCGAGGGTTCGAATCCCTCTCTCTCCGCCACATAATTAAAGGTTGATTTTTGTTTTTTAAGAGAATGAAAAATAAAGGTTGACAAGGATGAGGTAAAGAAGGATAATAGTCGGATCAATAAGGCGCCCGTAGCTCAGCTGGATAGAGTACTCGGCTACGAACCGAGCGGTCGGGAGTTCGAATCTCTCCGGGCGCGCCATTGAAGAAGACAAAAAGTTTATTCCCCTGTAGCTCAGTCGGTAGAGCGGATGACTGTTAATCATTAGGTCGGCGGTTCGAGCCCGTCCGGGGGAGCCAAGTAAAACAAGGCCTTAGGTAATTTACCAAGGCCTTTTTTATTGCCTGAAAGTTTCTGCGTGTCCTTGGTAGGGCATATTCAAAATAAAAATCACAATAAAACTCACCAAAAATCCAGAGTATTGCAGGTCTGTAATTCAGGTTTCAACAGTAGCGAGGTATGATGAAACTTCTTGGAATGCATACCATCATAAACCCAGAGTGCTAAGTTCAATTATTTCAACTCCATCAATTGGATTTACTTAAGTAAAATCCAACATCGGTTTTATTGAGTAAGAAGGAAATCAAATGAATAAATCATATTTAGCTTGGCGGCTGATAACTTTCGCCTTACTCACTCAGTTCAGCGCTGCTGTTTTGGGCGATGATGCACCAAACCTGGACAAAGATTGTACCGATTCAGAGAACAGTGCTAATGGCGCGTGTAGTCTTTGGCACAGTGCTGAGGACTGCAAAGATGTTCAACCGGGTGATTCCTGTCCGCATCATCCACCATACATTAAACATATCGGAACAATGCCGGCCCATTATCATACTGTGTTTAATGCAGTGTATGACAGTTGCGATACCTCAAAAGGACCCGGCCATTGGCTGGTTGTGCCAAACTATCCTGTTATCGGTGTAGAGGATCATGCTCACCGGGACCCAATGTCTTGGAACTTGGCATGGGATCTGGCTAAGGATGAAAATATTCCCACTGAGAATATTGCACTCGCGATTAATCCACTCCCGAAGCGGAGCAAACATCAATTGCATATTCATATCGGCAAGCTCATGGACGATATGAAAAGCGCAATCAATAATAATCAGATCGTTCCTCATGATGGACATTGGCATCAAGTTAAGCTCGGAAATATAACCTATTCTGCAATTTTCGATGACGGTCCGTTTACCGACCCATTCACGATGGTTAGTAAAAAAGTTGGCGAAGAAAATATGGTGTGTAACGGTATAATTATTGCCGGATCGAAAAGTGGGTTTTATGTTTTACATACTGGCGGCACTTACAACGGTGGAAGTAATCCATGCACCTATAGCGTGTTTGTTGAGGGACAGCTTAACTACTCATGTCCTCCTTGATAAACCAGGGTTATAGTTAAGCCCAGGTTGAAATAACGGAGTTCTGGCCCGCTATAAAGACAGTAAATGCAATGAGCTTTGCTGCCCTTTTGATGGGCTAAAAATCGGAAGAGGTACTCAATTCAAGCGGATAACTCGCCGCCTTCCATGCCCTAAACCGATCCTTGCTTCTTAGTTTGAGAAGGATTAAAAAATTATTATCGCTGATTTGCTGTATCAATTCAGGGAAGTTGTTTCTGGCGGTATCCTAAGCAGACTAATAGACACTTTTTCTGTTTCATTTTTGGACTTGGATTTTTGTAGTGAAATGGTTTGTACGCACCGATCTTGACGGTTTTTTTGGCTTGGCTTTGGATAACCTTGTGCAATTGTTGGTTATCGTGGGGTTATGTGATCAGGTCCTGGGTTTTTCAGAAGATTTGATTTACCGCCATATTCTGCCTGGCGTCGCCGTTTCTTTATTGATTGGTAATATCTATTATGCTCATCAAGCCAAACAATTGGCTGCGGCGACTGGGCGCCATGATGTTTGTGCCTTGCCTTACGGCATCAACGCCGTGTCTTTATTTGCTTATATTTTTTTAGTCATGTTGCCGGCAAAAATGCTGGCAGAGGCTGATGGGGCTGAAAATCCCGAACGTATTGCTTGGCAAGCAGGCTTGTTGGCTTGTTTGGGTTCCGGTTTGATTGAGTTAGGCGGCGCCTTTATTGTGGAAAAGTTAAGAAAAGCGACGCCACGTGCAGCTTTGCTATCGACTTTATCCGGAATCGCCTTAACATTTATTTCTCTGGGCTTTTTATTTCGCACCTATGCGCATCCTGTCGTCGGTTTGGTGACACTAGGTGTGATTTTATTAGTCTATTTTGGCCGGCTGCGTTTTCGCGGCAATATTCCGGGAGGTTTGGTAGCTATAGTATTAGGTGCTTTGCTAGCTTGGTTAATAGGATTGGCTCCCGTTGGCGATAGACCGGATAATGATTTGAATCTGTATTTGCCTATACCGGTGCTTGGCGATTTATGCGAAGTGCTGACTTCGGGGCACAGTTTAACTTATTTGTCGGTCATCATTCCGATGGGACTCTTTAATCTCATTGGCTCCCTTCAAAATATTGAATCTGCCGAGGCTGCGGGTGACAGTTACCCTACGCAATCTTCTTTGGCAATCAATGGCATTGGAACATTAGCGGCTAGTTTGTTCGGCTCCTGTTTTCCGACGACGATTTATATAGGTCATCCCGGCTGGAAAGCAATGGGCTCTCGTGCCGGCTATTCGATTTTAAACGGAGTGTTTGTCACGCTGATTTGTTTAACCGGCAGTTTGTCTTATATCGCTTGGGCAATTCCGATCGACGCCGGTATGGCGATTATGTTGTGGATCGGCATTGTCATTGCAGCGCAAGCTTTTCAGGAAACTCCGAAAAACCATGCGCCGGCGGTTGTAATGGGGTTGCTGCCCGGTATTGCGGCTTGGGGCGCCTTCATGGCGAAAAGTGGTATCCGGGCGGCAGACTATGGCGATGGACCCATGCCGGCATTTTCGGATGCAATGCTGGCGCGTTTTCAACAGGCGGATGTTTGGATTCAAGGCGCTTTTGCGTTGGAGCAGGGCTTTATTATGACAGCGATGATCCTAGCCGCGTTGACGGTCGCGATTATCGAACGTCATTTTATCAAGGCTGCGCTCTGGAGCGGCTCGGCCAGTCTATTGTCGGCTTGTGGCCTGATGCATTCTTACCAGTGGACAGCTAGCGATACAGCCTTATCATTAACTCCCGCGTGGGAGTGGGCTATGGCTTATGCAATCATGGGATTAATATTTTTAAGTGCAAAATGGCTATGTGTTGAGGCTGATGGATACTGATCTTTAGTTATCAAACTGATGTTACGCACGAATCGATCTATGTTTTGTTTTAGTTTTACTGCGATGCCGTGCTCATTCGCACTGCAGAGGCCGGTACGTGGGCGTTTGTCCCCCGCCGAATGAATTCGACCCTACAACGGCGTTTAAATCAAGGTTAAAGTTTTACAGGCATAAAAATGCAATAGCCAGAATATTGAAATGGGACTGAAGATTGTTTTAGCGCCGTTTTAGTCTTACCGGAATGCCCCCTTTAGGCCGTACAGTCACAGCCATTTCAATCTCGACTTCATCAGCATTGAGCAATTCCACATCATAATGCTGAACAATCATACTCAGCAGCAACTGACTTTCGAGTAAGGCAAAATGGTTGCCGATGCACACGCGTTCGCCGGTACCGAAAGGCATATAGGCGAATTTCCGTTTTTCAGCCGTTAAAAAACGTTCAGGATCAAATTGTTCAGGCTGTTGCCAATAGTCGGGATGATGGTGAACATTGTAGATGCTGAATATTGCCAGACTGTCAGCTTTAAGGGCATACCCGTCAATTTCAGTATCTTGGCTTATTTTGCGTATCAGAATGCCTGCCGGTGGGCGGATGCGCATGGCTTCGCTCAATACCGCCCGGGTATAAGCCAATTGCTGTAGAGATTCGGCATCGGGAGTATTGCCTTGCAACTGATCATGGAGCTCAGCTTTGAGCTTTGCTAGAACATCTGGATGTCGAGCCAATAAATATAATGTCCAGGTAAGCACGTTTGCCGTGGTTTCATGGCCGGCAGTGAAAATCGTAATCACTTCATCACGAATTTGCTGGTCACTCATGGGATTGCCTGTATCGTCATCGCGCACCTTCAACAACATGCTCAATAAATCGCGTTGGGCGCTAGATTGGGATCGGCGCTGATTAATCATGCTGTAAATAATGTCATCTAATACGCCGGTAGCTTGTCTGAATGCTCGATTGGCGGGCGTCGGTATAAATAAAGGCGGGGTTAAAGGATTCGATATGGTTTTGGCAGCGTACTTTAATCCGGTATCCAAAGCTGATGCGATCTCGCCTACTTTGTCGAGTACGCTGGTGCTGAACATCGTTTGGGTGATGACTTCCAGTGCCAATTGCATCATCTCGTCAGCAAGATTAACTTGCGCCTCATCACCTAATTGCTGCCAACGATGCAACAGGTTATTTCCGGCCGTGATCATTTGTGGCAGCATGGATGTTAAATTGGCGCGCTGAAAGACCGGCTGCATTAAGCGTCGTTGTCTACGCCATAAATCGCCCTGGCTGGTAAGCAGTCCTTGTCCTAAAATCAAGGACAGACCCGTCGGCTTTTTCGGATTGTACATTTTGACAAAGTTATGGCTTTGTTTGACTAGAGCCTGTTCCACTAACTGTGGATGACTGAATAAATAAAGCTGACGAGTGGCTAGCCTGAAACTGACCAAGTCTCCATAATCGCGCTGCCAACTGCAGAGCGCTTGAAAAGGATTAGCTTTATATTGGTGTAAATTGCCCAGCAAAAAATCGCCTTTGACGCAAGGAATCGTTTTGGTTGCCATTGTCGATAAAATTGGAAAAAAGGCTATTTTTGACGAAAAACAGGAAATGTCAATGAATGGCTGATCTCGTGTAAGAGTTTAAAGTGCCATTATCGATAATTAATGTGATTTATAGAAGCATAAAATTCACTGTTCTACAGTTTAACTTGCATCTGAAGATCGCTTCATGGCATTGACGTTAACTTTCAGCATGACTGTAGAGATTGCTGAATAGCTGAACCACTATGAAAACCATGGTTTGGGTCACTCGGATGGTTGTTTTCCTGCTGGGAATTTCTGCCGCGAAGTCCTCAATGGCTTTATTCAGGAATCTGACCAGAACCGGCTGCGGGCTGCCCTGAGTTGAGCGCTGCATGAATCGGTTCTGTAATCGGGCCCTGATCTTCTCGTCCATGTCTCTCTCCTTGATCAGTGATTGCAGTTCAGCCTCCAAAAGCATAGCTTGCTTTTCCAACCAATCGAAGTCCATTCCTTCTTGGGAAGGCAACGGGCCGAAGGCTTGCTGGAAGACGCACAGCACATCGAAGCATAGGGTCAGGAAAAGATATGACATATCCTGGTTTTGCTCGGCAATGACGGCTGGAAAGACGTTGAAAATTGCTTGCGACAGAGCTGCTTGATCGAACTGAAACCGTTCGATGATCTCGCTGACTTCCTCTTCGTCCAGGTGCTTGGCGTATTTGAGTGCTCGATAAAGTTCGGGACCGTCCAGTTCGCGCATGATGCTATGGTTTAAAGAGTGATAACAAAAATTTCCTTAAAGGTGTTGTTATAGTACACATTTGAAGCCAATGAAATAACGATGAATGCGTATATAGCTCAGCTGCGGCAGGTAGTTATCCTTGTAAAGGCAAGTTGAAAAAGGCCAAGAGCAATTTTTCGGCGCTTTGATGGATGAGGATGGGCGGATATTGCTAGATGAATGCACTGATTAAGCAGCAGTTTGGTAAAAACTTTATCTTCATCGCAGTATAATGGGTGTTATTTCTTCAGAGTCAAAAGAAAAAATTGCGGAATCCGACGAGTTACAAGAACCCTACATGTGCTGCTGCAATGCCACTGAAATTTGTACTTCGCAGAAGTGGGGAAAGGACTATTCTTAACAAGTTTCTTGCCTCTCGCCAATAGAGACTATCAAGGTTACAAGTTAAGTTGTTTTCTCAATTTATCAGGATGTTTATCTCTATTAAGTTGCTGTATTACAACGAAAGGGTGAAGCAGAGTCTCCTGCAAAGGAAAAGTGGAAATACGGAGCTTTGAGGAATTTTGAAAGAAGGAAGATCTAAAAATAAAAAACTTCCAAGGCCATTAAGCCTTGGAAGTTATTAAGTTGCTACGTGGTTAAGTAATCCAGGCAGTTTGTTAAATTGGATGATTACTCGCATTGCAGATGTCCAGCATTGGCCCGTTTACGGTTCAGGTTGACGTTGCTGGCAATGGCCGCCGTTGCGAACAGCGTAGAGGAGATAATAAATTCTCCAGAAACAAATCCTAATACACCGGTAACAAATACAATCCCAGTTAACACGTCTTTATAAAAGTCATTCATAGGTAAATCCTCATAGAGTTGAAAGTTTTTTGAAATGCAACTCAACTATACGTTAGACTTTTGTCATTAACAATATTACAAAATATATACATATTGTTTCTTATTGTTATACATTTATTTAATAAACTTTTAATTAAAACAGGATAAAGTTATAGAGTTCATCATCAGTTGCTCTGCCATACAGTTATTGCAATTCGTCCCGATTTTGCGGCTTTGTACAATCCCATTTCTATTGATTTAGGGAATCGACCTGTTGGAAATTGCCGATCAAGATTATTGTTCAAGTAGAAATGCCGGCTGTCTCTCCGTTTCTGCCAAACATTAATCCATCCGTAATAAGAGCCCATTAACCTCTTATTTTTCTACCGCTCCTTATATTGTCGGCGGATTCTACCTTCCTCTGAAAAGTTCTGGTCATCGTCAGCATGGCTGAACCAATGCCTCTGAAATAATAAAGATAATCGGGCCGGAACTAATGCTTGTGAGATCCGTTAGCACAGCCTTTAGTTTATTCCCCATCCATGTATAACGCCATTCTTGAATTAAGAATTGATGCTACGCCGTTGCAGAGGCAAGTTCACTTATGCTCTTTGGGTGTTCGACCGGAGACAAACGCCCACGTACCGGCTTCTGCAGTGCGAATGAACACGGCATTGCAGTAAAACTAAAACAAAACATAAATCGATTCGTGTGTAACATCAGTTAAGAAAAATATAATATATCAAGAGTGTCTCATCGTCTCATTTGAAGCTGGGGCTCGGCAGGAGTTTCATTTCCAATCTCTTTACGTAACAGGCATTTAGATAAAAATAACAACGAAAAAAGCGGATACACAAAATAAAGTTAGTAAATTATAAAACTCTAATATACTATAGCAAGCAAAGAAGCAATTCATGCTTTGCAAATAGCGTTTAAGCTTTTGGCCTTGTTTACCGTTATCTGCCGCGCTTATTTGATAGGCATTGTAGTTTCTTAAATTCAGCTGCTGCAGTAGCGGTCAGGCCTGGAACCAGCAGATTGACAGCCTGCCAGCTGACATTTTTAGTTTCTCAGGGATAGAAAGAGCGAGCATGAGGGTTGTTGTATGCAAAAAGAAATGATTAACGCATTTAGGGAGACAAGTAAAACATTTGTCGATGAGTTAGGCAGCTTGTTGATAGATGTGTTTCACTATTTGGCCTTGTTTATTATCGGCGCCAGCGTAGTCTGGTCGGCGGTAGTGGCGTATGCCGGCATGATCAGTCAGGGACATGCCACCATAGGCGATATATTACTGCTGTTTATTTATCTTGAACTGGGGGCCATGGTCGGCATTTATTTCAAAACCAATATGATGCCGGTACGGTGCCTGATCTTTATCGCCATTACTGCACTATCAAGATTGCTGATTTCCGATATACAGGCGCATCACCAAGCCGATATGGGGATTTTGCTGGTGTCCGGATCAATTCTGTTACTGGCTTTATCTACACTTGTTATCGGTAAACCATTTAATAATTGATGAAAATATGAAACACCCTGTTTTTAACACTATTTAACAATTAGTCCAGAGAGGAGGGGCCATGATTGGTTCAGCCAAGACAAATCGGATTCTGCCGCGTCCCGGATTGCTACGATGGGAAATCGGTATTGCATTATTGATCAAAATTATTCTGTTGGTGGGCCTTTGGTTCCTGATTTTCCGCTGGGAAGGCAGATCGTCAACAGAAAAGCCAGATATCGCTCAACGCTTTTCGCTACCTGCCAAGCAATCTTCAATAACCCCAAGTCTTTTATCTCAGTCTTATAAGGAGTTCCGCCATGTTCGGTGATGATGTTGTAATGCTGTCCAGAATGCAATTCGGTCTGACGGCGCTTTATCACTTTCTGTTCGTGCCCCTAACCTTGGGCATGACGTTTATTCTCGGCATTATGGAATCGGTATATGTCATGACCGGCCGAGAGGTTTACAAGGATATGACCAAGTTCTGGGGTAAGCTGTTCGGCATCAACTTCGCTATGGGCGTTACCACCGGCTTGACGCTGGAATTCCAGTTCGGCACCAACTGGGCCTATTACTCGCATTACGTCGGCGATATTTTCGGGCCGTTGCTGGCGAGTGAAGGCTGGATGGCGTTTTTCCTGGAATCCACCTTTGTGGGGTTGTTCTTTTTCGGTTGGGACAAACTCTCCAAAGTACAGCACTTAGTTGTGACTTGGCTGCTGGCGATAGGTACTAGCGTATCGGCGCTGTGGATTTTGATCGCCAACGGCTGGATGCAGTATCCGGTGGGAGCTGAATTCAATTATGAAACGCTGCGCATGGAAATGACCAGCTTTGCCGACGTGTTTTTCAATCCGGTTGCTCAGGTTAAGTTCGTCCATACGGTTGCAGCGGGTTATGTGACCGGTTCAATGTTCGTGTTGGGTGTCAGTTCCTGGTATTTGCTGAATAAACGCGATGTCGGCTTTGCCCGGCGTTCTTTTTCGATCGCTTCAGCATTCGGCTTGGCATCAATCCTGTCGGTGATTGTGCTTGGAGACGAAAGCGGCTATACCTCCGGCGAAACCCAGAAGATCAAGCTGGCGGCGATCGAAGCGGAATGGGAAACCAGCCCGGCGCCGGCCAGTTTTACGGTGTTTGGCTTGCCTGATCAGGAGCATGAAAGAACCGACATGGCGGTAAAAGTGCCTTATCTGCTTGGATTGATAGCGACTCGTTCCATTGATGAAGATGTGAAAGGCTTGAAAGATCTTCGCAATGAAAGCGCTGATCGCATCAGGAGCGGTATGATGGCTTATGCCGAGCTGCAAAAACTGCGCGCCGGCGATAACAGCGAACAGACTCGACAACGTTTTGATGCCCATAAAAATGACTTGGGCTACGGGTTGCTGCTGAAAAAATATACCGACAAAGTCGTGGATGCCGATGCCGAGATGATTCAAAAAGCGGCCAACGATACGATTCCGAAGGTAGGGCTGTTGTTTTGGACGTTCCGTATTATGGTCGTTTGCGGTTTTACCATGCTGTTTATTTTTGCCGTAGCTTTTTACCATTGCGCTGTCCGCAATGCGGACCAGAAACGCTGGTTGATGCGTATGGCGGTATGGAGTATTCCTTTGCCCTGGATCGCAGCCGAGACCGGCTGGTTTGTCGCCGAGTATGGCCGTCAGCCTTGGACCATTTCCGGTATTCTGCCGACCCATATGAGCGTTTCCAGTCTCAGCAGTGAGCAGCTCTGGTTTAGTATCGGCGGTTTCGCATTATTCTACACGACACTGCTGGTTATTGAGCTATACCTGATGTTCAAGTATGTTCGCCTTGGACCCAGCAGTCTTCACACGGGCCGTTATCACCATGAGTTACAGGTTGCCCAAGGCCACTGAGAAATTCCTTTAATTATTCAATAAGGATCATATTATGTTCGATTATGAAACCATTCGCCTGATCTGGTGGCTGTTTATCGGCGTCGTTGCCATCGCCTTTGCGCTGACTGAAGGGTTCGATTTCGGTATCTGCACTTTACTGCCGCTGTTGGGTAAGAGCGATGTGGAACGTCGCGTCATCATTAATACGGTAGGCGCCACTTGGGAAGGTAATCAGGTCTGGTTGATATTGCTGGGTGGCGCTATTTTTGCGATCTGGCCTGCCGTGTATGCGACACTGTTTTCGGGGTTGTATGCCGCCATGTTGCTGGTGCTGTTTTCCTTGTTTTTTAGGCCGGCAGGCTTTGACTACCGCAGTAAAATCGGCAATCCGGCTTGGCGCAATGCCTGGGATTGGGGATTATTTATCGGTGGAACCTTGCCGCCGATCCTGTTGGGCGTTTTGGTCGGCAATTTGCTGCTCGGACTGCCGTTTCACCTTGATCAGGATTTGCGCTCTTTCTATGACGGTTCGTTCTGGGCCTTGCTGAGCCCCTTTGCGTTATTATGCGGCGTAATCGGCCTGCTGGTTACCAGTTTTCATGGCGCTCTGTTCCTGAAGTGGCGCACGGAAGGCGTAATCCATGATCGTGCCAGAACAGCCGTATCAGTGCTAGGCCCGCTGTTGCTGATCAGTCTGACGGTAGCAACGTTATGGCTGATGTCGTCCGTTGACCGTCCTGAAATCACGCAGATGGCGGGGGCATCCGCAGCATCGAATCCGCTCAATAAAACCGTTGTTGCCGCTGGTTCGGGTTGGTTGCATCATTTCCTTGCTACGCCCTGGATGCTGCTTGCGCCCGTGCTAGGCTTGGCGGGGGTTGCCTTGGCTTGGCTGCTGGGCAAGGGGCAATCCAAGGCCGGGGCTTTCCTGATGAGCAGTATCGGTATCAGCGGGGTATTGTTGACTGTGGGATTGGGGCTGTTTCCATTCCTGCTGATTTCGACCTCCGATCCGCGTTCCAGCCTGACATTATGGGATGCGACGGCCAGCCACACTACGCTACTGCTGGCATTCTGGATTACCGTGGTCTTCCTGCCGATTGTGCTGTTATACACGCGCTGGGTTTACAAAGTGATCTGGGGCAGCATCACTGAAGCTGCCGTGTTAAAAGATTCACATACACTCTATTAAGATTAAGAGGAGAAACACGCATGTGGTATTTCACCTGGATATTGGGCGCCAGCTTCGCCGCTGCTTTTGCCGTCATCAACGCTATGTGGCTGGAATCAAATTGCGATATCGATAACGAGGGCATTGATCAGTCTTGCGATACTGTGCAAAAAGGCGATTCGTAATTGAAAAAGGGTTGGCGTAAAAAACCAACCCTTTTTTATGCCTGAAGCCCGAACAAGCAGGTCGAGGAACTTCTCCGACCGGGAGGCAGTCATTTTGGAATAAATCCACGACAGCCGGTTTGGAGATCGTGCTGTATACGTCAAACCCTGATTAACTCGTATCAGGAGATCCTCATGAAACAGCGGGAAGTTTATCAGCACAAACTGCAAACACAGCTGACCGAGTGGAGCGCCGCGATTGACCAGCTAAAAGTCAGGGCGAATGAAACGGAGGCCGATGTCAAAGCTGAGTATGACAAGCAGATCGGCGAGCTGCAGCAGAAACTGGATATTGTGCAGGGAAAACTGGATGAACTGCAGCAGGCCCGCGATGACGTTTGGGAAAGTCTTAAGGCCGATCTGGAAGCCGCCTCAAATAACCTGGGTGAGTCGGTGAACTTGACGACTGCCAGGTTTCATTAGCCAAGAGATTTAAAAACATCCGGCAGCTGAATATTTTCTTAAATTCGGGAGAAGATCATGCCTTACAAGAGTTTGAGCGACTTGCCTGATAATGTAAAAAATCATTTGCCCACGCATGGACAGGAGATCTATCTGTCGGCCTATAACAATGCCTGGGATGAATACAAGAAGCCTGAGGAGCGCCGCTCCAGTGACGACGACAGAGAGACGGTAGCCCACAAAGTAGCTTGGTCGGCCGTGAAAAAGAAATATGAAAAGCGCGGTGACGATTGGGTCGAAAAAAAGCATTGATCCAATAGGATAAACGCTCTGCCAATAGTCTTGTCTTTCGATCTGTTTACCTCAGGGATGAGCAATTTAGTGTTCTTTATGTCATCGTGTTCAGCTTCTGGTTCGGATAAACATCAAGTCCGCTATCTGGTAAAGTTCATCCAGTTAAGAACTGCTGTAGCACGACAAGTGACAAAAAACCTCATCACGGCAATATCAGTTATATAATGCCAAGCCTACTGACCGGAACCGCATGAGCGATCTAAATTCCGGGGCTGCTTGAGCATACGTACTCATCAGCCCGAGTATTTCCTTAATCGATCAACAAACTTAAATGGGCATTATAAAAAAACTGGCGTCCCAAACTGCAATCTATGGCATCAGCAGTATTTTCGGGCGCTTTCTCAACTATCTTTTGGTGCCGCTTTATACCTATTATTTTTCAGCGGCGGAATATGGCGTGGTGTCGGAGTTTTACGCCTATGCGGGATTTTTTTCCGTGCTGTTGCTGTTCGGGTTTGAAACGGGCTATTTTCGTTTCCGCGACAAGGAGTCGCCCGGGCGCGATACGGCATATTCGACGGCGCTGATCTTTGTCGTTCTGGTCAATCTGGGCTTTTTTCTGCTCATCAGGTGGATTAATGCACCGCTATCGGCAGCACTGCATTATGCTGATCATCCGGAATACGTGCTGTGGTTTGCAATCATTCTGACACTGGATGCAATGACTGCAATTCCTTTCGCAAGGCTGCGGGCCGAAAACAAGGCACTGCGTTTTGCCGGCATCAAGATGGCCGAGATCATGATAACGATCCTGCTGAGCCTGTTTTTCATCGTTTATTGCCCCAAGGCGCTCGGGCAAAGTCCTGGTTCCTGGGTAAGTCGGGTTTATGATCCGGCTATTGGCGTGGGCTACATCTTTATCGCCAATCTGCTGGCCAGCATATTCAAGTTTTTACTGTTAATTCCGCAGTTTAGAGGACTGACCTGGGGCTTCGACCGGCAATTGTTCGGCCGCATGCTGCGCTATTCGCTGCCGATGGTCGTGATCGGCTTCGCCGGCATTATCAACGAAATGCTCGATCGCGCCTTGCTCAAATATCTGCTGCCTTATGATGATGTCACTAATCTGAAAATGCTCGGCATTTACAGCGCCTGCTATAAGCTTTCGATTTTGATGTCATTGTTCATTCAGGCTTTCCGTTATGCCGCCGAGCCGTTTTTTTTCGCCTATGCCGGCAACAGCGATGCGCGCAAGGTCTATGCCGATGTGCTCAAGTTTTTCGTGATTTTCTGCGTGTTTATCTTTTTGATGGTGACATTGTTCATCGATTTCTTTAAATATTTTATCGGCGAGGAGTTTCGCGCAGGGCTTGAAGTTGTACCGATATTGTTGCTGGCCAATCTGTGCCTGGGTATTTATGTCAATCTGTCGATCTGGTACAAGCTGACCGATCGCACCGTAATGGGTGCTTTTGTGTCATTGGCCGGTGCAGCTTTGACAATCGTGCTCAATATCTGGTTGATCCCTACGATGGGGTATATAGGTTCGGCCTGGGCGACACTGGCCTGTTATGGCGCGATGGTCATCGTCTCTTATGTGCTGGGCAGGAAGTATTACCCGGTGGCTTATGACCTCAAGCGCGTGGTTGGCTATACCAGCCTCGGCATCGCGTTGTATCTGGCGCATGAGCAATTGCCGCTCGATGCCGGCCGGCCGGCATGGCTATCTGCCGGCGGACTGATGCTGGTCTATCTTTTAAGTGTCGCGCTCTTTGAAAGGCGCAAGATAGTGGTAAAGCCGGCTTAAAGAGAGGTGCTGTTATCTTTTCCCGCCGGCGTGAGTCCTACTTATTGGCTCGATGATCGATAATATCTTCAACGACGGATGGGTCAGCCAGGGTAGACGTATCGCCGAGATTGCTGATCTCATTGGATGCCACTTTGCGCAGGATTCGGCGCATGATCTTTCCTGAACGCGTTTTCGGCAGCCCTGGCGCCCATTGAATCACATCAGGATGTGCGATAGCGCCGATTTCTTTTCTCACCAGCTCGATCAGTTCCTGTTTGAGTTTTTCAGTGGGCTCTACACCGACATTTAATGTCACGTAGGCATAGATGCCTTGACCTTTGATGTCGTGAGGGTAGCCGACCACGGCCGCTTCAGCGACATCTTCATGCAGCACCAGTGCGCTTTCAACTTCGGCTGTGCCCATGCGGTGCCCGGACACATTGATCACGTCATCAACGCGCCCGGTGATCCAGTAATAGCCGTCCTGATCGCGCCGCGTACCATCGCCGGCAAAATAATAGCCGGGATAGTTCTTGAAATAAGTGTCGATAAAGCGTTGATGATCGCCATAAACCGTTCGGGCCTGTCCAGGCCATGAACGGCTGATGACCAGAATGCCCTCGGCGGCGCCTTCCAGCAGACGGCCTTCATTATCGACGATCTCGGGTTTGATGCCGAAAAACGGCAAGGTGGCGGAGCCTGGTTTCAGCGCAATGGCGCCGGGCAGGGGCGTAATCATGATGCCGCCGGTTTCGGTTTGCCACCAGGTATCCATGATCGGGCAGCGGCCATTGCCGACCACGTGATAATACCATTCCCAGGCTTCCGGATTGATCGGCTCGCCGACGCTGCCGAGAATCCTGAGGCTGCTGCGGTCGGTGCGCGTGACAAAATCATCGCCCTGCGCCATTAGGGCTCGGATGGCGGTCGGCGCGGTATAGAAAATGTTGACCTGATGCTTGTCGATAATTCGCCAGAACCGATCGGCTTCCGGATAAGTCGGTACGCCTTCGAACAGCAGCGTCGTGGCGCCGTTGCATAATGGCCCGTAAATGCTGTAGGAATGGCCCGTGACCCAGCCGATATCGGCCGTGCACCAGTAAATGTCGCCGTCGTGATAATCGAAGATATATTTGTGGGTCATGGCCGCATACAGCAGATAACCGCCGGTCGTGTGCAGGACGCCTTTGGGCTTGCCGGTGGAGCCTGATGTATACAGGATAAACAGCGGATCTTCCGCGTCCATGGCTTCGGCCGGACAATCTGTTGAAGCTTCGGCCATGGCTTCGTGATACCAGATGTCGCGATGTTTATGCCAGTCTATGTCCACGCCGGTATTTTTGATGACGATGACTTTTTCAAGTCTGGGGCAATTCGCAGCCGCTTTATCGACATTAACTTTTAAGGGGGCGGTCTTGCCGCCGCGATTGCTTTCGTCGGCGCAGACCAGGTATCGGCAGTCCGCATCGATGATGCGATCTTTTAATGCGTCAGCGGAAAAGCCGCCGAAAACGATTGAATGCACGGCGCCGATGCGCGTGCAGGCCAGCATGACGACTGCCGCCTCGGCAATCATAGGCAGATAAATGCAGACGCGATCGCCTTTTTTGACGCCTTGCGCTTTTAAAACATTGGCAAATTTACAGACCTGTTCGTGCAGTTCGCGGTAAGTGACTTTTTTATCATGAGCCGGATTGTCGCCTTCCCAGACAATGGCCGTCTGGTCGCCGCGAGTAGGCAAGTGGCGGTCCAGGCAATTGACGCTGACATTGAGTTTCCCGCCTTCGAACCAGCGGATATGGCCTTTGGGGAAATCGTATGCCATGACCGTATCCCAGCGCTTGCTCCAGTTCAGAAACTGCTCTGCCTGTTCCGCCCAGAACGCTTCGGGGTCATCAATAGAGTGTTGGTAAAGTGCTTTGTACGTTTCGGTGTTAATATGCGCGCTGGCAGCGATTTCCGGTTGTACGTCGTAAATTTTAACGTCTGACATGTTTTTTTTAATCCTTATTTGGCAAATGCCTTAGTTAATTCATCGGCTGATTGCACGCAATTTCTCCAGAGGGTTCGGGTTCCAGTGAGCAATGGCCCAGTTAAGCAGTTCGGTGGTTTCGGCATGTTTAAGTTCGTCCGGGGGCGCTTGTTTTAATAAGGTCAACAGCTCAAAGATCAGCTTGTTCGGTGCTTTTAAATCGACTGCCTGCGCCAGGGTTTGTTTACTGAGCTTGTAGCCCTGGGTATCGATGATAATCGGCACGTGCATGTATTGCGGTGTAGCGAGCCCCAGTTGCTGCTGCAGATAGATTTGTTTGGGCGTCGAATCGAGTAGATCAAAACCGCGCAAGACATGATTGATTTGCTGCCTGTGGTCATCGACCACGACAGCGAACTGATAAGCTATGATGCCGTCTTTTCTTTTCAGGATAAAATCGCCGTGCTGTTCAGCCAGGTTCTGCGCGATGAAGCCTTGCAGACCATCCTGAAATGAAATGATGCGATTGTCGGTTTTGATGCGGAATGCATAGGCGGTATGCGGTGGGGGAGGTCTGTCCCGGCAGATGCCCGGATAAATATCGGACTGAGCCTGTTCCGGATGTGTTTCAGTAAGCATTTTGCGGCTGCATGTACAGGCAAAAATAAGCCGGTTTTCTGTCAATTCATGCAGCGCGTCCTCGTAAACGTCGAGATTATGGCTCTGAAAGTAAACACTATCGTCCCAATGCAGGCCGAAAATATCCAGCGTTTTCAGGATGTGATCGATTGAACCCTTGGCGTTTCGCGGCGTATCGAGGTCGTCGATGCGCAGCAGCCACTTGCCTTTCTGCGATCGGGCTTGAAGAAAACCGGCCAAGGCTGTATATAAGGATCCGAAATGGAGTGGGCCGGTAGGCGAAGGTGCAAACCGGCCGATATAAGGTTGTTTGTCCTGAGACAGATCTACCCCATTTGTTTTTCCCGAATTTCATCGAGAGTTTTGCAGTCTATGCACAAGGTGGCGGTTGGCCTGGCTTCCAGGCGGCGCACACCGATCTCGATGCCGCATGATTCGCAATAGCCATAATCACCCGATTCAATTTCTTTCAGGGCTTCTTCAATTTTCTTGATCAGTTTGCGTTCGCGGTCACGAGTTCTTAATTCCAGACTGAATTCCGACTCCTGAGTCGCCCGGTCATTAGGATCAGGGAAATTAGCGGCGTCATCCTGCATGTGGTGCACAGTACGGTCAACTTCCTGCATTAATTCAGCTTTCCAGTTTCTTAGAATGGTCTCAAAATGCTTTAGTTGAGCCTCGCTCATATATTCTTCGCCTTCTTTTTCTTTATAAGGCGTAAAACTGAAAGGTGATGCGTCAGTTTTAGAACTATCGGTCATCCTTTAACTCCTAAGACAAGATAAATAAAACTGAGCATTTTTATCAGAATCATAATAAGATGGCAAGAATTATTGGTATCATTAAGAGTTTTTGGCGAGCGATAAGACATGAGCGAAAGACTGGCTAAGCGGACTCAGACTATTTCTCCATTCTACGTTATGGAATTGCTTCGACGCGCCAAGCAATTGGAAAGCGAGGGCAGGGATATTATCCATATGGAAATCGGCGAGCCCGATTTTGCTACACCGCAGACCATTATTGATGCTGGTATCGAACATATTCAAACCGGCGAGATTAAATACACACCGGCTGCGGGCCTGCCCGAACTGCGTGAAAAAATAGCCGGCTTTTACCGGCAGCGCTACGGTGTGGCAGTAGCGCCGGAGCGCATTTTTGTAACGCCCGGCGCGTCCGGCGCCTTTTTGCTGGCGCTGGGCAGCAGTTTGAATCCAGGCGAAGAGCTGCTGATGGCGGACCCCTGTTATCCGTGCAACAGTAATTTTGTCAAAGTGTTCGAGGGCAGAACCCGAGCAGTGCCCGTAGGTTCGAGCACCCGTTATCAGTTAACAGCGGAATTGATAAGAGAGAACTGGACGGAAGCGACTAAAGGAGCGCTGATTGCCTCGCCGTCCAATCCTACCGGTACGATTATCGACCCGGCGATACTGAATTCGGCCATTCAAGCGGTCAATCAGCTAGGCGGATGTTTTTATTCCGATGAGATTTACCACGGCCTGGTTTATGTCAAGAGTGCACCGACAGCGCTGGTGTTCAGCGACGACGTGTTTATCATTAACAGTTTTTCCAAATATTTCGGTATGACCGGCTGGCGAATTGGTTGGTTGATTGTGCCCGATGAGTTTATTGAAGCCACCGAGAGGCTGGCGCAGAATATTTTCATTTCCACGCCCACGCATTCTCAATATGCGGCTTTAGCCGCTTTTGATGAGCGTACGCTTGATGAGCTTGAATTCAGGCGGGCAGAGTTTGCCGCCCGGCGCGATTTTCTCTATGACACCCTGTTGCGGTTAGGCTTTGATATTCCGATTAAGCCGGAAGGCGCCTTTTATATTTACGCCAATTGTGCAAAATTTACCGATGACAGCTATCAATTCGCACTGGATTTTTTAGAGGCCGAAGGCGTGGCGATCACGCCGGGCAAGGATTTTGGCGACTATGAGTCAAATCATTACATCCGTTTTGCCTATACGACTTCCATAGATAGAATGGCTGTTGCCATGCACCGTTTAGAAAGATTCATTAATAGATAGAAGGTAATCATGTCTGTAAAACAAATTTCAGCGATTGAATTGAAAAATAAGATCCAAAATGGCGAGCCTCTGTTTTTGCTGGATGTCAGAGAGCCGCATGAGTTTCAGTACGCGCATATCGAAAAGAGTGTGTCGGTTCCGCTGAATCAAATTCCATACAGACTCGATGAACTGGATCGACAGCAGGACATAGTCGTGATTTGCCACCACGGCATGCGCAGCCAACAGGCCGCCGACTATCTGGCGCATTACGGCTTTGAAAAGGTTTCAAACCTGAGAGGCGGCATCGACGCCTGGTCTTGCGAATGCGACAATTCGGTGCCGCGCTATTAATCTATTCTACACAAACAGGCTGAACGGCTCGACGGTCACTTGCTCGCCGGCTTCCACTCCCGTGCAGTCGGCCGGCAAGATAATATAGCAATTGGCACGACTGAATGAGCCGAGCAGGTGTGAGCCCTGCTTTCCCGATGAGGCTACAAGCAATTTGCCGGCATCGCTTTGGGTCAGTATGCCGCGCTGAAACTCCTGCCGTCCCGCCGCTTTTTTCAACGAGCTTGTGCAGATGGCCGTCAATCGTAGAGGTTTGGTAAACGGCTCGCCGGCCAGTTGCTTTAATGCTGGCTTGACCAGTTGGTCAAAGGTGGCAATGACGGCAACCGGATTGCCGGGCAGTCCGAAAAAATAACAATTGCCGATTTTGCCGAATGCCAGGGGTTTTCCGGGCTTCATGGCAATCTTCCAGAAATTGACTTGGCCGCAGCTGGCCAGTACGTCCTTGACGAAATCGGCTTCGCCTACCGAAGCACCGCCTGTTGTGATGATGACATCGTAATTCTTGGCCGCTTCAACAAGGTTTTCTTCCAGTTTGTCGCGGTCATCGGCAATCACGCCTTTATCGGCTATGCTATAGCCTGGATCGGCCAGCAGGCCGCTCAAAATATAGCGATTGCTGTCATATATTTTCCCGGCTTGCAGCGCCTGGCCTAAGGCCGTCAGTTCATCGCCGGTAGAGAAAAAAGCAATGTTCAATCGACGCTTGACGGTAATCTCGCAAACGCCGGCAGAGGCCAGCAATCCTAAATCCGCGGCAGTCAACTTTTTAGGTGGGGCAATCAGACAGGTGTCTTGCCGGGTATCTTCTCCGATTTCGCGGACATTCTGATAGGGCCGTGCCTGTGCCGGAAAATGTATGGTTTGTCGGTCGGCGCGCACCTGCTCCTGCATGATGACAGTATCGGCCTGTTCAGGCAATACCGCGCCAGTAAAGATTCGGATGCATTCGCCCGGTTGCAGTTGTCCCTGAAACGGTCTTCCGGCCCAGGAGGTGCCGGCTAAATGCAGAGAAAAAGGCTGATTCGGCGCTATGTCACTAGCGGCCAAGGCATAGCCATCCATCGCGGCGTTTCTTTCATGAGGTATATTGATGGGCGAGTAAACCGGTTGCGTCAGGGTGCGTCCCAAGGCGTCTTTTAAAGCCACCTTTTCAGAGCCGGCGGCAGGCAGCAGGGCTGCTCTGACTCTGGCCAATGCTTCCGGCAGTGATAACAGCGGGTTTGTGTCCTGACTGCATAAGTCAATCATAATTTCCTCTCATGAATTGATTCAGAATGAATGCCGCAATCATTTCAGGTTGGTTGATATCGAGCTGAACCAGCTCCGGGGGCGTTTCCAAGGCGCAATCCGAGGCGATTGCGATGATGTGCGTATCATCAGGGTAAAGCAACGGTTTGTTGAGCGAGGCGCGGTGCAATTCTATCTTCGGAAATGGTTCTGTTCTAAAGCCTTCAACCAGAATCAGGTCCAGTTCAGACTGATCAAGTACCTTTAGCTGATCGTCTAGCCTAGGCTCTTTTTCGGGTGTGATCTCGGTAATAATGGCACGCCGGGATTTCGATATCAGCATGACAGGCGAAGCCCCCGCTGCCCGCAAGCGGAAGCTGTCTTTGCCCGGCTTGTCGATTTCAAAATCATGATGGCTGTGTTTGATTAAACCTACGCGCAGGCCATTGGATTTCAGAATCGGGATCAATTGCGACAGTAAAGTTGTTTTGCCGGTGCCGCTGAAAGCGGCAAAACCCAGGACTGGAATTTTGGCATTCTGCATGGAATCAAATATTAAGGCTGTTATCGTGAGATGACTTATTCTAAGGTATTATTCATAAGGCCACTAAGAAAAAGCGGTTTGAAAACGGATATTGATCCCGGAGAAAACATTGATTCGAATTTATCTGGTTTTATTGCTAATCATTATTTCATTTTTCGTCCTGCGCAGGTTTTTAAAAACGCCGCCGGTTCAGATGGTCCGCTATATCAAAGCTCTCGGTCTCGGGCTCGTCGGTATAATTTTAATTTATTTAGGCGCGACCGGGCGCTTGAACTGGCTTTTTGCCCTGGTCGGCATCGTTGTTGCCTCTTTGTTCAGATTAATACCGGTCTTGCTGCATTATGCGCCTCAACTGCACAGATTATGGACTGAGTTTAATTCCGCCAGGCAGGGGGCGTCATCGTATCAGCGTGCATCAGGTTCTTCGGGAAAAATGACGGCTGAAGAGGCCTACGAAGTGCTGGGGTTGAAGATAGGCGCATCGAAACAGGAAATCATTGAAGCTCACCGCAAATTGATGCAGAAAATACACCCTGACCGCGGCGGGTCAGATTATCTGGCCGCGAAAATAAATTTGGCAAAGAAGATATTGCTGGCCAGATAGCTCATGCGCTCTCGTTATGCCCAGCCTGTTTTTATTGTAAGGCTGATGCTGGTGTTTCTATTAAGCGCCTGTTCAGAACATGAAAATTCTGAACCGGTAAAATCTTATGACATTGATTCTTCTGAAAATCAGACCAAACCCTCAGAAAACAAGATCGAGGCGGAAGATAATACCAAACGCATTACTGCCGGAACAAAATACTATGTGATAGAAAGAGGCGATACCCTATATTCTATTGGTTTGCGTTCGGGGCATGGCTACCAACGCCTGGCTCAGTGGAATCGCCTGTCGCCGCCTTACGTTTTGGCGATTGGCCGGAAACTGAAATTATCTAATTCAGATCAAGGATATAGCGCAGTGGCTGCGGTCAATCCTATCAAAAAAAACAAACGTAAGCCGCAAAAAAAGCTGATTTTTCCAGACAATAACAAAATAGTAGCAAAGTTAAACTGGCAGTGGCCGATAGAGGGAAAGGTAATAAAAAACTTTATTCAATCGAATAACAAAGGAATTGATATTAGCGGAAAAGCAGGACAGGCCGTCAGCGCTGCTGAAGCAGGAAAAGTTGCGTATAGCGGAAAAGGCTTGATTGGCTATGATAATTTACTGATTATCAAACACAATGAGAGGTATTTAAGTGCTTATGCCAATAATAACCGTTTGCTGGTTTCGGAAGGACAAACCATAAAAAAAGGCCAAGTTATTGGCTATGTTGGAAAAACCGGACCCGGGCAAGCTTCGCTGCATTTTGAAATAAGAAATAATGGAAAATCGGTAAATCCATTAAATTATTTACCCAAAAATCATCGCCAGCCTGCTCAAGTGTCTATAAGCAAATAATAATTTTTAAGCTTAGTTTAATCAGTGTGTGTATACGACCAAATTTTCCGGGACTAATTCAGGCAGTGCACTTGGTCGGCTTGCGCTCCGGGCATGGCTATCAACGTCTGGCGCTATGGAATCACCTGCCGCCGACTTACGCTTTGGCGGTTGTCCGGAAACTGAAATTATTCAATTCAGATCAAGGATATAGTGCAGTGGCTGCGGTCAACCCTATCAAAAAAAACGGACGTAGTTCACAAAAAAAGCTATTTTTTTCAGACAATAAAAAAATAGTGTTAAAGTAAACTAGCAGTGATTGATAAAGGAAAACACCGATAAAAACTTTACTCAATCGAATAACATAAGGAATTGATATCAGAGGAAAAATCGACAGGCCGTCAGCGCTGCTGGAGCAGGAAAAGTTGCGTATAGCGGAAAAGGTTTGATTGGCTATGGTAATTACTGAATTATCAAACACAATAAATGTATTTAAGTGCTTATGCCAATAATAACCGTTTGCTGGTTTCGGAAGGGCAAACCATAAAAAATGCCAAATTATTGGCCATATTGGAGAAGCCGGACCCGGGCAAACTTCGCTGCATTTTGAAATAAGAAATAATGGAAAAAAACATATCCATTAAATTATTTACCAAAAATAACGGTGTTTCGACTCAGGTCGATTAGCCAGAGGGGGGTATATGCAGGAAGAAATGTGTGAAGTATTGGACGATGATATTTGTGTAGCGTTTGACGACGAACTTGATACAGATTCCGTGTTAGGTGAAGTGATGGAGGTTGACGAGGCAATTTCCATGGAAGCGCATAATGATAATAGCTTCGATGCGACGCGGTTTTATTTAAACGAGTTGGGCAAATCACAATTACTGACCGCGGATCAGGAAAAATTCTACGGCAAGAAAGCGTTGCGAGGCGATGAAGCAGCCCGCAATATCATGATCGAAAGCAATTTGCGCCTTGTCGTCAAAATTTCCCGCCGTTATTTGAACAGAGGGCTGCCGTTGCTGGATTTAATAGAGGAAGGCAATCTGGGACTGATCCGCGCCGTTGAAAAATTCGATCCTGATAAAGGATTCAGATTTTCAACGTATGCCACTTGGTGGATCAGGCAAACAATAGAGCGGGCTATCATGAACCAGACCCGCACGATCCGATTGCCGATTCATATCGTAAAAGAAATGAATGTTTACCTCAAAGCCCAGCATCATTTGGCCCAGTTGATGGATCGTGAGCCCAGCGCCGAGGATATCGCTGAGTATCTCGATAAGCCGGTCAGCGTGGTGAAAAAAATGCTCAAGCTCAATGAACGGGTCACATCAGTGGATATACCCGGAGGGAAAGATTTTGACAAACCTTTGGTAGAAACGATTTCGGATGCCGAGACGATGTCGCCGACCGAAAAATTACAGGAAGACGGCATTAAAAAGAATATTGCCAATTGGGTATTTCAACTATCTGAAAAGCAACGTGAAGTGATTTGCCGCCGCTACGGGCTATGCGGTTATGAAAATGCAACGCTTGAACAGGTCGCTCAAGAGTTAGGTGTAACAAGAGAGCGTGTTAGACAAATTCAGATGGATTCGTTAAAAAGACTGAAAGAAATATTGGAGTTTAACGGTTATTCTTTCGAGGCGATTTTTTGATTAACTGAACTGATGTTGCGCGCATGGCGGATTCTGTTCGCTGCGCTGAGCGTTGCGGCCTTAGTCAAGCGCAATCAATATGCATATAGATACGGATTAACTTGTGCCACAGGGGATATTCGCATTGCATGATGGCAATACTGCCATGTTATAAAGTACGGCAGTCGTTTGGTCGAATTCTTCGACCAAACGACTGGGTAGCATCAGTTAACTGAATTTTTGTTGCAATGGCCAGTCCCGGTAATTAAAGACCTGCCCTTGTTGCCGGACTGCCTCGCAAGCGCTGAGAGAGATTTCCGCCATGACCCATTGCGCCTTGTTGAGCTCGCCGATAGCCAGAATGCCACTGTCAGGAAAACCGCGGTCCACAGGCGTATAAACGGCCGCCGCACCGATATTGACGTCAACCGCTTCGGACCAGGGCGCTTCGCCTACCGTCGGAGATTGCACAACATAGCACTGGTTTTCCAGAGCCCTTGCCTGGCAGCCTATTTTGACCCGATGATAGCCGGCGAGCGTGTCTGTGCAGCTGGGTACCAAAATCAGGTTGGCTCCGGCTTCAACCTGTTTTCGCGCCAGCATCGGAAATTCGCTGTCGTAGCAGACATTGATTGCGATTCTTCCGTATTCGGTATCGAAACATTTCAATTCCTCGCCGCTATTGATCAACCATTGCTCATTCTCAAAGCGGGTCATGATCAGCTTATCCTGGTAATCGAGCCGGCCGTCGGGCATGAACAGATAAGCCCGGTTACGATAAACATTGGGCTCGATTTCCACCGGAAACGTGCCGGACTGGATATAACAGCCGTATTTTTGCGCCAGTGTCCGGAACAGGCCGGTATAGTCATCCAATAGGGATTGCATGGACGCCAGCTGCTTGCTGAGCGATGAATAGACCTCTTTAGGAAACAGCGAGGCCAGTTCCATGCTGCCATATTCGGGGAAAAGCAGAATCTTCGCGTCCTGTTCGGCCGCTTCGCCAACCCAGCGCTCAATTTTGGCTTGATAATTCTGCCAGTTCTCCAGGAAGCTGATGTCGTATTGGGCGGTAGCGATCTTAACTTTCATGTTTCAGCCAGAATGTCATCGGTTTAGAGGTCTCTTCAGCATCGTCCAGATCTTTCCAGCTGTAAGTTGTCGATAATTCGGGATGCTTGAAATAGCCGCGTTTGTTCCAGAACTTATCGAGCGGCACATAATCGGCCGGACGGCGGGGGTGGTCGACTGGCCTTTCCACGCAGCAAAAACAGATATGCTTAAAGCCGCCCAGTTCCCGGGCATGAGCCTCTCTTTCCTCAAAAAAACGCACGCCGATGCCGAGACCTCGATAATCCTTGTTCAACACTGATTCGCTGCAATAAAAAATTTCGTCCAGGTTGTAGCCGTGCTCAATAAACGGTTTTTTTAGTTCATCCGTTTCATATTTCATTGGAATGGCGGTCGATGCACCGACTACCTTATCGCCGTCGAATGCCATAACGATGACGCTCTCCGGGCAATTGATATAAGTCTGCAGATACTTTTCTTCATACTCATAAGTGCCGTCATACAAATAAGGGAAATCATGAAACACTTCAATTCTTAAACGGGCCAGCTCTGGAATATATCGTTCCAGCGCTTTGCCGCTACATCTTTCAATGCGAATGTTTTTGGACATGGGATATAAACGTAGACAAAAGATTACAATTTTATCCGAACTTGTGAGCGGATGCGTAGCTTATAAAACAAAAATATAGCCATGGCTGCGCCGACGGTATCGGCAATCCAGTCAGCGACATCAGACGTCCGGCCCTCGACAAAAGATTGATGCCATTCATCGGATATGCCATATACACTGCAAAAGGAAACAGCGAGTATAGCGAGTATAATAGGATGCTCGATCCAGTGCCTGAAGCTGCGCCAGGCCAGTAGCGCCATAATGGAGAAGATTCCGGCATGGTGGAGCTTATCCTGATGGGGGAACCACTCGGGGCCTTTCAATGATGGTTGATCGGAAAGCCAGTAGATACACAGGCAATAGGCTAATAGAAAAGTGAAATCGAAAATTTTATTCATTCTTTTACTGTCACTTTGATTAATGAAAAATATATTTGAGTTTGCCGAAGCATGCTTGCATCGGGCTGATATCGACGAAAAGTTAGCGCTTACGCATCAGGCTTGGCAATTATTGCAATCGCAACGTTTAAGCCTTGATTCCGATCGACCGGTATTGCCGATTGTTAATGTAAAGTTTCCTGACCGGCCGCAATTATTGGCGCCGCGCCATATGCCGCAGCGGAAATTGACTACTCCGGACGGCCTCATCGCTTTTTTTCATGCTATTGCGCACGTTGAATTTGTCGCTATTTATCTGGCCTGGGACATACTTTATCGTTTCCGCGGCTTGCCCGATCAATTTTATCAGGATTGGCTGCGCGTTGCTGATGAAGAAGCGCAACATTTCGCATTGATTCGAGCTCATCTCCAGAGCATGCAGATCGATTATGGCGATCTGCCGGCCCACAGCGGTTTGTGGGAACATGCCACGGATACGGCCGATAATGTGCTGGCTAGGCTAGCCATGGTGCCGCGCTGCATGGAGGCGCGCGGCCTGGATGTGACGCCGGCCATCATTGAAAAATTCAAGAAACTGGGCGACGATACCAGTGTAGCACTCCTGACTCGGATTTTAACCGATGAAGTCGGGCATGTGGAGCTGGGTTCCTACTGGTTTAAGTTTGTCTGCCGGCAGCACGGCTACGAGTCCGAAGCGAAATATCGTGAATTGATCAGGGAATACTACAAAGGCGGCAAACCAAAAGGCCCATTTAACCGAGAAATGCGTATAATTGCAGGTTTCTCGAATGCTGAACTGGACTGGTTGGAAAATTGATCGACATGAAATCATCTACTATTTTTGATTATCCTCTGTTTGCCTTGGGATTTAGGGCGTTCTTCGGATTAGCCGGCTTGTCAGCGCTGATTCTGATCGTGCTCTGGAACGCTATTTTCAAGGGTGAGTTGACGCTGAGCAATTACTTTGCCAATACCTATTGGCATGCGCATGAAATGCTGCTCGGGTATTCCGTCGCCGTGATTGCAGGCTTTTTATTGACGGCGGTTAGAAATTGGACCGGCCGGCCTACATTAACCGGCGATCAATTGGCCGGCTTGTGTCTGTTATGGTTATACGGGCGCATCGTGCCATTCTATGCCGGGCTCCTGCCGGATGCATTGATTGCCTTAATCGATTTTTCCTTCCTGCCGGCTCTGGCTTACCAGATCAGCAAACCGATCATGCAGGTCCGCCAATACAGAAACCTGATCTTTATCGGGCTTTTGCTCCTGCTGGCCTTGGGCAATGGTTTGATACATGCCGAGATTCTCGGCATTCAGGAAAACAGCGCATGGCCGGGCATTCAGATGGTTGTTGCGACTATCATTATCATGATTCTGGTCATCGCCGGGCGCGTCTTTCCTTTTTTCACGGAGCGAGGCTTGCCAGGCGCGCGGGTGGTGAGAAATCCTATTATGGATGGTCTGTCGATTGCGGCGGCGGCACTGGTATTCGGCTTGCAGCTGTTCAATATTTCGGGCATTGTCTTGGCGCTGATAGCGGTTCTGGCCGTTGCCGTTAACATTATCAGAGTGGCGGGCTGGTACGTGCAGCGCATCTGGTACGTACCGTTATTGTGGGTGCTCTATATCGGCTACGGTTGGGTCATTTTAGGCTTTGGACTGACGGCGTTTTCCGCTTATGAGCTGGTGGCGCCGACTTTGGCCTTGCACGCTTTTACGGTTGGCGGCATTGGCGTGCTAACGCTGGGCATGATGGCGCGCGTGTCGTTAGGGCATACCGGCAGGGCGCTTCGGGTTTCTAATGCCATGGCGATCGGATTTGTGTTGATCAATGTGGCGGCCTTGTTCAGGGTTTTATTGCCGATAGCGTTGCCGGACTGGTACGGCGTTCTCGTGTATGTGTCGACGCTATCCTGGCTGGCGACGTTTTCGCTGTTTGTGTTTGTTTATGCGCCGATATTGACTACGGCCCGGATCGACGGTCAGGAAGGGTGATTGAAGATACCGGCTGAATTCAGCATTCAGCCGGTGAATGGCGGCTTACGCGCTGTAATGCGATTCGATGTAACGCTGTACTATTTCCTGAAATTCTTCGGCAATCCGGTCGCCTTTCAGGGTGACTGTTTTTACGCCGTCTTCATAAACAGGCGCGACAGGTGATTCGCCGGTACCAGGAAGGCTGATGCCGATATTGGCGTTTTTGCTTTCGCCGGGACCGTTGACCACGCAACCCATGACCGCCACTTCCATGGTTTCAACGCCCGGATATTGGTTGCGCCAGACCGGCATGCTTTCACGCAGATAGGTTTGAATTTCCAACGCCAGCTTCTGGAAATAATCGCTGGTAGTGCGGCCGCAGCCAGGGCAGGAGATAACCATCGGCGTAAAAGAGCGAAAACCCATCGTTTGCAGGATTTCCTGGGCAACAATGACTTCCTGGGTTCTTGCCGAACCGGGCTCGGGCGTTAGGGAAATACGAATGGTATCGCCGATGCCTTGCTGCATCAGCACCGATAGCGCGGCGGACGAAGACACGATGCCTTTCGAGCCCATGCCGGCTTCGGTCAGGCCCAGATGCAAGGCGTAATCGCAACGTCTGGACAGTTCCTCATAAATACTGATTAATTCCTGCACATTACTGATTTTACAGGACAGCACGATTTTGTTTTTGGCCAGGCCGATTTCTTCGGCCTTGGCCGCGCTTTCAAGGGCCGAAACAATAATCGCTTCGCGGGTGATGGCCGACAGTTCTTCAGGATTGGCTTTGTTTCTGTTTTCTTCCAACAGGCGAGTCAATACCGATTGATCGAGACTGCCACCGTTGACGCCGATACGGACCGGTTTGTCGTAGCGGCAGGCAAACTCGATCATTTGCTGGAATTGCGGGTCGCGGCTTTTCCCGCGGCCGACGTTGCCCGGATTGATGCGGTATTTGCTCAATGCTTCAGCGCAGTCCGGATATTTTTCCAGTAATTTATGCCCATTGAAGTGAAAATCCCCAATAATAGGGGTATCGCAGCCTTTCTGATCCAATTGATTGCGGATTTCAGCGACGGCTTTAGCCGCTTCTTCCGAATTAACCGTAATACGGACAAGTTCAGAACCCGCCTTGGACAGCTCGATAATCTGATTAACGGTTGCGGAAGCATCGGCCGTATCAGTATTGGTCATCGATTGAACCACGATAGGCGCGCCGCCGCCGACTTTAACATTGCCGATTAATACTTGCTGAGTAATTTTTCTAGGGCTAATTGACATATAAAATCTTTATGGAAAAGGTTACGGTTATCT
Organism: Methylobacter sp. BlB1; assembly: GCF_015476545.1. Classification (GTDB taxonomy): domain Bacteria; phylum Pseudomonadota; class Gammaproteobacteria; order Methylococcales; family Methylomonadaceae; genus Methylobacter. The sequence goes on along the minus strand of NZ_JADMKV010000002.1, from coordinate 53,004 downwards.
GAAAGAATAACCGGAAATTATACTCTCATACAGGACATTGAGCAGATTAAATCGTGAGGATCAATTATTTTTCTGATGTACATTTGGAATTCGGGGCACTGGAAGCGTCGGCCAATGATGCCGATATTATTATTGCCGCAGGCGATATCGGAGTTTGCACACAAGGTCTGGAATGGCTGAAATCCCTGGATAAACCCGTTGTTTATGTAGCCGGCAATCACGAATTCTATTACCACGACTATCAGGAAACGCTGCAAAAGCTTAGAGAACAGTGCCAAGGCAGCAATGTACGATTTCTTGAGAACAGCGAGTTTTTATTCCAGGATGTTCGTTTTTTAGGCTGCACGATGTGGACCGATCTGTTTATTGAAGGTGATGAAAAAGCCGATACCTTATGCAAAAGCTTAAATGATTTCAAGAAAATCAGATTGGCAGGAAGGTCATTTGACAGCGCTGATTTTACCCAATTGCATCGAATTTCGAAGGAATGGCTGGAGCAGGAACTAGCCCAGCCATTTCCAGGCAAGACCATTGTAGTTACGCATCATGCGCCGTCCCAATGGAGTTGGTATGAGTCGCCGAATGCCCTTAGAAAGTTAGCCTATTGCAATGACTTTGACTTGCAGCCCTTGTTCTATGAATACGAGATCGACGCCTGGTTTCACGGTCATGTGCACAGTTCGTCCGATTACCGGATAGCCGGCACCCGAATATTATGCAACCCTAGGGGATATGCCGGCAAAAAAACAGTACCGGGCTTTGAACTGAACAGAACCGTGGTTATCTAACACGGCTTTACAATGCCTTACTGTTTCTAAATATTCATAAAAAATTCTATTTATAGAGAACGACACCGATGATAGTGACGCCTGAAATTATTGGCTATATAGCTGCAACATTGACGACAGCCTCATTTTTACCGCAGGCCATATTGACCATAAAAACCAGAGATACGGAAGCGCTGTCTTTGAGCATGTACAGTATATTCACATTGGGCGTGCTGTGCTGGCTTGTCTATGGCGTTTATATTTCCGATAAGGCCATTATATTCGCCAACGCGATAACGCTGGTGCTGGCAGCCTCGATACTATCCTTCAAGGTATACAATACAGTCTGCAAAAAAAGTTAGGCCTTCATCTCTGTTACGAATGCTTGCGGCCGATCTGAGCCGCACTCTGATCATTGATAAAATTCAAAACAGGACACATAACGTATAATAGTTTTATTTGCCTTGATTGTACTGGATGTCCACCCTCGATCTTATTAAACAACTCACTTCCCGATTACCTCAATGCCTGAGCCAGGACCGGCACGGATTCAAGCGGCAACTGGACAGGTTGCGCAGTGACTGTCAAAAAGGCAAAGACCCAATCGAGCCCTTCAACGCGCTGAAAAACCGCATTGAAAGATCGATAGCCCTGCGCAATAAACGCTTGGCCAGTATTCCTGCGATTAATTTTCCCGACTTGCCGGTTACGGGCAAGAAAGACGACATCGCCGAGCTGATTAAAGTCAATCAGGTCGTGATCGTCTGCGGCGAGACCGGGTCGGGCAAGACTACGCAATTACCGAAGATTTGCCTGTCGATCGGGCGCGGCGCTTCGGGATTTATCGGCCACACGCAGCCCCGGCGCATCGCCGCGCGCACCGTAGCCGACCGGATAGCCGAAGAGCTGGGCGAGCCGATAGGCAAATCAGTTGGCTACAAAGTCCGCTTCAACGACAAGACTCATGCCGAGTCGCTGGTCAAGCTCATGACAGACGGTATTTTGCTGGCTGAATCGCAAAACGATCCTTATCTGACTCAATACGATACGATCATCATCGATGAAGCGCACGAGCGCAGCCTGAATATCGATTTCCTGTTGGGCTACATGAAATGGCTGCTGCCCAAGCGCCCCGACTTGAAACTGATCATTACTTCGGCCACGATCGATCCGCAGCGGTTTGCCAATCATTTCAACGATGCGCCGATTATCGAGGTATCGGGACGCACTTATCCGGTCGAATTACGCTATCGCCCGATAGAGCAACGGGACGAAGAGGACGATGAAACCAGCGATGATCTGCAGCAGGCTATCCTCGATGCCGTCGATGAACTGCAGCGGGACATCCGCGGCGATATCCTGATCTTCCTGAGCGGCGAGCGCGAAATCCGCGAAACGGCCGATTCATTGAAAAAGCATCATCCGACCCAGTATGAAATCCTGCCGCTGTATTCGAAACTCAGCGTCAGCGAACAGGAGCGCGTGTTCAAGCCCAAAGGCGGCAAGATCCGCATCGTGCTGGCGACCAACGTCGCCGAAACGTCGTTGACCGTACCGGGCATACGCTGCGTGATCGATACGGGCCATGCGCGAATCAGCCGCTACAGCCACCGCAGCAAGATCCAGCGTCTGCCTATTGAAAAAATATCGCAGGCCAGCGCCAATCAGCGAGCCGGACGCTGCGGCCGTGTTGCCGAGGGCATCTGTATCCGGCTGTATTCGAAGGACGATTATCTGGCCCGGCCTCTATTTACCGAGCCGGAGATCATGCGCACGAACCTGTCATCGGTCATTCTGCAGATGACCTCGCTGAATCTGGGCGATATCGAGAAATTCCCGTTTGTGGAGCCGCCTGAAGACAAGATGATTCGCGACGGCAAAAATGCGCTGCATGAAGTCAATGCACTCGACAAACAGGGCAAGCTGACCGAGATCGGTAAGCAACTGGCCAAATTCCCGACCGACCCGAAACTGGCGCGCATGCTGATCGCGGCCGAGAAGCAGCATTGTCTGACCGAGGTGGCGATCATCGTTTCGGCCCTCAGTATTCAGGACCCGCGCGAGAAACCAGCCGATAAAATGCATCAGGCCGAGGCCAAGCACGCGGCCTTCCGCAAAGAGGATTCCGACTTTCTGACGATCCTGAATATCTGGAATACTTTTGAAGAGCAGAAAAAGCATCTGTCCAACAACAAACTGCGCAAATACTGCACCGAGAATTTCCTGTCCTATATCCGTATGCGCGAATGGTACGACATCCATGCGCAGATCATGCAGGTGATCAAAGGCGAACTGAAAATGAAGCCGAATATGGTCGAGGCCAGCTATGAAGAAATTCACCGCGCCTTGCTGCCGGGGCTGCTGTCGAACATCGGCTTCCGCCATGAGCAATACGAGTACCTGGGCGCCAGAGGCCTCAAGTTCTTCATTTTCCCCGGTTCCGGCCTGCATAAAGCCCGGCCGAAGTGGATCATGGCCGCCGAGCAGGTCGAAACCAGCAAAGTCTACGCACGCAATGTCGCCAAGATTGAGCCGGAATGGATAGAACAGTGCGCCGAGCATCTGATCAAGCGAAGCTATTATGATCCGCACTGGGAAAAGAAAGCCGGCCGCAGCGCCGTTTATGAACGCACTTTGCTGTTCGGCCTGACCTTGCAGGCCGGCCGCAAAGTGCCTTATGAACGCGTTGATCCCAAGGCTGCGCGCGAGATTTTTATCCGCTCGGCGCTGGTCGATCAGGATTACCATAGCAATGCGCCGTTTTTTATCGCCAACCAGAAGCTGCTCGAAGAAGTCGGCTATATCCAGCACAAAGGCCGCCGCGTCGATCTGATCGAAGATGAAGAATGGCTTTATCAGTTCTACGACAAGAAACTGCCGGCCGATATCGTCAGCGGCATTGCGCTCGATCAATGGCGTAAAATCGCCGAACGGGAAAATCCCAAAATCCTGTTTCTGACCAAGGAAGACCTGACCCGCGGGCAGGACAGCCAAGTCAGCGAATGGGATTTTCCCGACAGCAAGAAAGTAGGCAATCTGGCGATCGCGCTGCAATACCGCTTTGAGCCGGGCCATGATGAAGACGGCGTCACGGCCGTCATTCCCGTGCATCAGCTGAATCAGGTTTCGCAGATGCCGTTCGACTGGCTGGTGCCGGGCATGCTGGAAGAAAAACTGGTCGCATTGATCAAATCGCTGCCTAAAAACCTGAGAAAACATTTCGTGCCGGTGCCGGAAACCGTCAAGCAATGTCTTGAAATCGAGCCCGACTTTAAAGGCTCGCTTTATGAATGGCTGAGTAATCGGCTCAGAAAATTGACGGGTGAAGCGATACCGCTCAATGCCTGGAATCCGGAGGCGCTGCCTGAGCACCTGAAAATGAATTTCAGAGTCATTGACGACGAGGGCAAACTGCTGGACTATGGCCGTGACCTGAAAAAGCTGCAAGGCAAATATACCCAAACGGCCGGGGAAAGTTTTGATCAACTGGCAGCCGATGAATTGAATTATACCGGCTGCATACAATGGGCATTCGATGATCTGCCCGAAACCTGGCAATTCATGCAGAAAGGGCAGGCATTTGTTGGCTATCCGGCCATTGTCGATGAAGGCGATGCCGTCGGCGTGCGCATTTTCGATACCGAGCAAAAAGCCGCGCGCCAGCACCAGGCGGGGCTCATGCGCCTGTTCCAGCTCTATCTGCGCAAGGAATGCACATATGTCGTCAAAAACCTGCCCAAGTCGGCGGCTGCGGAATTAACTTACAACCAGTTGCCCAAGCATCCGATCATAGAGACTGACGCGGCGGCTTCCTATAAAGACGATATGCTCTATTTGATCCTGTACACGGTGTTTGTCGAAGGCAAGACGATACGCACACAGCAGGCTTTCGAACAAAGTTTAAAGCAGCATAAAGGTGAGCTGGTCGGGTTTGCCAATGAGGCGGGCAGGATCATTCTGGAGATCATGGAACTGCATGGCGCCGTCAAAGCGCAGCTTAAACGCTTCAATGTCAACGATCCGATGGTTCAGGACATCAATGAGCAACTCAAGTTTATGATCTACGAGGGCTTTGTCCGCCACACGCCGTTCCAGCAGCTTAAAGCCATGCCGCGTTATGTAAGGGCGATTCTCTACCGTATCGATAAGCTCGATAACAGCATGCAGAAAATGCAGGAAATAAATCGGTACTGGACGCGTTACTGGAAAGACGTTGAGAAGAAGACTAAAAAAGAGCCCGTTATTCCCGAACAGGATAATTACCGTTGGATGCTGGAAGAATTCCGGGTTTCGCTGTTTGCACAGCAACTTAAAACGGCTTATCCGATTTCGGCAAAACGCATGGAAAAGGCCTGGGATGAAAGAGGATAAAGACCCGATGTTTTTGGAAAGTATTGACCCAATATCAGTTGCCCACAGCCTAAATCAATAACTTAGCGCATATTTATCCGGCTTGAATCAGGCTTAAAGCTAGAGTATAACTTATTGATTATTAATGAATAAATGGATTGGTTCGTTTTTGTACAATTTAACAAAACTGTAATAAAAACGGTAATTAAGCGATGAATAAAACAATCAATCCACAGAGTTATCCACAGGTTTTGTGAATAACTGCAAAAGAAGCCTATCGGATGCCTGCCGGTAGGCTTATCTCAACAAAGCCACATCTGGTTTTCCTGTCTGAAGCGCTATAAAAAACTGAGTAAATCCAACGCAAGGATCAGCTTGATGTTTATGGAAGTGGTGTTGACTCAATATCAGTTGCCCACAGGCTAAATCAATGACTTAGCGAGCGCTAACCTAGACTCCAGCATAGGAGAGATTGAGCTGTAAGTCATTGATAAAAATAAAATTACCGTATTGGTTTATTTTTGTACAATTTAACAAAACTGTAATAAAAACGGTAATTAAGCGATAAAGAAAACAACCAATCCACAGAGTTATCCACAGGTTTTGTGAATAACTTTTTAAAGCCTGCGGTGCGGATATTTTTATCGGCATGCTGCTGAAACTGAAGCCCTCTGTAAAGCTGAAAGTGTATAATATCGGTCCATGAAAGACGTATGCCGCCGGCTTTATATCCGCTCTAAAAATCATGCGCTTCGTGGTAAAAATAGGCTTGGCTGTTCAAGCCTTGCCTGTTTCGCGCTGCTTTACCCGCTTTGATGCAAGCACTACTTACCTGATTCTGATAAAAAAACACTTATGCAACCCGCGTTTGTTCATTTAAGGCTTCATTCCGAATTTTCCCTGGTTGACGGCATCGTCAAAATCAAGCCGCTGGTTAAGCGTCTGGCCGAATTGAACATGCCGGCTGCTGCGGTGACTGAACATACCAATCTGTTCTCACTGGTCAAGTTTTATAAGGCGGCGCTGGGGCAGGGCATCAAGCCGATAGGCGGGGCGGACGTGCTGATATTCAATCCGGAGGAGCCAGCGACGCCTTTCCGGATGACCTTGCTGGTCAACAATCACACGGGTTACATCACGCTGACCGAACTCATTTCCAAAGCCTATCAGGAAGGGCAGCATCAGGGCGTGCCGATGCTGAGAAAGGAATGGATAGAAGCCAATCATGCCGGCTTGATTGCCTTGTCGGGTGCCATGAGCGGCGATATCGGCAAGGCCTTGCTGGCCGAAAACAAGGAGCTGGCAAAACGATTGGCCGAGCAATGGGGTGCGCTGTTCGACCGGAGCTTTTATCTGGAGCTGCAGCGCGTCGGCAAGCCCGATGAGGAACGTTACATAGCCGCAGCCGTCGAGTTGGCTCTGGCTGCCGATCTGCCGGTGGTGGCGACCAATGATGTCAGGTTTATACATCAGAAGGATTTCGAAGCGCATGAAGTCCGGGTCTGCATCAACCAGGGGCGCGTGCTCGATGATGCCCGGCGGCCCAGAGATTATACCGACCAGCAATATCTGCGCAGCAGCGAGGAAATGCAGGCGTTGTTTGCCGATATTCCTGAAGCGCTCGAAAATACGGTCGAAATTGCCAAGCGCTGCAATTTGAAGCTGACGCTGGGCGAGAACTTCCTGCCTGATTTTCCGGTGCCGGCCGGCGTGTCGCTGGGCGATCATCTGATCGATTCGGCCAGAAAAGGGCTGGAGGAGCGTTTGGTGCAATACCCGGCCGTCGGCAAGGGCACCGATCAGGAAAATCGCCAGGCCTATTACGACCGTCTGGAGGTTGAGCTCAATGTGATCGTTCAGATGGGCTTCCCCGGCTATTTCATGATCGTCGCCGACTTTATCCAGTGGGCAAAAAACAATCAGATTCCGGTCGGACCGGGTCGTGGATCGGGCGCCGGCTCTCTGGTGGCGTACGCGCTTAAGATTACCGACCTGGACCCTATCGAATTCGATCTGCTGTTCGAGCGGTTCCTGAATCCGGAACGTATTTCCATGCCCGACTTCGACGTTGACTTCTGCATGGATCGGCGCGACGAAGTGATCGATTATGTGGCGCGCCATTATGGCCGTGATCACGTCGCGCAGATCATCACCTACGGTTCGATGGCGGCCAAGGCGGTTATTCGCGATGTCGGGCGCGTGTTGGGCTTCTCCTACGGCTTTGTCGACCGGTTGGCCAAGCTGATTCCGTTCGAGATCGGCATGACGCTGGATAAGGCGCTGAAAGACAGCCCCGATCTGAAGCAGCTTTACGATACCGAGGAGGAAGTCAGATCGCTGATCGATATGGCGCGTGCTCTGGAAGGAACATCCCGAAACGCAGGCAAGCACGCAGGTGGCGTGGTAATTTCGCCGACCAAACTGACCGATTTTACGCCGCTGTATTGCGAGCAGGGCGGCGGCAACCTAGTCACGCAGTTCGATAAGGACGACGTGGAGGCTGTCGGTCTGGTCAAGTTCGACTTCCTGGGGTTGCGCACGCTGACGATTATCGACTGGGCACTGCAGACGATCAATCAGAAGAAAAAACAGGCCGGCGAGCCATTGGTCGATATCACGACTATTCCCAGAGATGATCCTGCTTCGTATGAATTGCTGAAAAACGCCCAGACTACGGCCGTATTCCAGCTCGAATCCCGAGGCATGAAAGAGCTGATCAAGAAGCTCAAGCCAGACTGCTTTGACGACATTATCGCGCTGGTGGCGCTGTTCCGGCCCGGCCCTTTGGAATCGGGCATGGTGGACGATTATATCAACGTCAAGCACGGGGCCAAGGCCGAATACGCGCATCCCTTGCTGATACCGATCCTGAAGCCGACCAATGGCGTTATTCTGTATCAGGAGCAGGTGATGCAGATCGCGCGGGAAATGGCGCAGTATACGCTGGGCGGCGCGGATATGCTGCGGCGCGCGATGGGTAAGAAAAAGCCCGAAGAAATGGCCAAGCAGCGCGAAGTGTTCACGCAGGGCGCCGTCGCGAATCAGATCGATGAAGGCATCGCGACCTATATCTTCGACTTGATGGAAAAATTCGCCGGTTACGGTTTCAACAAATCGCACTCGGCCGCCTATGCGTTGGTCGCGTACCAGACCGCTTGGCTGAAGGCGCATTACCCGGCCGCGTTTATGGCGGCGGTGCTGTCCTCGGATATGGATAACACCGACAAGATCGTGGTGCTGATTGAGGAATGCCGGCAGATGAAGCTGACCATCTGTCCGCCGAATATCAATGTGTCCAATTTCCGCTTTACCGTCAATGACAAGGGGCACATCGTCTACGGTATCGGCGCCATCAAGGGCGTAGGTCAGGCGGCCATTGACGACATGCTGAAGGAGCGGGATGAAAACGGTCCGTTTACCGGCTTGTATGACTTGTGCAAACGCGTCGACTTGAGAAAAGTCAACCGGCGCGTGCTGGAGGCGCTCATACGCGCCGGTGCATTCGATGAGTTTGACGATAATCGGGCCGGCCATCTGGCCGAGTTGTCTACGGCTTTGAGAGTGGCCGAGCAGCACGGCAAGATGGCGCAGACAGGCCAGAATGATTTGTTCGGCCTGGCGGTCAATGCCGAGAATAATGTCGAAGAAACCGAAGCTTATTCAACTACTGTCGAGCCTTGGTCTGAAAAGGATCGTCTGGCAGCGGAAAAGTTAACGCTGGGTCTGTTTCTAACCGGTCATCCTATTGACCAGTACGAGGCGGAACTGAAAGAGTTTACGCATGGGAAAATAGCCAGTTTGACCGCCAATGTCGAGCGCGCAGGCCCTCAACGGGGCATGAAAGGCAAGATGGAAGCGCGAGTTGCCGGGTTGGTCGTGGAAATCAGAACCCGTCAGACCAAGCAAGGAAAAATGATGGGGTTTGCCACGCTGGATGACAGGTCCGGCCGGCTCGAAATCGCGGCGTTTAACGATGTTTATGAAAAATATCGCGATATCTTTGCTCGCGATACGTTGCTGGTCGCTGAAGGTCCGCTGGCGGTTGACGATTATTTGGGCACCCTGCGCTTGACGGTAGAGAAACTCTACAGCATGGATCAGGCCCGGGATGCTTTCGCCAGAGGGATTCAGCTGACATGGCAGGCCGAAGAGCATGACGATGCATTCCTGCAGAGATTAAGTGCGGTGCTCAGCCCCTTCAAGGGCGGCGGGTGTCCGGTGCTGATGAATTACAAATCGCGCCAGGCGAAGGCAACCGTGCGTCTTGGCGATGAGTGGCGTGTGCAGGCAACAGATGAATTGATTATGCGCCTGAAACGTCTGCCGGGAGCCAGCGAAGTGGAAGTTAAGTACAAGTAACGGTCGCCGCGAAGCATAAGCTTTTATGCTTCGCGGCGATTCATAATGCAACCGATCGATTAAGAGTCGGAGCCAGATTCTTGTGTTACGGGTTCAACTCTAGCCCTTGGTTCAGCGACAGGTTTCGGCGATTCTGAAACCGGTTGACTGGTGTTTTCGTGGGTCTGCGGCTCATGGCGCTCTATTTTTTCGGCTCTTTCAGCAAAATCGTGAGCATAGGGCCGAGGTTCGCTTCGGGCTTCTCTTGGCGCTTCCTCTGAAACGGCATGGATTTCGCCATTTGTATCGCCATTGGATTCAGGTTTTTTGTAATTAGGATTACGCGGTCTTCTGCGATTAGGTCCTCTTCTGTTTCTGCCACCGGATGGCTTCTGCGCTTGCTGTTCCGCTACCGGTGCGGCATTTTCGGCAGGCTTTTCCGCTACTTCTGGCTCTGCGACAGGCTCGCTTTTAGCCGGCTCGCTTTTTGCCTCAGGCACGCCAGCAGCAGCCTCAGAGGGGCGCTTGCCATTTCTGTCCTGGCCGCGGCCGCCACGCTTGGGGCGAGGGCCGCGTCTGCTATCGCGGCTTCTGCTTGGCTGGGTTTCATCTGCGCCTTTGGTCTTCTCGGGAGCTCCGGTCGAGGCTTCTTTTCTCTCGGGCTCGGGTTCTGCGCTTAGAATGCTCGGGCCGATCAGTTTATACCAGAAGCGCTTGATCAGGCTGGCTGAAACGTTCTTTTGCATCGGAGCCGGGGATTCCGGTAAAAATTCCCTGATAGCCGCCTTCTCGATTTTTTGCCTGACTTGCTGGGCAAATTCCGGAATTGTGATCTCTTCTTCTTTTATCTGCTGGTAGCTGGGTTTTTCTTCAATAGCATCCTTTTCCTTGATGCGCTCGATGTCATAAGCCGGTGTTTCCAGATGTTTGCTGGGCAGGATCACAATGCTGACTTTCAGTCTTGATTCAACCTGCTCAATGGCATGGCGTTTTTCATTCAGCAGAAAAGTGGCGCACTCAATCGGCAGGTGGGCGATGACTTTTTCCGTGCCTTTTTTCATGGCTTCTTCTTCAAGAATACGCAGCACAGCCAGCGCAACCGATTCTACGTTGCGGATAGTGCCCTGGCCTTTGCAGCGCGGGCAGGGCAGCTGCGTGGAATCACCCAGTGACGGGCGCATTCTTTGCCTGGACATTTCCAATAGACCAAAGCGCGAGATGCGGCTGGTCTGGATGCGGGCACGGTCTATTTTCAGCGCATCGCGCAGACGATTTTCAACGAGACGCTGGTTTTTATTGGACATCATATCGATGAAGTCGATGACGAACAGGCCGCCCAAGTCGCGCAATCTGAGCTGACGGGCAATTTCATCGGCTGCTTCGAGGTTGGTATTAAGAGCAGTCTCTTCAATGTCGCTGCCTTTTGTGGCGCGCGCCGAATTGATATCGATCGAGGTCAAAGCTTCGGTATGGTCGATGACCAGTGAGCCGCCGGAAGGCAAAGGCACTTCGCGGCCGTAAGCCATCTCAATCTGAGATTCGATCTGATAGCGGCTGAATAGCGGCACCGCATCCTGATACAGTCTCGCTTTCGGCAAAAAGTGCGGCATGACCTGCTTCAGGAACTTCTGCACCAGTTTGAACGAGGATTCGTTGTCTATCAGGATCTCGTCGATATTGCCGCGCAAATGGTCGCGCAGGGCGCGGATGATGACGTTGCTTTCCTGGAACACCAGAAACGGCGCGGTTTGTTCGCTGGAAGTGCGTTCTATGGCTTCCCATAACTGCAGCAGGTAATTTAAATCCCATTGCAGTTCTTCAGCGTTTTTGCCGCAGCCAGCCGTGCGCACGATCAAGCCCATGCCTTCCGGAATATCCAGCGCTGTCATGACTTCGCGCAATTCGCTGCGGGTTTCACCCTCGATGCGGCGAGAAATGCCGCCTGCTTTCGGATTGTTAGGCATCAGCACTAAATAGGTGCCGGCCAGGCTGATATAGGTGGTTAAGGCAGCGCCTTTATTGCCGCGTTCCTCCTTTTCAATTTGAACCAGGATTTCCTGGCCTTCTTTAATCAGGTCTTTAATGGATGGGCGGCGGCCTTCGGTTTCGGCGCCTTCTTGAGGTTGGCGGTAGGCGGAAGAAATTTCCTTAAAAGGTAAAAAGCCGTGTTTTTCGGCGCCATAGTTTACAAATGCTGCTTCGAGGCTGGGCTCTACGCGAGTAATGATGCCTTTGTATATGTTGGACTTTTTTTGTTCTTTAGAAGGGACTTCTATGTCAAAATCATACAGTTTTTGACCGTCTACCAATGCGACTCGCAGTTCTTCTGCCTGCGTAGCGTTGATAAGCATTCTTTTCATTCAATTATCCTTGTGGTTTCCTGCTCCATTATCAGAATTTACTGATCAGACTGGGTTAGGGTCTAGTGCTAAGTAAGTTTGTAAGGTCAAACTAGATTCATTTTTCTGGCCAATAACGCGTCAGACTTGTTTTTTTACGGTTTTGTTTTTCCGTCATCTAAGCGTTGCAGTTGGTATCTTGACCTTCAAGACGTGAAGGCAACGATAATTGGCACGGACAACTACTAAGCAAATAAATATTCTTTTTTCAGTCTTGTTGTAAATTCTGTCTTAAACAGGAGTTATAAATCGTTCGTCATGGGTCGAACGCTACCCGAAAAATCGTATTTGAAGACCCAGCATCGTAATCGGCTGTTTTATCTTCAGTTGGGTTGCCGGTTCAGTTTCGTCATGGAAATCTGCCGAGCAAAAGTATGTTTTTTATATTCAAACTTGCTTAATATAGCAACCTTATCGCTCTACATCAATTTAAAGAATCAATCCTAACGAGATGCTGGTATTATCTATATCATGAATTCAGAAGAACAAAGCGCGCCAAAAGTTCAATTTGTCGAAATTACGGAAGAAAATAGTGATCAACGATTGGACAATTTTTTAATTACCCGCTTGAAAGGTGTTCCTAAAAGCCGCATATATCGTATTGTTCGCAAAGGCGAGGTTAGAGTCAATAAAGGCCGTGTGGACGTTAAGTACCGCCTGGAAGCGGGCGATATCGTCAGAATTCCGCCGGTCCGGGTATCGGAAAAAACCGAGGAAACATTTGTCGGCCAGAATTTGAGGGATGCCCTGCAAAAAAATATTTTATTTGAGGATGATGCCTTTTTAATTTTGAACAAGCCTTCGGGTTTTGCCGTCCACGGCGGCAGCGGCGTAAATTCGGGCATTATAGAAGGTCTCAGGCAGATAAGGCCCGAGGCTCATTTTCTGGAGCTGGTGCATCGGCTGGACCGCGATACTTCCGGTTGTTTGTTGATAGCGAAGAAGCGTAGCGCTTTGCGCAAGCTGCATGAACTTTTCCGCAGTGATCAGGTTCAAAAAACCTATGTAGCCCTACTGGCAGGTCAGTGGGCCAAGAAGCAAACTATAGTTACTGTACCTCTGCAAAAGAATGTCAATAAAGGCGGCGAGCGTATGGTGGTCGTCAGTCAATCCGGCAAACAGGCCGAAACGGCTTTCAAGCGTCTGAAATTATTCCCAAATGCAACGCTGGTCGAAGCTTCGCCGAAAACAGGGCGTACTCATCAGATACGTGTGCACGCCGCTTGGTTGGGCCATCCTATTGTCGGCGATGAGCGTTATGGTCTAGACGAGGTCAACAAGGCATTTAAGAGCAGAGGCTATAAACGTTTGTTTTTGCATGCGCAGAAACTGAAGTTCCAGCATCCGGTCAGCGGGGAATTATTGAAAATTTTCGCTCCTCTGCCGCAGGATCTGGAGGAATTATTAAGCAATGAAGAACAGGTTTGATTTAATTATATTTGATTGGGACGGTACTTTAGTCGATTCCATCGACTGGATCGTCAGTTGCTTGCAGCAAGCCGCGGCATCGTGCAATTGCACTGTTCCGGAGCGGCAAGCGGCGAAGGATGTGATCGGCTTAAGTACCCAAAATGCAATACGGACCTTGTTTCCGGAAGCCGACGAAAAAATCCGGGCTCAGCTAATGTCCTATTACATTCAGGCATTTTTCGCAAGGCAAACTAGTCAGGATGATTTATTTGAAGGCGTTTATGAGATGCTCGTGCAGCTGAAACGGGCGGGCTTTCAGTTGGCTGTAGCGACCGGGAAGAGCCGAACCGGTTTGGAAAAGGCTCTGCAGGCGACGGGAACCGAAGATTTGTTTCATATCACGCGCTGTGCCGATGAGACCGCTTCGAAACCCGACCCCGCCATGGTTCTGGACATTATTCAGCATATGGAGGCCGCCAATGAGCGAACTCTTATGGTAGGCGATTCGGTTCACGATATGCAAATGGCGCTCAATGCACAGATTTCATCAATCGCCGTATCGTGCGGAGCGCATTCAAAAGACATATTGCAACAATACAATCCGTTGATATGCTTACAGCGGCCGACGGAATTACTGGATATTATTGGAGGTTAAATCAAGTAATGGAAAATCAACAAGACAACCAAATTAAAATGGCTGCCGGGTGGGAGCGTGAAGTTCTTGAGAAAGTGGCTTTGGCGGCCGTTACAGAGCAAGCAAGAGCAAGACGCTGGAGCGTTTTTTTCAAATCCCTTGTATTCTTATATCTATGCGTCATATTAACCCTGTTCACATTTCCGAATATTATGGAGGGTATGAGCGGCGACACTGAGGAGCATACGGCAGTTATTGATATAGTCGGGATGATTGCGGAGGATAAGGACGCCAATGCCGATAGCATTATAAAAAGCCTGAAGAATGCGGTAAAAGATACGAATACCAAAGGCATTATTCTGCACGCCAATTCACCTGGCGGCAGTCCGGTTCAATCATCCTATGTTTATGATGAAATCAGAAGGATAAAAAAAGAGCATCCTGACTTGCCGATTTACACTGTAGTCAGCGATATTTGCGCTTCAGGTTGCTATTATATCGCTTCAGCGAGCGATAAGATTTTTGTCAACCAAGCCAGCCTTATCGGTTCCATAGGCGTTCTCATGGATGGCTTTGGATTTGTTAATGTCATGGAAAAATTGGGCGTCGAACGTCGGTTGCTGACGGCAGGCACGCATAAAGCCATGCTGGATCCGTTTTCGCCGCCTAAAGAAGATGAAACACGCTACATGCAGGGGTTGCTGGATCAGGTTCATCAACAATTTATTGGCGCTGTTAAAGCCGGCCGCGGCGACAGGCTTAAGGATGCGCCTGAACTCTTTTCGGGACTGGTGTGGACCGGTGAAGAAGGCGTCAAGCTTGGCGTTGCCGATGCGTTTGGTAATGATGACTACGTTGCCAAGGAAGTTATTGGCGTCGAGAATAAAGTTGATTTTACACAACAGGAACAATTGCTGGACAGAATTGCAGGCAAATTGGGTGCATCTTTCGGACAAGCTATCGGCACTATGGTTAAAGGAATGTCATTGCAGTAGCGGATTCAGTTCGGATTCAGTATGGTGATTTAAAATCCTTTCCGCTCAATGTATTCTCCTGATTGTAAAAATCCGGGCACGGTTACTTTCGGCAATGGCTAAATAAACAATAACTTAAGCTCTGGATCATCCATGAGAAATTTGATTAAACTGCTCGCATTGGTCTTGTTATTTTCCAATGTCTGTTATGCGGAAAGCGCTGTCATACTGGCGCGCGTCAGCCTGGATCAGGCTACGAAACAAATCATTAAAAAAGGCGGTAAAAGAGTGCTGGGCGCTCAAACTGAGATAATTAACGGCAGGGAAGTCCATGTTATTAAAGTTCTAACACCCGATGGACGTATTCAGCATTATTTGATTGATGCCGAGACCGGTGAGTTAATCGGTTAATTTAAGGAAGAAAAACATGCGTATTCTTGTCGTCGAAGATGAAGTAACCCTTTGCGAACAGATCCAGGAGTTCCTGGCGGACAAAGGTTTTGCCGTCGATACGGCTCATACGGGCAGCGATGGTTTTTATATGGGCAAGGAGTATCCGCTCGATGCAGCTGTCGTTGATATTGGGCTTCCTGATTTTTCCGGCATCGAGTTGATCAAACGCCTGCGCAAAAACAACATTAAAATACCGATCCTGATCCTGACGGCCAGGAGCCGATGGCAGGAGAAAGTGGAAGGGCTGGAAGCCGGCGCGGATGATTATCTGGTCAAGCCTTTCCACTATGAAGAGTTATTGGCCAGGCTAAATGCCTTGATCAGGCGTTCCGCCGGACTGGCGCATCCCGTTTTGAGCCACGGCAATATAGAACTGGATACCGTGGCGCAGGAAGTCTCCGTTGGCGGAGTGAAGCTGGAGCTGACGGCTTATGAGTACAAGGTGCTGGAATACCTGATGTTCCGTAAAGGCGAAATCGTTTCGAAATCCGTTCTGACAGCACACATTTACGATGAAGACTTCGATCGTGACAGTAATGTCATTGAAGTCTTTATCGGCCGCTTGAGGAAAAAACTCGATCCTGACGGTACGTTGAAACCCATTGAAACATTGCGCGGCCGAGGTTATCGCGTGCCGATCATTCCTTCCTGATATAACCATTTTTACAAAAACGCTTAATGCGTCTTTGTATCTTATTTTTCCTTAAAGGCATTGTGTGCAAACCAGATCTTTAAGCTTTCGATTGCTGGTGTCCGCCGGTTTGGTGCTTGCTGCTTTCTTTGCGCTGGTGGCTGTCGTTCTTGAACAGAGCTTTCGCGAAAGTGCCGAGCAGGTGTTGAAGGAAAAATTGCAAGTCCAGGTTTACTCACTTCTATCCGCCGCCGATCTTAAGAATTCCGGTCAATTGGTTATGCCCGCCGATTTGCCTGAGCCCCGGTTTACCAATCCGGGGTCAGGCCTTTACGGATTTATTCAGCAAATAAAAAAGGGCAAGCCGTCATTGGTCTGGCATTCGGCTTCGGCTATCGGTCTGGACCCTGTGGCGCCGCCGGCTGAATTAAGCGCGGGCGACACAGCTTTTTTATTGGATGAGCAGGGGCGCTACTATGCGCTGCATTATGATGTGATCTGGGAAAGCCGGGCCCATGTGGAGCGCGAATATACGTTCACCGTGACTGAAGATGCCGAGTTTGTAAAAGGCCAGGTGGAGCGTTTTAAAGCGGCGTTGAGATTCTGGCTGCTGGCGATAGGACTGGTCCTGATTTTTATCCAGTTTGCCGTGTTGCGCTGGAGCTTAAAGCCGCTGCGCGTTGTCGTCAGGGATCTTGAGGAGATAGAAAAAGGCAAAAAAACTCGGCTGGACGGCCGTTATCCAACGGAACTGCAAGGCTTGGCAGGAAATCTGAATGCCCTGATCAGCAGTGAACGGGCGCATTTGGAACGGTATCGCAATACTCTGGCTGATCTGGCGCACAGCCTGAAAACGCCGCTGGCCATCCTGCGGGGGTGCGCCGAGTCTTTCAGCGATAACAAGGAGATCGTACAAGAGCAGATTTTTCGCATGAACGAAATTGTCGAATATCAATTGCAGCGAGCCGCCGCGAAAGGCGAGCACCAGATTACCCGAACAGTGGATGTGGCGGTCATCATTAAAAAAATTATCGCATCGCTCAGCAAAGTTTATATTGATAAAGGCATTGCTTTCGATATTGATGTTCCCGAGCCTTGCCAGATCTATTGCGAAGAAGGCGACTTTTACGAAATTGCGGGCAATTTGCTGGACAATGCCTGTAAATGGTGCCATCAGAAGATCAGCATCAGCGTTTCGTTTCATGACCCGAAGGCCAATGCCGGCTTTTCGGTGCTGCTGCAGATTGAGGATGACGGTTCCGGCATTCCTGCCGATAAGCTTAAGGAAATTCTGAAAAGAGGGGTTCGGGCCGATGAAAACATTCATGGGCACGGTATCGGCATGGCAGTAGTCTACGAATTAACGGGGCTTCTGGGAGGCAAGCTGGAAGGGGGTAAAAGCAAGGCGTTGGGCGGCATGAGTTGGCGCGTTTACTTGCCATGACTTTGGATTTATATGCCTTTGCTTCGGTTCTCCATGCGCCTTAGGAATTCGGTCAGGATCAATACATAAAGCTCATCGCCCAGGTATTTGTCTTCAATGCCGCTGTCGATGTTTGGATTGTCGTTCACTTCTATTACATAGCCCTTGCCGTTTTTTTCCTTGACGTCCACGCCGTACAAGCCATTGCCTATCGGCTGTGTGGCTTTTAGCGCTGCTTCCAATACGGCTTTAGGTACTTCAAAAGTCGGCAGGGTATCAAAGTTTCCGCTATCGGTCCGGCTGCTGCCGTGACGGTAAATCTGCCAGTGGTTTTTAACCATATAATAACGGCAGGCATATAAAGCCTTATTGTTGAATACGCCGATGCGCCAGTCAAAATCCGTATATAAAAATTCCTGAGCCAGAAGCAGTGCCGATTTTTGAAACAATTCCTCGACTTTAAGATCCAGTTCTTGTCGGTTATGAACTTTAACAATGCCTCGGGAGAAAGAGCCGTCCGGTATTTTAATGACCACCGGAAAGCCGGCTTCTACTTCCAATTTATCCAGATGTTCGGCATTGCCTTTATGCAGCAGCCAGGTTTTGGGTGAGGGAACGCGATGCGTGCGAAACAGATCGGCAAGATAAACCTTGTTCGTGCAGCGCAGGATGGAGGTAGGATCATCGATGACCACCAAGCCTTCGGCCTCGGCTTTTTTGGCAAAGCGGTAGGTGTGATGATCTATGGCAGTGGTTTCGCGGATAAACAAGCCGTCAAATTCAGACAGGCGGATATAGTGCTGCTGCGATATCAATTCGACTTCAATGCCCAGCTGCCTGCCGATTTTGATGAATTTTTTAAGGGCGGCGAGGTTGCTCGGCGGCAGTTTTTCTTCCGGATTGACCAGAATGGCAAGATCGTAGCGTGCGGCTTTACGGGCGCGGCCTTTGCGCCAGACTTTTTTGCTGAACTGGTCCAGTGCTTCGGCAAAAATCGTTTCCTGTTCTTCGCTCAGGCCGCGGTGTGAGATGGCTTTTAAACTGGTGATTTCCCATTGTTGCCGAAAACGTAGCGTGACTTCTAGGATCGGGCAAGGAAAGCGTTCAAACAATAGCCTTGCCAATTCGTTAAAAGCCGGATCGGACGTAGTGCCAAAGTAAGTCTGCAGGGTAACGTCAGTGTCTTGGTTATGGCTTTTAAAGGCCCGATTCAAGGTCTGGGACAAGTCTTCGAGTGGCGATCGGTACGAAGCGCTTTCGGTTTCCTTGCCGTAACTCTTAAAAGTGCGCGTCAGCGTCGGGGACAGGTCTTCAAGCTGTAGCCGGTATAAGGATTTCTTGCCCAGATCGTTCAGTACCTTGACAGATGGAATAACGTGATGACCTCTGGCTTCGGCCAGCAGAGAACAGTAATAACCGTCTGAAAGATAACGATAACTGCTGCAGAGATTGATAACGCGCGTGCGCTGCTGAGGGTCGCCTTGCTCGATTGCCAGATAGGTTTCAAAGGCCATGACCTGGTCGCTGGGATAATAAGGTCCCCAATCGGTAAGATTATCGACAACCAGAATGGTACGCGCCATAGCAAACAAAAGCCTCAAATTAAGATAAAATATAATTTTGGAGCCAGTCAGATTTTTCTACAAGGAGTTTTTTGGGGCTGGAAAAATATTTCATATTGTTCTGGCTGGCGCTATGCTAAAGAAAAATTCTTAGGTAATCATTATGTCCTCTTCTCTTCCCGTCGCCGCTTTTGATACAGATGTTTTTCCAATCAGCTATGCAGTTGGCAGGCAGCGTTGGCAAGCGGCGCTGGCTCAGCTGTCCTGCTTCAAGAAACATATGCCGTATCGCTGCGCCGGGGCGGGGCCTGAAGGCGAGGAGTTATTTACCGATACGGTCTGGCTGGGCTCGGAAGAGGCTTCCAAAGTGGTGGTGCTGATAGGCGGCACGCATGGCATTGAAGGATTTGCCGGTACGGCGGTGGAAATTGACCATTTGCGCCTGATTGCTGCTGAACATATCTGTATTCCGGCTGATACGGCTGTGTTAATGATTCATGCATTGACGCCTTGGGGCTATGCCTGGCAGCGCCGCTGTGATGCCGATGGTGTTGATTTGAATCGGAACGTGGTCGATTTTTCCAAACCGTTGCCCAGAAATCCGGGCTACGAGTCGCTGCGCCCTATTTTATTTCTGGCCGATGCCGGTCAAAGACAGGCGGCTTTTGCCGACTGGGAACGTAAGTATGGGCGCGAATCGCTTGAAAGCGCTATCAGCGCCGGACAATATGTCGACGCCAGCGGTCCTTTCTATGGCGGGCAGGCGCCCGCGCATGGCAGACGGGTCGTTGAAGATCTTATCGATAAATATGACCTGCAACAGCGTGATCTGGCTGTTATCGATTTGCATACCGGGCTTGGATCTTATGGTTACGGTGAGATTATTTGTGACCATGAGCCGGATAGTTTCGGCACAAGCGTGGCTCGCCGCTGGTATGGCGATTCTGTGGCCTTGCCGGCTTTGGGCACGTCCAGTTCAGTGCCCAAAATAGGCTTGCTGGATTATGCCTGGCATGCGGTCATGAATGAGAGAAGTTGCTATATCACCCTGGAATTCGGTACGTTCAAAACAGATCAACTCTTTGAAGTCTTGCTGCTCGATCATCAGGTGTGGGCGCAGCCGGACAACCAGCGAGCCCGTTTAGAGCATAGTAGGCACATGCGGCACCATTTCTGTCCGGATGATCAAGCCTGGAAGGAAATGACGCTGTTTCGGGCAAGGCAGGTGTTTTCGCAAGCATTGCGGGGGCTATCAGTTTCATGACTATCAACAATATCCTGATTCGACATGCCGAGCCAGATGATCTTGATCAATTGGTAGCGCTTGAAAATGCCAGTTTTGAAACCGACAGACTGAGCAGGCGCAGTTTCCGGCACTGGATAACGACGGAGCATCGTGCTTTACTGGTGGCGGAAGTGGAGGGCAGGATCGTCGGTTATATCCTGATTATCTATCATCCCGGCACGCGCCTGGCCCGTATCTATTCGCTGGCCGTATCGCATCAGCAACGCGGCTCCGGCATTGCCAAATTGCTCATGGCGGCAGGCGAACAGGAAGCCATTGAGGATGGTCGATTATACCTGCGCCTCGAAGTGGGCATTGATAATATAGCGGCGATTAATCTGTATGAAGCACTGGGTTTTCAGAGGTTCGGCGTATACCATGATTATTATGAAGACCACAAAGACGCGCTGCGTTACCAGAAGCGCATCCGCCGGTATCGAGAGCCATTAGAGCACAGGCCCGTGCATTGGATGAGGCAAACGACGCCTTTTACTTGCGGGCCGGCTTCGCTGATGATGGCCATGCACGGACTAAACAAGACGTATCTGCCGTCCCAGGAAGAAGAGCTCAATTTGTGGCGCGAAGCGACGACGATCTTTATGACGTCCGGCCATGGCGGCTGTCATCCGGTGGGGTTGGCCTTGGCGGCAAAGCGCCGGCATTTTAATGTCGAAGTCTGGATCAGTCAGACAGGGCCACTGTTTATAGATAGTGTACGCAGTGAGGAAAAAAAACAGGTTGTCGAGTTGGTGGATAATGGTTTTAAGCGCGAAGCCGAAGAGCAGGGCATAAAAATACATTATGCCAATATTACCCAAAACGATTTGATTGAAGCCTTTAATGCCGGAGCGATACCGCTGGTGCTCATCAGTACTTTCCGCATGGACCGTAAGAAAGCACCGCACTGGGTGGTTATGAGCGGAAGCGATGAAGATTGTTTGTATATGCATGATCCGGACCCGGAAGAGGGGCGTCAAAGTGAGGTCGACTGCCAGTATATTCCCGTGGCGCGTGAGGATTTTGACCGCATGTCCTGCTTTGGCAAAAACCGTCTGCGGGCGGCGGTCATACTCTGGCCTGCTTAAAATTTTTTAAAAATATTTCATCAGGGCTTGCATCATTAAGCAAATTCGATCATAATAGCACTTCTTTAGCCGCTACGGCTGATTGTTTCATGGTAACCGTGTCGGTCCTCTCGCAACGATACGCTGTAAACCCCGCCAGGCCCGGAAGGGAGCAACGGTAGCAGCAGATTCGTGTGCCGGGATGTGGCTGGCATGGTTGCCGCCCAAACTCATAATCATCAATTCGAGCCTGCAATGAATTACCAGGTTCTCGCCAGAAAATGGCGTCCTCATAATTTCACAGAAGTTGTCGGACAAGAGCATGTTGTCAAGTCGTTAATGAACGCTTTGCAGCATGACAGACTTCATCATGCCTATTTGTTTACCGGAACCCGCGGTGTAGGCAAAACCACAATTGCCAGAATTCTAGCCAAAGCCATCAATTGCCAGAATCTCCAGGATTTCAATCCTTGTGGACAATGCAGCGTTTGCCGTGATCTTGATGAAGGTCGGTTTCTGGATTTGATCGAAGTGGATGCGGCATCCCGCACCAAGGTCGAAGATACGCGGGACTTGCTGGATAATGTCCAGTATGCGCCCAATCAGGGCCGTTATAAAGTCTATCTGATCGACGAAGTGCACATGTTGTCAGGGCATAGTTTCAATGCCTTGCTCAAGACCCTGGAAGAACCGCCGCCGCATGTGAAATTCCTGCTGGCAACTACTGATCCACATAAGATTCCAATAACGGTATTGTCCCGCTGTCTGCAGTTTAATCTGAAGCGTCTGCTGCCGGACCAGATTTTCAAGCAGATGGAATTCATACTCCAGCAGGAACGGATTGAATTTGAGATTGCGGCTTTGAAATTACTGGCCCGCGCTGCCGATGGCAGTATGCGTGACGGGTTAAGCCTGCTGGACCAAGCCATCGTCTTCGGTAACGGCAAGGTAAATACTGAGCAGGTCAGCGCCATGTTAGGCACGGTCGCCCAGCAGCCTGTCGATGACCTGCTGACAGCCCTGGCTGATAGCGATGCCGAGGCCATCTTTAATAAAATCAATGAAATCGCCAATTTGACTCCCGATTTCGGCGACGTTTTGCAGCAAATCCTGCAGGTCCTGCATCGCATAGCATTAATTCAGCAGGTGCCCGGCGCAATCAATCATGATTTTGACGCCGAAATGATCGCTGCATTAGCCTCGCGGTTGACGCCCGAAGATGTCCAGCTCTATTACCAGATCGGTTTGATAGGGCAAAGAGACCTTGATCTGGCGCCCGATCCGCGCAGTGGTTTCGAAATGGTCATGTTGCGCATGCTGACTTTCAGGCCGGTAGCGCAAGAACAGAATCTTGCCAGGCCGGTTCAGGTTTCCCGGCCAGTTGCCAAGCCGGAAGCCAAGGCATCACAAGTGACTGTCAGCGCATTGAATAAACCGGAGTCCGTTCAGGAGTATGCGATTGATAGGACAGATAATGATTGGGCAGGGATGGTCGTAGCCATGAAGATTGGCGGCATGACGCGGGAGCTGGCCAATAACTGCATTTTGGACAGTATTGACGACAAAGTTTGCACATTAATATTGGATCCGGGGCACAAACATCTACGCAGTGCGGTCACAGAGGAAAAATTGCAAAGCGCTCTGCAGCGTTATCGAGGCACATCGCTGAAACTGGTGATCAATACCGAAAAAGTGGCGGTTGACACGCCGGCGGTGCAGTTGATTAAAGAGCGCGAAGACAGGCAGCAGGCAGCTGTTGACGCTATTAATTCAGACGAAAATATTCAGGCTTTGAAAGAACATTTTGATGCCAGGGTGCTGCCCGGCTCAATAGAGCCTGTTTAACAACATAAAGGAGAGCGACAATGAAAAATGCACTGGGTAACCTCATGCAGCAAGCCCAAAAAATGCAGGAAGACATCAAAAAAGCGCAAGAAGAGCTTGCTTCCATGCAGGTGATGGGGGAAGCCGGCGGCGGTCTGGTCACCATCCTGATGACCGGTAAGCGGGAAGCCAGAAAAGTCACTATCGATGATTCTTTGCTAGGCGAAGATAAGGATATGCTGGAAGATATGGTTGCGGCCGCCATTAATGACGCTGTCAATAAAGTGGCAAAAATGAAGCAAGAAAAAATGGCTGAGCTAACATCTGGCATTCCATTGCCGCCCGGGTTCCAGATGCCTTTTTAATATGCAGAAAAGGGGCTTGTTAGGGCAGTTGATACAGAATTTATGCTGCTTGCCAGGCGTAGGGCCGAAAACCGCGCAACGCATGGCTTTCCAATTGCTGCAGCGCAACCGTGATGGAGCCAGAATACTGGCCGAGACGCTATTGCGGGCTGTTGATGAAATTGTCTATTGCCGCGAGTGCCGTACGCTGACCGAAGATAATCTCTGCGAAATCTGTGCCGATAGTTCACGGGATGACTCCGTCATCTGTATCGTTGAGAATCCGGCCGATGTCTGGATCATTGATCAGTCTACTGCGTTCAAAGGGCGCTATTTTGTCTTGCATGGAAGATTATCTCCGTTGGATGGCATCGGTCCTGATGAACTCGGTCTGGATGTGCTGGAACAGCGGCTTGCGAAAGGTAGTGTCAAGGAATTGATATTGGCTACGAATTTAACGGTAGAAGGCGAGGCAACGGCCTATTTTATCGGCGAATTGGCCAAAAAATATCACGTCCAGGCCAGCAGAATCGCTCATGGCGTACCGATGGGCGGAGAATTGGAGTATATTGACAGCAGCACCTTATCGCACGCCTTCAATGGAAGAAAACAGATTTAGATTCAATATTCAAGGGGAAAAATATGGCTGATTGTTTGTTTTGCAGGATGGTTGCGGGCGAAATTAAACCCGATGTGGTTTTTGAAGACGAGCATGTTCTGGCATTCAGGGATATCAATCCGCAGGCTCCTGTGCATATTCTCGTGATCCCTAAAACGCATATCGCCACATTGAATGATTTGGATGACGCCCAACTGGCTGGCCGCCTGTTGCAGACCGTCATAAAGTTGGCGAAGCAGGAAGGCTTGTCTGAAAATGGCTACAGAACGGCAATCAGCTGCAATAAACAGGGTGGCCAGGAAGTCTATCACCTGCATTTGCATCTGTTGGGCGGACGCCAGATGAAATGGCCTCCGGGCTGAGCCTTTTTGCAGTAATAAGGTTACCTATTCATTAAGGCTTGCTTGATCTTCCAGATACTCGACTTCCACTTCTGTATTCCCCCGCAAGCCGATTTTCCTGGCGGCTCCTTTTGACAGATCGATCAAGATGCCGTTTTTAAAGGGGCCGCGGTCATTCACTATTACATCAACGTAACGACCATTACGCAGATTAGTCACACGTACCTTGGTCGGTAATGGCAATGTTCTGTGAGCGGCTGTCAGGCCGTGCGGTCTAAAACGTGTTCCCATGGCGGTGCGATTGCCGGATTCCGAACCATACCAAGTAGCGATCCCTTGTTCTTTATAGCCTTCCGCTGAAGGGAGTGGATAGTATGTTTTGCCTTTCACTGTATAAGGCCGGTTATAAGGCGCGCTATGAGAATAAGCGGGGGATTTGTAAGGATAAGGCGATTTGTAGATGGAGGGTGCTGTGGTTACCGAGGTACAGCCGCTGAATAAGCTGGTAAATAGCAACATCAAACCGATGTTTCCGGGCTGTAAATGCGCTTTTCTACTGTTAGATGTGGTTATTTGCCAGGACATGTAATTCCGTATTAATGATGTGGTTTTTTATTTTAAAAAAAAGCGTTTTTTAAAAATTCCTTTCTTTGTTATCTCATCGTTTTAACGGGAACAATGATAATTGCCGTTTTATTTTGTCCTGCTTAATGATTCCGTGCCTTAAGCTTTTATTTTTAAGTTTATCTTAAAAAACTGGGCGATCCTTGCTGAGTTGCTGTTATTTCTAATGCTTGCCTGGATATTTCATGACAAAATATGATTTATCTTAATATGTGAGGAACTGCCTTTTTATGAAAATTGCTATTTTGTCTCGTAACTCTAAATTATATTCAACCGCTCGGTTGGTTGAAGCCGCAGAGGCGCGCGGCCATGAGGTACGGGTTTTGGATGTTTTGCGTTGTTATATGAACATTACTTCGCATAATCCATCCATCCATTATCGGGGTGAGGACCTGACAGGGTTTGATGCTGTTATCCCCCGTATTGGAGCTTCAGTTACATTTTACGGTACTGCAGTGTTAAGGCAATTTGAAATGATGAATGTGTTCCCGTTGAATGAATCGGTAGCCATATCACGCTCACGCGACAAATTGCGTTCAATACAGTTGTTGGCGCGAAAAGGCATAGGCTTGCCAGTAACCGGTTTTGCCAACAATCCGGATGATATTGAGGATTTAATCTCTCAAGTGGGCGGCGCGCCACTGGTTATTAAATTACTGGAAGGTACGCAGGGGATAGGCGTGGTATTGGCCGAAACCCATAATGCGGCCGAAAGTGTTATTCAGGCCTTTATGGGGCTCAAAGCCAATATTATGGTACAGGAATTTATCAAGGAAGCCGAGGGTAGCGATATACGCTGTTTTGTGGTTGGCGATAAAGTGGTGGCCGCCATGAGGCGTCAGAGTGCGGCAGGTGAGTTCCGCTCTAATCTGCACCGCGGCGGAACGGCTTCATTGGTTCGATTGACGCCGGAAGAACGCTCTACTGCTGTGCGGGCTGCCAAAATCATGGGGCTGAATGTCTGCGGCGTGGACATGCTGCGTTCCAATCACGGCCCTGTAATTATGGAAGTCAATTCATCGCCCGGATTGCGTGGTATCGAACAAACCAGCGGCAAGGATATCGCTGATCTGATCATTCAATTTATTGAAAAACGCATTGAAACGTTGGCAACGGTTAAAGATAAATCATCATTCCACCCCAGCCGTACGCGTACGCGCGGTAAAGGCTAGTCGCTAGGCAACCCCATAAAAGTCAATCTGAAGCTGGCGGCGATGGAATGCATGGGCCAAGGGCTAAAAAGGATGGCGTTAAACTAATCCTTGACTATGATGTCCTTGTAGCAAAGATTTAAACAATTCTTAAATAAATCTTGACAAAATATATAGGTTAATAGTCTATTTAAGGCTGAAATTGTAATAGTAATTTTTTCTTATCCATGTGTTCATCATGGTAGAAATTAAAAAGTTCTTTAATGTGAGTTCAAAAATGTCTAAAACATCCTCAAAATCGGTTGTCAAAACCCGTTCAAGAAATAGCGCAGACATCGAACATGAAGATGAAGAGCTGTTTGAAGAGAGTGAATATGCTTCATTTTCCGATGGCGTTGAAAAAGAAGCGATAAAAAGGGATGCTCGCAGAAAGATCGAGATCTATTGGGAAAAGAAGCGCTTGAAAGAGCAGTTAGATGGTCTTGATGAGTCTGAATTCGACGAGTCTGATCTCGACTTCTAGCTATTAATTGAAAAAGATAATTGTCTGGGCTTAATCTTCAGAAGGGCGACCGGTTTGGCTGGTCGCCCAAAGATAGTCTGTATTTAGACTTGCTTCAGCATGCGGTTTTGCTTGTTTGTGGCTCAAAAGCAAGCTTTTAAAACCGGCCAATAGAACGTCATTGTCAGGTGCGATCTTTGATATCGCGGTAATGGCGTATGGATTCGCCGACGTAGATCTGACGGGGGCGATAAATAGCAACACGCTCGCCATGTATCATTTCACGCCAGTGAGCCAGCCATCCAGGCATACGGCCAATAGCAAACAGGACAGTAAACATATTGGTAGGAATGCCGGCTGCGCGCAGTATTAGGCCTGAATAAAAGTCGACGTTCGGATAAAGCTTGCGAGAAATGAAATAGTCGTCATTCAGCGCGACTTCTTCGATTCGTCTGGCAATATCCAGCAGAGGGTCTTTGATGCCAGGCTTGTTGAGCAGCACGTCGCAATGTTTTTTCAGTACAGTGGCGCGCGGATCATAATTCTTATAAACCCTGTGACCAAAGCCCATCAGGCGCTTGGACGAATACTTGTTTTTGGCTTCGTTGATGAATTCGGTACCGTCTCCGCCTTCAGCATGTATTTGCTCCAGCATCTTGATCACTTCCTGATTGGCCCCGCCGTGCCTTGGTCCCCATAATGCGGAAATGCCGGCCGAGATAACGGCATAGACATTCGCCATGCTGGAGCCTGCGGTACGGACAGAAGACGTGCTGCAGTTCTGTTCGTGGTCGGCATGCAATATCAGCAGCATATCGATCGCGCGCACGATATCATCGTCCAGTTGGTAATCGCGTACCGGCGACGCGAACATCATGTTCAGAAAGTTGCGGACGTAGGATAGCGTGTGGGATGGATAGACCAGCGGTTCACCTATCGATTTTTTGTAAGAGAAGGCCGCGATAGTGCGTACCTGCGAAACCAGATTCGCTACAATCTGTATTTCGGATGCTTCATCGAGGCGGTCGAAAACCGGGTAAAAAGTCGACAGTGATGCGACCATCGTTGCCAGGATGCCCATGGGGTGCGAGCCGCGCGGGAAACCGTTGAAAAAATGGTGCATGTCTTCGTGAATGATTGACGAGTCATTCAATGCGGTTGAGAAGTGCTGCAGCTGTTCCACGGTCGGCAGTTCGCCATACAGCAACAGGTAGGCGACTTCGACAAAGCGCGAATGTTCAGCCAGTTCTTCAATAGGATAGCCCCGGTAACGCAAAATGCCTTTTTCACCGTCAATATAGGTGATGGCGCTTTCGCAGGCGCCTGTATTTCCATAACCCTCATCTAGTGTCACATAACCGGTCTGGCTGCGAAGCTTGGAGATATCGATCGCTTTCTCACCTTCAATTCCTATATAGGTGGGCAATGTGTAAGTCTTATCATCCAAGGTCAATATAGCCGGGGTTAGCGGCTTTAATCTATCGGTCATATATACTAAATCTCCAAAACTAATAGGTAACCTTGAAATTGAAGACTACCAAGGTTACCGCAAGCTATTCTCTCACTAATTGTTCATTATATCCGGATCTCCCTTTCAACTTTCAGTTTTCGTTAACTGTTAAGTTGAAAGGCTCTAAAGCGCCAGTCTGTCGGATTATTTTTTCATTCAGATGCTGATGCTATAACTCAACAATACCATATTAGCTATATGACAAGGCAATAAAAGCTTTCACAATTTCAGCAGCATTAGCCATGCCGGTATGCAAATGGTGTTCAATTTCCGCCATGGTAATTTCGCCTTCGGTTTTGCCGGCAGCCCAGTTGGCAACCACAGCAACCGTGGCGTAGTCCATATTCAGCTCCTTGGCCAGAGCCGCTTCCGGCATGCCGGTCATGCCGACCAGGTCGCAGCCGTCGCGTTCCATTCGTTGAATTTCTGCGGCTGTTTCCAGGCGCGGGCCTTGTTTGCAACCGTAAGTACCCAGGGGGGAAACTTTAATATTGGCTTGGGCTGCGGCAGTGATCAAGCGCGAACGCAGCTTTTGACTGTAAGGGTAGGTGAAGTCTATGTGGGTCACTGCATCTTCATCATCTTCAAAAAAAGTATGGCTGCGGCCATAAGTGTAATCGATGATCTGATCCGGGATGGCAATATGGGCGGGCGCCATTTCAGCGGTGATGCCGCCGACTGCGGCCACGGCAATGATTTCCTCGACGCCCAGCTCCTTAAGTCCCCAGATATTGGCCCGGTAATTGATTTTATGAGGCGGTATGCTGTGTGGATTGCCGTGCCGGGCTAGGAATACCACTTCAACGCCGTTCAGTTCGCCAGTAACATACTCAGCCGAAGGCGATCCATAAGGCGTGGTGATCCGATCCCGTTTGATGATTTTCAGTTCAGGCATTTGGGTAAGACCTGTACCGCCGATGATGGCCAATTGGGTCATGATAGTTTCCTCGTTTTTATTCTTTACAGGCATAAATGCCGGCTGCATTGCGTAAGTAACCCTTGTAGTCCATGCCATAGCCGAACAGGTAACGGTTTTCAACTTCCAGGCCGACAAAATCTGCCTTTATCGGTTTCTCATGATCGAGAATTTTATCGACCAGTACGGCGGTAAAGACGGCCTTGGCGCCTTGCTCCAGGCAATATTGGTAAATTGCCTTTAATGTAATGCCTTCATCCAGAATATCGTCGACCAGAAGAACTGTTCTGTCTTTAAGCGGGGCGCCTGGCTTAAGAATCCATTCGATGTGGCCTCCCGAGGTCTGGTTCTGATAGCGGCTGGCATTGATGGCATCCAGCGTCAGCGGTATCTTCAAGCGAGTCATTAATTTGCCTGCTGTAACCATGCCTCCGTTCATGACGCAGAGGAATAACGGGTTGCGGTCGGCGAGTTCGGCATCGATTTCTTGAGCCATTTTATCCAGGGCGGCCTCAACTTCCTGTTCGCTGTGCAGTAAATCGGCGGTAGCCTGTACGTGTTTGATTTCTTCAAGCATGATTAAAAGTTTGGTTGATTTGATCTGAGATTTTTTGCCATTTCTCGCAGTTCATTAACTGCTCGCGGTCCATTTGCGGCTTACCCCGCATGCTGTTGAGGCGTCGTTCCCTGAGCGGATCTTGGGTAACGGGCAGCGACTCAAGCACCTGCTCTGCAGCGCGCGGATTATTGCAGACCAGTATCATGTCGCAGCCTGCCTGTTGTGCCAGCCTTGCACGTTCGGGGAAATCGCCGACCGATGCGGCGCCTTCCATGGTGAGGTCGTCGCTGAAAATGGTGCCGTTGAAGTTTAATTCCCTGCGCAGAATTTGTTGTATCCAGAACGGCGAAAAGCCGGCTGGGCTGGCATCGATGTTGGGATAAAGCACATGCGCGGGCATAATGCCTTCCAGTCCTTCAGTAATGAGTTGCTTGAACGGCAGCAGGTCTTTATTTCTGATGCTGTCTATGTCCCGTTCATCTATGGGCAGCGTAAGATGAGAATCCAGCGCTACAGCGCCATGGCCCGGAAAGTGTTTCCCCGTAGCGGCCATGCCGGCGGCCTGCATGCCTTTTCTGAAGGCGCTTGACAAGCGTGTTGCCAGTTCATGATCTGTTGAAAATGAGCGGTTGCCGATGATCTCGCTGACGCCGCAATCAATATCCAGGACGGGGGCAAAGCTGAAATCGACGCCGACAGCCAACAGTTCGGCAGCCATAAGCCAGCCGGCGGGTTCGGCCAATTCAGGGGCTTCTGCATAACGCGCCGCAGGCGGCAGGCGGGTAAAACCTTTCTGGAAACGCTGAACTCGTCCGCCTTCCTGATCAACGGCAATCAGTAGATCGCCTTGGCGTGCAGCGCGAATGCTTGCGATCAGTTCAGTGACTTGCTCGGGGCTTTCATAGTTGCGCGAAAAAAGTATGACTGCACCGGTATTGGGATGATTTATGACTTCTTTTTCATGCGGCGTCAGGGTCAAACCCTCAACATCCAGCATAATCGGGCCGATAGGATAGTTATGTGTCATTGCCTATTGTCGTTTGGAAAAGGCCTATTCAGATCTGATATTTAAGTTATACAGAATTAAATTTGCATTGTTATTAAGCTTTTGTGCATTCCGGCTTATACAATTTTGCTGGAGATGAACAAAAATAGAGCCAATTATAGAGTATTTGCAGGTAAATCCGAAGTTTGCTGTAAATCTGGCGATATTTTTAATCAATGTTTAATTAAAGATCGAGAGTTAAATAGCGCTTAAAAAACCTCCGGAATTACAGTATGAACGCATCTGCTTTCGAAACGGATGCAACGCAAAACCACTGAGCGGCATAAGGCGCAATGAAAGAAACGTATCGCCGCCAATAAGCAGGACAGTGGACAAGCATGAATATGGCGAAACCTGAAAAGGCGTGTTTTTGCCACATTTCTGGTTAATTCAAGCGGTCGCCTAACCGGTCTTCAATAAGCTTGAGATTTTCTAAAATTTGCTGCTGCGTGTACGGAATTGCGTCGAATTTTCCCCAGACGGGCGCCGGCCAGGCTTTATCGGTCCGGTAGCGGACGATGTGATGTATATGCAGTTGGGGCACCAGGTTGCCGATCGAGGCGATATTCATTTTGTCGGCTTTGTAAAGCGCGGCCAGGTTTTCCGCCAGATAGCCGGATTCCTCCATTAACAGTTCCCGCTCCGGCTTTGACAATTGATAGATCTCGCTCAATCCCGCCTTTTCAGGCACCAGGATAAACCAGGGATATTGGCTGTCGTTCATCATCAGCAATCGGCATAACTCAAACCGGCCGATTTCGATGCAGTCTTGCTGGAGGAGAGGGTGTAATTGGAATGTCATGATTTTTATATACTGAGGCTTGAATTAAACTCAAAAATAGGTGAAATTTGCTATTTAAAATATAACAAATAGTAAAAGGTAGTTTCATGTCTGCGCAAACGATTTCAATTCAAGACTTGCCCCATGAAAATAAACTGGCGGTCTCGTTCCGGTTGCTGCTGGGATTGTATGCCATCATTCCTGCTTGTTTGCTGCTGCAACTGATTGATGTCGGATTTTTGCAGGGATATCTAAAGCAATATCTACCAAGCAGTCCTCACCATTTCATATTGTTCCAAATTGTTTTCGGTACGCCTCATATTGTTGCCAGCGCCATTGTCATGGCCAGCAACACGGAATACCTGAAGTTTTACAAAAAGAAAATCATTTTGATGACGGCCGCTCTTGCGGCTTTTTTCGGCATAGGCAGCCTGTTTATTCCTTATCTGGTTTTTTATGTGCTTGTGGCATGCTGGACTGTCTACCATGTGCTTAAACAGCAGCATGGCGTGGCGCGGAGCATCTGCCATCTGCCGGCATGGGCGTTCTATCTGCTATTATGGTTGAGCGTGGCAGCCGGCATTGTAGTTTACATCGGCATATTTCTGAAAAACACCCTGGACGCCCAACAGACTGAATGGGTCAAGCATGCGGCCGCCGGCTTGTGTATCGGCCTGGCATTGAGTACGGTTTTGTGCCAGCGCTACGTCACTACATCGTTTGGAAAACTGTTTCTCTGGGCCAATACCTTGCTGGTGCTGAGCAGTTTTTATCTTTACAGTCAGCAGTATTACTTTCTGGCCATTCTGGTACCAAGGCTGGTCCATGATGCCACGGCTTATGTATTTTATGTGACGCACGATTACAACAAGCATTATCCGCATCCACAGAATTTCATTTATCGTTGCGCCGCTCGCTGCAACCTCCATGTTTTTGTTGTGTTGCCTGCGCTTTCCTTTATGCTGGCGTTTGCTTTGCAGAACTATGGCGATGCGGCGGTTAATTTAATGACCAACTACATCTTTGGCATAGAGTTCCGCAAGGTTATTACTGTCGGCTTGCTGGGCTATCTGGCTTTGATGCATTATTACACGGAAGCTTTTACCTGGAAGCAGGGTTCTCCATATCGGCGTTTTATCGCTTTTACGAAGTGACAGAGGTGAATGGTAGCTCGCTTGCTGCGGTTGTGGCTGAGAGGCTTTTTCGGCTTAAAGCAGCCGGTTAGGGCAGGGGAGCTGCCTCAAAGCGTAAACGAATGCAGATAACGCCTGTCTTATGGACAGCGTTATTCTGCTAAGGCTATAAGTTGCTGATGCGGGTTGCAAGAAACAGAATTCTTATTACGCTAAGGCCCGTCATCACCCATTTGGGCTGCGTCCAGAAAAGTTATAGCCGTGTCAGCAAAAATATCAAGCGCATCAAGTCGCCCTGACGTCGGGTATTGGTTTTCTCGAATACCTTTTTCAACTGACTGCGAGCGGTATTGTCGGTGATATCGTATTTTTGACCATATTCGGCCAATGACAAACCGTCCGCCAAGGCCAGACATAGCCGCAACTCGGCGGCTGTCAAGCTGAATAAATCCTGAAATGCCCGCCATTGCTCTTCGGAATAACAGCCGGGGTCACACAATATCGCCATAATTTTTAACCCGTTCTCATCGTCCGGCGATTGCCGCCGCATTGGAAAACAGCCCAATAACAGTGGAGAGCTATTAGCACGCTCTAACAGCAGAATACAGCTTCTAGCCCGTCGAGAATCAAGCGCCGAAGGAGTCGAATCGACGGTACGAGATTGCGCCAATCCATTGATAAATGCCTTGAACTGTTTTGCATTGTACGAGTCGAGCAGAGTGAATTTCGGTTCCAACCGCAAAGGTATCGCATCGCTCTCCAGAAGGGCATCGACCTTTTTAGACCGATACAACACACGCGATTGACTGTCTAACAGCAAAACATGTCTGCCGAAAGTTTCAAACGAGGAAAAAATGTGTTGAAAATGCTCGGCCTGATAATCGGCGGCGCGCCGGAATTGCCTGCGGCGTTCGATGTGTGATGAATT
This sequence comes from Methylobacter sp. BlB1, assembly GCF_015476545.1. Lineage (GTDB taxonomy): Bacteria > Pseudomonadota > Gammaproteobacteria > Methylococcales > Methylomonadaceae > Methylobacter. The sequence continues at coordinate 19,437 of NZ_JADMKV010000002.1, read as the reverse complement.
ATTTTCGTTTACCGGATCAGGTGGGTCGGATTTGCTGGTCATTGGATTATTACGGTTGCGCTTTTTGTTGTTTGTTCTTCGCTACCACTAGGTATCGAGCTGTTTTGATCGAATTCAGGCAATTTGGTCTATTTCAGCAGTTAAGCCAAAGGTGGGCCTCCATGGACGTCGAGGGATTAATTCCTTCTTAATTGTAGGGTTACAGCTATTGTAGCGATAAAATGCGCATTCGGCACCATCAACTTACAAGTTAGGCTGATTGGCTTGGTTTAATCAATCTTCGGCGTTACACTAGGGGCTTGCTGATACGCGGAGATAGTGTTGTGACTACATTAAAACAAACGCCGCTTTACCCTCTTCACCTTGAACTAGGGGCCAAAATGGTGCCTTTCGCCGGTTATCGGATTCCGCTACACTACCGCAACGGCATGCTGCACGAGCACCTGCATTGCCGTCATTACGCCGGCTTCTTTGATATTTCCCACATGGGCCAATGCCTGATCCAAGGCGATTCAGCCGCCGGCGAACTGGAGAGGCTGACGCCCAGCGATATCACCGGACTCGCTCCCTGCCAGCAGCGCTATACCGTTTTGACCAACGACACTGGCGGTATTATTGACGACATCATCGTGACTCGCCTGCCTTCAGGCTACATGGTCATTGTCAATGCGGCCTGCAAGGAAAAAGATTTTGAGCATTTTAAAACTCATTTATCTCACCGCTGTTATTTCAAAGAAATGACTGATCGGGCACTGTTCGCTCTGCAAGGCCCTGCCGCGGCAACGGTCATGCAGAAATTCTCTGCGGCAGCCGCTGATTTATCCTTTATGCATGCTTGCGAAGACGATATCAACGGCATCCATTGCATAATCAGCCGCAGCGGTTATACCGGCGAAGACGGCTTTGAAATTTCTGTGGTCGGCGAGCAGGCGGATCATCTTGCCCGCTTATTGTTGGCTGAAGAGGCGGTGGAACCCATAGGGCTCGGCGCACGCGACAGTTTGCGGCTGGAAGCGGGCCTGTGCCTGTATGGGCATGAACTTGACGAATCGATAACGCCTGTGGAAGCGGGCCTGCGCTGGCTGATCAAAAAAGGCCATGATCAGTTTCCGGGCGCTGACAGGATTCTGGCGCAGCTAAAGCAGGGCACAGAGAAAAGCCGTGTCGGCCTGCTGGTCGAAAGCAAAATACCGGTACGTGAAGGCTGTATTATTGCCGATGAAGCGGGCGAGGCCATCGGCCATGTCACCAGCGGCGGTTTTTCCCCCAGCCTTGGCCGCCCCATCGCCATGGCGATGCTGCACAACCCGGCGCCGGACTCCAACAGGGCATTATACGCACGAGTGCGTGACCACCAGCTTCCGGTCATGATCACGGAATTGCCTTTTATCCCCCATCGCTACCGGAGATAAAACCATGCCTTCATCTCGCCTCAGTCTGGACAAACTGGAAATGCGCGGCAACTTCATCCATCGCCATATCGGGCCTGATCAGCAGCAAATTCAGGATATGCTAGCGGAACTCGGTTTGAATGAACTGGAAGACATCATCCAGCAGGCGGTTCCGGCGGATATTCTGACTGACGAACCGCTGAAGCTGACTGAAACGATCAGCGAACGCGCCGTGCTCAAATATCTGCGCAGGATGCGCGCACGCAACCAGGTGTTCACCTCCATGATCGGCATGGGCTATTACGGCACGATCATGCCGGCCGTGATCAAACGCAACGTATTGGAAAACCCCGGCTGGTATACGGCATATACGCCGTATCAGGCCGAAGTTAGCCAGGGCCGGCTCGAAGCGCTGCTGAACTTCCAGCAGATGGTGATCGATTTAACCGGCATGGAGCTGGCGAATGCCTCGCTGCTCGATGAAGCAACTGCCGCGGCCGAAGCAATGACCATGTCGCGGCGTTTATCGAAAAGCGCTTCCAACAGCGTGTTCGTCGATCAGGACTGCCACCCGCAGACCATCGCCGTTATTCAAACCCGCGCGCACTCGCTAGGCTATGAAGTTATCGTCGGCGATCCGCATCAGGATCTGGCGCAGCAGGACTTCTTTGCGCTGATCGTGCAATATCCGGGTTCGAAAGGCGAAATTCATGATCTCGGCGAAATGACCGCAATCGCCCATAGCAAATCGGCGCTGGTTACGGTCGCGGCGGACTTGCTGAGCCTGGTGCTGCTGAAGCCGCCCGCCGCCTTCGGGGTCGATATTGTCGTCGGCAATTCGCAGCGCTTTGGCGTGCCGATGGGTTACGGCGGCCCGCATGCCGCTTTTTTTGCCACCAGGGACGACTATAAGCGTTCCGTGCCGGGCCGCATCATCGGCGTATCCAAAGACAATCACGGCCAGATTGCGCTGCGCATGGCCCTGCAAACGCGCGAGCAGCATATCCGCCGTGACAAAGCCACCAGCAATATCTGCACGTCGCAGGTGCTGCTGGCCGTTATTGCGGGCTTTTATGCGATCTACCATGGCGCCGAAGGCCTGCGCCTGATTGCCGGCCGCGTGCATTGTTATGCGGAAATTCTGGCCGCCGGTCTCAGGCAATTAGGGCACCACGTTATCAGCCAATGCTATTTCGACACGCTGTTGGTGCATACTCCGCACCGGGCCAAGCGCCTTGCCGCGCATGCCGCCGAATCTCATATCAACATACGCGTCGTCGACCCTGACCATATCGGCATTTCGCTTGATGAAACAACGACGCGCAATGATTTAAGAGCGCTCTGGCAGGTCTTTTCATCGCCTTTTGCCAGTCTGCCCGATATTAATGCGCTTGATGCATCGATAATGGAATGCATTCCCGAATCGTTATTGCGTACCGATGACATCCTCGAGCACCCGGTATTCAAACGCTACCATTCGGAAACCGAAATGATGCGTTACATGCGCCGATTGGCGCGGAAGGATATTGCGCTGGACCGCTCAATGATACCGCTTGGCTCCTGCACGATGAAGCTGAACGCGGCCACCGCCATGCAGACCATTTCCTATCATGAGTTTCATAGTCTGCATCCATTTGCGCCGTTGTATCAAACCCATGGCTATCAGCAAATGTTCGCCGAACTGGAGGATATGCTCTGCGACCTGACCGGCTTCGATGCCATTTCGCTGCAGCCCAATGCCGGCTCTCAGGGCGAATACACCGGCTTGCTGGTTATCCGCAAATATCATGAAGTCACGGGTCAAGGCCAGCGCAACATCTGCCTGATACCGGCTTCGGCACACGGCACGAATCCTGCCAGCGCCACTATGGCTGGCCTCAAGGTCGTTGTCGTGGCCTGTGATGAAAACGGCAATGTCAGCCTTGATGATCTACAGGCGAAAGTCGCCGAGCATCACGACACGCTGGCTGCGTTGATGATTACCTATCCGTCCACGCATGGCGTTTATGAAGAATCATTCCGCACCATCTGCGACCTGATCCACAAGCATGGCGGACAGGTCTATCTGGACGGCGCCAATTTCAATGCGCTGGTAGGCTTGAGCCGGCCCGGCAAAATCGGTGCCGATGTCGCCCATCTCAATCTGCACAAAACTTTCAGCATTCCGCATGGCGGCGGCGGGCCCGGTGTCGGCCCCATAGGCGTGCGCGCCCATCTGGCGCCCTATCTGCCCGATCATCCGGTGGTCAAGGGCGTCAATCCGGCTCAAAGCAAATATGGCACGATCGGCACCGTGTCGGCCGCGCCATGGGGATCGGCCAGCATACTCGCCATATCCTGGGCTTATATTGCCATGATGGGGGCGGCCGGGTTGAGACGCGCGACTCTGGTAGCCATTTTGAATGCCAATTATATCGCCAGGCGGCTAGCGCCTTATTACCCGATCTTATATACCGGCAAAAACGGCTGGGTTGCTCATGAATGCATTATCGACTGCCATGCCTTCAAGAAATCCTGCAATATTACCGTCGACGATATCGCCAAGCGCCTGATCGACTTCGGCTTTCATGCGCCGACCGTCTCGTTCCCGGTCGCCGACACGCTAATGATAGAGCCGACCGAAAGCGAGAATAAAGTTGAAATCGACCGTTTCTGCGATGCGCTGATCGCGATCCGCCAGGAAATCAAGGCCATTGAAGACGGCACGGCCGATGCTGAAAACAATATATTGCGCAATGCGCCGCATACGCACCGTTTATTACTGGAAGAATGGACACTGCCTTACTCTAAACAGCAGGCTTTTTTTCCGGCCAGCTATCAGCATGACGATAAATACTGGCCTCCAGTGGGGCGTATCGATAATGTTTATGGCGACCGGCATCTGGTATGCACTTGCCCACCTATGTCGGAGTATGAATAGTGGTATTTAAGTAAGACTATCAGGACCTATGTAAGCCTGTGCAGGGATTTCCCGATACTAATCGCTGCAATGCCCGAGCTGACCGGTTTGCCTGTAGAGGGAACTTACTGCACAATCGTCCCATCTTAATGGGTATTTAACCCCCCAAAGCGGATATTCCTGATAGCATTGATGCCTTGGTCGTGGAAACTATCACAGACAACGCATCTCCTGTGATTGCTTAATCCTGCGTTCGCTGTAATTAAGCCTGTGATCTATATCCAGGCTATTGTTCAAAGAGTAGTAAAAGTTTGATATCCATAAAACAGCCGATGGCTTTTGTCGACCTGGAAACAACCGGCGCTTCTGCAACTAAAGACCGTATTACAGAAATTGGCATCGTGTTAGTCGATGAAAACGGCATTCGGGAATGGAGCCAGTTGGTTCATCCGCAAACCCGAATACCTGCGTACATCGAGCAGATGACCGGCATCACCAATGCCATGGTTGAACAGGCGCCGAAGTTTGCCGAAGTGGCAGACGAAGTCGAGGCGATGTTACAGGGCAGGCTGTTCATTGCCCACAATGCCCGTTTTGATTACGGCTTTTTGAAAAATGAATTCAACCGTCTGGGCATGACGTTCAGGCCTACGGTGTTATGTACCGTCAAGTTATCGAGAGCGCTCTATCCCCAGTACAGGCATCATAATCTCGACAGTCTGATGGAACGCCATAACCTGATCACCAAAGATCGCCATCGGGCCTTGGCCGATGCCCAGCTGATTCACCAATTCTGGCATGTGCTCTTGGAAAAATTTTCCGAATCAGAGCTCAACGATACGGTCCGGCAGTTGATCAATCGTTCGAGTCTGCCGTCGCATATCGATCCGCTATTGATCCATGAACTGCCCGAAGGCCCCGGCGTTTATCTATTCTATGGCGAAAATGACCTGCCGTTGTATATAGGTAAAAGTGTCAATATTAAAAGCCGTGTTTTGTCGCATTTTTCCGCCGATCATCGTCACCATAAGGAGATGAGCCTATCTCAGCAGTTACGCCGGATCGACTGGATTGAAACGGCAGGCGAATTGGGCGCATTGTTGACCGAAGCCAAACTGGTCAAACAATTGCTGCCGACGCACAATCAACGGTTGCGAAGGAAAAAGGCGCTGTGCGCCTGGCAGCTTCAGCAACAAGGTGATCATTTGCGGCCGGTATTGGCCTGGGCCGACGATCTTGATTTTGGCGCCCAGGACAATCTGTATGGCTTGTACCACAGCCAACGCGACGCGCAAAAAGCATTGCGCAGTCTAGCCGATCAACATCAGCTCTGTTTGAGTGTGCTGGGTCTCGAGAAGACAGCCGGAAACCGCCCCTGTTTTGCCCATCAGCTTAAAAAATGCCGGGGAGCTTGCGTAGGCAAGGAACGACCGCTGGCTCATGCAGGCCGGCTATTGATGGCAATGACCAGGCTTAAACTCGCCGCCTGGCCTTATCCGGGCGCCATCGGCATTCGGGAGGGGGATGATCTGCATGTCATTGATCAATGGTGCTGCCTCGGTACGGCAAAAAATGAAGCGGATGTTCAGGCATTATTGGCCGCAGGAAAGCCGGTGTTTGACCGAGATACTTATCTTATTCTCAACAAAGCTTTGAAAACATCGAAGGTGGTCCTGTTAAAAGATAGTTAATTTAAATGACTGAAACTTAAGCGTTCTTTGAGTAAAATAGGCATAGTTCGTCTCAATAGATTCTGCTAGTTTATCTCCCTGTGCCATCTTTTGATTAAGGAGCGGGTGATGAAACAATCAGCACTAATGCTTTTTATACTGGCGCTACTTTGGGGCTGTGAAAATACCAAAGGGCAATATCGGCATGATCCCAATCATCATGAAAATATCATGCAAAATAATCGGGATTGAATGCGCCTCTGCCTGAAAGGGGAGGATTGCCGATCCAAGCCACAAGGCCAGGCTCAACGGCGCATCAGCGCTTGAAGATTATCGCTTTCAAAGTCCGATCTGCTACTCAAATAGCTAGTGCGCCAGAGCCCATGGGCGCTTAGTCGCTGCCGGACGGCTTGGGTTTGGTTGTCTGCCGCGGAGCAGGCAAATTTGGCGGCGGCGGCGCAAGCCATTCCTGCTGAGTACCATATGTCAGCCTTCCCGGCACGGGAACCCGATGGTTTTGACTGTACATGCACTGAATGTAAATGATGTCATAATCTTGTTGACCTTCCTCTTCGGAATCGGGCCGGTTTTGCGATTCGTCAATTTGCTTATAGGCAAGCCGCCTGCACAACTGATCGTCATTATGGAACTGATCGTAGCTTTTACCAGTGCCTGGCAGTACTAAAATACTCGGGCTGCTTGGCATTGTCGTGCATGCGCCGAGCACGAAAACAGAAATTAGGATTATCAGAATCTGTCGCATTGGGCACGCCTCCGTTAGGGAACAATTTTTTGCCAACTGGTTGAGCAATTCCTGACATAAGGATAATAACCGGCTGGCCTGGTGCAGTAATACCAATAGCCGGGTTCTTGCCCGACAGGTTGAGGATCGATTTTCTCCCAGCCTGACGGACATTCTTTCACATGGGGATAATATCCCTTGGGATTTGAACAATAGCTCCAGCTGCCCGGTTCAAGCGGCTGGACTTTGGGTGCAGTCCCTTGTTCTATGTAAACAGGAGGGGTGATAGTCGAGGAGTAATAAGGAGGGGTTGAATAGTAAGGCCAGTAATAATAGGGCGGCCAATAATAGTCTGGCCAGAAGAAAGGGTAACCTGCGTAAAATCCCCAACCGCCGTAATAATAAGAAGGATATACTTTATGCCCTGGCCCGATATAGCCGCCTCTGCGAACATCTCCATAGCCGCCGCTAAATCTGCCGCTGTAGATCCCCCTGAAGCCGCCGCCTCTATAGCTTCCGCCATAATCTCCTCGATGATCGCCGCCACTAAATCCACCGCTGTAGATCCCCCCAAAACCGCCGCCCCTATAGCCGCCGCTGAAGCCGCCTCCATGACCTCCACTGATACCGCCTCCACGACCTCCGCCAAAACCGCCGCCTTGAATTCCGCCAAAGCCGCCTCCACGGGCTCCGCCTCCGTCACGGGCCGAGGAACTTTCGCTAACTAGGAAAGCAACAAGGATCATCAGCACAATTGATAGTTTTCTGAACATCATGATCATTTCCTCATCTGGCGGATTGAGCCGAAGAGAACAGGAGTCGTCTTTTACATTACCTCACAATTGACCATTTTTAGGAATCGAAAGTCCAACGATCAGTCCTCTGCGCGGCCTGGCCGGGACATGTAAGCCCAGGGACATGCGCTCTCGAACCGGCACAGCATCATTGACACGATGCCCTGGTCAACCAGCCCGCTAAATCACCCACATCGACTAAAACGCCATCAGGACCCAGATAGTAAACATGGTTGTTGTCGGCTGAAACCCCTGCATAAGAGTTTGTCTGGCTATAATGGCGATAAGTATACGGCGGTTGAAATTGCGAGGTTGCTCCAGCCGGAGAAAATAAGTCTGGGTAATTATTTTCCGCCCAATTCAGAAGACACTCTATTCGATTGCGTAACACGGAATCCCGCGTAAATTTACCGATCGAGTTTAATGTACACGAAAAGGGTACGCCGGAGTCCGTGCCTCTGATTTGGCCCGTACCACTTAAAGTAAACTCATCTGGAGCGTTTACTGCGCCTGTCGCGGTAAAGCTATTTTCAGAAAGCGTTACGCCGGCTCCGGGAACAACAAGTACCCCGGAAAGAGTGACCATGTTGCCGTTTATCTGGCCGGTTCTTTTGATTGGATCGGGGCCTGGTCCCGTATAGCTGATGTTGCAACCATTCTGCAGAATGTCAAATGTTCCCGTGTCGCTTATAGGGTCAGTAAACGGCTGTTCTCCCTCAGCTTGACAGGTAAACGTGCCATTTTCCGAAAAATTCCATCGGCCGGCGATATTAATGCATGCCGTCCCGTTAGAGCCTTTAACCGTGATTTCCGGCTGCGTTTCGCCATTATTAGGTTTCAAGATATCTACTTGGCGGCCGTTTCCTCCGCCGATGCCGTAGATTTTCATGGATGGCGCGGAATCCACTCCGGCTGAGACAAAAAGCAGACAGGCCATCATATATAGTGAAAACGATTTTTTCATTTTCTCTCTCCTCTATTTATCAGCCTCAATTTTTGAACCGAAATTAGAGGCTTACGATAAAAGTTAAGCAAGCCGCATGATTAGCGAAGCATTTCGGAATTGTTGGGCCGGACAATCCTCCTGTAAGCGCTGTTCTAAGGGATGAACGGTATGACCGGTCGATGGAGTAGTCCTTGAATAGGACTTAATCTGAAAAAGCACAGGCATATGATTGCGCCGGATGAAGATAGAGCATCAATATGGAATTGATCGGGATCAGCAGCTGCTTGCAGTAATGCAGGCAACTCAATAGGCTTCTTTTTCATACCTCTCAGACACCGCCCGCTCGCTCAAGTGCCCTATCAATTCAAGGAGTCTGTGAAAGTCTTAATAGATTAAGTCGACGGATGCTCAGGTCATTATTCTCTAAGAAGATTACGTTATTAACCCATGTAATCCGTATAAGCTCTGTAGCCGGCAAGGGCAGCCAATATCAGAAAAATTGCGCCGCTGATTTTGTGCAGCAGAGTTAACGGGAATTTCTGCAGGATAGTGCGTCCTGCCAGAATGCCAAGGGCCGATGTTGAGGCGAGGGCGGCTGTAGAACCCAGCCAGACGGCGACAGGAGAGGCGGTACTGCTTAAAGCGACGACAGCCAACTGCGTTTTATCGCCGAATTCAGCCACTGTAATCAGCAGAAACGTGGTAAAGAAAATGCCGTGGCCGCTTTTTTCCTTGACTTCCTCGTCTTCATCCTCTTCTTCTATCCGTAATGCATGAATGCCAAAGGCCGCAAACAAGAAAGCGACAGTGGCGGCAACGATATACTCAGGCAGCCAGGCGGCGATAGCAACACCGAAAACCACGGCCAGCGTGTTTAAAAAAGCGAAGGCGGTGATGGCGCCGAGCATGACCGGCAGCCCTCGATGCCTTGACGCCAGCGTCATGCAAACCAGCTGGCTTTTATCGCCAATTTCAGCCGCTGCAATCAGCGCATAGCTGGTTGCGGCCGTGGCCGATATTTCAGCCAAGTTGCCGGAAGTCAGTAGAGATAAAAAGTGTTGTAGATAGTTTTGAAAGTGCTGTAGATAATTTGGAAAGTGTTGTAGATAGTTTTGAAAGAAATTTTGCAGCTCACCCATTATTTGTCTCTGTAAACAGTACGAAAGGCAAACGTCCGCCCCACCGGCAGATGCGGCGGACAGCCGATATATGTGTTTGGTTTGTAGTGGAAGTTAGGGATCTTTGTCAGCCCAACAGGTTATCCAGAACCATCATGATGATAAAGCCGATCATGAGGGCGAAAGTGGCATAACGCGAACGGCCGCCGGAATGCGTTTCAGGAATGATCTCCTCGCTGATGACAAACAGCATGGCGCCGGCAGCAAATCCCATGGCGACCGGCAGTACCGGTTCGAACAGCGTGACCATGGTGATGCCCAGCAAGCCCCCCACGGGCTCAACCAGGCCGGTGACAGTGGCGATGCCTATGGCTTTCCAACGGTTATAGCCGAGGCCCACCAGCGGCAGGGCGACGGCCAAACCTTCGGGAATGTTTTGCAGGGCGATCGCGACAGCCAGAATCACACCGTTTTTGATCTCTCCTGAACCGAAGCTGACGCCGACCGACATGCCTTCAGGAAAATTGTGAATCGTAATAGCGATAATGAATAACCAGATTTTTTTTAACGAGGCCAGTTGCGTATCTGAGATGGTCTCGAAATGAACATGGGGCAGTTGGCGATCGGCATAATGCAGAAACAGCCCGCCAATCAGCATGCCGATGGAGACGACGTAAATGCCGTTGCCGGGCCAGATCTCGTTGCCATAAGTCATGCCGGGAACCAGCAGGGAAAAGGCCGTCGCCGCGAGCATCACGCCGGCCGCCGCACCAAGCATGCCATTGAACAGGTTGACTGAAATGTTTTTAAAGTACAGGGCGGGCAGGGCGCCGATGCCGGTCGCCAGTCCAGCCAGAATGCTGGCGAAAAAGCCAATCACAACGATTTTGCCGAAAATCAGATACAAAGCGCCGAACAGGGCTATCTGCGACAATAAAAACAGTCCGGCTACAACGCTCCAGCGCTTCAATGGAGGCATGGCCTGCAGTTTTTGATAGTTCTGGCTGGATTTTATCCGGACTAGTTGATGTTCTAAGTAGCGCTGTATTTTATTGACAGTATTTACTGTGATTGTCATAAGCGTGGCCTGCCTCAGCTGATCTGAATGGTTATAGTTATTGTGCCTGGCATTATAGCTAAATACTCTGCTGTTGTATGGTTATAAAAACCTAAGTAATTCAATAAGCCTGTATCTGCCGCATGGTAATTTAATTGCCCGAATATAGGAATTTTTCCTTTTTTGTTGTCATGTCTATGTCCTCCCTGCTGGTTCAGCTACCATGACCGGTTTTTTAAGCTTGGGGGGATAATGAAAAAAAATCTTGTTTATGGAGCGATCGGGCTTTTCAGCCTGTCCTCGCTGTCTGCCGTTATGGCGGAAGAGCAATCAAAAGTTACGCTGGAAACCATCGATGTCGTAGGCGTTACGCCATTGCCGGGCAGTGGCGTTGAGGCCGCCAAGATACCGGCCAATATCCAGACGGTAACATCCGAGCAGTTGGAGAAGGCGCAGAGTCTGTCTCTGAATGAATATATCAACCGCTATCTGGGCAGCGTACATGTCAATGAAGCACAGAACAACCCGTTGCAGCCTGATATATATTACCGCGGCTTTGTCGCTTCGCCATTGCTGGGATTGCCGCAAGGCTTGTCGACCTATGTGAACGGGGTCAGATTTAACGAGCCCTTCGGCGATACGGTCAACTGGGACCTGATCCCCAAGGGTGCGATTGACACGATGGCATTGGTGCCAGGGTCCAATCCGATGTATGGCTTGAATACGCTGGGCGGCGCCATAGCGCTCAAAACCAAAACTGGTTTTTCGGCGCCTGGCCATCAGTTTGAAGTTTACGGCGGTTCATGGGACCGGCATTCGGAAGAATTAACCAGCGGCGCCAATAACGGCACCTGGGGCTATTTTCTCGATGTGCACAATTTCGGCGAACAGGGTTGGCGCGATTTCTCGCCGACGCGCGCCAAGCAGGTTTTAGGCACCTTGAGTTGGCAGAACGACCGCGGAGAACTGGATTTAACGCTGGCCGCCAACGATAACGATATGAAAGGCAACGGCGCAGCGCCTGAGCAGTTGCTGGGTCTGGGCAGAAAAGCCGTGTTCACGCATCCTGACCAAACCATTACGCGCATGTTCTTTTCCGAACTGTCAGGCAGTTATGACCTGACTGATGACATTGAAGTAAGCGGTAATGCCTATTTCCGTCAGAACCGGATCAGAACCTTTAACGGCGATGACAGCGATTTTGATGGCTGTGCAGATGACAGCGGCTTTTTGTGCGATGAGTCAGGCGAATTTCCGGTTGTCGATATCAACGGCAACCAGGTGCTTGAAGACGACAGCGTGGAAGGCGCGACCAATAATACCAGCGCAACCAATATGCGCAGCCGGGGCGGCACTTTGCAATCGATGTTCAAGCAGGACTGGTTCGAGCATGAAAACAATCTGACAGTCGGCGCCAGCTATGATTATGCCGATGTGCATTTTGGTTCCGATACCGAATTGGCGCAGCTGACCGATGACCGCGGCACCATAGGCAGCGGTATTCTGGTCAGAGACGCCAGGGTGCGCCTGAATACCAATACCGAAATCTATGGCTTCTATCTGAGCGATACATTCTCGGTGACCGACGATCTGGCCGTCACATTGGCCGGACGTTATAACCATGTCAGCATCACCATGGCCAACCAGTTCATCGACGGCGAGGACAAATTAAGCGGCAAGCATAGTTTCGAGCGCTTTAATCCATCGGCCGGCTTTACTTATCAGATTATCGATAACGTCGGCATGTACGGCAGTTACAGTGAATCCTCGCGGGCGCCGACGCCGATGGAGTTAAGCTGTGCCGATGAGGATGATCCCTGCCGGCTGCCGAATGCGTTTGTTTCCGATCCGCCGTTGGATCAGGTCGTGGCCAAAACCTGGGAGGGCGGTTTCCGCGGCAATTTTGATAAATTCTTGGAGAAAGGCGACATGAAGTGGAATCTGGGCTATTTCCATACCGTGAATCATGACGATATCATCTTTAATCGCGGCGGCGACAGCATCAGCGAAGGATTTTTCAGCAACGTCGGGCAAACGCGCCGTTACGGCATAGAAGCCGGCACTACGCTTAATTATGCGCAGTTGTTCAGCGGCATTGACGACTGGCATTTTGCGGCCAATTATACCTACCTGAATGCGCGTTTTATGGATGGCTTTACGATTCAAAGTCCGTTGGATGAAGACGAGCCGGCTCAAGTAACGCGCGGCAATAGAATTCCGGGCATGCCCGAGCATATCTTCAAGGCGTCGATCGGTGTCGATTTATGGAAACGTTTCTCGTTGGGCATTGATGGCCTGTACAGCGGTGATCAGTTCTTTAGGGGCGATGAGGCCAATACGACTCCGAAGCTGGCCGGTTACTGGTTGTTCAATGCGAAGGCGGAATATAAGATCAATAAACACCTGGCCTTGTTTGGTAAGGTGGATAATATTTTCGATAAGGACTATGCCTCTTTCGGTGTCTACGGGCAAGCTGATGAAGTTTTGGGCGATGCTTTCAATAGCGGCCGTTTTGTCTCGCCCGGCGCGCCAAGGGCCGGATGGATCGGTGTGCGCTTGAGCATGTAAAATTCCGGATTGAGCTGAGCAGGGACGCTCGAAAATCTGAAACAAGTTTGTATAAATTGCAGGCAATAAAAAGCCCGCATGGAGCGGGCGTACTGAGTGTTATTATTTTTATTATTTTTGTTGTACTCTATGATCCTCTGTACAACTTAACTCAAGCAGAATTACTTAATTTATTATTGTTATCAATAGCCTGAAAGGCTTATCCTCCTCTTAGCCGGCCGTTAAACCGGGCTCACTCCGTTAAGCTGGTGAAGATTCTATATCAAAAAAAACAGTAGTGTCCATCAAAAAAAATGATTTTTTAAGTTAAATAGTATCGGCTCGAAAATAGTTAATAGATACATTATGTTATGAAATTTTAGCGATTTCTAATGTAAGAAATGGCTGGCAAAGATTGCAGTCAATTAAGTAAACGTTAAGAATACACGTGATTGCCTTTTGCCAGTCAATGCAAAATTTTTACCGGTCACGCCGGGCTTCTTCTTCCTCGTTCAGAAAGAAACTGAGGCGCTCGTTAAGAATGGAGGACAGATAAAAATTAAGGTCTTTTGATTTCTGGGCCAATTTGATCTGCAGGATAGCGTCTCTGGTTTGTCCTGTCATATAGTAGTATTCGGCAAGATAGCGATGCGATTCGGCCGGTTGGTTTAAATCGCTGTAGGTTTGCGCCAGGAGCTGCATATACATCGGCTGCTGCTGGATTTTAGGACTCAACGCCATTAGATTTTTGCGGGCCGCCTCGGGGTTGCCCGCTTTCAACAGAGACGTTATATATTCAAGCTTGACGGCATCATTGTCAGGAAATTGTTTAACCGTTTTTTGATAGAGGGCAAGGGCTTCAGGGTAATGCTTTGCTTCAAGCAGCGTACGGGCCAGCGCCGCTACGTATTGGGCCTGCTCGGGATGTTCTTGGGCCAGTTGTCGAAAGATGGCTTCGGCTTCCTTGAATTTTTGCGCATGAAGCTGAGCCAAACCCATGCCGTAACGGGAAACGGTGCGCTGCTCTTCGGTGCCCTGCGTCAAGCGTGATTGAAAATAGTTGACGGCATCGGCAGTATCGGTTGCGGTTATTACGCGCAGCTTGGCTTTGACCAGCTGATAGCCGAGCGAGTCGGGGTATTGTTTATAAGGATAGGTTTCCGCCCGGCCGCGGGTATCGGAAATACGCGAAGCGGTAACCGGGTGTGTTCTTAGAAACTCCGGAACATCCTGCCCATAATAGCGGGTGGATTGCTGCAGACGTTCAAAGAAAGTGGGCATGCTGCGCGGGTCATACTGCGACCCCGCCAATGTTTGCATGCCGACGCGATCGGCTTCCGCTTCATGTTCGCGTGTAAAGTCAATTTGAAACTGAACACTGCCGGCCTGTATGGCCATGAGTGCTGCTTGTGCAGCCGCTGGCGATTGTGTGCCTAATAAAATAGCGGCCAGGGTGGCGGCAGCTGTGGGAAGCGACAAACGGCTGGCAGCTTCAAAGGCACGGTATAGATGACGCTGGGTTACGTGAGCAACCTCGTGCGCCATGACCGAAGCCAGCTCGCTTTCGGCTTCAGTTGTCAGAATGAGCGCGGAATTTACGCCGATATAGCCGCCAGGACCCGCAAAGGCGTTGATTTGATTTTCCATGACGACAAAGAAATGGAAAGGATAACCCGGGGTATCACTGTTAGTTGCAAGCCTTTTGCCGATAGAGTCAATATACTGCTGGATTTCGGCATCCTGGCTGATGGAAACTTGGCTGTGCAGGCTTCTGAAAAAAGCGGCGCCGAGTTCCTGTTCCTGCGCCGGGGTGATCAGTGCGCCTGAGGAATCGCCCATGTCGGGCAATTCAATCTTATCAATTTCAACAGCCTGCTGTGCAGCAGGGAACAGGGCAAGGCCCAAAGCCAGCGTTAGAGCGGATGGTTTAAATTTCATGGCGATGAGACTGAGTGAGACAGGATTGGTTCCGAAAACAATGAAATAACGGCCTGACAGCCGACTATTGATATTTTATAGGATTATAATAGGCTAAGATCGTCACTATCAACAAGGCTGTTCTCGAGGGGGCCGAGTGTATTTATTCTATGTCTAACGATTCTTTTAATAATGAAATTTGCCATTCAAGTTAATACCAGTCCTTATCAGTCGAACGCCGGCCATATTGCCTATCAGTTTATCAAGGCCGTTTTGGCACAGGGGCACGAAGTGTTTCGGGTGTTTTTTTATCATGACGGCATCTATCATGCCTTCAGGTACGCCACGCCCCCGGATGATGAGCTTCAGTTCACTGCGCAGTGGCGTGAATTGGCGCGGCAGCATCAGATTGACCTGGTCGTTTGTATCTCTGCCGCCCAGCGGCGCGGTTTATTGTGCACGGACGAAGGCAATAGGCAGGGCAAGGCCGATAATGATCTGGCTGAGGGCTTTCGTATTTCAGGGCTGGGGCAATTGGTTGAGGCTACGCTGGAAGCTGACCGTTTCATCGTTTTTGGTTGAGAAATGAAAAAATATTTGTTTGTATTGCGCAAGCCGGCGCACAGCGGCGGCCAGGTTCAGGAAATGCTCGATATTGTTCTGACCACGGCGGCATTCGATCAGCAGGTCGCGATCCTGTTATTGGATGATGGGGTTTTCCATCTGAAAAACGGCCAGCAACCCGGTATTGCGGGCATGAAGGATACGGCCGCCATCTTTAAGGCGCTGGAAATCTATGATGTGCATGATATTTATACGGAAGTTGAATCCCTGCAAGAGAGGGGGTTGAAACCGGGCGATTTATGTCTGCCGGTGCAGGAGTTTTACAGAAAGGACATAGCCGGGCTGATGAAGCGGTATGACGTTGTGTTTGCGGGCTAAGGGATCGGGTCTGGTGTCAATGCCGTTAAGTTAAGCCATTCATGGTTCGACAAGCTCACCACGAACGGCTTAACTTAACGGCATTGGGTATGGAGCGGGTTATTCCCGCTCCATACGACTGACACTATTGAGCCAGCTTTTTGTATTTCAACCGGTGAGGGTTATCCGCATCACTGCCCAGACGGCGATGGCGGTCAGCTTCGTAGTCCTGATAGTTGCCTTCAAACCAGACCACGTTGCTGTCGCCTTCAAAGGCCAGCATGTGCGTGGCGATTCTGTCCAGGAACCAGCGGTCATGCGAGATAACCACGGCGCAGCCGGGGAAGGCGAGCAAGGCTTCTTCCAGAGCGCGTAAGGTTTCAACGTCGAGATCGTTGGTCGGCTCGTCAAGCAGCAATACGTTGCCGCCGGTTTTCAGCAGCTTGGCTAAATGTACGCGGTTGCGCTCACCGCCGGAAAGCTCGCCGATGCGTTTTTGCTGATCAGCGCCTTTAAAGTTAAAACGCCCGACATAAGAGCGCGAAGGCGTTTCATACCTGCCGACCGTAATCATATCCAAACCGTCGGAAATTTCTTCAAAGACGGTCTTGTTCGGGTCCATGTTGTCGCGCAGCTGGTCAACATAGGCCAACTGCACGGTTTGTCCCATGGTCAGCGAACCTGAGCTGGGCTGCTCCAGGCCCGCCATCATACGGAACAGCGTGGTTTTACCTGCGCCGTTAGGTCCGATAATGCCGACGATGCCTCCCGGCGGCAGTTTGAAGCTCAGGCCGTTAAACAGCAACCGGTCGCCGAAGCCCTTGCTGATGTTATCCGCTTCGATCACGACATCGCCCAGGCGTGGACCGGGCGGAATATAAATTTCCTGAGTCTCATTGCGTTTTTGCACTTCCTGGGATGACAATTCCTCAAAGCGCGCCAGACGGGCCTTGCTTTTGGCATGACGGCCTTTGGGATTCGAACGCACCCATTCGAGCTCGGCTTTCATGGCTTTTTGGCGGGAAGATTCCTGCTTTTCCTCCAGTTCCAGGCGGCGGCCTTTTTGTTCCAGCCAGCTGGAGTAATTGCCTTCCCATGGAATGCCCGAGCCTCTATCCAGTTCCAGAATCCAACCGGCGACATTATCCAGGAAATAACGGTCGTGCGTTACTGCGACGACAGTGCCGGGATAATCGTGCAGGAAGCGTTCCAGCCAGGCGACCGATTCGGCGTCCAAATGGTTGGTGGGTTCGTCCAGCAGCAGCATGTCCGGATTGGATAGCAACAACCGGCACAGGGCGACGCGGCGTTTTTCGCCACCGGATAATTTGGTCACATCGGCATCCCAGTCCGGCAGGCGCAATGCATCGGCCGCAATTTCCAGTTTCCTGTCCAGTTCCCAGGCGCCGGCCGCTTCAATCTTTTCCTGCAGTTCGGCCTGTTCTGCCAGTAAGGCGTCGAAATCGGCGTCAGGATCGGCAAAAGCATTGCTGACTTCGTTAAAACGGTCCAGGATCGATTTGGTTTCGGCAACGGCTTCTTCTATATTGCCGCGCACGGTTTTATTGGGGTCTAATTGCGGCTCCTGCGGCAGATAACCGATATTAGTGCCTTTTAGCGGAATCGCTTCACCTTCGATTTCTTTATCGATGCCGGCCATGATTCGCAGCAATGTCGATTTACCGGAACCGTTCAAACCCAGCACGCCGATTTTGGCGCCGGGAAAGAAGGATAGCGAAATATCTTTGAGTATGTATTTTTTGGGCGGGACAATTTTCCCTACCCGATTCATTGAATATATGTATTGCGCCATATTTTTGCGTATCAGTTGTAAATTGATAAAGGGTAACCTGATGTGTACTATTATTCCATGTTATTTATAAATTTTTAACCGTTGACAGGTGTCGGATCAAGCTTTCTTCTCCAGACTTCATGACGCGTGCATGGTTCCATGCAAAAATCGGCGCGGCTAATGTCGCAAATCGGTTCATCCAGGGTTTGCAGGTTTGCACCTGCCATCTGAATTCAACTTCAGTGCGGCTGTTAGTGGAGTCCGGGCATAATTGACAATAGCCATGACCTTGCAGATCGCCATCAACCTTTACGGCGATAAAACGACGAGGCTGTATTTCAGTGACGCATAAATTAAGCATCAGCGTGTACGGCAAGCAGGTGCGCCAGTAATAACGCCTGATATTGTTGATGCCGGACGCATCTCCCGATTCTATTTCCTCAACCGATATCACATATTTCCACCAGGACGGCCAATTTTCAGTATCGATCAGGCACGGCCAGACGGCTTCAACAGGCGCAGGGATCAGCCAGTTTGTGTTTAAGGAAAACTCAGGCATGGCAAAGACTCCGTTACCGTATCGGTTTGGTATAAATCTGACTTTTGCTGAAAAAACGGTAGCTGGGCGGCCGCAATCAGAGAATCGCAAGGCCTGCGAGAAAGTCTATAAGCAAGACAGCGGCCTCGCTAAATGAGAGAATGCCAACAATGACTATATCAAATAGTACAGGGAAGCTTTAATAAATAAACCTGAAAAGGTTTTAGCTCCCAATGCATGGCCGAAGCGAACCGGCAGTTATTTCGCATGCAAAATAAGCCCAAAAGTCTATCGACTTTTGGGCTTGATTTTGGGGTTGGTTACGCTGGGGTCACATTCTCAGCTTGCGGGCCTTTTTGACCTTGAGTTACCTGCATAGTAACTTTTTGGCCTTCGCGCAAGGTTTTGCGGCCGGTGCCGTTAATTGCACTGTGATGAACAAAAACATCTTTACCACCTTCTTGTTCAATAAATCCAAACCCTTTTTCATCATTGAACCACTTAACGGTACCTACGACTTGCTCTGACATATTTCACTCTTAAACTTAAAAAAAATCGCCAATTTCTGTTGGCTTTATAAATCCCAGCCTTAACAATAAAGCCGGCTCAAACGTCTCACTGCATCCAATGGTAGAACTTAAAATACTGGCGGAGCAAAACTTAATGAATAATATTTTGACCGGGTTGAAACCCCCTGTTATTCGGCCTATAGCGGGATACAGAGAAATCAAAACCAGTAGAAAGATACGCATAAATGCTGGTCACAGTATATAGATAAATTAGATTTTTTAGCAATGAATTTAACTCTTCGACAAATATATTTTTACTAAGGCTCTCTGCATTCTCGACGGCTCAATTAGAGTCTTCGTAATTGCTGAAGTCGCCAGTCACCTCCTATAAAAATTTTATTAAAGCCAAACGGGTTAAAAAGCCTCTAACAGTTTATCTATGCTTCTGTTATTGCCTTGCAAATTCTTTGGCTGATTCAAGAGATTTAGGGCTGAATTGCTGATGTTGCCTTTACGCTGGGAATTTTTTCTATTGGCTCGTCTAAAATTTTCATGGCGCGAGTCCGGAAAGCGGAAATAGCGATTCTTGACAAAAA
>NZ_JADMKV010000029.1 GCF_015476545.1 Methylobacter sp. BlB1 | reverse complement strand
CTTTTGATGCTTAAATGGAACGGTGAATTGGATACTATACTTAATTAACAATGCCCTAATTTGGTTGTGGGGTATGTGTGTTTCCTTTCTCATATATTAATCAAGAACGTCAGTGTTAAACGTTAAGGACGGGGTTACAAACCCCGTCCTGCGCAAAGGTTGCCCTGCCGTAAGACCTGAACAGCTGTTTTGGATAGCCAAATTCGCCAAATCGAGTGTTTCAACGTAGGCATCAATGGCACGCACTGGATTATTCTCGGACACATATTCATCAATACTGGATGGCCATAGTACAGTCTGGTATCGATTTTGCCCTATCTTATAGCGTCGATTAGTCATTCTTTTTTTAAATCAATAGGATAACTAACAATATTATACCAAATATGGCGACTGAATTCTTTCACAGTCTCGTCAGCGTAATGCGCTGGATGATCTTTAATACGTTACGGATTACACCTCATCGCATTAAAGATTGCGCCTTACCGAGTTCTTTTGAGGCAACATCCCGAATATAAACGCTACCGCCAGTAATAACCTCGTTCTTCTAAAATTGCATAATATTTGTCGATTATTTCCTGTATTTTTTCTTCTGGAACCAGATCATGACAAAAGAGAGTCATTGCTTTTTCAGTAAAAATTAAAGCTTGTGCGGACATCTCTGTTGATAGCACCAATCCGGAATAGATTCTCTGTCCCGAGGATTCAAAAATATCATTCAACCACAAATCAAAAGGCAAAAAACCATTATCTCCCACTACTGTAGCAGGAGCGGAATATAAAGGACTGTTGTCTTCATTTATGCGCAAATGAACACGTACCGCCCGATTAAGAGTATCATTAGCCATAATAAGAATTGGGGATGCATCACGCTCAGCAGGATAAAGGGGATGCCATTGATCTATCTGCTTTTGTTCGCTAAAGCAGGAACGAAACAATTCAATCCAAAACATCTCCAGCAACAGAAATTCCAGGTCATTTTTTTCAAAATTGACAAAAGGAAAAGCAGGATGATTACGTAATTGCTCAAGATTCATAATATTTCAATAGATAAAGTTGTTGGATGGACCATAGGAATCTATGTCGAAGCGAATACCTCCTGATACTTTATAATTTTCGAAGGATTTTTGGCCAAGAAAGCCACCATTAGCAGGGAGATTCGACAGCCATTTTAATGCCTTGGCGTAGGCTTCAGCCCTGTTCTTGGCTTGAATTTTCTTCAGCATGGCGTAAGTTGCATTGGCATTAGCTGTACCCATGGAAACAGGAATCGGATTACACGACACCACCGTAGGAGCCCCAATAGTTGATTTGGTAGTGCCACCTATATCGGTGCCTTGGGCATGACTATGAACCGACCAATCGCGATTACGGCAAGTTTGGGTATCTGATTTAGTACTCGTATCAGTTTTAGCTTCTTCATTGGTTGTTGATGAAGACATATAAATTACACCGCCAACAACTACCGTACCAGCAGCAAGAGCGGCATAGGCCGCCCAACCCGGCGGGCCGGCTGCCAACAAAGGCGCACCAGCTACTAGAGTCCCCATCCTATTGCCCTTTAACTAAGTTATTAATTTCAAAAAATGACATTATCAGATGCCTGGCTTTAGCATAAGGATGCATAAGATCATCGTTCAATAAATCAGAAAACGCATCCATTGAAAATACGTCCGCATTGGTAATAAATCGTATATAACACAGATTGAGAATCTGGTCTGCATGAACAATATCTCTACTGTGACATTGGTCAATGACTTCAAAAACAACTTGCTCTATTTTATCGGGATCATAATTTTTCATTGTTTCGTTAGCCTGTGACAGCAACTCATCGCAGATCATTTTAGCAAGCTCATTATTCCGCCTAGCTCTGAGGTCATTAAGCAATGCTAATCGTTGTTCAGGTCGTAAAATCAACATATTCTTCCTATCCTTAATAGATAATCAAGCGATTATCAACGTCCACTATTCGTGCTTGAAAAATTCAGCGATGCGCCATCGTTCCTAACTAATGATGACATACATCGAAATCGTCCTTCCTAACAACAACGCTTCACACCCCGCCACTTCTCATCCTGCCACTGCTTGAAAAACTCCTTTTTGCTCAGCGGCTGGCAATGAACATGATCTGAGTCGGCTTGATGATGCATGGCATGGTGTTTCAGGTAGCGCTCATAGGCGTCGTCGCCGGAGAGATGACGCACGATCTGCCAGAATGACTTGAGCCGACTGATCATCAATCTCGCGCCCATTCTTCCACCAGCCGGCTTGGGCTATGCGGCGCTTCGGTCAGCGGCCGCACCGGCTTGCCAGCCAGATGGAGAGCGCATACGCGCACCATGTCGAACACGATCGTCCACAGCAGTGCGACGAAAAACAGCGTCAGATAGGCGTCCAGGTGTAGGTTGAAGATCAGTTGCGGCGCGATGGCGGCTTTCTCGGGCGGCAGCGTGCCGGCGGCCAGCTTGTCGGACAGATCATTCGCGGCCGAAAAAAAGCCGATGCGAATGTCATCACTGGTGATCTTTTGCCACGAGGCGGTGCTGGTGATAATGATCAGCCACGACAGCGGCAGGCCGGTCACCCAGGCATAGTTGAATTTGCCGGATTTGATCAGGATGCCCGTCGCCACGCACAGGGCGATAGCCGCCAGCATCTGGTTGGCGATGCCGAACAGCGGCCACAGGATGTTGACGCCGCCGTTCGGGTCGATGACGCCGATATAGAGGAAATAGCCCCAGCCGCCCACGACCAGCGCGCTGGTCAGGATGACCGAAGGCGCCCACGAGGTCTCCGCCATTTTCGGCCAGATATTGCCGAGCATGTCCTGCAGCATGAACCGGCCCACGCGCGTGCCGGCATCCAGCGTGGTCAGGATGAAGATGGCCTCGAACATGATGGCGAAGTGATACCACAAGGCCAGCAGCCCGTCGCCGAACGCGCTGCCGAAAATGCTGGCCATGCCGACGGCCAGCGACGGCGCGCCGCCCGTGCGCGCGAACAGGCTGGCCTCGCCCATTTTACTGGCCAATGCCTGCATCTGCTCCACGGATACCGGAAAGCCCCATGAAGAAATTGTTGCAACGGCCGCGGCCGCTTCCTTGCCGATCACGCCGGCCGGGCTGTTGATGGCGAAATACACGCCCGGATCGAGTACCGTTGCCGCGATCATGGCCATGACCGCCACGAACGACTCCAGCACCATGCCGCCATAGCCGATCATGCGGATGTCGCGTTCATTGGTCAGCAGTTTCGGCGTTGTGCCGGAAGACACCAGGGCATGGAAACCCGAGATCGCGCCGCAGGCGATGGTGATGAACACGAACGGAAACAGCTTGCCGCCGAAGACCGGCCCCGTGCCGTCGATGAATTGCGTCACGGCCGGCATTTTCACGTCCGGCTGCAGCACGACGATCGCCACGGCCAGCAGCGTGATAGTGCCCAGTTTCATAAAGGTCGACAGATAATCGCGCGGCGCCAGCAGCAGCCAGACCGGCAGAATGGCTGCCGCGAAGCCGTACGCCATGACCCACCAGGCCAACATCAGTCCTTCATGATCGAACAAACCGCGCAATGTCTCATTGCCGTCGATCCAGCCGCCGCCCGCAACCGACAGCAGCAGCAGCGTCACGCCCAAGGCCGATGCTTCCAGCACCTGGCCGGGACGAAGATGGCGCATGTAAAGGCCGACGATCATTGCAATCGGGATCGTCGCCGCCACCGTGGAAGTCGCCCAGGGGCTGTGCTTCATGGCATTGACGACCACCAGCCCGAGCACGGCAATCAGGATGATCATGATGGAAAACGTACCGATCAAAGCAGCCGTGCCGCCCAGAGGCCCGAGCTCGTCGCGCGCCATCTGTCCCAGGCTTTTAGCATTGCGGCGCGTGGACAGAAACAGCGTCACCATATCCTGCACGCAGCCGCCCAGCACCGAGCCGAACAACAGCCACAGCGTGCCGGGCAGATAGCCGAACTGCGCGGCCAGCGTCGGCCCGACCAGCGGGCCTGGGCCTGCAATCGCCGCAAAATGATGACCGAAGACGATCCATTTGTTGGTCGGCACGAAATCGCGGCCATTGTCGAGGCGTTCGGCCGGCGTCGCGCGCGTCTGGTCGACGACCAGCACGGACGCGGCAACCCATGCCGCATAAAAGCGGTAGGCGATCGCATAGACGCACAGCGCCGCGGTAATGAACCATAGCGCGTTGATGCTCTCGCCGCGGTTCAGGGCGATGCCGCCGACCGCTGCCGCACCCAGGATAGCAATGAGTAGCCAGATGGAGTTTTTCAATAAGTTATTCATAGCTTTTTATCAGGTTATTGTCGTTTTATTCTTCTTGAGCACGGGCCGGAGCTGGCCGCTACTATAAATGCTGTCTGACTTCAGCAAGCACCTTCTCCAGCAAGTCCGGCTGCCCGGTCTCAAAATTGGCCGCGTCAATTTCCCTGCGCAGCCAGGTAAACTGGCGCTTGGCCAGCTGCCGCGTGGCGACGATGCCTTTCTCGACCATGGTGTCGTAATCGTATTCGCCCGACAGATAGGACCAGACCTGGCGATAGCCGACCGCCCGGATCGAGGGCATTTTTTCCATCAAATCGCCGCGCTTGAACAGCGCTTCCACTTCAGCAACCAAGCCCTGCTCCAACATTTTTCTGAAACGCTGGGCGATGATATCGTGCAGGATTTTTCTGTCCGGCGGAGCGATGATCAGCTTGATTTTTCGGTAGGGAATATCTTGCACCTGGCCTTCTTCGAAGAAAGAAGTCATCGGCCTGCCGCTGATCTCGTAGACTTCCAATGCGCGCTGTATGCGCTGAGGATCGTTGGGGTGAATTCGGGCCGCCGCTTCGGGGTCGACTTGGGCCAACCGCGCATGCAGGGCCTCTTTGCCGAACTGCTCCAGTTCCTGATCGAGCTTTGCCCTGACGGCTTCATCGGCCTCGGGCAGCACAGCCAGTCCGCTGTTCAGGGCGTTGAAATACAGCATGGTGCCGCCGACCAGTATCGGCAGCTTGCCGCGTTCAGTAATATCGGCCATCAAGGCCAGGGCCTTGTCTCTGAACTGGCCGGTCGAGAACGATTCCGCCGGGTCCAGAATGTCTATCAGGTAGTGAGGAATTCCGCCTCTTTCCGCGAGCGTGGGCTTGGCGGTGCCTATATCCATACCTTTATACACGAGCGCCGAATCAACGCTGATGATTTCGCCATTGAGCGTTTGAGCCAGCTGCACGGCCAGGGCGGTTTTCCCCGAGGCCGTGGGCCCCATCAGGAAAATAGCCGGGGGATGCGTGTTTTTTTGCATAGTACCTAAAATAAATTTTATTGCCCGCGCAGGAAGAATTTGTCGAGCTCATGGGTCGACAGCTCTATCCAGGTCGGCCGGCCGTGATTGCATTGGCCTATTCGCTCGGTCTGTTCCATCTCGCGCAGCAAGGCGTTCATTTCATCGACCGTCAGGCGGCGATGCGCGCGCACGGCGCCATGGCAGGCCATCGTAGCCAGCAGTTCGTTGATCTGTTCCTGCACCCGGGTGCTCACGCCGTGTTCGATGATGTCGGCCAGCACATCGCGTATCAATGTCTCCATATCGGCATTGTTCAGCAACGCCGGCGTCGAGCGCAGGATGACCGTTTCAGGGCCTGAACGGTTCAGATCGAAGCCCAGCGACATGAAGAACTCGTGTTCCTGCTCGGCCAGATCCGCTTCAGCCGGGCTGACTTTTATCTTGATAGGCAGCAGCAGCGGCTGGCTTGGCACATTGCCACTGTGATACTGCTTCTTCAGGCGTTCATAGGTCACACGCTCATGCGCTGCATGGGCATCGACCAAAATAATGCCGTTTGGCGTCTCGGACAGAATATAAATACTGTGCAGATGCGCAATGGCATAACCCAGCGGCGGCGTACCTTTTGTCTGTGCTGCCGGTTGCGTCTGCGCCGGTTTTTGCACGGGCTCGGGTTTTGAATACAGCGCGGCATACGCCTGTATCGTTTCCTCTACATTCAAAGGCAACGCCTCTTGCTGAGGCAGTCTGGGGCTATAGGCCGGTTTATGGCTTTCCGGTCTATAGCCTTCGACAGGTTTCGCCTGCGGCTGGGGTGCAAACTCCTGCACCAGCGTCGAAGTCTGCTCCTGATGCCCCGGCCTTAAATCAGCCAGCGAGCGATGCAGTGCCGAAAACAGGAAATCATGCACCAGCCGTCCTTCCCTGAATCTGACTTCCAGTTTTGCCGGATGCGCATTGACATCGACCAGCGCCGGGTCCAGTGTCAGGAACAGAACAAAGACCGGATGCCGCCCGTGGAACAGCACGTCCTGATAAGCCTGCTTCACGGCGTGGGCGACAAGCTTGTCCTTGATCAGGCGGCCGTTGACGTAGAAGAACTGCATGTCCTGCTGACTGCGTGAGAACGTCGGCAAGCCTACCCAGCCGGTTAAATGCAAGCCGGATGATTCGAAGTCGATTTTGACGGAATTCTCGATGAAAGCCGATCCGCAGATGCCGGCGATCCGGCGTTCCTGCTCGATTTCGGTGGATGCCGGTTTCAGGTTCAGGATTTCCCGCTGGTTGTGCGTGAGCTTGAAGCCGATATCAAAGCGGCTCAGCGCCATCCTTTGCACCAGGGTTTCAATATGCGCGAATTCAGTTTTTTCGGCTTTTAAAAATTTGCGCCGGGCCGGCGTGTTATAGAACAAGTCACGCACTTCGATCGTCGTGCCTTCAGGGTGCGGGTCAGGCTGCGGGTCAAAATTCCGCTCCGTGCCGTCGGCATCGACGCGCCAGGCGCAATCGGCGCCGGCCGTGCGTGAAATCAATGTCAATCTGGCCACGGAACTGATGCTGGGCAGCGCTTCGCCGCGAAACCCCATGCTGACGACATGTTCCAGGTCTTCTAGCGTGGCGATTTTGCTGGTCGCGTGCCGCGACAGCGCCAGCGGCAAGTCTTCTTTTACTATGCCGCAGCCGTCATCCCTGATTTTAATCAGGCGGGTACCGCCCTGCTCTATATCAATCGATATTTGCCGGGCGCCCGCATCAAAACAGTTTTCAACCAGTTCCTTGACAACAGACGAAGGCCTTTCAACGACTTCACCGGCGGCAATCTGGTTGACGAGTTGAGTGGGAAGAGAATGAATACGCATAGCCAACACAAAATAAAAGTCGTATTTTATATGACTTGAGCATTGGCTGGGGAAATTTCGACGGCTGAATTCACGCCATTGGAGAACTTGGGCGACTTCGTGGCCGCCCTTATGCCAGGCTCGTTACATGTTTAGCTCAGTATCGGCTTCAGCCATATGGGTATTGATCGGCGTATGCTGCTGGCTGAAATAGCTCACGATTCCTTTAAAGATAGCCATCGCCATCTTCGATTGATGCGCGCTGTTGCGTAATTTCTGTTCTTCCGACGGATTCGAGATATAGGCGGTTTCAACCAGAATGGACGGAATATCGGGCGATTTCAGCACCATGAATCCGGCCTTCTGCACCGCATCATGATGCAGTACGCCGATTTTTCCGAAATTCTCCAGTACGTTCGCCGCCAGGTCTACGCTAGCATCTTGTGTGGCGGTCTGAGACAAATCCAGCAATACCGATGCCAAAACATCGTCTTTGTCATGGAGCTTGACGCCGCCCACCAGATCGGAGGCATTCTCGCTGTTGGCCAGCCAGCGCGCGGCTTCGCTGGATGCGCCTTTTTGCGATAAGGTGAATACTGAAGCGCCTTTAACGTTGGGATCTTCAAAGGCATCGGCGTGTATGGAAATAAACAGGTCAGCTTTAGCCGCGCGGGCGATTTTCATTCTTTCGCGCAGATTGACGAAGTAGTCGCCATTGCGCACCATGACCGCATTCATGCCCGGCTGTCTGTCGATCAATGTTTTAAGGCGGCGGGCTATCGAAAATACCACGTCCTTCTCCTGGGTGCCGCTATATCCTTGGGCGCCAATGTCTTTGCCGCCATGTCCGGCGTCTATGGCAATGACAATGCCCTTACTTTTATGGGCAGCCATCTTTGTTTTGAGCGATCTGTTCGCGACTTTTATCAGCCCGGCCGACTTACCTTCAACGGCTTTCTTAATGGCCGGCTTCGGCTCAACCGGTTTAGCCATATCGGCTTTTCTGGCAACTGTTTTAGGTTCGGTGGTTTTACCGGCAAAAGATGGAGTTGCTCCTGGCTTGGCTGCATTGGCAAGCGGCCCTTTATCGGTCAGTTCCACAACCAGATGCGAACCGTCCTTGAAACTTTTGGGCTCGATCTGTTTTTTTAAATCAAAAACGACTCTTAGATCGGTATCGTTTCTGAGCGCCGTGCGTACCCGTTGAAACAACGGGTGCGATGCGGGAGGCTGGCTCAGTGCCTGACCTAAATGAACATCCAGGATATCAATCACTAACCGTGACGGGTTTTCGAGCTGAAAAATTCGGTATTTAGGGGCGGAGGTCAAATCAAACACCATGCGCGCCTGATCGGGACCGGAAATATAATTCAATGAATTGACGCTGATTTGCTGTGCATAGCCGGATACAGACAGGAGCTGTAACCCAGCGATAGATAAGACCTTCCAGTAATTTTTCATAGCTATGATCCCTAATGACAACAATCTTGTTTAAATTATATCAGTATGTCTTTGTTTTTCCACTCCCTATAGACTATTTTTCATCATTTTGAGTTCCAGCAACCGGCCGTTGTCTTCCGGAGTCAATGTGATGACCACATCCGGTTCCGGGAGGAAGCCCACGCCCATATCAGGCCATTCGATAAAACACACGGCGTTCTGATCGAAGTAATCCCTGATGCCTATCCATTCCAGCTCTTCGGGATCGGCCACCCGGTATAAATCGAAATGAAATACCTGACGGTCGGCCAGGGCATATTCTTCCACCAGCGTATAGGTAGGACTCTTGACCGCGCCGGAAAAACCCGCCGCGCGCAGGAAGCCCCTGACCAGGGTGGTCTTTCCCGCTCCTAAATCGCCGTGTAAAAAAACCAGGCATTTCGGCGGCAACAGTTGCCACAATTGCACGCCGAACTGTTCTGTCTCTTCAGTATTGCTTAAATGTTGTTTCATGAATTTACCAATTGCCTGAGAGGCTCCATCAGATCGCCGGCCAACAGGCCTCTTTCTCCGTCTTTTTCCACTGCCAGATCCGCCGCCAGACCATGTATATGAACACCCTGTTGAGCCGCGTCCTTCAACGCCAGCCTCTGAGCCAGCAATCCTGCAATCACGCCGGAGAGCACATCACCCATTCCGCCCGAAGCCATGCCCGGATTTCCCGAGGTCGAAACGGCCAATTCATGATCTGAAGCGACCAAAGTGCCGGAGCCTTTCAGAATGGCGACACCGCCGAATTTGGCTTGAAGTGCCGTGGCCGAGGCAAATCTGTCCTGTTGCACCTCGGTAGTGGAGCATTGCAATAAGCGCCCGGCTTCGCCGGGATGCGGCGTCAAAATCCAGTTGGGCTTTACAAAAGGCGCACGGGCCAGCAGATTCAGGCCATCGGCATCAATAACCAGCGGCTTTGGGGAATTCACGGCAGCGCTGAACAGATCGCTAGCCCACTCGCTTTGCCCCAGCCCCGGCCCTATAACGATGACATCGGCTTTTTCCAGTAATGCCTGCAGTTGCCCGGCATTTTCCACGCCATGACACATCAGCTCCGGCCTGTTCAAATTCATGAGTCCGGCATGCTCTGGCCGCGTTGCAATGCTGACCAGTCCCGAGCCGACGCGCAAGGCCGCCTCGCCGGCCATTCTGGCGGCTCCGGTATATCCCAGATCGCCGCCGATTATCAGCACATGTCCGTAATTGCCCTTGTGCGAATAGCTCTCGCGATTGGGAAGGCGTGTTTTAACGACTCGAACGGTCCTTGACGGCACCGCTTCAAACACATCGTCAGGCACCGCCAGAGATGCATAGAAAATCTCGCCGCAATAATCAGCCGCCTGCCCGGTAAACAAGCCCTGCTTCAAGCCGATAAAGGAAACCGTACAATCCGCCTTTACGGCGCAAGCCATTATATTGCCAGTGTCGGCATTCAGGCCCGAAGGGATATCGACGGCAATAACATGTTTTTGATTTTTATTGATGAATGCGATGGCTTCTGCATAAGCGCCTGTTACCGGTCTGTCCAGTCCGGTGCCCAAGAGTGCATCGACAGTTACATCGGTTTCGATGTCCAGATCGGACTGAAATGGAACCACCGTCCCCTTGGCTTCGGCAAACTTCCGGTAGGCCGTCAGAGCATCGCCTGTGAGCTTCTCAGGGTCCGACACAGAGTAAACGGTCACGCT
Source organism: Methylobacter sp. BlB1 (assembly GCF_015476545.1). Lineage (GTDB taxonomy): Bacteria > Pseudomonadota > Gammaproteobacteria > Methylococcales > Methylomonadaceae > Methylobacter. Next base: position 40,064 of record NZ_JADMKV010000029.1, on the reverse strand, counting down.
GAGCCCGGCTTCCCGCGCCAGTCTGGCAATAATATAGCCATCGCCCGCGTTATTGCCGGAGCCGCAAAAAACCGCCGCAGAACGGGCATAAGGCCATTTGTTGCGAAGGCACTGAAATACGGCGTATCCGGCCCGACTCATCAATTCAAAGCCGGGAATGCCGCGTTCCTGAATGGCGATCCGGTCAAGTTCCCTGACTTGCGCAGCCCGATAGAGTTTTATTGGTAATTTATGCATGTCATCAAGCTCCAAAAAGCTTACCACTTGCATTTGAGTGCGCAATCATAAAGAATTTCCCATAACCGTATATTTTGTACCTCATCTATTATATTTCCTGTATTCGTCGATGGACACAACCAGCGCTGAAAAAATGGCTGCCCTCGCCAGGCAAATCAAACAATGGGGGCAGGAATTGGGCTTCCAGCAAGTGGGCATTACCGACACCGATCTAACGGATGCGGAAGCCCACCTGCAAAACTGGCTCGCCGATCACTTTCATGGCGGCATGGACTATATGCAGCGCCACGGCGATAAACGTAGCAGACCTGCTTTACTGCAGCCGGGAACCGTCAGCGTGATTTCGGTACGCATGGATTATCTGCCCGAACCGGCTGAAGCCCTGCATAAGACGCTTGAAGAGCCTTGTTCAGCCTACATTTCTCGCTATGCACTCGGCCGCGATTATCACAAAGTGTTGCGCAACCGCTTGCAGAAACTGGCCGATAAAATTCAACAGGAGTATGGCCCGTTCGGTTACCGGGCTTTTGTCGACAGCGCCCCGGTCCTGGAAAAAGCGCTGGCCGAAAAAGCGGGGCTGGGCTGGATAGGCAAGCATTCGAACCTGATTAACAGCAAAGCGGGGTCGTGGTTTTTCCTTGGCGAAATTTATACCGATCTGCCGCTGCCGGCCGACTCCAAGGCCGCATCGCATTGCGGCAGCTGCTCGGCCTGCATGGACGTCTGTCCGACGCAGGCGATTGTCTCGCCCTACCGGGTAGATGCCAGACGCTGCATATCCTATCTGACGATTGAACTGCACGGATCGATTCCCGAGCCGTTCAGGCCGCTGATCGGCAACCGAATCTACGGCTGCGACGATTGTCAGCTGATCTGTCCGTGGAACCGTTTTGCCAAACTAACCGGTGAAAAGGATTTTCATCCCCGACATCGGTTGAATACCCAGCAATTGCTCACTGTCTTCGCCTGGAACGAAGAGGAATTCCTGACCAAAACGGAAGGTTCGGCCATACGCCGGATCGGCCATGAGCGCTGGCTAAGAAACATTGCCGTTGCTCTGGGCAATGCGCCGGCCTCTCAGCCTGTCATTGACGCCTTAAAGGCCATGCTCTCTCATCCTTCGGAACTAGTAAGAGAACATGTCCGGTGGGCTTTGGACAGACAGATGGACCGGTTATCGACCGATTAATGTTTGCCAAGCCGCTGTTCGGTTTCCAGCACCAGTTGCGTGGTTTTGAGAACGGTATCGGGATTCAGGCTCATCGAATCGATCCCGATTTCCACCAGAAACTCGGCCATTTCTGGATAATCCGACGGCGCCTGGCCGCAAAGACCGGAGTGGCTTCCGGTTCGCCGCGCACCTTCAACAGCCAGACGTATCATTTCTTTTACGCCGGGATCGCGCTCGTCAAAATCTTCTGCGACAATTTCCGAATCGCGGTCCACGCCCAGAGTAAGCTGGGTCAGATCGTTCGATCCTATCGAAAAACCGTCAAAGTGTTCGGCAAAGGCATCAAGCTGGATGACGTTATTGGGGATCTCGCACATCACGTAGATTTTGAGACCGTTCTCGCCGCGCTTCAAGCCGAGCTGCGCCATATACTCGAGTACGCGCCGAGCTTCCTGCACGCGCCGGCAGAATGGAATCATCAGGATGACGTTGGTCAGCCCCATCTCGTCGCGCACGCGCTTCATGGCCGCGCATTCCAGCGCAAAGCCTTCGGCATAGGCCGGATGCGTATAACGCGAAGCGCCCCGGAAACCGATCATCGGATTGGCCTCATCGAATTCAAACCGGCGCCCGCCCAGTAAGGTAGCGTATTCGTTGGTTTTGAAATCCGACATGCGCACGACGACAGGCTTTGGATAGAACGCTGCTGCAATCGTGCCCACGCCCTCCGACAGTTGCCGGATAAAAAACTCTTCGCCTGTATCATAAGGCCCAATTAACTGCTTGAGCTGCTCGCGCTCGCCCGAATCCTGAACTTTGTCGGGATGCAACAGCGCCATCGGATGCGCTTTGATATATTCGGTAATGATGAATTCCATGCGCGCCAGGCCGACGCCGTCGTTAGGCAAAAAACTGGTCTTGAAGGCCAGCTCGGGATTGCCGATATTCAGCATGATTTTGGTTTGCGGCCGCTGCAAACCGGATAGGTCCGTGCTGGTTATCTCGAAATCAAGCCGACCTTCATAAATCTTGCCAGTGTCGCCCTCGGCACAGGATACGGTCACCAGCATATTGTTTTTGATGGCAGTCGTGGCATTATCGCAACCGATCACAGCCGGCACGCCCAATTCCCGCGCAATAATCGCCGCATGGCATGTGCGTCCGCCGCGGTTGGTGACTATCGCCGAGGCGATTTTCATGACAGGCTCCCAATCGGGCGTGGTAGTGTCTGACACCAGCACATCACCGGGCTTAAACTCGGACAACTGCTCGAGTTTCTCGATAACGCGGGCATTGCCAACGGCAATCTTGGCCCCCACCGAACGTCCCGTAACGATCGGATCGGCTTTTTGTTTAAGCGTATATTGTTCCAGCACCATGCCGCGCTTTTGTGATTCCACAGTCTCAGGCCGGGCCTGAACAATATACAGCTGGCCGTCGATACCGTCCTTGGCCCACTCCATATCCATGGGCCGCGTCTGCCCGACCTTGGCGCTGTAGTGTTTTTCGATTTTGATGGCGTAATCGGCCAGCGTCAGGACATCCTGATCGTTAATGCAAAAATGCCCGCGCTCCAGGGCCGATGTGACGATGTTGCGTATCGGTTCGCGCGTCCGCCCCTCGCTGTAAACCATTTTGATTTTTTTCGCCCCGAGCGTGCGCCTTAGCACCGCCCGATGGCCCTGCTCAAAAGTCGGTTTATGTACATAAAATTCGTCCGGATCCACGGCACCCTGCACGACATTTTCGCCTAGACCATAAGCGGCGGTAATGAAAACCACATCGCTGAAACCGGATTCGGTATCCAACGAAAACATAACGCCACTGGCATCCAGGTCGGATCGCACCATTTTCATGACGCCTATCGACAGCGCCAGTTTGAAATGATCGAAGCCTTGGTCTATCCGATAATGAATGGCCCGATCGGTAAACAAGCTGGCAAAACAGCGTTTGCAGGCATCCAATAAAGCCTGATCTCCACGTATATTCAGATAAGTATCCTGCTGTCCGGCGAAACTGGCAGTCGGCAAATCCTCGGCCGTCGCCGAACTGCGTACCGCAACGCTCAAATCCTCGCCATATTCCTGCTGCAACTGTGCGAATGCATTCAGAATCTGACTTTCAAGATCCTCCGGCAGAGGCGCGCCATAAATGATATCGCGCGCCTTGCGCGCCCGTTTGGCAAGATCGGCGACATTGTCCGGATCAAGATCATCCAATGCTTCATGGAGAGGCCGCCAGGCATTGGCCTGATCCAGCACATAACGATAAGCTTCCGCCGTAATGGCAAAACCGTTGGGAATCTTAATGCCTTGCGGCGTCAATTCGCGATACATCTCGCCCAGCGATGCGTTTTTGCCGCCAACCAGAGGTACATCATCGATAGTTAATTCATTAAACCAGCGGATGTAGTTTGTTTGTTCAGTCATTATGTTTATTCTCCTTTAGCATATTCCCCTGCTGCCTTGTGACGTGGGTTGTAAAGAAGGTACAGCATTTACCGGCTTCAGCCAATAATTTTGTCTGCAAAGAAAAACCTTAAAAAAATTGTGTGACAATTTGCCACATTATCATTCCCTCAAGGCGTTGCTAGCATATTAGTATGCGCTCTTACTTGCCTTCGGCTTTGAGCAGGGAGCTTAATCATCTATATTTAAGCTCCCTTTTTTTGATTTTCCGCTTGACTTCCAGTTCAAATTTAACAATCAAGCACATACAGTTTTATCCACAAATCCTGTGGATAACCCTGTGCATAACAACTAAATAACTGCTTTCAGGCCCTGCCCTGCCTATGCTTTTATTAGATTGTAGCGTTTTTATACAAAAATAATTATATTTACTTATCAATAGCTTATAAAAAACAATCTTGATAAATAATGTCTATTTTTGGAATCGACTGCCATATCGACACTATAAAATTATCTGTGCATAAATAGATCATGTTAAGCTTATGAAAACACTTCATGTCAAGCATTTTTAGCGTTACTTCAGACCATGCCATTGTTTATTTCGTTAAGCCTCGCCTTCAGTTTTATAGTGCAAAGCGCCAGCCCACTACAAAGCCTGCTGGAATCTACGACATTCAATTACACTGGCATAACATTAGCTGTCTGCAGTATTGCAGGGATTGTTTTGAAAAAATTGCCGCCGAAAATCTGCTATGACGTATTTGCCAGCGGCGCATTATTGGCTTGGTTTAGCTATTGGAAACCTTTGTTTAATGATGATTCGCCGATATTTTTCTTCTATCCGCTTTATTTCGCCTTTATGATGGCCTTTGTATCGTTGTTTTTTATCCAGAGGCCCCAAGTCATCGACTATGACACTTTTCGCTATATAAAATATGTTTCCCGCAAGTACAAACTGCCGCCTTGGCTTGTGATGGCGGGCGTTTTGGTGAGCCTTGCATTGCATCAGCATTTCCTGTTGTTTCCGATCATGATGACCCTCCTGATCATACGCTTTGCTTTAACAAGTTATCTCGAACAACACCTGACAAATCGATTGTGATGGTAAAAGCCCGCCTTGATATGAGATATCCGCCAACCAATGAATTTTTGATGAATAAAAGGCGATACCTGCCTGTAATGCTTCAACCAACTCAGAAACCATTTGTGGCGTCAGCCTTTAAAACTTGATCATGCAGAAGACGTCTACTTTAGTGACGACGATATTCTCCGTCATTATCCGGGTAATACACATCCAAAGGCCGGTCGAAGGTGTATTTGGCTGGCTTCATGATTAACAGATCAGCCGTTTTTTCAAATGCATCGTGCGGTGGAGAAATCGCCGCGAAGGCCGTAAGCGGGCTAATAGCCACAAAAGTAGCTGAACCAACCACAGTCGCGACAAGACCTAATGGCCTGTATAAAATAACATCGATCAGAGCGACTACTGGAGGCTGCTCATTTTGAGCATGCGCTATGTTCGTCATCTCTAGCATCACAATAGCGAGAACCAGAATTTTTATTTTCATATGAGTGTTACCTTAGCCTCTGTTCAGGATAAGGAAAGCAGGCAGATTTTTTTGTAAAAGCAGAAAAAGCATGGATTTCCACCGTGTCATTTCCTCAAAAAACCCGCTAACCATGAAATTAATACGTATCTCTGCAATATAGATGATTTTTGCTAGACATTTATCCGGCATTACACAAAAAATAATTGATAAATGGTGAAATCTATACATTGCATGAATTATGGGCGCAATGCTCAGTTGTTGCATTGTAATCTATCAGCCTGCGGTATCTTTGAGTCGCTTTATCAAAAACATATTCGGAAATATTCGCTATTAAAATTTCTGCTCTACTGAATCGTGCTTTTCCTAAAGTTCGCGTAGGACCGTAGGATCTCTTGAGACAATTGATTCCTCTCCCTTACAGGTCTGCAAAAATATTGCTCCGGCCCTTTGAAGTTTGAATATTTTTTCTGCAGTCTTGGCCGGAGACCAATAAATACGCCGGCTATGGGCATTAGTAGCCTGAAAAAAGTTAAAATTTCATGTTGCCGGATCTATAACTGCATTTTAGCGGCACAAAACTTTTTATCAGTGAAACTGGACAAGGTAGTCCCTTGGCGATAAACAGATTTCAATTTTAAATGACGCTTCATTACTAATGATTAAGGCCAAAGCAAAGAAATCCGGCGACTCAATAATTAAAACCATTAACCGCAGGCTATTACAAGACTGGAACTGTATTTCAAAAAATTACCCGGCTACTTACCGGCTAACGTGATTAAATAAACTGAACTACCACTTTGGTTTGTATCTGTGATGCAGTAATTTTTTTATTACTTCTTGAGTAACTGTAAAAAATTACAATAAAAAACATTGGGGCTTACCGAGCCAGCCTATTTTGCTGGACAATAAAAAACCCGCTAAGCCAGATAACTTGCGGGTTTTTGAACTTTGGTGGGTCTCGTTGAACCCATGATTGGTGCCGATGGTCGGATTTGAACCGACACGACTTGCGTCACCACCCCCTCAAGATGGCGTGTCTACCAATTTCACCACATCGGCTAAGAAATCATCAGAATGCCATATTAAACACTGTTTTGAATTATTTTTCCACTTTATCTTTAGTTTGATCAACTGGCTTTTCAGCAGGCGTTGCCGCTGGCGCTGGTGCCACTGGCGCTTTTTCTGATCCGGCCTCAGGTATAACGGGAACACTCTTCATATCTGTGGCTCCATCCACTTTAGGAATACCGGAAGTATCCTCTACTTCAGGAGTACTCATCAGATCAGTAGTTTTGCCCTGTTGACCACTTAATACAGCGAGCCCTAAGCTGGTCGTAAAAAACAAAGTTGCCAAAATTGCTGTTGCCCGAGACAAGAATGAAGCAGCGCCCTGAGCACCAAAAACGGAACCTGAAGAGCCGGAACCAAAAGCCGCGCCCGCATCTGCGCCTTTTCCTTGCTGCATTAGAACTAATCCAACAACGCCTATACCCAACAACACATGAACAACAATGATTACCTGATACATAAAAAGTCTAAACTACTCTAAGTCGAATGATAAATCTGTAAAAGGACCCGCATCCTGCGAAGCCTCACCTATTAAGCTGCTATCAATATTCTCATGACAAGCAAGTCTTTTCCCTATCCGGCTTAACACTACCTCAACATACTTATAATTGCATTTCGCATCGGTAATGTCCTTATCTTTCCAGTTATAACTGTTGATCTTAGGGATTGAGTCCGCTCATCCGTTGCTGTTTCTTAAAATTCTCACAACCAGAGACTGGAGCATTTCTACGCTCAAGCAGGAAATAAACGACGTATAATATATGCTAATTACTTATAGTTCAAGCTCCTATTGCCTTCTTGACATCACCGGCCAAGTAATTTGCATACTCTTTTACCAAGCCTTCGCTTTGTCCTTCTACCATTACACGAATCAGGGGTTCTGTCCCTGAAGCTCTTAACAACACTCGACCGGTATCGCCCAGTTTCTTCTCAATGGACTTCACTGCTTTTTGTATGGACTCATCCTTATCCGGATCTACTTTTTTGCTTGTTTTGACATTCACTAGAACTTGGGGATATTTTTGCATTCCGGATTTCAATTCGTACAAATTTTTCCCGCTGCTTTGCATCTCCGCCATAACTTGTAGCGCCGCAATGATACCATCCCCTGTTGTCGTTCTATCCAGGCAAATAATATGACCAGAATTTTCCCCGCCTAATATGCCATTATTGATTGTCAACATTTCCATGACGTACCGGTCGCCTACTTTCGCCCTCATCAGATCTATGCCCAGTTTTTTCAAACCGTGCTCCATGCCCAGATTTGTCATTAATGTACCGACTACAGGACCGGACAATTGGCCTGACTTCAGTCTTGATTTAGCGATAATATAAATGAGTTCATCACCGTCAACGATTTCACCTTTATGATCCACCATTATTACACGGTCACCATCGCCATCAAATGCGATGCCTAAATCTGCTCTGTACTCCAGAACAGTCTCAGCTAACTTCTCCGGCCTGGTCGATCCGCATTCATCATTAATATTAAGCCCATCCGGCTCTGCGCCAATCGTGACAACTTCTGCGCCTACCTCGCTAAACACATGAGGCGCTATATGATAAGTTGCCCCATGAGCGCAGTCGATTACAATCCGCAATCCTTTAAAATCAAGCCCAGAAGGAACACTTGCCTTGCAAAACTCAATATAACGGCCGGCCGCATCGACCAATCGTTTTGCTTTGCCTAATTTTGAGGACTCTACCGTAGTCATCGACGAGTCAATGTAATGTTCTATTTTTTTCTCTATTTCATCAGGCAATTTTGTGCCTTGCACCGAGAAAAACTTTACGCCATTATCGTAATAGGGATTGTGAGAAGCACTAATAACAATGCCTGCACTCGCTCTCAATGTACGAGTTAAGTAGGCTATACCCGGCGTAGGCATAGGGCCCAATAGCCGAGTATCGACACCTGCCGCAGTCAAGCCCGCTTCCAACGCGGATTCAAACATGTAGCCTGAAATACGAGTATCCTTTCCAACCAAAACAAAGCCGTGCCCTTCCTCTGCAAAAACACGTCCGGTAGCCCAACCCAGCTTCAGCAAAAAATCTGCCGTGATGGGGGCATCCCCTACTCTGCCTCTGATACCATCAGTCCCAAAATATTTTTTTGTCATAATCCTACAAACCTCTACCTGAAAAATATGGAAGCATTAATGCTTTCATAGATTATTATGCGATAAAAACATGCATTATTCTCGAATTCAGTTCACTTTATCGCATTCCTTGCCAAAAATTACGCATAAAAAAAGGAGAGATATCAATCTCTCCTTTTTTTCAAGCTAGAGAATTGCTAGATCTGCTCGGCTGTGCCGCCAATCGGCTTCTCCGTCGCTCCTTTGGAATCATCTGCCTTAACATCAGCATGAGGAGGCGTGTCATCCCAACCTTGAGGCTCTCTGACCGGTTTACGGGCCATCAAATCGTCAATCTGATATTTATCGATAGTCTCATACTTCATTAACGCTTCCGCCATGGCATGCAGAATGTCAATATTTTCCTTAAGAATTTTCTCCGCACGCTCATAGTTCCGATCAATGAAAGAACGAATCTCTTCATCAATCGTATGAGAAGTTTCTTCCGCAACTGTCTTATGCTGCGTTACCGAGCGTCCCAGAAAAACTTCACCTTCCTCTTCACTGTATGCCAACGGCCCTAAACGTTGAGATAATCCCCATTTAGTCACCATGTTTCTGGCTAACTCAGTGGCTCTCTCGATATCATTGGAGGCACCGGTGCTAACCTGCTCCCAACCAAAGATCATTTCTTCGGCAATACGACCGCCATATAAACTGGAGATCATGCTATCCAATTTTTGTTTGCTGGCGCTGTATTGATCCCTTTCCGGCAAGAACATGGTAACACCCAACGCACGTCCCCGCGGCATGATACTGACTTTGTAAACAGGGTCATGCTCAGGAACAAGCCTTCCGACGATAGCATGGCCAGCCTCGTGATAGGCCGTCATCTTTTTTTCCTTCTCGCCCATAACCATGGAGCGTCTTTCAGCACCCATGATCAACTTATCCTTGGCTTTTTCCAGATCCGCCATATTCACCAGGCGTTTATTCGATCTGGCTGCAAACAAAGCCGCCTCATTAACCAGGTTGGCCAAATCGGCGCCTGAAAAACCTGGCGTACCCTGGGCTATATATTTAACTTCAACATCATCAGCCGTAGGCACTTTCTTTAGATGTACATTAAGAATCTGTTCACGGCCTCTTACATCAGGCAGACCCACCGTTATTTGACGATCAAACCTGCCCGGACGCAACAAAGCCTGATCCAATACGTCGGGACGGTTTGTTGCTGCAATTACGATAATGCCTTCATTACCCTCAAAACCATCCATTTCCACGAGCAATTGGTTCAATGTTTGCTCGCGCTCATCATTTCCGCCGCCCAGGCCGGCGCCCCGTTGACGACCAACCGCATCGATCTCATCAATGAAGATAATGCAAGGTGCGTGCTTTTTAGCTTGATCAAACATATCGCGTACGCGCGATGCACCTACACCCACGAACATTTCCACAAAGTCCGAGCCGGAAATAGTGAAAAACGGAACTTTAGCTTCGCCGGCAATGGCTCTGGCAAGTAATGTTTTACCTGTACCGGGAGGACCAATCATCAGTGCGCCGCGAGGAATTTTGCCGCCTAATTTCTGATATTTGGCAGGATCTCTCAGGAAGTCGACCATCTCGACAACCTCTTCCTTGGCTTCATCGCAGCCGGCCACATCGGCAAAGGTCACTTTAATCTGATCTTCTTCAAGCATGCGGGCTTTGCTCTTTCCAAAAGTCATTGCACCGCGGCCACCGCCAGCGCCGCCCTGCATTTGCCGCATGAAAAATACCCAAACAGCAATAAGCAACAGCATCGGCCCAAAGGACACCAGCAACTGCATGAGCATTGAAGGCTGTTCGGGTGGTATAGCTTTGATTTCGACGCCGTTTGCCAACAAGTCATCAACTAAATGCGGGTCTTCCGGTGCATAGGTTTTAAACCTCTCACCTCCCTGCATTTTGCCTTTGATAACGTTATCGTCAATCATAACTTGCTGAACCTGGCCCGATTTTACCGACTCAATGAACTGCGAATATGATAGCGATGAATCGCCCCGGTCGCTCTGCGGACCAAAATTATTAAAGATGGACATCAATACAACAATAATGACGCCCCACAGGATTATATTTTTAATCATATCGTTCAATTTGCACACCCTAGGGCCGAACGGCTCACGGTTTAAAAAACTGACTAATTATATCAGGAATAATCTTTTTGACAGTGCCTATTTATCTGGAATTCACCAGCTATGAAAATAAAATTTCCACCACACCTAGTAATCTCCTTATTATCTAAATACTAAGGGCTATAAATGATTATTTAAACCCTTTGGCCAAAATATATACTTCATTACTTCTTGGTCTTGAAGCTTTTGGTTTTCTAATGACTACCCTTGAAAAAGATTTCTGCACTTCTTGATAAAACTGCTCAAAGCCTTCGCCATGGAACAGCTTAACCAGAAAAGTACCGCCTTTTGCCAGCACCGCCTTGGCCGTTTCCAAAGCCAGTTCTCCCAAGTAAATGGAGCGCGGCTGGTCTACAGCTTTGTTGCCGCTCATATTCGGCGCCATATCCGACATCACCAAATTAACCTCTGCTCCATCGAGAACGGCATATAACTCATCCAGAACAGCTTGTTCGCGGAAATCTCCCTGTATAAAGTCAACACCTTCAATCGGCTCCATCGGCAAAATATCCAATGCAATAATCTTATTCTTTTTACCGATGATCTCTCGTGCAAACTGCGACCATCCGCCCGGGGCCGCGCCTAAATCGATAATATTCATCCCTGGCTTAATAATTTGATCCTTATCCTGAATCTCATTCAGTTTAAAAACCGCGCGCGATCTATAGCCCTTCACTTGAGCCATTTTGACATATTCGTCACTGAAATGTTCCTGCATCCAGCGGTTGCTACTTTTACTTCGTCCCATTGCCAATTTTTAGTGTAAAATTAAGTTTTTGATTTAGGAATAAAGAGTGAATTCTGCAGATAAGAAAAAACTCCGAGCGCAGGCTCATAGCTTAAAACCCGTAATCATGATCGGCCAATCCGGGCTGACGGCAGCAGTGATGGCAGAAATAGAGCTAGCGCTCGACAGCCACGAGCTTATAAAGGTAAGAATACGTGCCGAACGGGAAGATCGCAAGCAAATTAGCGATAAAATCTGCATGGATACAGGAGCGGCGCTCATTCAAACTATTGGCCAGATTGCTGTCATTTACAGAGTAAACCCCGACAAATAACTCAAACCAAGGCTAAAAATAGGAAGCGCCATGGCTTATATTTTTAGCCTTGAGGCTCAATTAAATATACTTGACCGAAAGGATTTCGTATTCGACATTGCCGCCCGGCGCCTTAACCGTAACAATATCTCCAGCTTCTTTACCAATTAGCGCCCGCGCGATAGGCGATCCGATTGAGATGCGACCATCCTTAATGTTGGCTTCATCTTCACCGACAATTTGATACGTCACTTTCTTTTCCGATTCTATATCTTCTATTTCAACTGTCGCACCGAAAACCACCTTTCCATTCGCATCCAGTTTAGTGACATCAATAATTTGGGCATTGGATAATTTAGCCTCAATTTCGGCAATACGTCCTTCTGCGAAACTTTGTTGCTCACGCGCAGCATGATATTCCGCATTTTCCTTTAAATCGCCGTGCTCACGCGCAGAGGCTATAGACGCAATAATGCGCGGACGAACTACTGATTTCAATTCGTCCAATTCCTCACGCAATTTTTCTGCACCCTTCACGGTAAGCGGTACTTTATTCATTCTGTTACAACTCCAAAAATATTATTCATCCATCCCTTAACCTGGGAATTCAAAACCTGCCTAAGGCAGATCGATCATTAATTAAGTCAGGCTTTTATGCAGATCCTGAAGACTATTCACATTACCGGCATCCAGTTCGCCAAGCGCGTAACAGGCTGCTCTAGCGCCAGCCATAGTCGTGTAATAGGTTACGCGATGCTGCAATGCTTCTCTGCGCATGGTAAATGAATCGGAAATAGCCTTTTTACCTTCCGTTGTATTAATAATCAACTGAACCTGATCATTTTTTATCATATCGACTGTATTAGGTCGACCTTCATTGACCTTAAATACAACTTCACAAGGAATGCCAGCTTCCTTAAGAAACTTAGCCGTGCCGCCGGTTGCGACAATCTCATATTTTTTCTCCACCAGCATTCTTGCAATATCAGGCAGTTTAGGTTTATCAGCATCGCGAATACTGATCAGCACCTTGCCGCTATGATTCAAGTTAACGCCAGCCGCTCGTTGAGATTTGGCGAACGCTTCACCGAACGTCTTTCCAACTCCCATCACCTCACCTGTTGACTTCATTTCAGGTCCCAATAAAGGGTCTACACCTGGGAACTTAACGAACGGGAACACAGCTTCCTTGACCGAATAATAGGAAGGAATACGCTCTTCAGTAATGCCTTGTTGCGCCAACGATTGCCCTACCATGCAGCGCGCCGCAATTTTGGCCAGCGGATAACCTGTGGCTTTGGATACAAACGGCGCCGTACGCGATGCCCTTGGATTCACTTCCAGCACATAGATATCCTCGCCCTGAATCGCAAACTGCGTGTTCATCAAGCCTCTTACTCCCAGAGCCTCTGCCATTTTGGCGACCTGTTCGCGCAATTTGTCCTGAATCTCGGGAGCCAGGTCGTATGGCGGCAATGAACATGCTGAATCGCCTGAATGGATACCGGCCTGTTCGATATGTTCCATCAAACCGCCGATCAATACGCGCTCGCCGTCATAGATGGCATCGACATCCATTTCGACCGCATCATCAAGGAATCGGTCGAGCAAAACCGGCGAGTCATTAGACACTGTAACCGCTTCCTTCATATAGCGCTGCAGGCCTTCTTCATTGAAAACGATTTCCATGGCGCGCCCGCCCAATACATAGGAAGGCCTCACAACCAAAGGATAGCCCAGCTCTTTTGCCGCATTAAGCGCTTGCTCGACAGAACGCGCTGTGGCATTGGGCGGCTGTCTCAAGTCCAATCTTTCCAACAACTTCTGAAACCGCTCACGGTCTTCGGCCAAATCAATTGAATCAGGCGATGTGCCAATAATCGGTACGCCCGCCGCTTCCAGCGCGCGCGCCAGCTTCAGAGGCGTCTGTCCGCCGTATTGAACAATTACACCCTTGGGTTTTTCAATATTGACGATTTCAAGCACGTCTTCCAGGGTTAACGATTCAAAATACAACCGGTCGGACGTATCAAAATCGGTAGAAACCGTCTCAGGGTTGCAGTTGACCATGATCGTTTCATAACCGTCTTCACGCAGCGCCAATGCCGCATGCACGCAGCAATAGTCGAACTCGATGCCTTGTCCGATACGGTTAGGCCCGCCGCCAAGAATAATGATTTTTTCCTTGTCGGAAACGCGTGCTTCGCATTCTTCTTCATAAGTCGAATACAAATAAGCCGTATCCGAGGAGAATTCAGCCGCGCAGGAATCGATGCGTTTGTAGACCGGGCGGATATTCTGTTTATGCCTGACGTTGCGTACTTCCGATTCGGTCGTATCAAGCAGCTTGGCCAATCTTTGATCAGAGAAGCCTTTACGCTTTAACCTGTAAAGCTCACCCTCTTTCAACGTCGACAAGGTTTTGGTCGACAATGATTTTTCGGTCTGCACCAGATCTTCAATTTGCGCCAAAAACCATGGATCGATTTTGGATGCCTCATGCACTTCATCCAGAGTCATGCCGCTACGGAAGGCATCAGCGACATAAAGCAAACGATCTGGCCCTGGATGGCGCATTTCACGCTGCATTTTTTCGCGTGCATCTTCGGCGCTCAAGTCGACAACTTCATCGAGGCCACAGATGCCGATTTCCAAACCGCGCAAGGCTTTTTGCAGCGACTCCTGAAAAGTCCGGCCTATCGCCATGACCTCGCCTACCGACTTCATCTGCGTAGTCAGGCGATCGTCGGCTTGCGGAAATTTCTCGAAAGTGAAGCGCGGCACTTTGGTGACGACATAATCGATCGTCGGTTCAAACGAGGCCGGAGTTGCACCCCCTGTAATCTCATTCTGCAACTCATCCAATGTATAGCCAATCGCCAGTTTGGCCGCGACTTTGGCAATTGGAAAACCAGTAGCTTTCGAAGCCAATGCAGACGAACGAGAAACACGTGGATTCATTTCGATCACGACCATGCGCCCGTCTTCAGGATTGATCGCCACCTGTACGTTTGAGCCGCCGGTATCGACGCCGATTTCGCGCAATACTGATACCGCGACATTGCGTAAAATCTGATATTCCTTATCAGTCAAGGTCTGCGCCGGCGCTACAGTGATTGAATCGCCAGTGTGCACGCCCATCGGGTCGAAGTTTTCGATTGAGCAGACGATGATGCAGTTGTCTTTCGAATCGCGCACAACTTCCATTTCATACTCTTTCCAGCCCAGTACCGACTCTTCAATCAGCAACTCATTGGTCGGAGACAAATCCAGGCCGCGTTCACAAATTTCAATAAACTCTTCCTTGTTATAGGCAATGCCGCCGCCGCTGCCGCCCATGGTAAAAGACGGACGGATAATGGTGGGATAACCGACTTCCTGCTGAGCCGCCAGCGCCTCCTCCATTGAATGCGCAGTCTTTGAGCGCGCCACTTCGAAGCCGATTTTTCGCATGGCCTGATTGAACAGTTCACGGTCTTCGGCTTTGTTGATCGCTTCTTTGGTAGCACCAATCATCTCGACGCCGTATTTTTCCAGCACGCCATGCGCATCCAGCGCCAGCGCGCAGTTCAATGCCGTCTGGCCGCCCATGGTCGGCAGGATGGCATCGGGACGTTCTTTTTCAATAATTTTTTCTACGGTTTGCCAATCGATAGGCTCGATGTAGATGGCATCGGCCATATCCGGATCAGTCATGATGGTAGCCGGGTTCGAGTTGACAAGAATGACGCGATAGCCTTCTTCCCGCAACGCTTTACAAGCTTGCGTACCCGAATAATCAAACTCACAGGCTTGACCAATAACAATCGGGCCTGCGCCCAGTAATAAAATCGATTTTATGTCGGTTCTTTTTGGCATTTCGTTGTTTTGCTTTGCTGATTATTGACTGGCTTGTTACTTGCTGACCTGATCCATCATCTTGATGAAATCATCAAACAATGATTGCACATCATGAGGACCTGGACTTGCTTCAGGATGTCCCTGAAAGCTCATGGCGGGGCAATCGGTCCGCTTGATGCCCTGCAAACTGCCGTCAAATAAAGAATGATAGGTTGCGATCAAGTTAGCGGGAAGCGATGCTTCATTAACCGCGAAGCCATGATTCTGGCTGCTGATCATCACGCGGCCTGTAGATTTTTCCTGTACAGGGTGGTTGCCGCCGTGATGGCCGAATTTCATTTTTTCGGTTTTAGCCCCGCTGGCTAAAGCCAATAACTGATGCCCGAGGCAAATGCCGAATACCGGGATTTTCCTGGCTAAAAATACTTTGATCGCTTCTATGGCGTAAGTGCATGGCTCCGGATCGCCAGGGCCGTTGGATAAAAATACGCCATCGGGATTCATCGCCAGCACGGTTTCCGCGGGCGTGGTTGCAGACACGACTGTAATGCGGCAGCCCCGATTTGCCAATAATCTCAGGATATTGCGCTTAACACCGAAGTCATAAGCGACAACATGCCGGGTCAGGTTTTCAGCTTTAGTGTGGCCGTCTCGCAGATGCCAGACATTTTCAATCCACTCATAAGGCTCGGCGACGGTAACGTCTTTCGCCAAGTCCATGCCTTGCAGTCCCGGGAAAGTATCGATTGCCGCTCTAGCTTCCTCTACATCCACTGATTCCCCGGCCATAATGCAGCCGCGTTGCGCGCCTTTATCACGCAACAGGCGCGTTAATTTGCGCGTATCGACATCGGCGATAGCGACGACGTTATTGTCGATCAGATATTGCTGCAGAGTTTTTTCACAGCGCCAGTTACTGGCCAGCAATGGCAGATCTCTGATGACTAACCCGCTGGCAAAAACGCCGGTAGCCTCGTCATCTTCGTCCGTTGTGCCGACATTACCGACATGCGGGTATGTTAATGTAACAATTTGCCGGGCATAAGACGGATCACTGAGGATTTCCTGATATCCGGTCATAGAGGTATTAAATACGACTTCTCCCACGGAACAACCATCGGCGCCTATGGATACGCCATTGAATACTGTTCCGTCTTCCAACACTAACAACGCAGGCTTACTCAAACACGTCACCTCAAATGTGCAAAACGGGATGAACCCGTAAGGACTCACCCCGTTATAAAAAACAAAATTCTGCTTATTTTACGAGATTATAGCGTTTTGGTCATTAACAATTTTTCAGACCTAAGACATCCTGCATGTCATAAAGACCGGTTTGTTTATCTTTCAACCAAACTGCCGCCCTGACTGCACCATTGGCAAAAGTCATGCGGCTTGTGGCTTTGTGCGTGATTTCCACGCGTTCGCCTTCGTCGGCAAACATAACCGTATGCTCTCCAACGATATCGCCGGCACGGATAGTCGAAAAGCCGATGGTTTTTCGGTCCCGCTCGCCGGTATTGCCTTCACGGCCATAAATCGCACAGTCTTTCAAATCCCGGCCTAGCGCAGCCGCAACTACCTCGCCCATGCGCAAGGCAGTGCCTGACGGCGCATCGATCTTATGCCGATGATGGGCCTCAATGACTTCAATATCGGTATAATCACCCATGACCTTGGCGGCCATCTCCAACAATTTGAGCGACAGATTGACACCGACGCTCATATTGGGCGCCAGCACTATCGCCACTTCTTTGGCAGCCTCTGCAATCCGGACTTTTTGCACATCACTGTACCCGGTCGTTCCGATTACGATTTTTTTGCCGGCCTGGCGGCAAATATCGATATATTCCATGGAAGCATCTGGACGAGTAAAATCGATCAGCACGTCAAACTGGTCAACAACAGACGCCAGATTATCGACGACTTTAACGCCGACAGCGCTAATACCCGCCAATTCGCCGGCATCCTTTCCCACTGCAAGACTCTCAGGCCGAGAGACTGCCGCAGAAAGTTCAGCCTTGTCGGCCAATGCCGCCGCCTTGATCAGACAAAGCCCCATCCGTCCTGTTGCGCCTACTATAGCAATACGAATCATGGTGCTTATCCTGTCAATTTATCAAAAAAGCTTTTTACACCGTCGGTCCATGAGTGTTCCTGAGGACTATGATGCTTGCCACCACCTGACAGGGAATCACCCAACTGTTGAATCAGCTCTTTCTGCTCTTTGGTCAGATGAACCGGGGTTTCAATCTGCACCCGGCACAATAAATCGCCGATAGCGCCGCCGCGTACCGGCTTGACGCCTTTGCCACGCAATCTGAATAATTTTCCGGTTTGCGTTTCGGCAGGAATTTTGAGCATCACTTTGCCATCGAGCGTCGGCACCTCTATCTCGCCCCCCAGACAGGCCGTAGGAAAGCTGATCGGCACTTCGCAGTAAAGATTGGCGCCATCCCGTGTGAAAATCTCATGTTCTTTCACCTGAACCTGCACATACAGATCACCGGCCGGCCCGCCGCGCTCTCCGGCCTCGCCTTCTCCAGCCAAACGAATACGATCGCCGGTATCGACCCCAGCAGGCACCTTGACGGACAAGGTTTTGGTTTCCTGAACCCGCCCCTGGCCATAACATTTGCCGCAAGGATCCTTAATTTGCTTGCCTGTACCGCGGCAAGTCGGACAGGTCTGTTGAACGGAGAAGAAGCCCTGCTGCATTCTGACCTGCCCATGACCATGACAGGTCGAGCAGATAACCGGACTGGAACCCTTCTTGGCGCCCGAACCGCTACATTCACTGCAAACCACCAGTACCGGCACCCGAATTTTAGCTTCGGTTCCGGCGACAGCTTCTTCCAGCGTCAATTCGAGGTTATAACGCAGGTCCGCACCGCGCTGCACAGAACTGCGCGCCCTTCCACCACCGCCAAAAATATCGCCAAACACATCACCGAAAATATCGCTGAAGCTTTCGGCGCCAAAACCACCGCGCCCACCGCCCATGGATGGATCAACGCCGGCATGACCGAATTGATCATAAGCGGAGCGTTTTTTAGGATCCGATAAAACTTCGTAAGCTTCCTTAATCTGCTTGAATTTCGCTTCAGCCTCAGCCTGATTGTCTTTGTTTCTATCAGGATGATACTTCATCGCCAAGCGGCGATAGCTTTTCTTAATCTCTGCATCACTGGCGTTTCTTTCTACACCGAGAAGCTTATAAAAGTCTTCTTTTGCCATGTTCCAATCGTTAGTTTCGTCTTGCTTCGCTTAAATCCATTCCCGAGGACTTACTCAGGAGTGCAAGCATTGCCATAAAGTTATCAGGAACCGCGCCGTTAAAGGCGCGGCATGAACTATGTTTTAATTACTTTTTGTCGTCCTTGACTTCTTCAAACTCGGCATCAACAACGCCTTCATCAGCGGCATGCTCAGAAGCGCCCGCGCCAGCAGACTCGCCGCCTGCAGCGCCGGCTTTCTGAGCATAAACGCGCTCAGCCAGTTTGCCAGACAATTCTGTCAAGGCATTGGTTTTCGCTTCGATCTCAGCTTTGTCATCGCCTTTAACGGCGTCTTTCAGCGCATTGACCGCATTCTCGATCGCGCTTCTTTCATCGGCACCGACCTGATCACCCAGCTCTTTCAGCGACTTCTCCGTAGCATGGATCATACCATCGGCATGATTGCGCGCCGCCACCAGTTCCGCCAGTTTGCGGTCTTCATCAGCATGAGCCTCAGCATCTTTGATCATGCGTTGAACTTCTTCATCTGATAAACCGCTGGACGCTTTAATGACAATAGATTGTTTTTTACCGGTTGCCTTATCTTTGGCCGATACATTCAGAATGCCGTTGGCATCGATATCGAATGCCACCTCGATCTGCGGAATGCCGCGTGGAGCAGGCGGAATGTCAGACAGATCAAAACGTCCCAATGATTTATTGGCAGATGCCATCTCACGCTCACCCTGCAACACATGAACCGTTACCGCAGTCTGGTTGTCATCGGCCGTAGAAAAAACCTGTGAAGCATTGGTTGGAATCGTGGTGTTTTTCTCGATCAGCTTGGTCATGACGCCGCCCATGGTTTCGATACCCAAAGACAACGGAATAACGTCCAGCAACAGCACGTCTTTGACTTCGCCCCCCAGAACACCGGCCTGAATCGCCGCCCCCAAGGCCACCGCTTCATCCGGGTTAACGTCTTTGCGCGGCTCTTTACCGAAAATGTTTTTTACCATTTCCTGTACTTTCGGCATACGGGTTTGACCGCCCACTAGGATCACGTCATCAATTTCAGATGCAGACAAGCCGGCGTCTTTAAGCGCTATTTCGCAAGGACCTTTCGTGCGATTGATCAACTCTTCAACCAGCGATTCCAGTTTTGCGCGGGTCAGTTTAACGTTTAAATGTTTAGGACCTGTTGCATCAGCAGTGATGTAAGGCAGGTTAACATCGGTTTGCTGGGCTGAAGACAGCTCGATCTTGGCTTTTTCCGCCGCTTCTTTCAAACGTTGTAGCGCCAAAGGATCATTATGCAGGTCAACGCCGCTTTCTTTCTTGAATTCTGACGCCAGATATTCAATGACTCTCAAGTCGAAATCTTCGCCGCCGAGGAAAGTGTCACCGTTAGTCGACAATACCTCAAACTGATGCTCGCCTTCTATCTCGGCAATTTCGATGATGGAAATATCGAATGTACCGCCACCGAGGTCATATACGGCAATTTTGGTATCGCCTTTAGGCTTGTCCATACCGAAAGCCAGTGCCGAGGCAGTCGGCTCGTTGATGATACGCTTTACATCCAGCCCGGCAATACGGCCGGCATCTTTAGTCGCCTGACGTTGTGAATCGTTAAAGTAAGCAGGCACCGTGATAACGGCTTCGGTGACTTCTTCGCCCAGATAAGCCTCGGCGTCTTTTTTCAGTTTCATCAAAACACGTGCTGAAACTTCAGGCGCCGCCATTTTCTTGCCGTGCACCTCAACCCAGGCATCGCCGTTTTCAGCTTCGACAATTTTATAAGGCACCATTTTGATGTCTTTTTGCACGACATCATCTTTGAAACGGCGACCGATCAGACGCTTGATGGCAAACAGCGTATTTTTAGGATTGGTTACGGCCTGACGTTTAGCCGATTGACCTACCAATACTTCGTCATCACTGGTAAAAGCGATGATTGACGGTGTCGTGCGAGCGCCTTCGCTGTTCTCGATCACTCTCGCTACGCCGTTTTCTAAAACCGCAACGCAAGAGTTTGTAGTTCCTAAGTCAATTCCAATTATTTTAGCCATTGAAGTCTCCAGACTTGAATATGTAAATGTTAAAAGTTGTTCTTAATATGGGGATTGTTTTATCTTCTTCAAGCCTGTTTATTATTGCTTGGTGTATCTTCTGCCGGTTTTTCGGAGGCTTTGGCAACCACGACCATGGCAGGGCGCAACAAACGTCCGTTCAGTAAATAGCCTTTTTGAAAAACATTGACCACGGTATTAGGCTCGACGCCCTCTACGACCTGCATGGCCATAGCTTGATGGTGCTCGGGATTAAAAGGCTGGCCGACCGGATCAATCGTTTCAATGTTAAATTTGGCGAACACCGATTCGAATTGTTTGATCGTCAATTCGCTGCCAACGCGAAACTTCTCCACTTCAGGGCTATCGCCAGTCGCTGCCTGTAATCCTAATGTCAGACTGTCCAATACCGGCAGCAACTCTTTGGCAAACCCTTCCAACGCAAATTTATGCGCGCTCTCCAGATCTTTCTGCGTCCTTCTCTTCAGGTTTTCCATCTCCGCTTGGGCACGAACTGCCTTATCCCAGTTTTCCTGGGCTTTCTGCTCGGCCTGCGCCAATTGCTGATTCAGTTCTTCAAGAGTTGGCTCTTGCAACAACTGCTCTTCGCTGACAACTTCACCAACTGGCTCTTCATTTTTAGCCTCGGTTTCAACCTGAGATTCAGGCACTTCCTGATCATTACTCATTCGCTATAGCTCCTCAAAATATAAAAATGGGTTATCGCGCCTAATCGCACGAAAGAAAAACAGATGCCAGTTATGATGGGGACGATGATTTTGGATTCAAGGCGGCGCCTAATAATTTTGCCGTAATATCGACATAGGGGATAACTTTCTCATAAGCCATGCGTGTCGGCCCGATGACGCCCAGCACACCCACCACCTCATCACTAATCGAATAAGATGATGTAACCAGGCTGCAGTGATCGAATGCCTGATAGCCGGATTCTTCGCCGATAAAAATCTGCACGCCTTCTGCATTCATACATTGATCCAGCAAATGAATCACATCCTGTTTTTGACTGAATGCTTCAAATAATTTTTTCAGCCGGTCCATATCCGCCAACTCTGAGAAACCCATTAAATTGGTTTCGCCGGTTAGCACGTAATCTTCTTTTTCACTGTCCTGTTCGAAAGTCAGCTGCGCCATTTTGATCGCATCAAGCATGCCCTGATTCATGCGCGCCTGATCTTCCTTCAACTCTTCAAAAACCGCTTGCCGCACTGAAACCAGACTGCGGCCGCAATAAATTGAATTCAAATAATTGGCCGCCTGCTGCAATTCAGCAGCGCTAAACGCCTTCGCAGTATGAATGATTTTGTTATGGACTTCCTGCTCATTGGTAACAAAAATCACCAATACACGCGTATTGGATAAAGGCAAAAATTCAATATGCCTAAGGCAGAGCATTTCCCGCCTAGGCAAAGTCACGACCCCGGCCATACGGGTCAATTCCGACAGCAGACGAGAGGCGACGCCGATAACATCACCATTATTATCAGTGACTGATAAACCCTGCTGCAATCGAGCCAATTCTTCCGATTTCAAGGGCTTGACTGTCAACAGGCTGTCTACGAACAAGCGATAACCGCTGACTGTGGGCACGCGTCCAGCCGAGGTATGCGGCGAATGCACCAGCCCCAACTCTTCAAGATCGGCCATAACGTTGCGGATGGTTGCCGGACTCAAGTTTAAGCCCGAGTCTTTTGATAAAACCCTTGAGCCCACCGGCTGACCGTCACTGATATAACGCTCAACCAGCGTTTTCAGCAATTGCAGCGACCTTTCGTTTAAAACTTGACCAGTACTCACATCAACCTCTAAAAGATCATAATTAGCACTCCACCCAAGCGAGTGCCAGCGCCGCAAAATATCAGCTCAACGGTTTGTTGTCAATAAAACCCTTTTTCTTAAAACTGTCTATTAAAAGAAGGTCTTTCGCCATCCCTCATGAGAACCCCAAACATCTTCTGCCAGTAAAACTGGTTGGTTTACTGAGGTTTTTGTATAATCCAATTCATTTTGACTTGTATCCGGCAATGCAGAGCCCTTTCAAAACCATTGGCCTCATAGGCAAACCCAGTGACCCCAGCATTGCTGAGCCCCTGTCAATTCTTTATGATTTTTTAAAAAGCCGGCAATTCACTGTCCTGGTTGCCAAGGACAGCGCCCGGTTTATTCATAACCAGCCCGAATCCCGCCCTATGGACAAACTAGGCCAATATTGCGATCTGGTTATCGCGGTTGGCGGCGATGGTACTTTTTTGACCGCCGCACGGGCCATTGCCGAATATGATATTCCTTTGATTGGCATCAATCTGGGGCGTCTCGGTTTTCTGGTCGACATATCGCCCAACGAACTGCCGGACAGATTACACCGCATGCTCCAGGGCCACTATATTGAAGAAAAACGCTGCTTATTGCGGACCAAAATCGTCCGTGACGAACAAGTCATTCACGAAGAAACAGCCGTCAATGAAGTGGTGATTCATCGCTGGGTGACGCCCAGCATGATTGAAATCGTTACCAAGATTGACGGCGTCTTTCTCAATTCTCAACGCTCCGACGGCTTGATTGTTTCCACGCCCACCGGTTCGACCGCCTACTCCCTGTCCGCAGGGGGCCCGATTCTGCATCCGTCGTTAAATGCGCTGGTATTGGTGCCGCTCAACCCCCATACCCTGACCAATCGCCCGATCGTCATCGATGATTCCGCTGAAATCGAAATCAGCTTCTGCCAGACCAAGCAAATCAACGCACTGGTTACCTGCGATCAAATTGAAATTCCGGCCGTGCTGATCAGCGATAAAATTTTGATCAAAAAAGATCCGAAACCGATTAGAATTCTGCACCCCGAAGACCATGACTTCTTTCAGATACTGCGGGGCAAATTAAACTGGAGCAGTGGTTATCATACTTAATCCTTATGCTATTGAACCTTAATATCATCGACCTTGCGGTTGTCAAATCGCTGGACCTGGACCTTGAAAAAGGTATGTCCGTGCTTACCGGCGAGACAGGAGCCGGCAAATCCATTTTATTGACCGCATTAGGGCTTGCCCTGGGCGACCGGGCCGACTCAGGCTATGTGCGCCCCGAAGCCAAACGCGCCGAAATCAACCTGGAGTTTGATCTGGCCGATGCGCCGGAGGCCCAGCGCTGGCTGAAAGAAAACGATCTCGATGACGACCATCACTGCCTGATTCGGCGCATAGTCAATCAGGACGGGCGCTCCAAAGCCTATATTAATAACCGGCCGATCACACTACAGACGTTACAGACGCTCAGCGAGAAACTGGTAGAAATTCACGGCCAGCATGCGCATTTAACCCTGCTCAACAGCGACGAACAACGCCGCCTGTTGGATGCCTACGCAAAAGACCAACCGCTTCTGGATCAAGTCAACGCCTGTTACCGGCAATGGCAGCAAGCCAACAAGGAACTGGAAACACTGATCAAAGCCGGCAAGGACAAAACCGAACGCGAAGAATTATTGCGCTACCAGATTGAAGAACTGCAACAACTTGATCTGCAAAACTTCAATTACGCGGCCTTGTCGGAAGAACACAGCAAACTGGCCAATCTGGGCCAGATTTTAGCGGTGGGCCAAAGCCAGGTTGATATTCTCTATGAAAACGACGAGCAATCAGTCAGCCAGATGCTGGGCCATAGCCTGAATGAAATCACGCATATCGCCCGCTTTGCACCGGAATTAAACGAAATCTGTTCGCTGTTGTCGGAAGCGCAGATTCAGGCCGAAGAAGCGGCACAGCAATTACGCCGTTTCCTTGAATCCCAGGAAGCCGATCCGCAGCGCATGGACATACTGGAAAACCAGATCGCTGTCATTCAGAACCTGAGCCGCAAGCATCATGTCAAGCCGGACGAACTGCCGGAACTGGCAGAAAACCTCGAGCAGGAACTGGACGGACTGACTCATAGCAGCGAGCGAATCGAAGCATTAAAGATCAGCACGGCAAAATTGCTCGAGCAATACGATCAACTAGCAGCGCAATTGTCGCAGCAGCGCAAACAGGCCAGCAAAAATCTGGCGCGACAGATTTCAGCCATGATAAAGGAACTGGGCATGCCGCAAGGTGAGTTTCTGGTCAATGTCACAGCGCTGGACCTGGAGGCGCCCAAGCTGAACGGCCGGGACAAGATCGAATTCCTGGTCAGCGCCAACCCGGGCCTGCCGGCCAAGCCACTAGCCAAAGTCGCCTCGGGCGGCGAATTATCGCGCATCAGTCTGGCTATCCAGGTCACGACCAGCAGCGATAAAACCACGCCGACCATGATTTTCGACGAAGTCGATACCGGCATCGGCGGCGGCATCGCAGAGATTGTCGGGCAAAAACTGCGCAGCCTGAGCCAGAACCGCCAGGTCATGTGCGTGACGCATTTGCCGCAGGTCGCATCGCAAGCGCACACGCATCTCTATGTTGAGAAAAACAACAAGGCCGATATCACATCGTCCAATGTCAGAGTACTGAATGACGAGGAACGCGTTCAGGAAATCGCCAGAATGCTGGGCGGCGTCAACATCACCGCCAACACGCTGGCCCACGCCAAAGAAATGTTATTTCAATCCGCTGCCAGCCATTAATCGGCCGGCGCACACAACCACAAGGTACCAAAATCAATGATCCGCTTTCCAGCCGAATGGGAAAAACAGTCCGCCGTATTAATCGCCTGGCCGCATGCAACCGGCGACTTCAGCAATCGTCTCGATGCTGTCGAACAAAGCTACGGTTTTATTGCCGAAACGATCAGCCAGTATCAGCGCTTATTTATCGTCTGCAAGGATGACGCCCATCAGCAGCATATTCAGTCTTTAATCAAAAACAACGGCAATATCATCTTCCTTCACGCCGAGGTAAATGACATCTGGGTCAGGGATACCGTTTTTCTGACCGTAGAAGAAAACAACCACCCGAAATTGCTCAACTTCAGATTCAACGGCTGGGGCGGCAAATACCCGCACCAGCGCGATAACGCGCTGAACCATGCCTTATTAAACTACAGTCCGTTCAAGAATGCGGATTATGCCGACATAGACTTCATCCTCGAAGGCGGCAGCGTTGAAAGCGATGGCATTGACACGATCATGACCACGCGCCAATGCCTGTTGAACCCGAACAGAAACAAAGAACTGTCGCAACAGGACATTGAACAGCGACTGTTACAGTACTTCGGCGCCGAAAGAATATTATGGGTGGACCAGGAAAATCTGTCCGGCGACGATACTGACGCCCATATTGATACACTGGCTCGTTTCTGCTCAGCCACGACTATCGCCTATACCAGCAGCAATGATCCTGAAGACAAGCATTACGCAAGTTTGAAAAACATGGAATCTCAGCTGCAGGCTTTCCGCACGCAAGCAAATGAAGCCTATAATCTGGTGCCGCTACCGATGCCTAAACCGATCTTTGACGAAGAAGGCCAGCGCCTGCCGGCCAATTACGCCAATTTCCTGATTATCAATCATGCCCTCATGGCGCCTGTCTATGACGACCCGATGGATGCCGTTGCCCTGGAACGGCTGGCCGGCTGTTTTCCGCATCACAAGATTATCGCCACGCCATGCCGGCCGCTGGTGCATCAATACGGCAGCTTGCATTGCATGACCATGCAGTTTCCTGAAAAAGCGTTTGCTGTTATCGGCTAATGCTCAAACCGTAATTCTCAGCGGTAATTAAGTATAAGCGTCCGATATATATTCGGATGCTTATATTATTGATGAAGCCCGTTACATAATAAAACGATTTAAATGAACTTGAAGTACAAGAGCTCATTCAAAGCCATAAATACTTTATATGAGCGAGTTTATTTAAGGCACAATCATAAAACATGAAGTACGGTCTCAAAAAACAAACCATAGCACAGATAAATGCCGTTTTTGCCGGCCATCCTGAAATAGAACAGGTCATACTCTACGGCTCTCGGGCGAAAGGCAATTATAAAGACAGCTCGGATATCGATCTTGCGTTAAAAGGGCATAAATTAAATTCAAGCGTTATTGACAGGGTAAATTTTGAGCTCGAAGACCTGTTTTTACCTTATTGTTTTGATATTTCACTCTTCAGTCGAATAAATAATGCCCATCTTATTGATCATATTAATCATATAGGCGTCATTTTTTATGAATCTGCAAATGTACCGCATTTAGATAGACAAAACTCCAGCCATGACTAAAACCTGGATGGCAATATTCTTTTCGGTACTGATCTGGTCGGCTATCAATCCCAAAGATTATTTTACCTGGCTACTTGAAACCGCACCCGCTCTGATCGCCTTGATCATTCTTATCGCGACACGCCGGCGTTTCCCTTTGACTCGCCTCACCTACAACCTGATTTTGATCCACAGCATTATCCTGATGATAGGCGCCCATTATACTTATGCCGAAGTTCCGCTATTTAATTGGCTAAAAGTGACCTTCGAATTGGAACGCAATAATTACGATAAACTCGGCCATCTGGCCCAAGGTTTTATCCCGGCCATTGTAGCCCGCGAGATATTAATCAGGAATCAAGTCGTGGCAGGTCGTAAATGGCTAAACTTCCTCATTATCTGTATCTGTTTAGCCATATCGGCATTTTACGAACTTATTGAATGGTTCGTTGCCTTAGTCAGCAAAGAAGCTGCCGAATCATTTTTAGGCACACAAGGTTATATGTGGGATACGCAGTCCGACATGGCTTTCGCGTTGGCCGGCGCAGTTTCGGCAATCGTAACGTTAAGCCGTCTTCATGACCGTCAAATAAGCAAAATTGCCGCAGGACAACCTTTGCCTTAGTGACCTTTCGGCTTTCACTGAGCCCGAATAGCGCTACTGCCTATTTTTAAATCGTTGTAAAATAATACTATTGTCAAAACCCATTCAAATTTATTCATCATGAAATCAAAATTAATCGTCAGCGCTGTTCAACAGCCCTGCAATGAAGACAGACAGACTAACCTTGAATTTTCCATTGAGAAAATCCATGAGGCGGCCGCTGCAGGCGCAGACCTGGCCGTACTGCCGGAACTGCATCTGGGGCCTTATTTCTGCCAGAACGAAGATCATAATACCTTCGCTCTTGCCCAGCCTATTCCCGGCCCCACAACCGAAGTCCTATCGGCAGTGGCTAAAAAGCTGGAGATCGTTATCGTTTCAACCATCTTTGAAGAAAGAGCGCCGGGACTTTATCACAACACCGCTGTTGTTTTTGATAAGGACGGCAGTATCGCCGGTAAATACCGGAAAATGCATATTCCCGACGATCCTGGCTTCTATGAGAAATATTATTTCACGCCAGGCGATATTGGTTTCAAACCGATCCAGACTTCAATCGGCAAACTAGGCGTATTGATCTGCTGGGATCAATGGTTTCCCGAAGCGGCAAGACTGATGGCTCTGGCTGGCGCAGAACTATTGATCTATCCTACCGCAATAGGCTGGGACCCTCTGGATACGCCTGAAGAACACAAGCGCCAACTGGATGCCTGGGTCACCGTTCAACGCGCGCACGCTGTAGCCAATGGCATTCCGGTCATATCCTGCAATCGCATCGGCTTTGAGAAAGCGCCTGATTCGGATAAAGGCATAAATTTCTGGGGCAATAGCTTTATCGCAGGCCCCCAAGGGGAAATAATCACTCATGCCAACGAATCGGAGATAAAGCTGCTGACCGCCGATCTTGACAGCTCAAGAGTTGAGCGCGTCAGACGAATATGGCCTTATTTGCGCGACCGAAGAATTGATGATTATGGGGATTTAACAAAACGTTTTATTGATTAAAACCACTGGCACAAGGCAAAAACCGCGCTATTTTGCCTTGTGCCCCGGACCGGAAAATATCTGCCTGAACTTGGATAATCAAACTTCAAATTCAGAACGATCATGGCCGGCATCGATCAAAGTCTGCATCCATTTTGGCGTCACTCCACGGCCAGTCCATGTTTTTTCAGGATCTTGGGGATGACGGTATTTAACAGGCACCTTAACGCCTTTGCGAGCAGACCTTTTATCACCTTCATAAATTTCAACGGCAACATCAATTGATGCCGCCAGTTCTTTTATCTGAGCGATAACTTCCTTACGTTTATTTGCCTGCTTAGTCTTTAATGCTTTTTCGGCTTTTTCAATAAGAGTCTGCAATTCATTTTCAGTGAGATTTTGATACTCTGTCGTTTTAAGATTCTGATACTGGGATTGGGTCATTTTAGCTCCTAATAATAAAAATATATTGCAATCATATCATGATTACCTAATACTATAAATAGTAAGAATTACTTAGATTAATCTTAAATAATCATTTATAACCCTATAATTTTTTAATTCTTAGCCTGCAACACTAAGTTAATAATAATCTTAAAGCTTTTTTAATTTAATATATGCCCTAGCTCATCAATTAAGTCTAACGCCTCAATTACCTGCATTTTTATCAGTAAATAACTTGCTGCTGGTTGCCCTCCATCTATTACCTAAGATATTTATCCGTTATTAAAGCAGTCTTTCTATTATCTAGCCATTCATGACAGAGCGTCCGACCTTTTAATTCGTTTAATTCAGTAAAATAATAAATGCCTACTGCTTTTGTTTTATTGACACTAACCAGTAGATTTAGTTCTCCGACAGACTTATTATTAACCCCATGAGTCGATAAAGCACGGGAAACATTTTTATTAACAATTGGGACATGCTGTTTTTTGTTGCGCTTTTTGTTTAACTATTATTGGTTGCCTTTTTACTTTCCCCTTAACTTTAATACTAGCCGGTTGGTTTTAGCTTCTGGCCCGATCGTATTATTAACAACTTTGGACAAGTCCACAGGCTCAATTATTACTGGCTGCTCTTTGTGTATATTCATCTATTATTTCCGCTTTAGCTGAAGCATTAACGTTTGCATCAGACAGTGGCGCATCCGTCTTTTTGACATCCGGCTTTATGAAAAGTACAGCCCACTTGAAAGCAGGACGATTACAATGCTGACAATTAATAATATTCGCTTGGCATGCCGCACTGTTATCATCTCAGGCACAGAGACATGCTTTCCGATTTTGAATAATGAACTCTAATTACCATATTTTCTGTCTCTCATATTTTTATCTCAACAACAAGCAGATGAAACTTTATGATTGCCTTTGCCACTAATAAAATGAACCATACTTTGGCTAGACAATATCTAACCAAGTACTATACCACTGCGGATAGGGTGGAAATTTAAAAACCCGTTTTGAATAAATTGGATAATACTAATGAGTAAGCTGCTAAAACTTTTTCAAGATTCTTCCGGCCTCTATGGCAGCAATGCCAGTTTCATTGAAAGTCTGTATGAAAAGTTTCTGGAAGACCCTGAGTCGGTCGACCCCAGCTGGCAGAAAGAATTCAGCGCCATTCACGACGGTGTCGAATATGAAGCGGCCCACAGTCCCATCGTAAAACGCTTTGCACAGCTCGCGATTAAATCTCAAGGCAGGCTGGCCGAATTGCAAGGGTTCACGGAAGAAAGCGTCAAAAAGCAATCAGCCGCTGCCCGGCTCATCAACCATTACCGCGTCCGCGGGCATCAAATCGCTCAAAACAATCCGCTGGGAAAAACAACGCCCCCGCCTCCCGATTTTGATCCAGCTTATTACGGACTGTCCGCGCCCGACATGGATACTCTGTTCGATGCCGACATGCTGCGGGGCATTGACCGGTTACCGCTGCGCGACATCATAACCAGCCTGAAAGAGATTTACTGCGGCAGCATTGGCACCGAATACATGCATATTGTCGATACGACAATCAAACGCTGGATAAGAAATCATCTGGAAAGCCCGAAATCGACTTTAGCGATAGAACCCGAAAAAAAGCGCTGGCTGTTGAAGCTGCTGACTGCAGCTGAAGGCATAGAAAACTATCTGCATACACGATTTGTCGGCCAAAAGCGCTTCTCACTGGAAGGCGGCGAATCGCTGATTACGGTTCTCGACGAACTCGTCCAGAGAGCCGGGGAAAAAGGCGTTAAAGAAGTCGTGATCGGCATGGCGCATAGAGGCCGGCTGAATGTGCTGATCAATGTCCTCGGCAAAAGTCCCGCCATTTTATTCGACGAATTCGCCGGCCTGCCCAAGCTATCGCCCGGTGTCATTTCCGGCGACGTCAAATATCACATGGGGTTTTCATCCAACATTGCCACGCCTGGCGGACCGCTGCATTTGACGCTGGCTTTCAACCCGTCGCACCTTGAGATCATCGATCCGGTCGTGGAAGGCTCGGTAAAAGCACGTCAGGACAGGGCCGGCGCGGACGGCGAAAAAGCGGTCATCCCAGTGCTGATCCACGGCGATGCCGCGTTTTCGGGACAAGGCATCATCATGGAAACGCTGAACATGTCGCAAACCCGGGCCTTTTCTACCGGCGGCACGATTCATATCGTCATCAACAACCAGATCGGCTTTACCACCAGCAATCCGCAGGACGCGCGTTCCACCCTCTATTGCACCGATGTGGCCAGCATGATTCAGGCGCCGGTTTTCCACGTCAATGGAGACGACCCCGAAGCCGTCATTTTTGTCACTAAAATGGCGCTTGATTTCAGAATGACTTTCAACAGAGATGTCGTCATCGACCTGATTTGCTACCGTCGCCTCGGCCACAACGAAGCCGATGAGCCCTCGGCCACTCAGCCGCGCATGTACAAGAAAATCCGCAAACTCAAAACCACGCGGCGGCTTTATGCGGACCGCCTGATCAGTGAAGGCGTCATTACGGAGGAACAGGCTGCCGAAATGGAAGAGCAGTATCAGAAGCAGCTTGATGCCGGCCAGGTTGTTTCCCGGCCTGTGCTGGACCACAACCATTACTCATATACCACGCAATGGAATCAGTTCCTGCACGGAAAATGGGACACCCCCTGCGACACTTCCGTTTCGATAGACCACATTCGCTTCTGCAACGATCGCATGCAGCGGCTGCCGGCCGGCTTTGAACTACATCCGCGCGTCGCTAAAATTATGGATAACCGCCGTAAAATGGCTGCCGGCGCCATGCCTCTGGACTGGGGATTTGCCGAGAACATGGCTTATGCGACCTTGCTGATGGAAAAATATAATGTCCGCCTGACCGGCCAGGATGTCGGCCGGGGCACATTCTTCCATCGCCATGCCGTCTTGCATAATCAGCTCAACGGCAAAACCCACACGCCGCTGAAACATCTGGACAAGGATCAGGGCCAGACGCAGATTTTCGATTCATTGCTGTCCGAAGCGGCCGTATTGGGATTCGAATACGGCTACAGTTCCACCGTACCGAATACACTGGTCATCTGGGAAGCGCAGTTCGGCGATTTTGCCAATGGCGCGCAAGTCGTCATCGATCAGTTCATCAGTTCCGGAGAAACCAAATGGGGCCGGCTGAGCGGTCTGGTCATGTTTCTGCCGCACGGTTTCGAAGGCCAGGGACCTGAACACTCATCCGCCCGACTTGAACGCTATCTGCAGCTGTGTGCCGAACACAACATTCAGGTCTGCAATCCGACCACGCCGGCACAGATATTTCATTTGCTGCGCCGGCAATTGATCAGGCCTTACAGAAAGCCGCTGATTGTCATGACGCCCAAAAGCCTGCTCAGGCATAAATTCGCCGTTTCCACGCTGGAAGACCTGACCGATGGGCAATTTCAGACTATCATCGGCGAACAGGACCCGATCAATCCGAAAAAAGTTACGCGCTTTATCTTATGCTCCGGCAAGGTTTACTATGATCTGCTCGAAGCGCGCCGCAAGGACAAAGACAATCTGAAACATGTAGCCATCACGCGCATAGAACAATTGTATCCTTTCCCCATCGAAGCCTTCAGAGCGGAACTGACGAAGTATCCGGCCATGAAAGAATTCGTCTGGTGTCAGGAGGAGCCTCAGAATCAAGGCGTCTGGTATCAATCCAAACATCATTTCGCAGATAGTCTGCCTGCGCATGTCACTATGAGTTACAGTGGCAGAGAGGCGTCTGCAGCCCCTGCGGTGGGGAATTTCCGCGTCCACATAGAACAACAAAAAGCCGTCGTAGAATCGGCCTTATACAGTAAGTCATCAGGAAAATAACATGAGCATTGAAGTCCTAGTCCCCAACCTGCCCGAATCGGTTTCAGACGCCACACTGGCTACCTGGCACAAGCGCCCCGGCGATTTGGTCGATAAAAACGAAAACCTGGTCGATCTGGAAACGGATAAAGTGGTTCTTGAGGTACCCGCGCCGGACTCAGGCATTCTGCGTGAAATACGCAAGAAAGACGGCTCGATAGTCGTTGCCGGCGAAGTACTGGCCGTGCTCGAGCCTCAAGCCGCTCAAGCACAGACAGCCGGCAAAATACAGGCCGTTGAGGATATTGAAATGGCCGAACCTGAAACACGCGCACCTGGCAGTGAAGCGCATCCTGCGCTCAGCCCTTCGGTACGTCGACTGATTCTGGAAAATAATATCGATCCCGTTGGCATAAAAGGCACGGGCAAAAATGGCCGCATCACTAAAACCGACGTGCTAGATTATCTGGAAAGCCACAAACCGCCTGCAGCTGAAATCGAACCGTCAAAACCGGAAACCGCGCCCGTAGAGCCCATCAGGCAGGAAACAACGGCTAAACCAGAGATAGTCAAGCCAGCCGAGCCGGCAATGCCTGCTATGAATCTACGTCCGGAACAACGAGTTCCAATGACGCGTTTGAGAGCGAGGATTGCCGAGCGCCTGCTGCAGGCCCAGCAAAATGCAGCCATGCTGACGACCTTCAATGAAGTCAATATGCAAAACGTTATTGATCTTCGCAATCAGTACAAAGCCCGTTTCGAAGAAAAGCACCATATCAAGCTGGGCTTCATGTCATTTTTCGTCAAGGCTTCCATCGAAGCCTTGAAGCGTTTTCCGGCTGTGAACGCTTCCATTGACGATAACGATATTATATATCACGGCTACTATGACATTGGCATCGCTGTTACGACAGAGCGCGGCCTGATCGTACCGGTTCTGCGCGATGCCGATCAGCTCGATTTCGCCGGCATTGAGAGAAGCATCGCCGATTACGGAGAAAAAGCGCGTAACGGCACACTGGGCTACGAGGACCTGAAAGGCGGCACATTCACCATTACCAATGGCGGTATTTTCGGTTCCATGCTGTCAACGCCGATATTGAATCCGCCGCAGTGCGCCATATTGGGCATGCATGCCATCAAGGAGCGCCCGATTGTCGAAAACGGCCAGATTGTCATCCGGCCAATCATGTATCTGGCTTTGTCCTACGATCACCGCCTGGTCGACGGACGCGATGCCGTGCAGTTTTTAGTGACGATTAAAGAATGCCTGGAAGCTCCCGCCCATCTGCTTCTTAATATCTGATGTTATGTCGGACGATTTTATCCCGTTTGCCGCGCCGAGCACCGCAGCTTTCGGCGAGAACACCCAGCATTCGACGCCGCCAACGCTGGGTCCCTGGTTCCCATGGTCCTCCGTAGGAACCGATACCGAGCTTTGAGAGCGGCACGTCGTATCCAAGCCCGGTATACGTTCCCACGCAGGAGCGTGGGAGCGAGGAAATGCAGGAGCAATTGCCGAGGCGACGCAAAAGAAAGGCACTCGCCCTCGGGTGCGATAAACCCGATTAAACCAAACCTTCGCGCTAGCGATACTTTAGCCAAACCGATCTGTATTCAACTTACTGCGTAACATCAGTTAATATTTAAGAAGGCTTTATTATGTCAAAGCTACAATCTCATTACGATGTCGTCGTCATTGGCGCAGGGCCGGCTGGTTATGTCAGCGCCATCCGATGCGCGCAGCTCGGCTTGAAAACGGCCTGCGTCGATAACTGGAGCAATAACAAACGCCAGAGCAGCCTGGGCGGCACTTATCTTAATGCCGGCTGTGTCCCCGCTATAGCCCTTCTCGAGTCGGCAAAAATTTATCATCTGCTGAACCATGAGATGAGCAGACATGGCATTCATGCTGAAAATATTTCAGTGGACATCTCCCAGATGATGCGACGCAAGGACAAAATCATCGAAACGCTCAGCAATAAAATCGTCGATATATTTAACCATCACAAAATTACCCGTATCCATGCCCAGGCAAAATTGCTCAATGCCTGCGAAGTGGAAATTACCCCTGTAGACCCTTCGTCATCGTCCATCATTAAGGCCAAAAATATTATCCTGGCCGCCGGCTCATCCCCGATCTGTCTACCCTGCGCCCCGATCGATAATGAATTCATCATTGACTCCACAACCGCCTTAAGCCTTGACAGCGCACCCAAAAAGCTGGGCATTATCGGCGCCGGTGTCATAGGTCTGGAGCTTGCCTGCATTTGGAAGAAACTCGGCTCCGAAATCGTTATGCTGGAAGCGCAGGAAAATTTTTTAACGCTGCCCGACCAGCAAATCTCACGCGAAGCCTATCGCATCTATACGCAACAAGGACTGGAAATGCGTTTGGGAGCGCGGGTCATTTCCACCAAAAAAGGCCATAAAAAAGTTACTGTCGAATATCAGGATAGTGAAGGTCTGCATTGCCTGCGTGTAGACAAACTGCTTGTTGCCTCGGGAAGAAAACCCAATACCGAAAACCTGATCGCCGCGGAAGCCAATTTAATGCTCGATGAAAATGGCTTCGTGCATGTCGATGAAAACTGCAGAACCACCCTGCCTGGTGTTTATGCGATAGGTGATTTGACTTCGCTCGGCCCCATGCTGGCCCATAAGGGCATAGAGGAAGGCGTCTTCGTCGCCGAACAGATTGCCGGCGTTCACAACCCGATCAATTACGAACTCCTGCCCTGCGTTATTTATACCGAACCTGAAGTTGCCTGGGTCGGCCAGACCGAACAGGCTTTAAGAGCCATAGGTGAGCGCATCAAGATCGGAACTTTCCCGTTAAGCGCGGCCGCCCGGTCTCATGCCATGGGCATTTCTGAGGGGATGGTTAAGATCATTGCCCATGCCGAAACCGATGCCATACTTGGCGTTCATATCATTGGCGCCCATGCCTCCGAGCTGATTGCCGAAGCCGCACTGGCTATGGAATTCTCGGCCAGCGGCGAAGATCTGGCCAGAACCATACACGCACACCCGACCATCTCAGAAGCCTTGCATGAAGCGGCGCTGTCTCTTGAGAAACGGGCATTGCATTTGCCAGTGGGCACACTGGCATCATAAGAAATCCGGTTCCTCTAATACAGAAATCCAATATGCTCCTCTCTTCCGTTTTTGAATCCCTGTTCAAATGGCTTTTCATGCTCAGCGTATTGGTGATGGGAGCGACTTATTTTTATAAGGACACGTTGCCTGATCCTTCGTATTACGATCTGGATCAGCTCGAAGAACCGGTGCAAACGCCGGCTTCCGATCAGGCTTTCACGCTGCAGGTCAATGGACAGGAATACACAATCAATCCCAAATTCAGCTATGAGCTCGACGGCGTCGTTGTCGGCTATCATGATGCCGATGATTTCAGTGATATCTGGCATCACAAACGTTGGAAGGATTTCATCAATCTGCGTGATCTCTGCGTAATCTGGGGCGAGAATGTCGAGTCAGGCGTTTACAAAAGCATGACGTTCAGCAATGACAGCTGGACCTGCTGGGCGTCCTGGCCCGATGCCTCAATCGGTGCGCTTTTCAAAATGAATGCACTGTCCAACAATCATCTGCTGACCGATGATGACGCAGTCAAAACAGCCCTGATGAGTGCCGAACCCGGCGATCATATCCGGCTGAAAGGTGTCCTGGCGAGCTATTCCAATAAAGCCAGCGGCTTTCAGCGCGGCACCAGCGTCATCCGGGACGACACCGGCAACGGCGCTTGTGAAACGATTTATCTGGACGAATTCAAGATTATCAAGAAAGCCAACCGCAAGCTGCGCCGGTTATATGGCATGACAAAATGGCTGACTCTCTTTGCCGGTATCGGATTTCTGATCATGTTTGCCATCACACCGGTCAGAAATAACCGAAGGTATTAACTGCAAAAATTCATCTGCCACGAGGACACGAAGAATAGAACTTCGCGTCCTCGTGGTTTCAGGTTTCATGTTTTAGGCAGCGAACTTACTCACACTCCAAACCATCAACCCGCTGAAAGCCTCTCGGCAAAGCCGATCCTCTATTGGCGCGGCTGCCTGAATAATGCTCGATATCAGACGGTTTCAGCGTCAAATGGCGCTTTCCGGCCAGCACTTTCAGCTGACCGTTTTCCGGCAGCGTAATCACCGCGATCACTTCATCCTTGCCGGCGGCCAGATCCGAAGCCAGGATCTGGATCAGCTTGTTGCCCTTGCCCTTCGCCAGCGCCGGCAGTTCGGCCACCGGAAAGACCAACAAACGGCCCTGCATCGTAACGGCCGCAAGCAGGTCGGATTCGTTGGCTACCCGTGCCGGCTTCAACACCTTGGCGCCATCCGGCAGCGCAATCAGTGACTTGCCGGCCTTGTTCTTGCTGAACAGTTCCTTGAGCTGCACACGGAAGCCGTAGCCGGCGTTGCTGGCCAGCACAAACCAGTCATCGGGATTGCCGGCGAGCAGATGCGTGAAGTAGGCGCCGGCCGGCGGATTAAGGCGCCCGGTCAGCGGCTCGCCCTGGGTTCGGGCCGACGGCAGATCATGCGCCGACGTGCTGTAAGCCCGGCCGGTCGAATCGAGCAGATAAACCGGCTGGGTCGTTCGGGTCCTGACCGCATCGAGAAAACCGTCGCCGGAGCGGTAGCTCAGGCTGCTCACGTCGATGTCGTGGCCCTTGGCCGCCCTGATCCAGCCTTTCTGCGACAGAATCACCGTCAACGGCTCATTGGCTATCAGCTCGGTCGTATCCAGCGCCTGCGCGGCCTGCCTTGCGACGATCGGCGAACGGCGGTCGTCGCCGTATTTCTCGGCGTCGCGTTCGAGTTCCTTCCTGATCAGGCGGTTCAGCAATTTTTGGGAGCCGAGGGTCTTCTCCAGCGCGGCCCGCTCTTTTTCCAGCTCATCCTGCTCGCCGCGGATCTTCATTTCTTCCAGCTTGGCCAGATGTCTCAGCTTTAATTCGAGAATCGCCTCGGCCTGCAGGTCGCTGAGCCCGAACCTTGCCATCAGCACCGGCTTGGGATTGTCTTCATTGCGGATAATGGCGATGACTTCATCGATGTTCAGATAGGCGATTAGTAAGCCGTCCAGAATATGCAACCGGGCCAGCACCTTGTCGAGCCGGTGCTGGAGCCTGCGCCGGACTGTTTCGGTACGGAACGACAGCCATTCGGCCAGGATGTCCCTCAGCCCCTTGACCTGCGGCCGGCCGTCCAGGCCGATCATGTTCATATTGACGCGATAGCTTCTTTCCAGATCCGTCGTCGCGAACAAATGCGACATGACCGCCTCGACATCGAGCCGTTTCGATTTCGGTATGACCAACAGGCGGGTCGGATTTTCATGGTCCGATTCGTCCCTCAAGTCCTCGATCATCGGCAGTTTTTTCGCCAGCATCTGCGCCGCGATCTGTTCCATCAATTTGGCACCTGATACTTGATGCGGCAGGGCCGTGATAACGATATTGCCGTCTTCCAGCTCGTATTTGGCGCGCATCTTGATCGAACCGCCGCCGCTGACATACATTTTCCGTATCTCTTCGGCAGGCGTGATGATTTCGGCGTCGGTCGGATAATCGGGGCCTTTGATATGCCTGAAAATAGCGTCTGGCGGACAATCGGGATCATCCAGCAACTCGATGCAGGCATTGGCTACTTCGCGCAGGTTGTGCGGCGGAATGTCGGTCGCCATGCCGACGGCGATGCCCATCGTGCCGTTCAGCAGCACGTTCGGCAATCTTGCCGGCAGTAAAACCGGCTCTTTCAGCGTGCCGTCGAAGTTATCGGTCCAGTCGACCGTGCCCTGCCCCAGCTCACTCAGCAAGGTCTGCGCATAAGGCGTCAGCCGCGATTCGGTGTAGCGCATGGCCGCGAACGATTTGGGATCGTCCGGCGAA
The DNA here is from genome assembly GCF_015476545.1 of Methylobacter sp. BlB1. Classification (GTDB taxonomy): domain Bacteria; phylum Pseudomonadota; class Gammaproteobacteria; order Methylococcales; family Methylomonadaceae; genus Methylobacter. The sequence goes on along the minus strand of NZ_JADMKV010000029.1, from coordinate 1,234 downwards.
CCCCAGTTGCCCTGGCCGTCGATCAACGGATAACGGTAGGAAAAATCCTGCGCCATCAGCACCATGGCTTCGTAGCAGGCCGAATCGCCGTGCGGATGGTACTTGCCGAGCACGTCGCCGACCGTTCTGGCCGACTTCTTGTATTTCGCCGCCGCCGTCAGGCCCAGCTCCGACATCGCATAAACGATGCGCCGCTGCACCGGCTTCAGGCCGTCGGCAATATGCGGCAGGGCCCGGTCCAAAATCACATACATGGAATAATCCAGGTAAGCTTTCTCGGCAAAATGCTTTAACGGCAGTTGTTCGTAATTCTCTTGTATACCCACAGTCACAATTCACTCTTTGGTAAATCTACATGTAACGCCCGGCTCTTTTCCATGAATTCCTGGCGCATTTTTTTGCGCATTTCTGCGGCTTTAAATAATCTTCTTTCCACTTCGGTCTCTAGCTGTAGTTTCGGTATTTCCTGAGGTCTGCCGTTTTCATCGACGGCCACCATGGTAAAGTAGCAGGAGTTGGTGTGCCGCGTCTCTCCTGTCATCAGATTCTCGGCCTCGACCTTGACGCCGATTTCCATCGAGGAGCGTCCCACGTAATTGACATGTGCGGAGAAAGTCACCAGTTCACCAACCTTGATCATCTGCCTAAAGAACACATGGTCCAGCGATGCAGTCACGACATAGTTTTTGCAATACTTCGCCGCGCAGGCATAGGCCACCTGATCCAATAGCTTTAATAGCGCGCCGCCGTGCACATTGCCGGAAAAATTCGCCATATCCGGCGTCATCAGCACAGTCATAGCCAACGACTTCTCTTGTCTATCCATTTTACTTTCCTGACTCAATAAGGCTGTATAGCCTTGTTATGACACGGGCAATCCGAAAAATGCCCTCCTGTCGTCCCCTTACGACGTATTCTACCTGAAGGCTGCTTATAAAGGCCTAAGAACCTGTTCATTGTCTCCACAGCAACGACAAGCAAGCGAAATTACAGGCGGGTATTGGGCAGGCGCGCGGTATTTTTCCATAGCCTCCGGCACTTTACTAGATATGTACAGCCCAGCCTTGGGCTTTTCTTATGTTTCTGTTGTCAGCAGGTATTGAACAGGCCAAGATCCGACAGTTGCGACCTGTTTTTTTCTCCTCACTGCCACTTTTAGCAGTTGGTTGCCTTTCAAGCTCAGAAATGGATCCAGAAAGTTGGACAGTGGCTTAAGTGATAAAACTGCTCTATT
>NZ_JADMKV010000028.1 GCF_015476545.1 Methylobacter sp. BlB1 | reverse complement strand
AGGACCTATCATTGTTACGGTTTGTTGCACAACAATGATGTGTTATTCAGAATGACGCTGAACCTTGTTTCTTTAAAATACATACTCCAAAATTTTTCTGATCGGGGAAGCAAACAGAGATTTCCAGAATTTTTGGCAGCCGATTAATAGAGCATTAATCTTTATAATCAGAAACATAGCCTGAATCAAGAAGTTCAGGCATTCGTCGGCCTGAGAACGATCCATTAATTGGTCGACCGTGCGCCGGAGCGCTTTCCGTCTGGCCAAGATCTACCCGATCGGATTCAGGTCGGGACGGTAAGGCGGCCGGTGTTTGAGGGCCGCCTCGCGTGTTGCAAGCATGGCCTGAACTTCCGCCACCTAATGGGCCGGCGGCAAGCGTTTTTTATAGCGATAACCCAGATTGTGCCGAATAAGCTTGTAAAACTAGACAATGCTTTTCTGTCCAGCCCGGGATTCACCTCGGTCATACAGATATTGAGAGGAGAATTAACATTGCAGATAAAAGATCGGTTGCAAAGCAAGGCAGCCGGAGCTGAAAAGACACATATGCTATTAACTTCAGAAGATTCTGGCTGCGGCGGATTCTCTTGACCGAGAGGATTAGGCGCTTGTATCCTCGATTGGCTTAAACATCAGGACGTTCGTCGGGCGATAACCAAGGCTATCGTATAAAGCTTGTGCAGATGTGTTGTGGCCGAATACGTGCAAGGAAATACCTGATAATCCGAGAGAGCCGGCAAGGCTCTCAAGAGCTGTTAAAGCGCGCTTGGCGTGACCTTTGCGCTGAAATTCGGGCTTGATAGAGATGTCGTTGACAAAAGCGACTTGTTTCCCCGCCCGTTTCTGAACTTCGATCCACAGCACGCCAACGTCGGCTTGATTCGTTCGGTCATACAGCATAAACAGATGGTGGTTCACTGTCTGCAGGCCCTGGGGCAGCAGTTTTTCAAATGACTTGCGCGCAAGGTCCAGCGCCTCGGCCTGATGCCACTGGCCGGCCGCAACTTTGTCGGCCGCATACGCAGGCACAGCCTCGGCAGCGAATGCGATAAACTCTTCCTGGGACATAGGGACAAGGATTGTCATCGTTCGGCTCTCCGGTTTTGGCTTTTAAATTAAGGGGCCAAGTGTATCATTTCGTACGATTTTTGATCGACTGAAGGATGAGGCTTCACGGTTGCTCCGGCCGCAACAGTTTTTCCGCAAGCCGATCAAAGTTCTGTTCGTTGCCTTCGACAGCGAATCTACCGACATTTGCTCAAATGTCGGCAGATTCGAAGACTATGTGGAACGTCATTCTAGTGCTCGGAAATTGGTCTTCGAATTCGGTAGCGCTCCGGATGGCGATGTCCGTAAGCGGCCGTCATGTTAAGCCTTGCCCAGTAGATTGCATATTTCAGGCACCGCCCGGTATAGGCACGAGTAGTGTGACAGGCCGTTAAACATCTTAATCGAGGTGCAGCCTGGGATCGCTGATTTCAGGTAATTGGCCATAAGCTTCGGCGACCAGTTATCCTCCGCGCCATGCCAGATGTATGTTTTGGCGGAAACCTCCGGAAGCGTGGTTTTCCATGGGCTCACATAAGCTCCGATATCTCTCGCATAGCCTTGCACGCGGTCAGTAAAGCACAATCTCAATACTTGGGTGATGTCGGATTGAAATGCGCGGTCGGCTGCCAGCGCTTTGTCAGCACCGGCGGCGCTGGCAAATAAAACGCGAAATAATGCATTGGGGAAAAGCAAGGCGAGCAATTTTTGCCAGTAAGACAATAAAACGAACAGGGCAGGAAATGCTTTAGCCAACTGAAAAACCTGTCTGCCAGCCATGGCTTCAAGGTAATCTCCTGCCTCCAGCGGCGCAGCTGCAGAAACCAAATGCAGACTTTTGACGGCTCCGTCAGTCATGTAACGGCACGTCTGCAGCGCAATAAAAGCGCCGATTGAAAATCCGATGACATCTACTTGTTTCCCGGCGGCTTTCTTTGAAATTTCCTCAGCCAGAAGCTTGTAATACGTTTCCCCGTTTACCGAAGCATCGATAGAAAACCGATCAAAACAAACAAACGTCAAACCGTGGCTTTTCCCATCACGATCGAAAATTTTGCATTCTTCCGGCGCACCGGGCGCACCATGAAAATAGATGACTATTTGTCCGTCATCGGCGCCGAACTGACTGAATTTCAATGATTGTTTCATTATATTCCTGGCGTTTGATAGTTGGGTTCAGCGGTAGTCTGTCAACGTCGCCAGCTGGATAGAGATGTTGATTTCCAAGACCACTATATTCTCGATTCAACATATAAGGTAAACCCGTTGAGAATGCTTTGCCAACCCTGCCTCTGCAATTCAGCCGAATTCGCATCTTCGGCGTCAAATGTTTCCACAATCTTGATTTTGCTATTCACTGGTTCAAAGTTGATTGAAACAGTCCGCCCATCTTCCAGGATATACTCAATCAGTCTGTTTGGGACCACATTTGTATAGGTTCCTTCAAAATCAAACCCCATGCTGCCGTCTTTTGCTTCCATTCTATACGAAAACCTTCCTCCAACCCGAAGGTCATTTACGCTTCTCGGATTGTGCCAGTCGTCGTTCGCTTTCGGCGACTGACAGGCTCGGCGGCTCTTCCTCCAGCATGCAATCGCTGTAAACGATTCCAGCCTTACTCCTCCACAAGCCTTGATCTTACTGCCATGCTTCTGATTTTTTCCTGATCGGCTGTGTTTACGCTTGCCGGTTTGATGTCAATTTCCACTTTCTTGAGGATGCCCGTAAATCGATTGGGCGAAGCATAATCTGCACTCACGGGCGATCCCGTATCTTCGCCGACGTCGAAGGTCTCATCAGCCGAGAAACGCCCCCAGTTGGTAACTTCAATGCGGCCTTCGCCCACCTTCTTGTCATTGACGAAGAGTGTCGTCGTGGCGCCTTTGCCGATGCCGCCGCCGTCATAGCGAAACTCCATGCGGATGGCGGCCGGCCCCGGCGACAGCACTTCGGACCCAGTCACTTTGCTGCGGGCCTGAGTGAAGTAGTTATACTCGTAGACAGGCCGTCCGTCCTTAATATAAAGGGAAAAGCCGCCGACTACGCCGCCTTCTGCAACCAGAACGCCGTCAGCACCGCCTTGGGGCACTTCGATGTGTGCCGTAATGCCATGCGATGTGTTCTTGGTTGGCGGCGCAGAGCTCTCCGGAATTCGGATGCTTCCGGGATAATAGGTGAACCGGGTTCGTCCCTCGATCAGGCTTGGGCGCAAGCGAGGATCGGTGCGTTCGGCTAGGCGGTCGTCCAGCGGTAAAACCTGAAATTTTTTGGCCTGCACCCAGAACTCGTCCTGCAGCTTTTTGAGCCTGTCGGGATGTTTGGCGGCGAGATCGTTGGCTTCGCTGAAATCGTGCGTCAAATCGTAAAGTTCCCATTTGTCCTTGTCGAAATCATAGGTTCCGGTCGTCCACGGCAGCCGGCCATGGCGAGCGGCGGCAATCCAGCCGTCCTTGTACAGCGCCCGGTTGCCGAACATCTCGAAGTACTGTTCGCGCCGTGCGCTTTCGGCGCTAGGTTGATCGAAGCTGTACAGCATGCTGACGCCTTCCATGGGCTTCTGCTTGACGCCGTTCACTTCGCCGGGTATCGGGAGTTTCGCCGCTTCCAGGATAGTAGGTGCGATGTCGATCACATGATGGAATTGGGAGCGAAGGCCGCCTCTGTCCTTGATGCGATCCGGCCAAGTGATCACCATGGGATTGCGTACGCCACCGAGATGTGAGGCGATCTGCTTGCCCCATTGAAACGGCGTGTTCATGGCCCAGGCCCAGCCCACCGGGTAATGGTTGTAGGCATTGGGTCCGCCGATTTCGTCCAGATGCCGTAAGATAAAAGCCGGATCTTCCTGTATGCCGCCTAAGGCCGCCATCTCGTTGAAAGAACCATACAATTGACCTTCCATGGAGGCGCCGTTATCGCCGATAATCCAGAAGACGAGGGTGTTATTCAATTGGCCGACCTGGTCCAGGGCATCCAGAACGCGGCCTACTTCATAGTCGGTCTGCGCGGTATAAGCCGCGAACGCTTCCATTAAACGTGCAGCCACCCGCTTCTGATCCGGCGTCAGCGAGTCGTAGGCCGGAATTTCCCTGGGCCTGGGCGTCAGCTTTGTATCAGGCGGGATAACGCCCAGCTTGAGCTGGCGCTGATAGGCATCTTCGCGGTACTTGTCCCAGCCCTGGTCGAATTGTCCCTTGAACTTGTCCAGCCAATCTTTGGGTACATGATGCGGCGCGTGCGTGGCGCCGGGCGCATAATAGATGAAGAACGGCCGGTCGGGCGTGACCGATTTTTGCTGGAAAATATATGTGATGGCTTCGTCCGCCAGCGAATCGTTGAGCGTGTAGCGGCCTTCCTTGCCTTTCGGGACCTGCATTTCCACGGGCTGATGATCGCGATAAAGCGCCGGCGCCCACTGATTCGCTTCCCCGCCGATAAAGCCGTAGAAGTGGTCGAAGCCTTGCAGGCCGGGCCAGCGGTCGTAAGGGCCTGAAACGCTGGTCTCCCAGTCCGGGACATTGTGGTTCTTGCCGAAGAAGGCGGTGCTGTAGCCGTTCTGGCGCAGGATCTCCGAGATCATCGCCGTGCTCTTCGGAATTTGGCCGGTATAGCCGGGATAGGCGGTGCCGGTTTCCGTGATCGTGCCGGTGCCGGCCGAATGGTGGTTGCGCCCGGTCAGCAAGGCGGCCCGGGTGGGCGAGCACAGCGCCGTCGTGTGGAATTGCGTATAGCGCAGGCCGCCTTGCGCCAATTTGTCCAGGTTGGGCGTGGGAATCTGCCCGCCGAAGGTCCCCCAGGCGCCGTAGCCGACATCATCGATCAGAACGACCAGGATGTTTGGCGCCCCGGCCGGCGCCTTGATGACCGGAATCTTGTCGGGTTTTGAATCCTTGTAAGTCTGCCCGATCTTGCCCTTGAATGGCAGCTCGGGGGGAGGCAGCACGGTGCCGCCCGGAGCTTTTGCCCAGGCAATGTCGAGCGAAAGCGCCAGTAAAATGAAAATTATGAACAACGGCCCGAGTAATGCGCCCAACTGCTGTTTCTGAAGACTAGTTGTATGCATTGCAATCTCCTATCGTTGTTTGAAGTTGCTGTCTCCCTGCGCTTGTTCCGGCTGCAATAAGTACTGCTGTTGTTTGAGTATCGCTGTTACCCGAATTCGGCCAAGTTATTGGTACTTGATGGCTATGGCGATCACGACGCGGCCTTCGATCGGCTGAACGGACCGGTCCCGCCACGATCCGGTGACCCAGGCGCCGGTGACCTCGGTACGGTCATAGACAACGACCGCCGCGTCAGCGCCCAGCTTGGCCGCCTCCTGGCGCAAAGCCTCTTCAATTTTGCTGACATCGACGCTCTCGCTTGAGGGTTCGGCCCTGACTTCGCCCAGGCGCACGTGCGGACGCGTCGGTTCCGTGCGCAGAATCTGAACCTGCGACGGATCGGACGGCGGATACTTGGGACTGCCGACAGCCTGCGTATGCCTTGTGTCTACCGTTTGGCATCCAGTGACCTGGAGAAGCGTGGCTATGACAAACAGGCCGCTGATGAAATTGATTATCGTGGTCACGAGTCTCCTCCTGGCTGCTTCAGTTGTGAGCGATATTTGCTTTCCAGCGACGCAACTCAACAGTCTGGCCGCATAATGGCCAGCCTTATGGCTCAGAAGACTTAGCAGTTTATCGGGCGACTTTTCGCATTTGCCATCCGGACTGTCACGGGCATCGCGGCTTGTCGGCATTTTCGATAGGAAGCGCGGGCAGGGTGGCGAGAGTCCCAGTTCCCAAGCCTGCGGCCGACGGAGCGCAACGCAGGGCTGCAGTCCGCGTTGATGCAACGACTGATTATTGACGCTGAGCCAAACTGGATTTCCGCCACTGTAGCGGCTATCGGCCATTGTTCATGTTTTAAGCCGGTTTTCTATCCGTACTATTACTATCCGTCCAATTACTGATGGCTCTGATTAAGCCGGGTAGGGCGTGTGAATGCAGAGTCAGCCCCGTCTGGCTTTAAAAAACACGTCCTTGATGACTCGGTTAATTCAACAGGATTTACGCAAGCCTGTGGGGGAGACTTCGCCTTTCGACGGTTGAACAGGCAAACTGCGTAAGCCCTGTTCAATTAATTTGAGCTGTCAGTGCCAGTGTTTGTATCGCCAGGAGTAGAGCCTGCGCTGCCGACGGCAACACGTTTCGCCTGGAAGTTATGGCTGAATTCATCGGTTGGCTGAACGCTGCCGGGATTCAGTGGGTCTATGCCGGGGCCGAAAACCTGTCCTTTTACAGTGACGGTTACAGTCTGCAGTGTATTATCGAATTGCATATCGAATTGGGATTTTACGGTGCCCAAGAACGCGTTCGTTGCCGCATCATACACAATACTCAAAACGGTAGCCTCAGCCTTATTGTCTCCACTGCTTTTCCAGGTGCCATGCTGGTTACTGAAAGCATTGGGAGGCACTTCTCCCTGAAACTGAACGGACTGTATGCTCGTCAGGTTGCCGTCCGCGAAAAGGTTCAGAATTCTGGTCGATTCATCAGCGGATTGAGGCAACGCCAGGTATGTGCCGGCAATTTGTGCGCCGAAGTTGTTTGGCTGCGTCTGTTCGTCCGTACCGGAAAACGCCGGAGATGAAAATGCGAAGATGCCGAAAATCATTACGGCACGAATAACTGATGTTGTTGAGATTGATGGTTTCATTTGAACCTCCACGAAAGCTGATTAAAAGGAGAGTGACTTTCAGGTATGCCCAATCTTTTGCACGGCCCCCATTGTCTGGCGCTGAATGACAAACTGCTCATGCCCCGTCTTAATCACAATTCGGCCGGCCCGGGCATAAGGCGAGAAAAGATCCATCATAGGCTGCCGCGGGATTTCATCGAAATAATCTCCCATCAGGAAGCGCATGATTTTCAATCGATTCTCCTCCGCATCCGGAAAAGCCAGCTCATAATGCATGGCCTGTTTGCGATAAACTTCGCCTTGCCTGTCCAGGCTGGCCTCAAAGTCTTCTGCTGTGTGGTAAGGATAAGGCATGTTGATCAGGGTAAAACAATAGGTCGCGAACTGGATCAGCCTGTTTTTCTGCCCGGCGATAGCGGCGAGGAACAGCCCTGTGGGGGTTAAAGCGCGAAGAATGCGGGCCAGCACTTCATCAAGACGCGAGACATAGTAAAAGACATGGTTGGCCAGGACCAGGTCAAAGCGGGCTTCCAGGCCAGGCGGCAGCGCCGGCCAGGTTTGCGCGGGATGCGCAGAGAAGGGCTGCAGCTGCTTGAGCGCCTGTCGGAGATAGCCGGGCTCAGGCTCTACCAGAGAGAGCCGCAGCCGCTCCGGCGGCAGGCGGGCCAGGGCGAGAAACTGGCGGGAGAACCGTCCTGAGCCGCAGCCAAAGTCCAGCATATGAATCGGGCCGCTTCCAGCCGTACGTACATGCACGTGAGGCATGTAGGCGAGCAAATCTTCGGCGGCTTCCGTACTATGCTCTTCAAAAAAGAGGTAATCATCGCGGATGGGCCCGAAGTCTTTACTGCAAGTCATGCTCATGGCTGAATCTCTGCGTCAGCATATTGGTCTCTCGCCGGGACATCGCATAGACGTTTGCCGGCAAAGCACTGTGTAATAAGAAGTTCGTATGGATGTGATAATTGTTTATCCTGGGCCAAGCCGCATTTCCGTTACTTCAGCGGCTATTGTTCTTGTTTTTGGCTGAATTTCTATTCGTACCATTACGGTCTAGCTTGACAATTACCGGGCTTTGACTTGAAACCAGTTGTTCAAGCGACTGAATGCGGAGAAATACGCACTAATGTGAAGTCTGGCTAATCCCGGCTTCTTGCTGCATACGCACGCCTGGACAGATCCTCCGGGAACTGGCTCGGCAGCTGGAGTGTCAACCAATCCAGAGCTGCTCACGCTGAGATTGTTTTAAACACATGTAGCCGACCAGGCCAGACCGATCTTTATCCCAATCGATGAAACCCAGGCATTCCGGAAAAGGATAAGAAAAAATGAAAAGACAATATCTGTTCGTAGCCTTATTCATTCTGTCTGTTTTCGCCGCCCTTGAGCCGGCCGGGGTAGCGGCTGCCACGCCCGGTGCTGCCAAGCTCGACCGCACCATCCTGCCCATTATCGAACCCGATTATCCGCCGATTAAGGAATTCGATGCCCGCAAGGCCAAGGCTCCGCCGCGTTTCGAGGTCAAGGCGCCAAAGGGCGCCCCCAACGTAGTTATCGTGCTGATTGACGACATGGGCTTCGGCACGGCCAATACCTTCGGCGGCCCGGTCGCGATGCCGACAATGGACCGGCTCGCGCAGGAGGGCCTGCGCTACAACAACTTCCATACCACGGCGCTATGTTCGCCGACCCGCCAGGCGCTGAAGACGGGCCGCAACCACCACACCGCCAACGCCGGTTCGATCATGGAAACGGCTACGGCGTTTCCCGGCGATACCGCCGTGCTGCCGAACAGCGTGGCGCCGGTGGCCGAGATACTGCGGCTCAACGGCTACAGCACCGGCGCTTTCGGCAAATGGCATGAAACGGCGCCTTGGGAAATCAGCGTTTCAGGACCGTTTGTCCGCTGGCCGACCCTGCAGGGCTTCGACAAGTTCTACGGCTTCCTGGGCGGTGAGACCAATGAATGGTCTCCTTTGATTTACGATGGCGTGACCAAGGTCCAGCCGCCGCATGAACCGAACTACCACTTCACTACCGACATGACCAACCAGGCCATCGCCTGGGTCCGCTATCAGCAGGCGCTGACGCCGGACAAGCCGTTTTTCGTTTACTATGCGCCCGGCGCCACGCACGCGCCGCATCATGTGCCGAAGGAGTGGGCCGACAGGTATAAAGGCAAGTTCGACCAGGGCTGGGACAAGCAGCGCGAGGAGACGCTCAGGCGGCAAATCGAGCTCGGCGTTGTACCCGCCGGCACTCAACTGACGGTCAAGCCCGAGGCCATAAAGGACTGGGACACGCTCACGCCGGACGAGAAGAAACTGTTCACGCGCCAGGCGGAAGTCTACGCCGGTTTCGCCGAACACACGGACCACGAGATCGGCCGACTGGTCAAGGAGCTCGAAGACCTGGGCGAGCTGGACAACACCCTGTTCATCTATATAGAAGGCGATAACGGTGCCAGCGCCGAGGGCGGCATGAACGGCATGTTCAGCGAGATGACCTACTTCAATTATGTGCAGGAAACGGTGGAAGACCAGCTCAAGCACCTGGAGCAATGGGGCGGGCCCGAAACCTATCCGCACATGGCGGCGGGCTGGGCGGTAGCGTTCGACGCGCCGTTCGCGTGGACCAAACAGGTGGCCTCGGACTTCGGCGGCACGCGCAACGGTATGGTCATTCACTGGCCCAAGGGCTTCAAGGCCAGAAACGAAGTCCGCAGCCAGTTCCATCACGTGATCGACATCGTGCCTACGATCCTCGAAGCGGTCCATCTCCCCGAGCCCAAAGTGGTTAACGGCACGATGCAGAAACCCATCGAAGGGGTGAGCCTGGCTTACACCTTTGATGATGCCAAGGCCAAGGACCGCCATGTTACCCAATATTTCGAGATGTTCGGCAACCGCGCCGTCTACCATGACGGCTGGTTCGCCGGCACGCTGCACCGGGCGCCCTGGGAGACCGAGAACCGGCGCCCGCTGACCGAAGATATCTGGGAACTCTATGACGTACGCAAGGATTTCAGCCTCAGCCGCAACCTGGCGAAAGAGAATCCGCAGAAGCTCGCCGAAATGCAGAAGCTGTTCATGACCGAAGCGGTCAAGTACAACGTACTGCCGATCGACGACCGTCTGCTCGAACGCTTTACCGCCTCCGAGGTGGGGCGGCCGGATTTGATGGGAGGCCGCACCAGGCTCACACTCGGCGAGGGCATGACGGGCATGATGGAAAACGTCTTTATCGACGTGAAAAACCGCTCCAAGACCATCACCGCCGAGCTGGAAATTCCCGAGAGCGGCGCCAACGGCGTTATTCTCGCCCAGGGCGGACGGTTCGGCGGCTGGTGCCTGTACCTGAAGGACGGCAAGCCTGCCTACACTTATAACTGGTTGGGTCTGAACCGCTATACGGTGACTGCGCCGGAAGCCTTGCCGGCCGGCAAGGCCACGCTGGTGTTCGACTTCGCCTACGACGGCGGCGGAGTAGGCAAGGGCGGAACAGGCGCGCTGTCCGTCAACGGCAGCAAAGTCGCCGAAGGCCGCATCGATCGAACGCAGCCGAGGATATTCGCGATCGACGAAACGGCTGATGTGGGCATCGACGAGGCCACGCCGGTGGTTGACAGCCTCGGCGAGGGCGAACAAACGCGCTTCACCGGCAAAATCGAAAAAGTGACTGTCGAGGTGAAATGAATCCTGCAGAGCGCTACCCGGAGAAGCCGGTCACACTGCGGAATAATGACAAGAGAGGTCGTGCAATGGCTTACGAAATTTTGGAAATCGATAACGATATCATGCGTGTCCGCATTTCGGGCGTTATGAGGCTGGCCGATCAGAAGGCATTGCAGGAAATGGCCCGCGATCTGATCGATCGCGGCTTGAAGCCGAGGCTGTTGATTATGGCTGAGAATTTCGAGGGCTGGGAAAAGACCGAAGAATGGGAGGATGTCGGTTTCCTGACGGGCTATGGCAACTCTATTGTAAAGATGGCTATCGTAGGCGATGAAAGCTGGAGGGAGCAAATCTTCATGTTTACCGGAAAAGGGCTTCGCCCCACGGAAATTGAGTTCTTTCCAAACGCCTCATTGGATGAGGCAGAGCTATGGATACGCTCATGATCCCACAGGCAGGCGCCCGGTCCGGCTGGACTTCTCGGGTAAATGACGAACGCCTGGGACATGACATCGGTCATACGTAACAAATACCGGCTGGCGGTTCTTTTCATGCTGGCGATCACTGTGCTTGCCGGGGTATGGCTTGCCTGCTGGAAATCGCCTGACGCCCTCCAGGTTTCAGGGCAGCCTGCGAGCCGAATGGAAGCCAGTTACGTAGGGCGCCAAATCTGCGCCGGCTGCCATGCCGAACAGGATCGTCTCTGGCAGGGTTCACACCACGACCTCGCCATGCAGGAGGCGAATGAGGGGACGGTGCTGGGGGATTTTCTCGGCGCCGAATTCAGGAAGGACGGCGTGGTTTCCCGGTTCTTCCGCCAGGACGGGCGTTATTTGGTGCACACTGACGGCCCGGACGGCGGGCTTGCCGATTTCGAGATCAAGTACACCTTCGGCTTCACGCCGCTCCAGCAGTATCTGGTCGAGCTTCCGGGCGGACGGCTGCAGGCCCTGTCCATCGCCTGGGACAGCCGGCCAAAGGAACAGGGCGGCCAGCGCTGGTTTCATCTCTATCCGAACGAGAAAATCGATTATAAAGACGAGCTGCACTGGACGAAGCGCGCGCAAAACTGGAACTACATGTGTGCCGAGTGCCATTCGACCAATCTGCAGAAAAATTACGATCCGGCCAGACGCACTTACCGCACGGCCGCGTCGGAGATCGACGTGGCCTGCGAAGCCTGCCATGGGCCCGGCTCCGATCATGTGGCCTGGGCCGAACGCAGGCCAGGGTTCGAGTTCATCGATGCCGGGACTCGGGGCTTGACCGTCCCGCTGAATGAACGGCAAGAGATTCAATGGACGATCGATCCGGCGTCGGGCAACGCCCATCGCAGCATCCCGCGCAGTTCCGAGAGGGAAATCCAGGTCTGCGCCCGCTGTCATGCGCGGCGCGCCCAGCTGGCCGGCGATTACCGCCATGGCCCGCTGATGGATACCCATCTGCCTTCGCTGCTGCAGGAAACGCTGTATCATGCCGACGGCCAGATCGAAGGCGAGGTTTACGAATACGGCTCTTTCCTGCAAAGCAGGATGTACGCGGCCGGCGTAACCTGCAGCGATTGCCATGAACCCCACAGCCTGAAGCTGCGCGCGCCCGGAAACGGGGTCTGCCTGCAATGCCACAGCCAAAGCAGATACGATACCGAAAATCATCATTTCCACAACACTGGCTCTGGCGGCGCTCAGTGCGTGAACTGCCACATGCCGGCCAGGACCTATATGGTCATTGATCCGCGCCGCGATCACAGCTTCAGAGTTCCTCGTCCGGATCTTTCTGCGCGGCTCGATACGCCCAATGCCTGTGCGAACTGTCATGCAGACAAGCCGGCTCGCTGGGCGGCGGACAAAGTGCGGCAATGGTACGGCCATGATCCCAAGGGCCATCAGGATTATGCTGAAACCCTGCATGCGGCGCGAACGAGAGCTAAAGATGCCGAGATACGTCTGATCGCGTTGCTGCGCGACAAGGATCAGCCGGCTATCGCACGGGCTACGGCGGCTTCGGAATTGAGCCAGTGGCTGAGCGGGACTTCACTTCCGGCGCTGGCCGATGCGTTCGGCGATGCCGACCCGCAAGTGCGCGCCGCCGCAGTCGAGGCCTTGGCGCTGCTGCCGCCGGAGCAGCTTTGGCAACTCACCCATCCGCTGCTGCGCGATCCGGTGAGGGCGGTGCGTATGCTCGCGGCGAGTGCGCTGGCCGGGATTCCCGTCGAACAGGTGCCGCCGGCAGAACGGGCCAACCTCTGGAGCGCCATCGACGAATACCTTGCTTCACTGCGCTTCAATGCCGACGAGCCGGCCGCGCAGATCAATCTGGGCAATTTCCATGCGGCGCGCGGCGAATCCGCGGAAGCTGAACAATCGTACCGTGAGGCGCTCACCATCGACCCGGACTGGCTGCCGGCCTACGTCAATCTGGCTGATCTCTACCGCCAGACGAACCGCGACCGGGAAGGGGCGGCGTTGCTTCGGGAAGGAATGGCGCGCCAGCCGAAAGCGGCCGTTTTGCATCACAGCCTTGGATTATTGCAGGTGCGGCAGAAGCATCTGACTGAGGCCCTGGCTTCGCTGAAGCGGGCGATGGAATTGGCCCCTGATGATGCGCGCTTCAGCTATGTTTATGCCGTGGCTTTGCATGGCGCGGGGCATCCGCGGGAGGCGAAAGCCACCGTCGAGGCTTCGCTGAAGAGGGCGCCGGGTGACCCGGCGCTGAACGCACTGCGGTCTCAGTTGGCGGCGGAGGTACACAAGCGATGAGCGCGCCGTTTGCTCCGAAACGAAAGAGCGTAGAATTAGCTTAGTTAAAGTAAACTTGACGCTTTTAAGGTCGGAAAGATTAATGAGCAATAACAATAATTACACGTTCTCAAAATTATTCGAACACATGCTGACCCATTACCGGGGACTATTCGCTACTCTTTTCCTCCTGCCCGTTTCAGCAGTCTATGGCGCTTATGCAGGCGCTCGCAATTGGATTTCGTTCCGTTTGAACAGCGCGCCCGCCAAACACGATGCCCGGGTTGAAGCGGTCATTCGGCAAATTGCGGATTGGAAAAATCAAGGCGCGGAGCAAAAACTTTGCACCGCCCGGTCCGGCTGGAAAACCATGAGCGAGCTGGTGCCTAAATACAAGCTTACGCACCGCAGGATCGATATCGGCATGTACGACCTGCTGGAAATTGACGAACAGCGCAGAATTGTGCGGGTGGAGCCGCTGGCGACCATGGGCCAGATCTCCCGTAACCTCGTATCGCGAGGCTGGACGCTGCCCGTGGTGCCGGAACTGGACAGCCTGACGGTGGGTGGCCTGATCATGGGTTTCGGCGTGGAAACCAGCAGTCATAAATATGGGCTGTTTCAGCACATTTGCAAATCCTTCGAGATTGTGACCGCCGAAGGGACGCTGGTTAAATGCAGTCCTTCGGAAAATCCAGAACTCTTTTATCAGATTCCGTGGAGTCACGGGACTCTGGGTTTTCTGGTTGCTGCAGAGTTGAAGATTATTCCGGTCAGAAAATATGTCAGGATTCACTATCAGCCCGTTCATACCCTGGATGACATGGTCAGCGTTTTCGAGCGAGCCAGCCGGGAGGCGGAAAAGAACGATTTCGTGGAAGGTCTGGTTTACGGCCGCGATCAGGCGGTCATCATGGTCGGCAGGTTTGCCGATGCCGTGGGCCCGGACGGCTCTTTGAACACCGTCGGGCGATGGTACAAGCCCTGGTTTTACAAGCATGTTCAAACCTATCTTGAACGCAGAAAAGAAGGCATCGAATATCTGCCGGTGCGGGATTATTTTCACCGGCACACCCGTAGTTATTTCTGGGCCATGGAGGAAATCATTCCCTTCGGAAATCATCCCGTTTTCAGGACATTGCTGGGCTGGGCCCTGCCGCCTCGAATCGAACTATTGAAATACACAGAAACGCAAACCACCCGGCGGCTTCGGGAAAAGTTTCATGTGGTTCAGGACATGCTCGTGCCGATCCGGTATCTGAAGCAGTCCATTGTCTATTTCGACGAGCATTTCCGGCTATATCCCTTATGGCTGTCGCCGATGGCGATCAAAGATAATGGCGGGCAGCCCGGCTTTGTTCATCCTTTCATAGCAAAGGACAATGCCGTGGACGAAATGTATGTGGATATCGGCGCCTACGGTACGCCGGGAAAAGAGGGTTTCGATAATGCCGTCGCCCTGCCGTTGCTGGAAAAATTCGTTATCGAACACGGGGGCTACCAGGCCTTGTATGCAAGAACCTTCATGAGCCGGGAAGATTTCAGGAAGATGTTCGACCATGCCGGCTATGACGATCTGCGAGAGCGATTGCCGTATTGCCGGCAAGCCTTCGATGAAGTGTACGACAAAGTCTCCTCAAAAGGCAGGGTTTCGCCGGTCGAGATGAGGATGCTGGAAAAGGCGAATTGAAAATTGCCGTTTGCAGCCATTTGAATTTTTCGCTGGCAGAACAGATCCTTCATGCGGCGCCTGGCGTGGTAAATGGGACTGCCTGAATGTGGTTCAATGCCTTGATGGTCAGGCACTTAGGGGATATTTTGCAAAAGTTTTGTACATTAGCCCGGCATCGCGCGTAAAATCACCGGTTTTCAGGCGCAACTGTCCAGATTGAGTAATGAATAAGACGAATACCGAAAAAACCGTTTCGCCCGGCAAAGTCCCGCCCAAAATGCCCGGCGCATTACCGCTTTTAGGACATATGCTCGCATTCGGCAAAAATCCCTTTGATTACATGATGTCGCTTAGAAAGACGCTGGGGGAAATCGGTGAATTTCGCATGTTTCATCAAGAAATGGTGCTGATGACAGGCCCGGACGCGAATGAAGCTTTTTTTCGCGCGCCGGATGCTCAATTGGATCAAAGCCAGGCGTATAAAATCATGACGCCGATTTTTGGCAAGGGCGTGGTTTTTGATGCGCCGCCGCATAAAAAAGACCAGCAGCTTAAAATGCTCATGCCGGTCTTGCGCGATAAACCGATGCGCGGCTATGCGCAGGTGATCGTCCGGGAAGTCGAGCAAATGATTGCCGACTGGGGCGATACGGGTGAAATCGATTTGCTTGAGTTCATGAAAGAACTCACCATTTACACCTCCAGCCACTGTCTGCTCGGCGATGAATTTCGTTACGAACTGAATGAAGAATTTGCCAGAATTTATCACGACCTCGAAAAAGGCGTGAATCCTCTGGCATTTGTCTTTCCCTATTTGCCTTTACCCGTGTTTCGCCGCCGCGATAAAGCGCGCGCCAGGCTTCAGGAATTGGTTACCGGGATTATTGCCAAAAGAGCGCAGAAACCGGAAAAAAGCGAAGATGCGTTTCAGTTGCTCATCGATGCCCGTTACGAGGATGACAGCCGTTTATCGGCTCACGAGATAACGGGCATGCTGATCGGAACCCTGTTCGCCGGGCATCATACCACAGCGGGAACGGCCGCCTGGACCTTGCTGGAACTGGCGCGTCGGCCTGAATATCTGGAGCGGGTCCTGAAAGAGCTGGATACGCACTTCGGCGTTGACGGCGAAGTGACTTTTCAAGCGTTGCGCGAAATTCCGGTACTGGAAAATGTCATTAAAGAAGTTTTGCGCCTGCATCCGCCGCTGATATTTTTAATCCGCAAGGTGATGCAGGACTTTCATTTTAAAGATTATACGATCAAGGCCGGAAAATATGTCTGCGCTTCGCCGCGCGTATCGCATCGCATCGCTGATGTTTTCCCGGACCCGGAAAAGTTTGATCCCGACCGCTATTCGGAAGCACGCCAGGAAGATGCCAGGCCCTTCAGCTGGATCGCCTTCGGCGGCGGCAAACACAAGTGCAGCGGCAACGCGTTCGCCATGCTGCAACTCAAAGCCATTTTCAGCATTCTGCTGCGCCGATATACTTTTGAACTGGTCGACGATAAAGACGCTTATCAGGATGATTTTACCCAAATGGTGGTGCAACCGGTATCGCCTTGCCGTGTTCGTTATATAAAGCGCACGGATATTAAACGCGCCGCTGATGCATCGCCGGAAAACATCGTTCAGGAAAGCGTAGAAAACGGCCCGCACTTTCGAATAATAATCGACAGAGAACTTTGCCAGGGGCATGCAACCTGCATGACTGAAGCACCTAAGCTTTTTCAGGTAGACGAAGCCGGCAATGTAACCGTTTTACAGGAAAACCCGCCGCCGGATCTGCTGGAAAAAGCCCGGCAGGCCGAAAAATATTGCCCGGCGAAAGCAATTAAAATTGAATTCAACTGAATGCACTAAAGAGATAAAGAATGGCCGCATATCCTAGAGAAGAACTTGAAGAAATGGTCGAACGTTGGTTGCAGGCAAATCGTAACGCGGAAAAAGAGGGTAACTGGCCCAAATACCTGGGCGAGATGTATACCGAGACGGCCGAATACCGCTGGAATATCGGGCCCAATGAAGAATTCGTGGCGCGCAGCCGCAAAGAGATAGAAGAATGGGCTTTAGGCGTGCAAATGGAAGGTTTTGAAGAGTGGCGCTACCCGTACCACCGCATTTTAATCGATGAAAAACAGGGTGAAGTGATTGGCCTGTGGCGGCAAGTGTCGCCTGCGCTGAGAGACGACGGCACTCATTATGAAGTGGCAGGCATAGGCGGTTCCTGGTTTCGCTATGGCGGCAATTATCAATGGGAATGGCAGCGGGATTTTTTTGATTTAGGCAATGTGAAAGCCTTGTTTTTTGAATTGGCGGCCGACGGCAAATTGGATCCGGCCGTGAAAAGAAAAATCGGCAAATTGGCCAAAGGGCAACTGCTGCCAGGCCATGAGCGTTTGCGCAAAGATCCCGGTTTATGGAAAAAACTGAAAGGTTTTATGGCAATGGTAAGCATTGCCCTGTTTAATAAGTAAAAAATACAAGCTAAAAGGAATCTCATAAATATCTATGCTGAATGTAAAACCGGGTTGGAAAAACTGGCAATTACTCACTGAAAAAGGACGGCAGATTTGGGCATTCAAGCCCGGCTCAAATAATATCAATGAGCATTTGCAAAATGCCGACAGCATTACAGATGAAGACATAGCGCAATTTGCCGAAGATTTTCAGTTTGATAAATCCGGCAATCCCAATTCCGGCGATAAGGTTTTTAGAAATCAAGCTGCTGAAGCAAAATTCCAAAAATTTACCGGTCAAATACCTCAGTCGGAGAATCCCGATGAGCAAAAAGTCATCGACGCGCTCATCAAAGGAATGAACTATTACGCCTGCCTGCAATGTGAAGACGGTCATTGGCCAGGCGATTACGGCGGCCCGCTGTTTCTCCTGCCCGGTTTGCTGATCGCCGCCTATATCTCGGATACGCCTTTTCCCAAAGCGCATCGGGAAATGATGAAGCTTTATTTGTTCAATCATCAAAATAAGGATGGCGGCTGGGGCATGCACATCGAAGGCGAGTCGACCATGTTCGGCACCGTCATGCAGTACGTGTCATTGCGCCTTCTGGGAGTCAATAAAGATGAGCAGCAACTGATCAGGGCTAGGACATGGATCAAAACGAATGGCGGTGCAACCGGCATCCCTTCCTGGGGAAAATTTTATCTTGCCGTACTGAATTTGTACGACTGGCAAGGCTTCAACAGCCTGTTTCCCGAAATGTGGCTGTTCCCCAAATGGCTGCCGGTTCATCCCTGGCGCTACTGGTGCCACACCCGCATGGTTTATTTGCCGATGGCCTATTGCTATGCGCAACGAATCAAAGCACCCGAAAATGAGCTGATCCTGTCTCTGCGAGAGGAAATTTACAGCGAAGATTTCGCTTCCATCGATTGGCCGAAACAACGCAATGCGGTATGCGATAAAGATTGTTACACCACGCCGTCTCCGGTACTGAAGTGGATGAATTTTTTCACCAACAATTACGAAAAGTTCAGATGCGCCTGGTTAAGAAAAAAGTCTACGGACTACATTTTGAAATATCTCAATGCCGAGGATGAGCAAACCAGTTATGTCAACATCGGTCCTGTCAATCAGGCCATCAATTCCATTTGCATCTGGCATGCCTACGGCAAAGACTCCACGCAATTTAAAAAGCACGTAGCGCGCTGGTACGATTATTTATGGGTTGCCGAAGATGGCATGAAAATGAATGGCTATAACGGCTCCCAGCTCTGGGATACCGCTTTTGCAACCCGCGCCATGCTGGAAAGCGGCCTGGGCAAACTATTCCCGAAGACGATTGCAAAAAGCTATCGATTCATCGAACTAGCACAAATTAAGGCCGAACACCCGACGCATGCCGAGTTTTTCCGTCATCCGATGATTGGCAGCTGGCCATTTTCAACCCCTGAAAATGGCTGGCCGGTTGCCGATTGCACGGCGGAAGGCTTAAGCGCCGCTTTGGCCATTCACCATTCAGATCTGGTTGAACCGGCGATTGATGAGCAACGCATCAAACAAGCCGTTGACGTCATACTTTCTTATCAAAATACCGATGGCGGCTGGGCAACCTATGAGTTGACGCGAGCGCCAAAATGGCTGGAAAAACTCAATCCATCCGAAGTGTTCGCCGATATCATGATTGATTACTCATGGACGGAATGCACGGCGGCTTGCGTTATTTCATTGCTGGAAATTCAGGACAGTTATCCGGATTATAAAAGCGGCGAAATACGCAAGGCGATCAGTGCGGGAATACATTTTATCCTTGAACAACAAAAGCCGGATGGGTCCTGGTATGGCGGCTGGGCGGTCTGTTTTACCTACGCCACCTGGTTCGGCGTCGAAGCAATCAGCAAGGCCAAGGGCAAAGGCTATTATGACGATGCGGTTTTAATGACCAGCATCAACAAAGCCTGCGCTTTTTTAGTCGATAATCAAAAAGCGGATGGCGGCTGGGGGGAGACTTTCGAATCGTGTTCAAAACTGGTCTATACCGAGGCGGCCACGTCCCAGGTGATTAATACCGCTTGGGCTTTGCTGACGCTGATGGCTGCCGATTTTGGCGATAAAAAAATTATGGAAGCAGGCATCAAGGTGTTGTTGAACAGACAAACGGACACAGGCGATTGGCCGCAGGAAAATATTTCCGGCGTTTTTAATTACAATTGCATGATTACTTATGCCAATTACAGGAATATATTTCCTATCTGGGCGTTAAGCCGGTACTGTAGTCGTTATATAAAAGATAAAAGAATCAACGCGGTCTAAAGGATGTGCATGGAGTGGCCCAATATGAAATCAGAATTCGACATTTGCATTATCGGCGCAGGCATGGCGGGCGCCACCATCGCTGCCCATCTTGCCCCCAAAGGCATCAAGATCGCATTGATCGATCATAGCTTCAAGGAGAAAAAGCGCATCGTCGGCGAATTGTTGCAGCCTGGAGCCGTGTCGTCGCTTGAGCAAATGGGGCTTGGGAGTTTACTGGATGGTTTTGAGGCGCAACCCGTTGACGGTTATGCGCTGCTGCAAAGAGATGAAAAAATAACCATTCCTTATCCGGAACAATTTAAGGGAATGGGTCTGCATAACGGCAAATTTTTACAGCAAATCAGAGCTTCCGCATTGCAAAATGAGTCGGTTACGCAAATTCATGGCAAGGCCTTGCAGCTCCTGGAAAATGAAAAGCATGAAATTATCGGCGTCAGTTTCCGGGAATCGCTCACGTCCCAGGTAAAGTCCATTTATGCACCTTTGACCATTACCTGCGATGGCTTCTTTTCAAATTTCAGAGAACACCTCAGCAATAATAAAAAAACCGTAACGTCTTATTTCATCGGCCTGATTTTAAAAGACTGTGAAATGCCTGTGCCAAAACATGGGCATGTGTTTTTATCGGGGCCGACGCCTTTTATTTGTTATCCGATTTCCAATAATGAAATCAGGCTATTAATCGATTTTCCAGGCGAACAGCTACCCAAAAAGTTTTTGCTCCAGGAGCATTTGGAGGCCAACGTGACGCCTTATATTCCCGAATGCATGTTTAACAGCTATGCGCAAGCCTTGCAGGAAGGGGGATTTAAGGTCATGCCCAATCATTACATGGCGGCAAGGCCCATAACAAGGAAAGGCGCAGTAATGCTGGGGGACGCGCTGAATATGCGTCATCCCTTGACGGGCGGCGGATTGACAGCGGTATTTTCGGATATCCAGATATTGAGCGCCCATTTATTGACGATGCCCGATTTTAATAATACCGATTTGATTCACGAAAAAATCGAAGCCTATTACCGTGACAGGCAAAGCGCCAACGCCAATCTCAATATTCTTGCCAACGCGCTATATGCCGTGATGTCCAATGATCTGCTTAAAACGGCCGTATTCAAATATCTGCAGCGCGGCGGCGCTAATGCGCAGGAATCGATTGCTATTTTGGCCGGCTTGAACAGGAACCATTGTTCTTTGATAAAACAATTCTGTCTTTTGACCGTGTTCGGCGCCGGCAATTTAGTGCATCAGGGCATTTCGAATATACCTAAAGCGATAAAACTTCTTTCGGATGCGATTATCATCATTAATCCCTTGATAAAAAACGAGCTTTTGGTAGTAACTTTTTTTTATCGCTTTTTCTCAAAAATAAAACCCCTTGCTTATCTCGGGTATGGCACAAAAATTCAGGGACTTTAAGCAGCCGTAGTATTCACGGATAAAGTGGTCCTGTCAAAGCCATGAACTGCTTTTAGTTAAAAGTGTTTTTGCTGGCAGGTGAAAGATTGGAAATAGGGAAACGAACTTTCAGATAGGGAATCCGAATCGCCAGAAACAGAATAACCCAATTTAATCAACGCATTATGTTTTACCGGACAGTCTTTTTAAGCAGTGACTATGATCCTCAGAACTTACACAAGTCTGTGGTGGCGATTTTAGCCGCCTATTTTCTGAATGGGCGACTACCAACAGTAGGCGCTCTAGGCGAAGTCGCCCCACAGATTTTAAAATCGCTGGTTTCGGCGGTTGAACAGGCAAACTGCATAAGTCTTGATCTTCAAGCTCTTCATTCCGTGCTTTCGCTTTCATCTCGGGCGGTGCTGCCTGGGATTGATACGATGAGAGCGGGCACAAGCACCCTCGCTGTTTCCGCGAATGACTAACAGAATCATCTGCCTATGAAAATCAACCTGCGCGCCGCCAAGATCGCGGAGAGTTTTGCCCGAAATCCCAAGCGGGTCCTGGGATTGGCCTTGGTATTATCGATTCTGGCCGGCTGGGCGGCGGCGCAGCTTCCGGTCCATACTTCACGGCAGGCATTGCTTCCGCAGGATACGGCCGTGGCTAAGCGCTTTAACGATTTTTTGAAAAATTTCGGCGCCGCCTCGGATCTGATCGTTGTCCTGGAGGGCGCTCCCCGCAGCGATCTGGAAGCTTTTGCCGACGATCTGTCTGCGAAACTCCAGGCGGAGCCCGAGATAGACCAGGCAACATCCCGTCTCGACATGAAGTTTTTTCTGGACCACGCCTACCTGTTGATGCCGACCGAGGGACTGGACAAGCTTGCAGCACTGGCAAAACAGCCTGCCTTGGGCAAAGGAGGGATGGAAGAAAACCTGCGCAAAGCGCTGAGCTGGAGCAAAGACCCTGCGGCGCTGGCAGGGACAGACATCGATCTGCAAAGCGCCGAAGCAAGCCTGAACCTGACGACGTTTTTTCTGGAAGAGTGGCGGCGCTGGCTGGACTCGGAGACAGCACCCGCCAGCCTGGACTGGAACCGGCTGCTGGCCAAAAGCGGGGCAGGGGGCATGGCCGATGGCTATTTTGCATCGCGCGATGGGCGGATGCTGTTTTTATTCGTCCATCCGAAAAGCCATTCCGAAGATTTTAACAACCTCGGCCCTTTCGTCGACAAGGTCAAACAGGTGTCGGCGGACTTGACCGGGCAAGTCAAGGCCGCCGGCCGCACGCCGCCCACCGTGGGCCTGACCGGACTACCGGCCATTGAGTACGAGGAATACGTCAACATCCGCAAAGATATCACTTTAGTGATATTCACCTCCGCCGGCCTGATCGCGGCATTGATCTTGTGGGTAGTCCGCAGCATGCGCTGGGCCGTGCTGATTTTCATCCCTATGGGGCTCGGCGTGCTGTGGAGCTTGGGGCTGGCCCTGGTTACGGTCGGTCACTTGACCATGATCACCGCCGCTTTTATCGCCATCCTGTTCGGCCTGGGAGCGGACTACGGCATCTTCACCTCCTCGCGCATCGCCGAGGAGCGCCGCGCAGGCAAGCCCCTGATCGAAGCCATCGGAGCCGGCATCGGTTCATCCTTTATAGCGGTACTGACGGCGGGCGGCGCCTCGCTGCTGATTTTCAGCGTCCTGGCCACGGTTGATTTCCCCGGTTTTGCCGAACTGGGCGTGGTGGCGGCCAAAGGCGTGCTGATGATCCTGATCAGTACCTGGATGGTCCAGCCCGCGCTTTACGCCTTGTTTCCGCCCAAGCTGAGGGATATCCCTTCGTTAGGCACACCGCCTGTTCCGGCAAAAAAAGCGAAACGCAGCGGCGCATTCCCTAAACCCGTTGCCGTGGTTCTCGTCTTGCTGGCCTTAGGCTGTGCCGTCATCGGCGGCGTAAAAGGGCTCGCCATTCCGTTCGACTATGACGTGCTGGCCATGCTGCCCAAAGATTCCCAGGCCGCCTATTACCAGCGCCGCATGGTGGCGGAAAGCGACTACCAGTCCGAAGTCATCATTTTCACCGCCCGAAATATGGCGGAGGCGCGACGGATCGCCGATGAGGCGGGCAGACTCAAGACGATCGCCCAGGTACAGTCGCTGGCCGGCCTGTTTCCTGCGGATGCCGATGAACGCCTCCACAAGGCCGTGAGTATCGCGGAATCGTTCGCCTGGAACGACTCCATCGAGCAAGTCGCCGAACTCGACCGAGAGGGCTTGTCCGCAACATCATTCGAGTTGATGCGGGCGGTGCTGGAAAACAGCAGCGCCACCATCGACGAAGCTCAGGAGCAGGCATTTTCCGCCGGACATGCCAACCTGGTCGAAAGCCTGGAAAACGTGCGCGAGCAGCTTGCGGCCATCTCGGCCAAACTCGCGGTGGATAACGAGCAAGGCCGAGTGCGCAGCGAGAGCTTCTTGCGCGCCTTGCTGTCCGATGCAAATTTCGGGTTCAAAGTCATCGACGGCTGGCGGCAGGCCAAGCCCCTCACGCCGGCGCAGTTGCCGCCCACTTTGCGCGAGCGCTTTTTTGGCGCTGACGGCGGCATCGCAGTCTACGCTTTTCCGGCAAAAACCGTGTATGATCCCGACAATCTCGATGCGTTGATCAAAGACGTCTACAGCGTCTCGCCCACAGCGACCGGCTTCCCGACCACGCACCAGGCGCTTGCCAAATCGGTGGTGGAAAGTTTCACCCAGGGCACGCAATTGGCCCTGGCGCTGTGCCTGCTCTGGGTCATGGCGGCGACGCGCAGCGTGCGGGGCTTCGCGCTGGCGACCTTGCCTTTGCTGATCGGCGGCGGCTGGATGCTGGGACTGATGGCCCTGGGCGACATTCGCTACAATTACGCCAACATCGTCGCCTTGCCTCTGGTGATTGCGCTGGCGGTGGATTACGGTGTCTGGTTCAGCTATCGCTGGAGCGAATTGAAGGACTGCACGCCTTTACAAGTCAGCCTGGCTGCCGGCAAGGTGATCGGACTGGCCGCCGGCACTGAATTGGCCGGCCTGGGCGCCATCACCCTGGCCAGCTACCGGGGGGTGTCATCCTTAGGGCTAAGCATCACCATCGGGCTGTTGTGCTGCCTGACCACAACCCTTATCGTGGCTCCGGCCATCGGACAATTAATCGATTCCAAGAGAAAACCATAATGCGAAAAATCTGCTTAATTATCGCCAGCCTGTTGGCTCCTATTGCCGCGGGCGCCGCGCCCAATCCCGAAATGATAGTAGTGTGCTATCCCGGCGGAGCGGTCAATGCCAAGGATGCCAACGGCGCGATGAATTCCATGCTGCGTGTGGTGGAACGCGTGGGTCAGTGGCAAGCGAACAGTTTCAACAGCGTCTTCATTACCAAGCCGGACGAATGCAGAAAGCAGATGGCCGAAAAAAATCCCAAGTTCGCAATCACGTCCTTGGGCCTCTATTTGGAATTGCGAAGCCAGCACAACCTGGTACCGGTGGTCCAGCCCAGGATCAAAGGCCGCACCAGCGAGCGTTATCGGGTAATGGTCCAGAAGGATAAGTACAAGAGTCTGGATGAACTGAAAGGCAAGACCCTGGGCGGCACGGTATTGGAAGAACCGGCCTTCATCGGCAGGATCGTTTTTGCGGGGAAATACGACCCCGCCAGTTTCTTTGTCCTGAAACCGTTCAATCAGGCCATCCGTGCGTTGCGCGCTTTGGACAAAGGGGAACTGGACGCCGTGATTGTGAATGAACAACAATTCGGCGCACTTGGCTCGCTGCATAGGGAGAAACCGCTTGAAGCTGTCTTCGAGTCCGGGGAAATCCCGCTGATGGGCGTAGTGGCCAACAGCGCTATCACGACTGCGGAAGAACGTGCCCGCTTCGGCAAGGCGCTGGAAGGGATGTGTACTGACGCCGAAGGTAAAAAACTATGCGAACTGTTCGGCGTGGAGTCCTTCGTTAACGTGGATGCGGCCGTGTTCGAGCCTATGGTTAAACTGTGGACTGAGGGGAAATAAGGCCTTGCGCAAAACACGACTTTTTCCTATCGTTTCGATGCTGTCGCTCATGGTCGGCTGCGCCGGACTTCAGCGCGACCATATCCTGACAGGCCTGCCTTCCGGTTGCCCCAGTCAGAACGCTGACGCGCTGTTAGCCGAACAAAATCAACTCGGCCCTTTGAGTGATACCCATGCCTTGCTCTGCGCAGTGAATGTCCTGCGCGGCACTCAGGACCCTGCAGTGCGCCGCACCGCGCTGGGCAGCCGGCTATGTCTGCATTTGGCCGAACGCGAAGCAAACCAGGAAAAACGCGAAAAGTTCGCCGCCGAGGGCGTGGATTTTGCCGAAACGGCCTTGGCGCAAGGGGGCGGCCAAGATGGGGCGGTGCATTACTATCTGGCGGCCAACCTTGGCCTTGCGGTGCGCGAACACATCACGCTGGCCATGGAAAACCTCGGTCGGCTGGAACGCGAGATGAAACAGGCGCTGGCCTTGAGCCCGGACATTGACGATGGCGGGCCGCTGCGGCTTTTAGGGGCGCTTTATCTCAAAGCCCCGCCCTGGCCCGGCGGGATAGGCGATCTCGACAAGGCGTTGGAACTGCTGGAAAAGGCAGTCAAGGAGCATCCGGGGCATCCGATTAATCATTTGTTTTATGCCCAGGCGCTTTGGGAAGAGGACGATGAGGCTAACCTGAGCCAAGTAAAAGCCGAATTGGCATTGGGGGAGAAGCTATTGGCAGAAGGCAATTGGGGCTACAACAAGGAGGCCTGGCAAAAGGAATTTGCCATGTTTGTACAGGAGCTTGGAGAGGCTGAATTGTCGCGCCGGTGATTAACTGTAGAAATCTGGACTTGATCCGGCAATATATAAAATTAGCCTCAACTCTATCGGACGTTGATTGTTTCAGCGCGAGCCAAATCAGCCTTCCAATCAGTGGTTATGCATTAAAATCATTCCGACTATAAGCGATAATCTTCCACATTTTTAAAACAGTGGAAGAAAGCCATGATGGATGGGATTGTGGAGTCTTTTTCGGAGACCAGCATGAGGTCAGAAATAGTGCCACTTTTCAAAGTGGGTGTCAGCAAACCTTCATGAGCGTGGCTTCGCATCAAGCAAGAAAAATCGCGAGAGGGTACAAGAACTCTCCTCAGCTTATTGATTCGGGTCAGTTAAAAAGTGATCCTATCTATGCTCGCGGAACGAAAGCGGAACAAATGAGTCACGTCTTGCAACAAGCCGATCATGGCAGCATAAAACTATGCTGATGCAAGACCTGATCTTGTCAAACGCTTGTTCATATCAATAACGCAAGCGTTTCTCACCGCGCTCCATTTCACTTCAACCATCATGGTCGAGGAGGACTTATGAGATTACGCCTGCTTTGGTTTGTGCTCATTGAAATGATCGTTTCCACACCTGCGATGAGCCACTCAAATAATGGGTCGAATACTTCCCATCAACTCCCTGAATCGCTCGGGCACAAGGTCCAGAATCTTCAATCCGACCTCGAGGCGAAAGGCTATAAGGTCACGCGCGGGTTCTGGGACCTGTTCACGAGGAACAGAAGGAAGGGAATGGGCTCAAAATTTAAACGAGCGTTACGCTGGCTGATGCTTGCCGCTCTTTGCAGTGCGTCTCTCACAGTGACGATCATCGCGACTACACGGCCGGCGTTGGCCTTTGGCACTGACGGCCTTTTTTCGGAGATTCACGAGCGGATCACGCGGAACGCGTTTCCATTCATGACCTCCGGCATTCTCAATGCGATCGTCGCGGGCAACCTCGACGAGGACGAGGGCGACGCGGCGGATCTTGCCGAACGTCACGCACAGAACTGCCGCTTCCGCGATAGCGCCACCTACATCAACGCAAGATACAGGCAAGTGGTAGAGGCCTTGCGCGAACCGCAGGCAGCAGATCCCAATCGAGCTGCCCGCCTGTTCGGCCATATCTTGCATGGCGTCCAGGACTTCTATTCACATTCGAACTGGATCCCCACGCCGCCTCAAGGACTGGGTATCCGCGGTCGTCTTTTTGATTCGAGCCTGGGCTTATGGGCACTGCCAGCGCCATATTCGATCCTGTTCGATGACGTTGTGGTCATCGAAGGCGATCCTCCAGCAGGTGTCAGTGTACGCTTGCCTGCTGACGCCAACGGCCGCGTCTCGTCTGCGGTGCCTATCGTCCAAGATCGGCGGATTTTTGCAGCATCGGAGGACGGTTCTATTGTCGACAGGACCGTGGTCGGCTCGTCCGGCACCATTGCCGATGGGCGGCAGCTTCGCGGCCTGATGACTTCGGCGGCGCCCCGCCATCCAGGTGATCAGCTGTGCCCGCCCGTTGGAGGCAACTGCGACATCGATAGTCCCGACAACGTCTGCCTGCGTCATGGAGATAAGCGCAGCGCGGGCACGAGCAAGCGTACTTTTGACGGGGCGGGGTACTTGAACCTTGATGGCGGCGGGGGAGGTGATTGGTTTGACGCCCGGCATCACGCCAGGCTCCAGACTCGGCATGAATGGTGCCGGCTCTTGCATCTCTCTCGAGTTATGGACCCGACCTTTGTGGCCCCTAGTCGCCTGTTGGCAACATGGGTCGGAACAGACGCAGGAGTAAACACGCCCCATATTCCGGGTACCCCTTGCGAACGCGGCGCGGCCCGGCGACACCTGGTTGAGATCTCGGCAACACCGGGGAGAAACGCACCATCAAACGTGCCGTTCGTGGTATTCCGCAGCGACTTTACCAGCTCCGCGCGCGCAACCGTTGCGCGTCAGGCCACGAAAACCCTGAAGATCTGCGGTAACACAAGCGAGAGCATTATCGCAGCACTGATGCCCGCGGGCATCAAGGGTGCCACTCTTCTCGTACCGGTGCCGGGAATAGCACGGTCTTGGTCGGTGCGAGACCACCGCGGCGCATTCGACGTGACATTTGTGATCAAAGTCACGCCGAACTCCTGCTGATAGGAGGCGCTGAACTGGAGTCTTTATTTTTTAGTCAGAAACATAGCCTGAATGCTTGAAAAAGTTCAGACATTCGTAGGGATGAAAATGATCTCTGAAGCGGGATGGTATACGCCCATCCTTAATGTTTCTGCAATGTTTGAGCTCAGAAGCTACGCTTAACCAACGCCAAATGTTATGGACGGGGCAATATGCCCCGTCCAGCCGCAAAGTTTAAACCCTCTTCCAGCATTGAGCGCGGTAGGATGCGGTGAGGCACGAACCGCATCGTTCACGATCGATGCGCATTACTGCGTTCAGAGCATTCTACAAGCTGGCCTCCCTAATGTTTCTGCAATGTTTGAATTCAGAATCTATGCTTAACCAACGCCAAACGCTTTGGCGGGGCAATATGCCCCGTCCAGCCGCAGTGGCTGGTTAATGCCGGATATCAGGCAGTCGCTAAGATAAGAAGAGGCCGTATATCATTCGACACTGGAAGATACGCAGTTAACGTTCTGAATAAATGTACTGAGCCTGTTGATTAGAGTGTGATAATCAGACATGATATATGAGAGCCATATAATTATTTATTATGCCTCAATCACCGAAACGGATGCCGCGTCGTCAGGTGGTCGGCAATCAGTTCACAGCGGATTAGCCGCTGAGGGTGAGCTTCCGCATTAGGTGCAAAAAAATTGCGCATATCAATCGCATAGTGAAAAGGTTTTAAACTAATAAGTAAACAACAAGAAGAAGGGAAAATTATGTCATCATCTATCGTCAACAGAGAACGGGTGTTAAACAAAGTCAAAGAATTAAGAGCTTCCACTGCCAAGCCCGATGAGAATCTTTATTCGGAGCTCGATTTGGAATTGGCAGGCCTTTACCCAACCCTACCGATGAACTGGCTTACCGCGCCCCTATTAGCGACTGGAGCAACTTTCGTAGGCTTCCTATACAACTATGGTGCGAGCATGTACGTTTATGTTGATTCGGACGATAAGTGGCTGTATGCAACCAAGAGCACAACAGAAGGGGCGGTTCGCTGGAAGCTGTATCAGGACTCAGTTGGCAACCTAGTCCTCAATGCGACCATCGGTAGTGCGCAATTGTACTTTAACTGGAGAAACACTACAGGTGCCTGTAAGCTCTATGATAGCTATGACAAAATGACTGCGAAGGACTGGGCTCAGACCCAATTCAAAATGTTCAATCCAGATAACGAGGAGTACATAGGAACCTGGTCGACAACCGACAATGAATTGTACAACCGAACAAATATCAGCTACAAAGAGTTTGGGTTCCAGTTTTTTGATCAGAATGCGTTTACACAAGATGATTATCTGATTTACAACGCATATCTAAAGACAATTTAGATTGGGCAACGAAATTGTCTTGCTTGTGCATACAGGCACCTAACAATCGCATGCACTCGGACAGCAAGAAGCTTCGCTCATTTCTCGCGCAGCCTCTTGCTGTCAGTGATGCGTGACGTTATTAAATTTCATCCGTCCGACTTTTCGTTTATTGTTACCTACTGAATGACCGCTTTCAAGACTAACCTGCCATTCGCTTGAAACCGGCGTCTGTCTCTTATTTGGCCGATTTGAGCCAGTCAACATGGGGTTCAATCCCAACCAGTATTTAGAACTGCCATGCCAAGTTCAAAGTTTTACAAATTAACAGCCGTGCTGCTTTAATAGCGCCAGCGGCTTTCGATATATATGGCTGCTTCGATCGCTATGCAACAAGCCCTTAACCGGTCTCCACCAACAAACGGACATCATTAGCGCATTGTTCACTACCTGACTTGCATGTGCCAGGCCCGTGGGTAATCAACCAGATAACCGCCTGCCGGGAATACAGGTCAATCGCCGGCTAAGCACAATCGATCCTTTTCGGCAGAAAGGTAAGCGATGCCGCCGATACCGGCTCGGTTAGGCTAACTTACATCGAATTGCCGATCAGATAATTGGGTGCAATCGGCTGATTATGCTGCCAATTCGCCCTCGCTTTGAATTGATGCTGCGTTTTAACCCGCTTCCGGCATTGATTCAAAGTCTGGCTATTTTTTGGACAATTTAACCAAACTCTATAATTTACAAAAACTTACCCATCATTAGTGTGAGTTGATGACAAGTTTATCCACAGATTTTGTGGATAACTGGCCTTTTGTATTCAGCAAGCAGCGTAGACCCGCCAACCCTGTTACGGATTGGCTGGTTTATGCTGCGCGCGCGATCAGCATGAACGTTGGCGGATTTGCAGTTTTCTCAGGTGACGGTAGCCAGCTTGAGCCTTTATCCAGAGCGATCCAGTCGAACGCCAATTAAAAATTGACATTAACCTGCATCCAGATTTTCTGGGTATCGGTTGAAAACTGATCGGCATCGTAATAAGCGTATTTGGCCATTAACGCATAATGCTTGCCGAATGTCTTGACCGCCATGAAATTCCATTCCTTGCCGTAATGAACTCGACCAGTGTCGTCGTGGAAATCATGGAATACGCCGGTCAGCGTCAGACTGCCGTGGTCCAGGACGGTGCTCAAGGTAGCGAACACATCGCGCACGCCGTCATTGGGCGTGACAAAGAATTGATCCGCCCAGCCTTGAAAGACATGGTTGGTGCCCAGCGGCGTAATGAAGCGTTTGTTGGCGCCATAGCCGTTCAGCTGTTCCATGGCGCCGCGAACGGTAATCAGGTTAAAGGCATTCAAGCCGCCCATCAGATTGATGCGGCCGGCTTCGTAATCGGCCGGGCTGTGCCGATAGTCTCTTTGCAAACTCCATTCGGCCGTATAAAGCGCGGTCAGCTGGTCATTGATCTTTGATTTGCCATCGAAGCGCAGGCCGTAAGTCTGGTTCGACTTGGCATAGTTCTCCTGCTCCGTGTAACCCAGCCAGTAGCCGTAACCGATCAGGTTGCCGTAATTGCCGACTTTATAGTTGATATTCAGTATCGGGGCATTGATATTCTCGGTCGTGCTCGTGGCCGTGTTGACGTTGCCGATATAGCCGGCATTGACGGTCAATCCGGGCAGGGCCTGGCTGTTGTGCGTGATCAATACCGAGTCATAGGTTGTTTCGAGCTGGCGCCAGCCGACATTGCCGATAAAACGGTCATCGTCGAGCTTGATGCGCTGGCGGCCGCCCTTGATAAGCGTGCCGGGAATACCGGCGTAACTGATCCAGAGCTGGTTGAGTTCGCTGGCATCAGGATCGGCGACGGTTGAAAACTCGGGTTTGTTGCCCAGTCCGTTGTTGTAATCGCTCTGCAGCACATAGTTGCCTTCGTATTCAGCATAACCTTGCAGGCCATGGAAAACGGGCGAAAGCAAGCCCAGCCTTAAACGCACGGTATTGGCATTGGCCGTTTTCGGGTTGCCTGGGCCTTTGTCCTGATTGACGTTTTCATAGCGGTAATTCAGGTCAAGCTTCACCGCGCCGTTTTTGCCGTGACGATTGAAGCTAAGCGCCTCTTCAATCGACTCGGTCAGGCCGGCAGCCGGGGCCGGGCCGGCGGCTGCGGACAACGCCAACAAGGTGGACGAGAGGCAACCGGATGATATTTTTCGTCGCATAAAATCTCCTTGTCAGTGCGTGTGATCGCATTCGGCCAGAAATGACAGGATGCTCTCGCGGTACTGATAGTAATCGGCATGCTCGAGCAGGGCTTTGCGGGTGCGCGGACGGGGCAGATCGATAGCCTGAATCTTGCCGATCCGGGCCTGCGGGCCATTGGTCATCATGACTACGCGGTCGGCCAGCAGGATGGCTTCGTCGACATCGTGCGTGACCATGAGCGCCGTTACCTGCGTGCGCTCCCAGACTTCCATCAAAACTTCCTGCAACTCCCAGCGCGTCAGGGAATCCAGCATGCCGAAGGGCTCATCCAGCAACAGCAGCTTGGGCGACAGGGCGAAAGCGCGTGCGATGCCCACCCGTTGGCGCATGCCGTTGGACAGATCGGCGGCTTTTTTATGGAGCGAATCGGCCAGGCCGACGCGGG
Source organism: Methylobacter sp. BlB1 (assembly GCF_015476545.1). Classification (GTDB taxonomy): domain Bacteria; phylum Pseudomonadota; class Gammaproteobacteria; order Methylococcales; family Methylomonadaceae; genus Methylobacter. Next base: position 20,279 of record NZ_JADMKV010000028.1, on the reverse strand, counting down.
TCAGATAGTACTCGACGATATCGCTACGTTCGGGTTTTGAGGCGTGCGGATAGACTTTGTCGACCCCCAGCGCGACATTTTCAAAGGCGGTCAGCCACGGGAACAGGCTGGGCGACTGGAAGACCACGCCGCGGTCCGGGCCGGCGCCGTCTATCTCTTTATTGTCGAGGATGATGACGCCTTCCGAGACGCTGTTCAAACCGGCCGTCATCGATAGAACGGTCGACTTGCCGCAGCCCGAATGGCCGATGATCGAGATGAATTCGCCTTTTTTCACTTTCATATCGAAGCCGTCAACGACCTTGATGGTGCTGTTGCCGTCGGGCGTCGGGTAGGTTTTCGACAGTTGGGAAAACTCCAGATAGCGCGGCCGGCTTGAATTGCTGGGGCCGGTTTTCAAGGCCGGATTGTCCGGATGCCAGTCGTGGCGGGTATTGGGCCGCACGTCGGGCAGTCTGATGCTGTCCCGGCCTGCGTCCAGGTTTTTTTTCATGCCGACAGCCATCAGGTACTGCGTGATTTCGGCGCGCAGTTTCTTGAATCGCTCGTTATGGTTCAGGGCCGTCCGGTCTCTGGGACGCTCGATGTCGATGATGAAATCCGGCCCGAACGTGGCGTCGGGGCCGGGATTAAGCGGGATGACGCGGTCGGCCATGTAAATGGCTTCGTCGACGTCATTGGTGATCAGGATCACGGTTTTCTTGTCCTGCTCCCAGATCTGCAGGATCTCGTCCTGCAGCAGGCCGCGCGTCAGCGCATCCAGGGCGCTGAGCGGCTCATCCAGCAGCAGGATGTCGGGATTGGCGGCCAGAGCACGGGCGACATTGACGCGCTGGCGCATGCCGCCCGACAGTTCCGCCGGCTTCTTATTCATGGCGGCGTCCAGATTAACCATGCGCACGTATTTTTCGGTATGCGCGCGGCGCTGTGCCAAGGGCCAGTCCTTAAAAATCTGGTCGACCGCCAGGGCCACGTTTTCGAAAACCGTCAGCCACGGCATTAACGAATAATTTTGAAACACGACGCCGCGGTCCGGCCCCGGCGCCTTGATGGGCTGCCCCCGTTTCAGCACATCGCCGCTGTCGGCTTCGATTAAACCGGCTATCGTCGATACCAGCGTGGTCTTGCCGCTGCCGGAAAAGCCGACGATGGCAATAAACTCGCCGGCTTTGATATCGAGGTTGATATCTTTCAGGACCGAAACTTTATCCTGGCCTGTACCGTAGGACTTGCAGACCTGTTTTAATTCCAGCAGCGGCGCCAGCGCGTCATTGCACGGGGCAGGTGGCTGAAGGGCGGGTTCATTGGCAACAATTTTTAATTTGATCGCGGACATGTCAGCCTCCCGATTAGCGTGTTTGGCCGAAGGAAAATACTTTTTGCAACGACTGCATGATGCGATCGAGCATGAAGCCGATAATGCCGATCGTAAAAACAGCCACCATGATCCGGCTGAGCGAGTTGGAACTGCCGTTCTGGAACTCATCCCAGACGAATTTGCCGAGCCCCGGGTTTTGCGCCAGCATTTCGGCGGCAATCAGCACCATCCAGCCCACGCCCAGCGACAGCCGCATGCCGGTGAAAATATAGGGTAGGGCGGACGGCAGAATGATTTTTCTGATCTGCGTGCGCCAATCCAGGCGCAGGACTTTGCCGACGTTGATCAGGTCCTGGTCGACGGACGAGACGCCGACCGCCGTGTTGATCAGCGTGGGCCATAGCGAGCACAGCGTGACTGTGATCGCCGAGGTCAGGAAGGATTTTTCAAACCAGGAATCGTCCGTCGTGACGTAAACGGAGCTGACGATCAGCGTCACGATAGGCAGCCAAGCCAGCGGCGATACCGGCTTGAAGATCTGGATGAGGGGATTCAGCGCCGTGTTGAAGATAGGGCTCATGCCGCATAAAATGCCGAGCGGTATGGCGGTCAAGGTGGCGATGACAAAGCCCGTGAAAACGGTGCCGAGACTCGTGAAAATCTGGTCCAGATAGGTGGGTTTGCCGGTGTAAGGCCGGATTTTGACGGGCGCGTCCGGATCCTCGGCCAGCAGCTTTTCATTGCGGGCCTGCTGGCGCTGATAAAAGGCGGCTTCTTTCTGCCGTTCCGCATAATGCGCCTCCACCAGTCCGCCTATTTCCTGCCAGACAGCGACAGGGCCCGGAATGGCGCCCAGGCTGGTGTTGACCTTGGAGGCCGAGAAACTCCAAAGGCCCAGGAACAAAATAAAGGCGATGATCGGCACGCCCGCTATCAGCCAGAGCTCGCGGGCTTGGCGCGCGGGATTCTCGCCGGCCGCTATTTTGATGAGCGGTACGAACCAGGTCAGGCCGGTCAGGTTGAAAAAATGGATCAGTTTATTGCTCACAGGACACCTCCCTCTGTGGGGCTTTTGCATGAAGTCTGAGCGGCTCGATGGCTATTAAAAAAAGATGCTTCCCTGCACCTTATAAACTTCCGTTGTTTAGCCAGAGGGCTCACGATCAAGCTTGTTTAAAGGGTTATTCAGTTATCTTGCCGCCGACTATTTTTTGTTTTCCTTTCAAACCGATCGGGAATTTGGCCAGATAGTCGTTGGGCTTGCTGGCATCGAACGCAATCTTGTCGATGAAGAAATCTTGCGCCGGCTTGAGGCCGGTATCGGCCGGGAAATCGCCGGCCTTGGCCTTGCCTTCGGCGATCAGTTCCTTGGCCGCGGCCAGGTAAATATCGGGGCGATAGACTTTTCTGGCCGTTTCCAGATACCAGCTGTCGGGTTTGTATTCGTTGATCTGGCCCCAGCGTCGCATCTGGGTCAGATACCAGACCGCGCTGTCGTAGGAAGGATAACTGGCGCTATTGCGGAAGAACGTGTTGAAATCGGGCAGGGGGCGCTTGTCGCCTTTTTCGTATTCAAAAGTGCCGGTCATGCTGTTGGCGAGCACTTCCTGGTCGGCGCCGACATATTGCGTCTGCGACAGCATTCCGATCGCTTCCTTGCGGTTTTTATTGTTGTCCTCATCCAGCCAAATGGCGGCGCGGATCAAAGCCTTGATGACGGCTTTATGGGTGTTGGGGTATTTGTCGGCCCATGCCTGGGTGACGCCGAACACTTTTTCGGGCGTGTTTTTCCAGAGTTCCTCGTCGGTAATGACCGGCACGCCTATACCCTTGAATACCGCCTGCTGGTTCCAGGGCTCGCCTACGCAATATCCGTAAATGGTGCCCGCTTCGAGCGTGGCGGGCATTTGCGGGGGCGGCGTCACGGATAGCATGGCCTCGGCATCGATCTGGCCCGAGATGTCTTGGGGCGGTTCGTAATAGCCCGGCTTGATGCCGCCGGCCGCTAGCCAGTAGCGCAATTTCAGGTTATGGCTGCCGACCGGAAAGGTCATGGCCATGTTGAAAGGCTTGCCTTGGCTTTTGTATTTATCGACGACAGGCTTGAGGGCATCGGCTTTAACCGGGCGTATCAATTTGCCGTCCGCAACAGGCACGTTCGGCTTCATCTGTTTCCAGATCTCGTTTGAAAGGGTAATGGCGTTGCCGTTGAAGCCCATGCTGAAGGCGGTTACGATATCGGCCTTGGTGCCGAAGCCGATGCTGGCGCCCAAAGGGGCCGGCGCCAGCATATGCGAGCCGTCCAACTCGCCGCTGATGACGCGGTCCAGAACGACTTTCCAGTTTGCCTGGGCTTCCAGTTGCACGTACAGGCCTTCGTCCTCGAAGAACCCCTTTTCATAAGCAACCGCCAAAGGGGCCATATCGGTGAGCTTGATAAAGCCGAATTTCAGGTCTTCCTTCTCCAGTTTGCCAGCCGCAGCCAGATGAGTGGAAATGGTCAATACGGATGCTGCCAACCACAATTTTTTAGCGGTGAACGTAGTTATTATTTTCATAGTGAGCCCTAGACAAAAACCGCGAAAAATAAAAAAGGCGTCTTCGTGCCATTGCCGGATAGCAATGCCCGAAAGACGCCTTTGTCCCGTTTGCTCTACAGTGAGCCGTTTTCTTGACTCCGACGGTGGAGTTCTGAAGTACTTAATGCAATTCGGATGCCAAATGGTAGATCTAGGCTGTTCGTGTTGATAAATGCTGGCTTGGTGATCGCCTGTTGCTCGGATTCGCCTGGGTTTGCCTGTTTTGTGTGCAGAAACCACAGGATTAACGGCACAGGGTTGGTGCGTTTTGCTGAGAATTGGTGCGCCAGAATCGTTATCCGAAGTTACGTACAGGTACAGGCAGACATATATCCCCAAGCAGAATGGGGTTTGCAACTCCGTCCCGCTACAGCATTAATTCGGCGAAGCGGGACTGCAGAAATCGATTAGCGATGGACTTTCAAGTCCTTTATTTGCCTTCCTTGTAAATCAATCAGTCAACTTTTTTGCCGTGTATGGAGATTACAACTGTAGTCCTTATCACGCCTATGTAATTTTTTGTATTGAATATGTAATTTCATCCATCTAATATATCCAGCTTAGCTCAAGCTCAAGCTCAATCTCAAGCTCAAGCTCAAACTCAAGATAAGCTGGATATCAGTTCAGGCTCAAGGTTGATATTTTTGGTTGTCTGGGCGCTTAACTTGACTGCTCGTACTAATCAAGCTTCCAAGTTTGGACTATATGGTGAAATTATCATGCGCTTAGTTAAATTTAAAATCGAAGATGATGTTGAATATTTAGCAGAAGATTTCGTTAACGGATATTTAATCAATCCACTACTTATAGGGGGAAAAATCCCTAAAAAGCCGTTTATTATTCGCAATGAACATGAGTTTTCAGTGTATGGCTCAATTGAGGGCTTTCTCAGATTTTGGGGAACTTTTAAAAGTCTTGACGACGCGCTAGTCTGCGCTAAATATAAATCCATTTGTTACAAGCTCTTAGATGACGACCTTTAACAAATAATTGTTATTGATAAACCTAGTGCAGCAAATTCGAGCCTTACCTCATCAGGAAATCATGTCGGCTTTCTCATCGAGGAAACATAACCCACTATAAAATACTTGGCGGCAATCAAGGCGATCGGGTAAAAGAATCCAGATTTCCGAAATCCTCCTGGCAACGAAAAGTGATGCGTTGGCCGCTTGCTGGCTAAAGGAATATGGACATGGTGCCAAAAGTATTTATTTGCTTTTTTTAGTAATTTTGTTGTCTGCCTGCACGACTTCGGCCATCGCCGCGGAGGACTTACAGCAATTCTGGAATCAATTTCGCCAGGCCGTCGAAAAAAACGACAAAACCAGAGTTGCCGAAATGACTCAGTTCCCTTTGGAAACACGGGGACCAATGGATTCCGATCGAGTAATTCCGGTTGGTCGAGACAAGTTTGTAAAGGAAGTCTACGACAAAGCCATGGATCAACTTGAGGATTCGGTTGTCGTCGGCGGAAAAGTTATTGATAAGAATCTGCGGGAAGCAATCCTGGAGAAAACCACACTGGCCCCCAACGACCAACAAAGCGCCGATTTTGCTTTCATTTTATCCATGGAATTCACACGTATTGGTAACATCTGGAAACTTAGCCGAATATACCTTGAAGAACCATTAGAGGAATGACACGGACGTGACGGCGATCCGACCAGCGGGACGAGGTTTGCAACCCCGTCCCTAACGTTTCTGCAATAGCTGAGCTGAGAGGTTACGCTAAACCAAAGCTGAACGTTTTGGACAGGGCAACATGCCCCGTCCAGCCGCAGTTCAGGGCCGAATGAATTCAGCCCTACAGGCGGGCAAATTGTCTGCCTGCAGCTGATCATTTAAACAGTTCGGCCATCGCGATGACGTTCTTGGCCATTTCACCCAGTGAAATCTTGCGATCCATCGCCAGTTTGCGTAAAGCGCGATAAGCCTCGTCTTCACTGTAGCCTTGGGACTTGATCAGGATCGCCTTGGCGCGATCGATTTGTTTGCGGTCTTCCAGTTGGGTTTTGGTTTTTTTCAATTCCTCTTTCAAGGCCTGCTGTTCCTTGAAGCGGGCGATGGCGATTTCAATGATGGTTTTGATCCGATTGGGGTCCAGGCCATCGATGATATAGGCGCTGACGCCGGCTTTGATCACTTTATTGATGGTATCGGTCTGCTGATCTTCGGCAAACATCACGACCGGTATTGAATGGTTTTGGTTGATGTCCAGCACCATTTCCAGAACCTTGTCGCCGGGCGAGTAAAGGTTCAGCACTGCCACATCGGGCTGCAGGCCGCCGATGACTTCCGGAAGATTCAGCGCTTGCAGTCTCAAGGTTGCCGCCTCATAGCCATGCTGCCGCAGGCTTTTTTCCAGCAGGCGTTCGTTGTCGAATTCCTCGATAATCAGGACTTTGGGCTTCGTCATAGCTATTCCAGCTCAATCTTGACAATAGAGCCGTCCGGCATGATCTCGGTAATGAAATTGCGCGGTTCGTCGAGATATCGCACCAGGCCCACCAGTGAAAGAGAGCAGCCGCCCAGCAGCAGGAAAAAGCCGGCGGGCGACAGGAAGGTCAGCAGAATCAGAAAAATGATGGCGCCGGCATTGCCGTAGGCGCCGACGATGCCGGCCACCTCGCCGGTGATCGCCCGCCTGACCAGCGGCACGAAAGCAAAGATGGCGCCCTCGGCGGCCTGCATGAAAACCGCGCAGATCAAGGTTGCCAGCACGGCCGATGCGATCGACCATTGCGGCGTGATCAGAGCCATCAGCAAATAGCCGCCGGTCAACCCAACGCTGAATAGCGCCAGCGACAACTTGCGGCCGATCTGGTCGCTCAGCCAGCCGCCGGCCGGGCGGGCGATCACGTTGGTGATCACAAAGCTGGAAGCCAGCAAGCCTGCATCCAGCATGGACAGATCCTGCGTGCCGTTGAACGTATTGAAAAAGAATATCGGCAGCATCGACAATACCGCCAGTTTGGAACCGAAGGTGATCAGGTAGGCAATGGCCAGAACGAAGACCTGCCGGTAGCGGTAATGATGGATACTCGGTATCGGCCGGCTCAGGCGCTCGGCGTTGGTTTGAACCAATTGCCAGGCGTGAACCAGAAAGACGGCCAGGATAAACAGATGCATCACTATGGCCCAGCCCGGCGACAGGATCGGGCTGGCCGGCGACGACAGCTTCCAGGTCAGCAATGATAAAGCGGCATACAAGGGCAGCAGGCTGAGAATGTACAGAAACAAATCCTCGATGCTGGTGACTTCCATGGTCGACGCGCGTTTGCTCTTCAATCCGGCCAGTTCGACGGGCAGGTTTTCGACATTGCGGTAATAAATGAACGAATAAACCAGCGCGGTCAGGCCAGTCAGCGCGATCGCATAGCGCCAGCCGTTCTCTGCACCAAAATAAAACGCCAGGCCAGGCAGCACGATGGCGGCGAAGGCCGAGCCGAAGTTGCCCCAGCCCGCGTAAATGCCTTCGGCGGTTCCCATCTGGCTGGACGGAAACCAGTCGCCGATGATGCGCACGCCGACCACGAAGCCCGCACCGATAAAGCCCAGTAAAAATCTCGCCCAGGCCAGTTCGGCGAAATTTTCCGCCAGCGCGAACATGAAGCACGGCACGCTGCACACCGCCAGCAATACACTGTAACTGATCCTGGCGCCGAAGCGGTCTACGACCATGCCGATGATGACCCGCGCGGGAATAGTCAGGGCCACGTTCAGCAACAGAATGATTTCCACCTCGCCGTCGCTGATGCCCAGCTCCTGCTGGATCAGCACCATCAGCGGCGCGTGGTTGAACCAGATGACGAAACTGATGAAAAAAGCCATCCAGCTCATATGCAGAATTTTAATTTTGCCGCGCATGGGCAGCAGCTTGAATGATGCGATTGACATGGTTTGGTTCCAGGTTGGTGAATATCGGTATCTGCCCTGGGATAAAGATCGATGCGATTAAGGGGCAGCCGGATTCACGTCAAGCAGGTTATATGCCACGGGGGAATTAAAGCGCCATTAGCTCATGCCGGCTCCTGATATGAGCCATGATGGTGCGTATTAGCGGTGAATCTGCATTATTTGAGTGCAACGAGAATGGCATATGCGCGCAGCCTATTCATGCAGTCATCGAATTTATTGAAGTGTAACGATTGGCATCGATATTGCTTCTATCAGATTAGAAGTCTCCTTGAACGTTAATTTTGTTTTGTTATGGACAAAGGCGTCCTGTTTGCATGATCCGTCATGTATAGCAGGTCGCCTTTTTTTTTGGGACAAAAAAATGTTCAGGCAAGCCAGCGGGATTTGGCGCCCAAAACGGGCGGCAGACGCAACATAAAAGCTATATGAGGTGCACATGAACAACAAACAAACCCTGGTTGTCATCGGTAACGGCATGGTCGGGCAGTACTTCCTGGCCGAACTGGTCAGCAGCGCTGCGAAAGACCGCTACCGAATCGTGACTTTCTGCGAAGAACCCAGACCGGCTTACGATCGGGTGCATCTGTCGGACTATTTTGCCGGCAAGAGCGCCGATGATCTGTCTTTGGTTGAGGACGGTTTCTTCCAGAATAACGCGATCACGCTTTATTTGAATGACAAAGTGGTCAGCATTGATCGGCAGCGCAAGCAGGTGCTTTCAGCCAACGGCGTGACAGTCGACTACGATAAACTGGTGCTGGCCACCGGCTCCTGTCCGTTCGTGCCGCCCGTGCCGGGGAATGGACGTACCCAGTGCCTGGTGTATCGCACGATCGAGGACCTGGAAGCCATTACCGCCGCCGCCAAACAATCGAAAGTCGGGGCGGTGGTCGGCGGCGGCCTGCTGGGGCTGGAGGCGGCGAAAGCCTTGCGGGATCTGGGACTGGAAACCCATGTCGTCGAATTTGCGCCGCGCTTGATGGCCGTACAGCTCGATGAAAACGGCGGGGCATTACTGAAACGCAAGATCGAGGATTTGGGCGTGACAGTCCATCTCAACAAAAATACGACGCTGATCAAGGACGGCGAGCAGTGCCTGCACAAAATGCATTTCGCCGACGGCGAAATGCTGGAAACCGACATCGTGCTGTTTTCCGCTGGCATACGGCCGCGCGACGGCATCGCCCGCGCCTGTGGCCTGGACGTGGGGGTACGCGGCGGCATCGTCATCGATAACCAGTGCCGGACGTCGGACGATGACATTTACGCGATTGGCGAGTGCGCATCATGGAACGGCCAGATTTTCGGCCTCGTGGCGCCGGGCTACAGCATGGCGCGCAGCGTGGCCGCGCATTTGGCCGGCCAGGAACAGCCGTTTACCGGCGCCGACATGAGCACCAAACTGAAACTGATGGGCGTTGATGTCGCCAGTATCGGCGATGCCCATGCCAGAACGCCGGGCGCCCTGGTTTACACGTATCAGGACGGCCGCGCCGATATCTACAAGCGGCTGGTGGTCAGCGCCGATAGCAAACACTTGCTGGGCGCTGTGCTGGTCGGCGATGCCGGCGGTTACAGCACCTTGCTGCAGTATTGCCTGAACGGCATTGAACTGCCGGAAAACCCGGATGCCTTGATTTTGCCGTCGCGCTCCGGGCAACCGGCGGGGCTGGGGCCGGATGCCTTGCCGGAGTCGGCGCAAATCTGCTCCTGCTATGCCGTCTCCAAAGGCGATGTCTGCAACGCCATTGCCGGCGGCTGCGCCACGGTGCCGGCCCTGAAAGCCGAAACCAAAGCCGGCACCGGCTGCGGCGGCTGCGGGGCGTTACTGAAATCAGTGCTGGACTGCGAACTGAAAAAGGCCGGGGTCGAAATCAATACCGACATCTGCGAGCACTTCCCGTACACTCGCCAGGACTTGTACAACCTGATTCGGGTCGGCCGGATCAAAACCTTCGCCGAGCTGCTGGACCAGCACGGCCGCGGCCTGGGCTGCGAAGTCTGCAAGCAGGCGGTCGGTTCGATTCTGGCGTCTTACTGGAACGAATATGTTCTGGAAAAACCGCACATCGGCTTGCAGGATACCAATGACGCCTTTCTGGCCAATATACAGAAAGACGGCACTTACTCGATCGTGCCGCGCATCCCCGGCGGGGAGATCACGCCGGATGGCCTGATCGTATTGGGGAAGGTGGCAAAGAAATACGGTTTGTACACCAAAATCACGGGCGGCCAGCGCGTCGATCTGTTCGGCGCCCGTGTCGAGCAACTGCCAGTTATCTGGAAAGAGCTGATCGATGCCGGCTTCGAATCCGGCCATGCTTACGGCAAATCCCTGCGCACGGTTAAGTCCTGTGTCGGCAGTACTTGGTGCCGTTACGGCGTCAATGACAGTGTCGGGCTGGCGATAACACTGGAAAACCGCTACAAGGGCCTGCGGGCGCCGCACAAGATCAAGTTTGCGGTTTCCGGCTGCACCCGCGAGTGCGCCGAAGCCCAGAGCAAGGACATCGGCGTTATCGCCACCGAAGGCGGCTGGAGTCTGTATGTCTGCGGCAACGGCGGCATGAAGCCGCGCCATGCCGATCTGTTCGCCACTAATCTGAGTAAGGAAGATTTGATCAGGCTCATCGACCGCGTGCTGATTTTTTACGTGCGCACGGCCGACCGCCTGCAGCGCACGTCCGTGTGGTTGGAGAACCTGGAAGGCGGCCTGGATTACCTGAAATCTGTGGTTATCGACGACAAGCTGGGGCTATGCGACGAACTGGAGCGGCAGATGCAGCACATTATCGGCAGCTATCAGTGCGAATGGAAAACCACGCTGCAAGACGAAAACAGCCTGAAGCGCTTTCAGCACTTCATTAACAGCGACGAGGCCGATGACCATATCGTGCATGTCGAAGAGCGCGGTCAGAAGCGTCCGGCCCAACCGCATGAACGTCGTCATTTTCAACTGATCGAGGAGGTCGCATGAGCAATTGGATCGATGTGTGTACATTGGATGATCTGCAGCCAGACTCCGGCGTTTGTGCGCTAGTGGCAGGCAGGCAGGTCGCCCTGTTTTATCTGGCCAGAATTCAGGAAATCTATGCAGTCGCCAATTTTGATCCGATCGGCAAGGCCAACGTCCTGTCGCGCGGCATGATCGGCGATCTGGGCGGCGAGCCGATGTTGGCATCGCCGCTGTATAAACAGCACTACAGCCTGAAAACCGGCGCCTGTTTCGAAAATGACGCGATCAGGATCGCTACTTATCCGGTGCGAGTCATCGAAGACCGCGTGGCGGTAAAAATGGCGGGCGAGTGAGTTATTAAACACAGATTGGGGACTCGACATGAAAAAACAACGCTTAGTGGTAATCGGCAACGGCATGGCCGGGATACGCACGGTGGAGGAATTGCTGTTGGCGGCGCCGGATCAGTACGACATTACCGTTTTCGGCGCCGAACCCTACGGCAATTACAACCGCGTCATGTTGTCGTCCGTGTTGTGCGGCGAGAAGACACTGGAGGAGATCGTCACGCATGACCGTCAATGGTATGCCGGCCGTGGCATCCGCCTGCATGCCGGCCCCGATAAGGCCGTGGTGCGGATCGAGCGCGGTCTGCGCAAAGTGGTTGCCCGGGACGGCACTGCGGCCGAGTATGACCGTCTGTTGATCGCCACCGGCTCGAAGCCGGTGGTGCCCGATATCCCCGGCGCCGACCTGAGCGGCGTGATCACTTTCAGGGATATCTTCGATGTCAACACCATGCTGGCATACAGCAAAAAGCACAAAAGGGCCGTGGTATTGGGCGGCGGGTTGCTGGGCCTGGAGGCTGCCAATGGGCTTGTGGTACAGGGCATGCAAGTGACGGTGATCCATAACAACGACGTGCTGCTCAACCGGCAAATGGATAGACAGGCAGGCGATATGCTGCAAACGGCGCTGGAACGGCGGGGGCTGCAATTCAAAATGGCCGCCCAGGTCAGCGAGCTGGCCGGTGACGATACAGGCCATATTCAGGCCGTGCGTTTTACGGACGGCAGTGAGCTGGCATGCGATCTGTTCGTTCTGGCCATCGGCGTGCAGCCCAATATCGCGTTGGCCAGGCAGGCCGGGCTTTATTGCGAGCGCGGCATCGTCGTCAACGATACGCTGCAAACCTACGATCCCTGCATTTATGCGGTAGGCGAATGTATCCAGCACCGCGGCGACACATTTGGCTTGGTGGCGCCGCTGTTTGAGCAGGCCAAAGTCTGCGCCAACCATCTCAGTAGGCACGGCATGGCCGGATACGTCAATCTGCCGACCGCTACCCGGCTCAAAGTGACCGGCATCAACCTGTTCTCCGTAGGCGATATTCAGGGTGACGGGCAACAGTGCGAAACCATCCGATTCAGCGATCCGTCTTCGGGCATTTACAAGAAACTGGTGATCCGGGACAACAAATTGCGCGGCGCAGTGCTGTATGAGGATACAATTGACGGCAGCTGGTACCAGGAACTGCTGGAGCAGGAGGCAGATATTTCAGGTATCAGAGAACAACTGATTTTTGGCAAAGGGCTTATGGCAACCTTATGACTGAATACGTGAAGACAACGTGCCCTTACTGCGGCGTCGGTTGCGGCATCGAGGCCGGCGTAGACGAGATCAAGCATCTGCTGAACATCCGGGGTGACAAAACGCATCCGGCCAATTTCGGCCGCCTGTGCTCGAAGGGGTCGGCGCTGGGCGATACGGTCGGGCTGAAAGGCCGTCTGCTGCATCCTGAAGTCTACGGCCAGCGCAGCAGTTGGCCGGAGGCGCTGGATCGGGTCGCCGAATCGTTCAGCGACACCATCGCCCGATACGGCGCCGATGCCGTAGCCATCTACGCCTCGGGACAGTTGCTGACCGAAGACTATTATGTCGCCAACAAGCTGATGAAAGGCTTTATCGGCAGTGCCAATATCGACACCAACAGCCGCCTGTGCATGTCCTCGTCGGTGTCCGGGCATAAGCGCGCGTTCGGCGCCGATACCGTTCCCGGATGCTATGAAGATCTTGAACTGGCCGAGATGATCGTGCTGGTCGGCTCCAATGCCGCCTGGTGCCATCCGGTGATTTTCCAGCGCATCCGGGCCGCCAAAACGGCCAATCCGCAGCTGAAGATTGTCGTCATCGATCCGCGCAGAACCGGCAGCTGCGATATTGCCGATCTGCATTTGCCGATCGCCGGCGGCAGCGATGCCATGCTGTTCAATGGCTTGCTGCAGTATTTGCAGCAACGGCACGCCATCGATCGGCGCTATATCGAAACGCATACCGAAGGCTTCGCGGCTGCCCTGAATGCGGCAGCGGCCAGCAGTCAATCGATAGAGCAGGTGGCCGAAGCCTGCCGCCTGCCTGCGGGGGACGTGCGGACTTTCTACCGCTGGTTTGCCGGGCATCATAAAGTGATGAGCCTCTACAGCCAGGGCGTCAATCAATCCTCATCCGGTACCGACAAGGTCAACAGCATCATCAACTGTCACCTGGCGACCGGCCGCATCGGCAAGCCGGGCATGGGGCCGTTTTCGTTGACTGGCCAGCCCAATGCCATGGGCGGGCGCGAAGTCGGCGGTCTGGCGAATCAGTTGGCTGCCCACATGGATTTTTCCAATCCGGCCGATATCGATAGGGTGGAGCGGTTCTGGGGAAGCCCGACGATTGCCGGCAAGCCCGGTTTATCGGCGGTTGAATTGTTCGATGCGATTTACGACGGCAAGGTCAAAGCCGTCTGGATCATGGGCACCAATCCTGTGGTCAGCCTGCCCAATGCCGACAAGGTCAGACAGGCGTTGCGGCAATGTCCGTTTGTGGTGGTTTCCGACTGCATTGCCGATACCGACACCGCCAAGCTGGCGCACGTTCTGCTGCCGGCGCAAGGCTGGAGCGAAAAAGACGGCACGGTCACCAATTCCGAGCGGCGCATTTCCCGGCAGCGGACCCTGTTTGCCCCGGCCGGCGATGCCAAGCCCGACTGGTGGATCATTACCCAGGTAGCGCGGCGTTTGGGGTTCGGCCAAGCCTTTCCTTATCAAAGCCCGGTCGAGATTTTCCGCGAGCATGCGGCCTTGTCAGGCTTTGAAAACGACAGTCGGCACGGACTGCGCGATTTCGATATTTCCGCTTTAGCCGATATCAGCGCGCATGAATACGACAATCTGCAACCGATACAGTGGCCGGTGAATCAGGCTAATCCTTACGGCCGGGCGAGAATGTTTGACGACAGCCGCTTTTTTAATGCAGCGGGCAAGGCGCAGTTTGTGGCCATCACACCCAGGCCGCCGAGCAATGCGCCGAACAAAGATTATCCGCTGGTGTTAAACACCGGCCGCCTGCGCGATCAATGGCATACCATGACCCGCACCGGCCTGGCCGCCAGACTGAATCAGCACAAGCCGGAAGTCTTTGTCGATGTGCATCCGCTGGATGCCGCGCGTCATGGCCTGTTGCCGGACAGCCTGGCCTTGCTTGAGAGCGCCTGGGGCTCGATGCTAGCCCGCGTCCAGGTAACTTCCGATCAGCAACCGGGCAGCCTGTTCGTGCCGATGCACTGGTCGGAACAGTTTGCCAGCCGCGGCCGCATGGGGGCGTTGGTCAATCCGGCGATCGATCCTGTTTCCAGACAGCCGGAAAGCAAGCACACGCCGGTGCGCATTTCATCGTATCAGGCCGCCTGGCATGGCTTTGTCCTGTCGCGGCGCGAACTGGCCTTCAACGATGTCGAGTACTGGGCGAAAAGCAAGGGCGAATCATTCTATCGTTACGAACTGGCCGGAAACACGCTGCCGCCAAGCTGGCCGGACTGGGCGAGAGCCAGGCTAGGGGGCAGCGGGCAAATTCCCGACTGGCAGGAATACCACGATTCCGGACTGGGGCATTACCGGGCGGCGCGGATCATCGATAACAGGCTGGAAAGCGTGCTCGTCATATCGCCCCATCACAACCTCCCCGAGCGCAACTGGCTGGCAAGCCTGTTCGATAAGGATTTTCTGGAACAATCGGACAGGAAAGCGCTGTTGACGGGTATGCCGCCCCAAGGCGTACCGGATTGCGGCAACATCGTTTGTGTCTGCTTCAATGTCGGCGAAAAAACCATCCGGTCTGCCATTCAAGAGCAGGGCCTGAAGACGGTCCGGGATATCGGCAACTGCTTGAAAGCGGGCACCAACTGTGGATCTTGTCTGCCCGAGATTAAAGCGCTCTTGTAAAAATCTCCCGTTTTTTGCCCGCTAGGGCCAAAATAAAATGTGGTTGAAGACCAAAACGCGAAGAGTCAATAACTGTATAAGTATTTGCACGTATTCACAATTATTAGCTTGACGCTTATTCTTTTTCCGATCCGGATAAAGAAAAAGTAATAAGAAAGCGTTGCTTTTTAACCGTCGATACAAAATGCGTGTAGGAGGAGGCGCCAGAGGAGAGAGGAACTCTGGTGGTTATGGTCTCGGCAGTTTTAATGTCGGTTTGAATTCAGCATGCTTATCCGGATCCTTATTTCTACAGTTCGTTGGATCATCTCTTTTATAACTGTATCTTGGGGAAAAGACCTCTTTTCCCCCCATTTTTCAGTATCTAATTAGTGGGATTCACCTGTGTACTTAAGCTCTTTGACACTACGGTTCCATGACGATAGTTACCGAATCATCCGCTGCCTCCTTTCTGCCGGAATGCGCCTGCGTTTCATAAGCCTTTTTTTTCTGATCACGACCGCTTTCTGCATGCAAGCGAAGGCTGTCGAAGAGGATGACGACTTATATAGTCAAATCCAATCACTGCAAGAACGCCTGAATATTCAAGTAATCGGATTGGAAAAAGTAGGCAACGAGCTGAAAGTCAGGGTGAGCGGCAGTTTGGAGCAGCAGCTCAAGCAGGCCTTGGCGGCCTACAATCATGTCATCAGCCGAAATGCCAAAGGCCAGATCGAGCAGGTCGTCATTATCAATAAAAAGCAGAAAACCGGCGCCGACCGCATCATTTTGCCAACACGTTATCAAGACGGGCATTTTCTGGTATCCGTATCCATTTCGGGCAACGGCTCAGTATGGCAGACGCTAGACATGATGATCGATACCGGCGCCGATTTGATGGTATTGCCGCAGTCCATGATCAATACGCTGGGCATGACTGACGAAAAATTAACCCGTCATGAAATGCAAACGGCGAACGGCACAGTGAATGCCAAGGTCGGGACATTGCAGGAAGTCAGAATAGCGGGAGAAACCCTGGAAAATGTCGATGCGGCTTTTATCGACGACTCTCTTTTAGGGAATACCCGTTTGTTAGGAATGAGCGTTTTAGGGCGGTATAAGCTGGTCATTGATGATCAAACCAAATTGATTACCCTGTTTAAAAAATGAGGTGGTCAATTGTATAACGGCATAGAATATTGGCGAGCCGACAGTTTCTAAACTGATCAGTAATAATTTATACGGCATTGTTTTTGCTTGTGGTTAATTGTTTAGCGGGTAAAAGCCAGGAGCTGGAAGTGAAAAAAATAGTAGATGTGGTTCACGCGCAATTACCCCCTTTCCTTGAATCAGGGAATTTTTATGCGCATAACCAATGAGTCTGAATTTGATTGCCAGGAAGCTGATGAATTGAAACAAAGCTTAGAAAGTCTGACTCGGGTGCTGGAGGGCAGCCAATTGGGCTTTTGGGATTGGAATATCGCCACTAACGAAGTCAAGCGCAATGCTATCTGGGCTGAAATGCTCGGATTCGAGTTTGATGATATAGAGTTTACTACTCAACAGTGGACGGACTTTGTTCATCCGGATGACAGGGATCGAGCCTGGGCATCGATTAATGCTGTCCTTGAAGGGCATGCGGCGGAGCACGAACTCATGTATCGCATGAAAACCAAGAAGGGAAGTTATAAATGGATTCTTGATCGCGCGCGCATTGTGCAGCGCGATGGAGACGGCAAACCATTGCGCATGAGCGGAACCCACACTGACATAGACAAGCTCAAAAAAACTGAAGATGCGCTGCATGCAAGCGAGAGACGATTCCGGGGCATATTTGAAAATGCGGGCGTCGGCATCGCGCAGGTATCTCTGGATGGGTCGTTCCAGTTTGTCAATAATACGTATTGCCGTATTACCGGCTATAGCCGGGAAGAATTATTAAACGTCAAAAAAAGCTTCCAGCAAATCACAGTTCCAGATGATTTGGAAACCGATTTGCTGTTGATGGATAGGCTGGTCAACGGTTTGGACAGCAGTTACAATCTTGAAAAACGTTATATCCGTAAAGACGGATCAATTGCCTGGGTGCACTTATCCGTATCCCTGTTAAAAGATGCTGATGAACAGCCAATGGGCCTGATCAGCGCGGTACAGGACATTACAAGATTGAAAAAGCTTCAGGAAGAGCTTGAGCTCCAAGCGCGAATTGATTATTTAACAGGGGTTCCCAATCGCCGGTATTTCATGGAACTTGCTGAGCTTGAAATGGCAAGAATGCAGCGCTATGCCAATACACTGGCGGTCATCATGGTTGACATTGATTTCTTCAAAAACGTCAATGACAAATATGGGCATAAAGCGGGAGATATTGTCTTGCAAGGAATAGCGCGCATCATGAAAGGAGAGCTTCGGGAAGTGGATGTGCTGGGCCGAATCGGAGGGGAAGAGTTTGCTATCTTGCTTACCCAGACAGACAGACAACGAGCAATCGAAGTCGCTGACCGTCTGCAAAAAAATGTCGCCCGCTCCGATATCGTTCTGGAGGACGGCTTGGTATTGCATACTACTATCTCAATCGGAATTGCTGTTTTCAGTAGAGAGCAGGATTGTATAGAGACGCTGCTTAATAGAGCTGATAGAGGTCTTTATCTGGCAAAAGCGATGGGTCGCAATACATTCAAGATCTGTGATTGATAAACAGGGAAATAAATATTTCTGCTGATTTTTTTCATAGCTGGACGGGACAGGCGGTCCCGTTCGGAATGTTTGGCGATGATTAACTGCAAGCCGCTTAGCGAGTATCGTAGAAACGTTAGGGTGGGGCTACACACGCTGCCACGCTACGCGGTTTTAGTATGCCGTGTAGGGGCATTCACTTGTGCCCCTTGCGGGTATTCGCACTGCCAGCGCGTCAATTAATGACAGGCATCGCGCAGCCCTTTCACTGAACGAACTGCTGTATCAGTTGACAAAGAAGTTGTAAGTGGCGAATGCATCACTATCCGATGCAATCTTCTGAAACGAAAGGAGTACGCACATGAAACCGACACTAATGCTCAACTTGTTGCTGATTTTCGTTTTGACTCTGGCCGGCTGCGAATCCACCGGCGATAAGCAAGCCGATACAACGGATGCGGTTCAGATCGACCGCGATGTGGATGCCGCCTTGGCAAAGCTCTATGAAACCGCGCCTTCTGCCAAGCTGCTGGCGTCCAAGGCGAAAGGCATTCTGGTGTTTCCTAATATTGTCAAGGCCGGCTTCATCGGCGGTGCTCAGTACGGGAAGGGCGCTTTGCGCAAGAGAGGCCGGACGGCGGGTTATTACAATATCGTGGCCGGCTCATTCGGCCTTCAGGCCGGGGTGCAGTCGTTCGACTATGCTTTATTCTTTATGAACGATGAAGCGCTTGCCTATCTCGACCGTAGCGAGGGATTTGAACTCGGCATAGGTCCGACAGTGGCTGTCCTGGACGCAGGCGCGGCGGGAAATCTGAGTACCACGACGCTCAAGGATGATGTCTATGCATTCATATTCGGGCAGAGAGGGTTGATGGCAGGCATTAATCTGGAAGGGTCAAAGATCACCAGGGTCAATCCGTAACCGGTGATGACAGATGATACGCGATAGGATGCGATTCCTGTTGTAACCGCATCCTGCCGCGCCGGTTTTATAGACCGGATTTGCACATCTTGCTTTTCTTTCATCGATAGAAGCTGGGAACAAGGCAATCTGAAGTAAGGAGAAACACTGTATTAAAACTTGTGGGGGGACTTTAGTCGCCTATTCGGGTATATCCACATAGACAAGGCGACTACCAACAGTGGGCGCTTTAGGCGAAGTCGCCCCCACAGGCATGCTTGCGCAAGCCCTGATAGATTTAATAACGCGGCGGTTGTTGCTGTAGGGCATCCCTTTGTCCTTGCTGATAGGCCCTCTGTTCTGATTCCTTGTGTTTGCCATACAAATAACCGCCCGCGGTGCCGGCAGCAGCGCCAATGGCAGCGCCCAGGCCGGCATTGCCAGCCATCGCGCCGATGGCGGCGCCGGCGGCAGAACCGCCCAAACCTCCGGTTAAAGAGCGTTGCTGAGTATCCGACATGCCGGTGCAACTTGCCAAGTTGATAGTGGCTAATATCGCTATGACTAAAATTAACAATCTTTTCATATCGTATCCCCTTTAGTAGGCTTTTTTACATGGCCATTTTTCATTTAAAAACCTGAATTCCGTTTCGACCGGCATTTCGCTCATGTATTCGGGGTGCTGCTGAGCCCATGAGACAAACATGTCGATTACCTCATTGCGCGAGGGCTTAGGCTCCGGCGCACAGAGCATCTTCAGTTCCCGTTTATCTGCCGTTGAGGCCTGATAATAATGAAAAGCGCCGACCAGATAACCGTGGCAAAAATGGATGGCGTCCCGATAATGGGGGTCTTGCGGCGAAGCCGTACAGAGATTGATCAAATTTTGTGTCTTCTTGGCTACGAAATCATCCTCGGTAACGCCGGCATTTGCCGCGCCAATGGTAAATACAGCAAGCAACAAGAGGGGGATTGGATGTTTGAGTTGCATATGTCATTCCTCGTTTTTTATTTTGTTAGCGGGAAATAAATTCTCTACAACAGGGAGAAGCGCCTTATGAATAGGGCGCTATATTGATATGGAGAAGCGTCTCGTTCCTTTTCGTGACGTATGTTTACGCCATTTCTCTCCCCTCTCATGCTGTCCATAGCAAACGTCTGTCTTATGCAATATATTGGATAAGATTGTGAATATATTGTTCCAAGGGCACAGGATCTGACATGGAATTTGCAGGAACCGGTTCACTTGGATCGCGCAGAGTCCGGGGGGGAGGGGGCAGCACTGTTGCAAACGTCGGGATCTTGTATGGCCCGATGGGAATGGGCCGTTACCGAATCCCGCTTGGACAGTCAATCGACGACACCATCGGCACGGCGCTCGGTTACCAGAGGTTTCTCGACGGCATCGACAGTCAGCTTATATTTGAAGTCGGCGATGCACGAGCACCCAAAGCGAGAAAGAGGAAGGCGCGGTAGGTTTTGGCGCACGCTATCAGCGCATTATCGGCAGATACCATGTGCAGCGTCTGGATTCCTTTGTGGCCGGGCGGGAAAGGGAGGCGGTTTTTTATGGCTTGCGTACAGAGCAGATGGTTAAATTCTGAGGGGATTGATGATGAGAGAATTTGCAAAAGTGTGATTACCGAGGGAAACTGACGGACTAATTACCGAGGGACTTTGTCGT
>NZ_JADMKV010000027.1 GCF_015476545.1 Methylobacter sp. BlB1 | reverse complement strand
ATGAAGGCCCGCTCCGCATTCTGGTAGTCGACGACAACCGCGATGCCGCCCAGAGCCTGTCCATGCTGCTGACCAGCGAAGGCCACGCTGTACGGTTGGCCTATGACGGTTACACGGCACTGGAAGTCGCTCTGGCTGAACGGCCGCAGATTATGCTGCTTGACATCGGCCTGCCCGGCATGGATGGCTACGCGGTCGCGCGGGCGCTCAGGCAAGATCCCGCCCTGAAAAGGATGCAACTGATCGCATTGAGCGGCTACGGGCGGCAAGGTGATCATGAACAGGCGAAAACAGCCGGATTCAACGGTTACCTGACCAAGCCGGTCGATTTTGACGAACTACAGGGCGCCTTGACCCAACCATCATTTCCCGACCATATACCCAGCTAAGTCCGTCTTTGCACCGCGAATGGATCACGGCAAAATCTTTAGGCAAAAAATTGAATATTTGCGCAAAACTTTTCAAATCGCCCGCACTGAAAGCACTCCCTGGATGGAACTTAGCCGAGCAAGGGCTTCCATCGGGACTTTATCGTTTATATCGAGCAACGAATAAGCATAATCCCCGCGAGACTTATTCAACATATCAACAATATTAATCCTGTTCTCTGCCAGAACCGCAGTAATCTGACTGACCATGCCGGGGACGTTTTTGTTAGCAATCGCAAGCCGAAAGCCATCGTTAAGAGGCAAATTGACATCCGGAAAATTGACCGAATTGCGAATATTGCCGTTTTCCAAGAAGTCACGCACCTGTTGAGAAACCATAACGGAGCAATTATCCTCTGCTTCAGCGGTCGATGCGCCCAGATGCGGCAATACGATTGTTCGCGGATGATTCAACAAGGCCCGCGATGGAAAATCCGAAACATAAGCATGAAGTTTAGAAGATTCCAGCGCCGCCAGGACGGCAGTTTCCTCGACTATTGCGGCTCGCGAGAAATTCAGCAAAGTCGCTTTGGGCTTCATCTTATCGATGCATAACTCATTAATAAGCTGTCGGGTATGATCATTCAGCGGTACGTGCAGACTGACAAAATCCGAGCCTGACAACAGCTCGTCCAAGCTGCCGGCAGGAATGGCATCTGCCGAGAGTCGCCATGCACTTTCCACAGTAATCTGGGGATCGAACCCCACTACTTTCAAACCGAGAGCCGTAGCGGCATTGCTCACTTTTACGCCAATGGCGCCCAGTCCCACTACGCCCAATGTCTTATCGGCCAACTCGAATCCGGAGAAGCGCTTCTTGCCTTGCTCAACTAATGCATCAAGTGATTCCCCATCTCCATCGAGATTTTTTGCGAAATACCAGGCCTCGGCAATATTGCGCGCCGCCAGCAACAGGCCGGCGATAGTCAGTTCAGTCACGGCATTTGCATTGGCGCCTGGTGTGTTGAATACGGGAATGCCTCGCTTTGAATATTCGGAAACAGGAATATTGTTAATGCCAGCACCCGCTCTGCCCACGGCTTTAACGGTCTCGGGTATGGGAACATCATACAGATCTTGAGAGCGCAGCAGAATCGCATCAGGACGTTCAATCTCCGGCCCGACTTCATAGCGTTCAGCCGGAAATTTTTCCAGACCGCTGCTTGACAAGGCGTTATAGGTTTTGATCTTGAATATGGGTGAATAGTGATTCATCGTAAAACCCTGCAAATACTATTGAACTCGGATATCGTTTATTGGAATCGGTCCGCACCTCAACCCCTGCACCCAATAATATTTCTTTAGCTAAATTATTTGCCCAGAAAAATAGGCAAAAACAGCCCTGCTCGCTTCAAAATATTCGAGAGACCTTAATGGTGGAAACCATTAATAAACCTTGGATCAATATAATGATTGGCCAAAAATTCAAGCTGACCGGATTATTGCTGTAAATCAAAAAAAGAATGGGGAACAAAACGCCATTGACAGTAATAGGCACGCCTTCGAAGCCGGGCGCATCGGAAACATTGTATCTGGCCAGTCTAAGCATGCCGCAAGTGATGAAAAACACTGATAAGGCAGATATCAATATTCCCGGCGTATTCAATGAATAAAAAAGCAGCATGGGCGCAAGGCCGAATGAAACCAAATCCGACATTGAATCGATTTGTCTTCCGAAAAGATTTTTCTGATGCAATAAACCGGCTATTTTTCCATCCAGTACATCGAAAATCACCGCTAAAAACAACAATGAAGCGCTTATATTGAAGTCGCCTTCGATCGACATCGTGATGGACAGTATTCCGCACGATAAATTGGCAATAGTGAAGATATCAGCTAGTTTCAACAGTTTTAATATGTTCATATCAACCTATAACATGCCCGACAAATAGCGCTACACTATTGCCTTTTGAATTGATTCACTGCGCCAGAAAAGTCGCCCTGATGCTGAACGGCTCAATAGCGGCGCCACCGGATTGTCTGAGAACTTATAAGCAATAGTAAATCGGCTTTGTGACAGTTTGATGAAGCATTCCCGACTTCCGGCCGGATTTTCATTTAAGGCGATGATTGAGATATGGTTGAATAACCTCAATTCGGTTTAAGCCTCATGAAGAAAGGGTAGTCGACCGATCCAATATGCGCGTAGGTGCGAATTCACTTGTGCCCTTTAGGGTATTCGCACTCAACAAAAACCTATTGCCTTTTGGGAAGCCTGCATGCGTCCCGGGTCGAATGAATTCGACCCTACAGTTGCATACCATCAGTTACGGAATTTGAAGCTATAGTAAGAAGCGAGGCCGGCAGCGTATGAACGGCGCTGACTGTCAGCTCCCGATGCCAGCGTAATTGCCGCCCACTGATTCTTGGTAAGCGATAAAGGCGGAAGACGGTCCTCGAGCAACGTATCGACAATCGTTGCCGAAGCAGCAGGTTGGGCAAAACGCAGGGCATTGGCTTTCATTCGGCTCAACCTGGCAGGGTCCTCCAGCAAGCGCTCCAGTTTGAAAGGCAGCGTCGTCAAATCGTTACACTTGACGGCAATACCTTCTTCCAGCAGATGATCGCTGTTTCTTTCCTCCTGTCCGGGAATGGGAGAAACCACGCACATGGGCAACCCGCAGGCGATAGCCTCGGAGGCCGTCATGCCGCCGGGCTTGCCGATAAAAATATCGGCCATCTTCATCAGCTTGTGCATTTCGCCGCTGTAACCCAGAACCTTGAATCTTGAGCTTCGGCTGTCGACCAATTGCAGAATACGCTGTTTCAGTTCGTCGTTGCGCCCACAGACGACCACTGTCTGCGCATCGCTATTCAGATTAAGCATCCGCTCCACCATGAACTCGGCCGGCCCCACGCCAAGGGCGCCCGCCGACAGGAGCAGAACCGGTTTTTCCGGGTTCAATCCGAAACGAAGCCTTTCTTCTTCGCGGTTGATGGGCAGCTGAAAAACGGGATCTATGGGTATGCCGGACACCGTAATCCTCTCACTGGGAATCCCGAGCATTTCAAGGTACGCCCTGGTTTCATCGATGGCGACAAAGTAGCGATGGAATGAGCGCGACAGCCACATGGCATGAAAATCGAAATCCGTGACCACAATGGATAAATGCGCCTGCAGCTGGTTGGTCGCGATCAAATGGGAAATGATGCCGGCTGGCATGTAATGCGTGCAGACCGTGATATGCGGATTGAATTCCCGGATAAACCGCACCAGCGGCTTGGTATTGAGCCGGTCTATCATATGGCGCATTCTGTCTGTGTACCAGGGTTCATCGCTGGTTTTGTACCACCAGCCGAGAAAATTGGGCGCGGACCGTACCAGCGATGTGTAAAAGCTGGAATAGAAATCCCGGAACAGCTTGTTGGTGTACTGCAGCGCATCGTTGCTGATGACTTCGGCGACCCGATCGTCAGCGGCAAAAGACTTCTCCAAGGCTTCGGCCGCTTTAATGTGACCGGTCCCCGCACCTGCCGACATAATCAAAACCCGTTTCTTCATTTGTGTATAACGTACCTGCTTGAGTTATTTGAAAACTGGACAAGGTTGTCAATCACACGCACGTCAATTCCAATTGCTTTCGGGACTCGGATACAGCCCTGCCTGAAACAGGTTGACGCGCCTTTTTATCTGTCCTGATCGTGGCCATGTTTTTTGGTAAGCCAAGCCATCGTAATCGATACAAACAGCCCAAACACGACCACGATCGTATTCACCGAAAGTCCGGCCTTGATCATCAGCGCATAAGCGCCAAGCATCAATAAAATGCTTAGATTTTCGTTGAAGTTCTGCACGGCGATGGAGTGCCCGGAGCCCATCAACTGGTGCCCGCGGTGCTGCAGCAATGCGTTCATCGGTATCAAAAAACTGCCGGCCAGGGTCCCGATCAGTATCAGCATCAGCACCGCCAGCCGCCAATCGGTCACCCATATCATCGCCAATACAACGAATCCCATGGCTATCCCCAAGGGCAATACTTTCACGGCATGCTCCAACGGCACAGCCTTGGCCGCCACCACAGAACCGATAGCAAGGCCTACCGCGACGACTGCCGTCAATTGCGTTGCCTGCTCCAGATCAAGCTGCAGCGCTGCCGCAGACCAGGCAAGAATGATGAAACGCAAGCTTGTTCCCGCACCCCAGAACAGGGAGGTTACCGCGAGAGATACCTGCCCCAGCGGATCTTTCCACAGAAGCAGAAAAGTCCGCCAGAAATCAGCCAACAGGAACCCTGGCGTTCGTTTCGATAAAGTATGCTCAATAGGCAGTTTGGGAATGTAATAATTGAGTATCGCCGCCGTCAGATAAAGACCCAGTATGACAAAAATCGCGAACTCCGGAGCGGTATCGATACCGCCATTGAACTCAAGCCCGCCCAGCCTCTGGACAACCTGATCCTCGACACGATGACCAATCAATAAACCGCCAAAAATAGCGCCCGAAATGATGGCCGCCACGGTCAGACCTTCCATCCAGCCGTTGGCCCATACCAGTTTATCGGCAGGAAGATACTCGGTCAGGATGCCGTACTTGGCCGGCGAGTACAGCGCCGCGCCAATGCCGACGAAACCGTAAGCGAGCAACGGATGCAACCCCAGCAGCATGGCAGTGCAGCCTACTATCTTGATACTGTTGCTGATGAACATGACCTGCCCCTTCGGCAGCGCATCGGAGAATGCGCCGACAAAAGGTGCGAGCACGATAAAGGCGCAGACGAAAAATTGCTGTAATACAGGCGTTTGCCAGGAAGGCGCATCCAGATCCTTGAGCAACGCGATAGCGGCAAAGAGAAGCGCGTTATCCGCCAGCGATGAAAAAAACTGTGCCGCAAGAATGGTGTTGAAACCGCGGCTTATGGAATTATCTGCGCTGCGCGACTTTACGGAAACCACCATTATTGTACCCTGAATGGTTGAAGATTTATTTCATTGAGTCCATCGGCTGCAAACTTGAACCGGAACAAGCGATAAAGCCTATCCATAAACTTGCTGACTGCATTGATATTTATTGAATTCATTGTCGTTTGATGTTGTCGCGTTTAGCCATTAACCAGTTTATCTGTTTAGGCATATCAGCTTCCTGAGCTTCATTATAAGCAAGGGCCAGTTGAGTCTTGTGCCACTTCACCAGTTCCAGAGCGCCATTGGCGTGTTCCACTATAGCCGTGCAGCTTTCCACGAAATCACCTGTGTTGATATACAGAAATCCGTCTATCTGCTTGATTTCGGCATGGTGTATATGTCCACAGATAACGCCGTCCAGGTTCTGGTCTCTGAGCGTGCTGACGATGCTTTCTTCGTAATCTGAAATAAACTGAACCAAATTCTTGACTTTGAACTTCACGAAGGCGGCAAGAGAGAAGTGCGACTGTATGCCGAACCAACGCCTGGCCATTCGTAAAAAGCGGTTGATTTCAAGCAGAAGGTCGTATCCCACGCTGCCCAGCTTGGCAATCCACTTATGGTATCTGGCGATCGTGTCGTATTCGTCGCCGTGGACCACCAGGAATTGCTTCCCTGCGGACGTAACATGAACATCCGAATTTTTCACGATGATGTCGCCGAAAACATAATCGTGGTAGTCCCTTACGTTTTCGTCGTGATTGCCGGGTATGTAAATAATCTGGGTGCCATGCCGCGCTTTTCTCAGTACCTTCTGGATTACCGTATTATGGTCCCTGGGCCAGTACGATTTCTTGGAAAGTGCCCAAAAATCGATAATGTCGCCGACCAGGTAAAGCTTTTCGCTGTCGTTGTGCTTTAGGAAATCCAGCAAAACATCCGCCTGGCACTGGGTAGAGCCAAGGTGGAGATCAGAAATCCAGATGGTGCGATAGGAATGATTGTCCATAATAAAAATGTCAATGTTATGAGGCGCTCTGAGACTGCCCGCTTAACCGTAGCTCACAGAATTACCGTGGCTCGCCAGACAATATGTTGAACTGTTTTACAAGGTCATGATCGTGCATAAATCATCTCCAAAGGCAATGTTAGGATCAGGCAACACTATTCTCCCTAGTGAATGAAGGGTTACCCCCAGAAAGGTCTACATCTATGGAATGCTAACAAAAGGAAATGAAATTTATGTTACAAACATTGTGATGGCATTATTTAATGCTGAAAACCGGTGCACGACTGCCCGCAGCCAAATGCCTGTTAAAGTAAAGAATAAAATTGACGCGCGCGGAATGGGGCGGAGATGATTTGAAGAGGTTCTTCGTAAATCAGCTGCCAATTTTTACTGAATTAGCGAGCATACGATGACACCTTCACCCCATCAAAACACCATCCTGGCATGAGGCAAACTAAGGAGACAAAATGAAGGATCCGCTTTCGCACGGCAACGATACCGACCATAAAAAAGCAGCGCACAAGCCCGCCATACCCGGCAGCGGCGGCTTGCTTTACCCGCAGCAGAACCTGCTGCGCAACGTGCTGGATATTTCCGGGCTTTGGCAGTTCCAGCTCGACCCGAAGGAAGAAGGCGAAGCGCAGGCGTGGTTCAATGCCCTGCCCTCGCCGCGCATGATTCCGGTGCCATGCAGTTGGAACGACCTGTTCGATGATGCACGGGACTACCTGGGCCTCGCCTGGTACCGGCATGAGGGATACGTTCCGTCCTTCTGGCGTGGACAACGCGTGTTTCTGCGCGTAGGCTCGGCGAATTATGCTGCCAAGGTGTGGGTCAACGGCATTGCCGCTGCCGAACATTTCGGTGGACACCTGCCTTTCGCTGTCGAGATCACTGATCAATTGCTATGGGATCGAAAAAACATCATCGCCATCTTCATCGAGAACAGACAATTGCCCGAGCGCGTGCCGCCTGGGCCTGCGGCAGTGGGAGCCGGAGCGTTCGGAAGCCTGCCCCCATTCCCGGCGACAACGTACGACTTCTTCCCGTATGCAGGGCTGCACCGACCCGTGCTGCTCTACTCTGTCCCAGCCGCCGCGCACATCGATGACGTCACGGTCGTTACGACGCTCGACGGCGAGGACGGCGTCGTCAAAGTCACGGTGTCCGCCGGCGGATATGCCGGCAAGGGAAAGTTGCTGTTGAACGATAGCGAAGCCGAACTGAACTTCTGCGCCGGTTCGGCTGAAGCCAGTTTGCGCGTACCCTCGGCGCGGTTCTGGTGCCCAAAAGATCCGTACCTTTACCTTCTAACCGTTACGCTCACCGACGAAGACCAAACTATCGATGCCTACTCGCTCGACATCGGCATCCGCACCATTGCGGTGTGCGGGGATCAGTTGCTGCTGAACGGGCAGCCGATCAAACTGACAGGGTTCGGCAAGCATGAGGATTTCCCGCTCAGCGGCCGCGGACAGAACCTGCCCATGTGGGTGCGGGACTACGAACTGCTCAAATGGATCGGCGCCAACTCGTACCGGACCTCGCATTATCCCTACGCGGAGGAGGCCATGATGCTAGCCGACCGGCTCGGCGTACTGGTGATCAACGAGATTCCCGCCGTCGGCCTGAACTTCGGGGATGGGGAGGCGCTGAGCGCCAGCCGCCTTGTGCAATGTCGGCAGCAGCTGTGCGAACTGATCCTACGCGACAAGAACCACCCGAGCACGATCATCTGGAGCGTAGCGAACGAACCGGTGACAGGATCGGCGCTTGACGTATCGATGCCGGAAGCTGTCGCGGCAGGCACATCCTTCTTTCGCCAGCTCTACGACGATGCGCACAGGCTCGACGGGACACGGCCTGTTACGCTCGTCGGCTTGCAAGGCGGACCGACCGAGTGGCTCGGGCTGTTCGACATTGTCAGCATCAACCGCTACTACGGCTGGTACACCATGCCGGGTCAGCTCGACCGGGCAAAGCAGGAGCTGGAGCGCGAGCTGGATGCACTGCACGAGTCGCTGGGCAAACCCATCATCATGACCGAGTTCGGCGCCGACACCCTTCCCGGTGCGCACAATACTCCGCCGGAGATGTGGACGGAGGAGTATCAGGTCAAGCTACTGAGGCACTATCTCGATGCCGTGGCGAACCGGCCTTTTGTAGCCGGCATGCACGTGTGGGCCTTCGCCGATTTCAAGACCGGCCAGAACGTCATCCGCGCGGCCGCGATGAACTTCAAGGGCGTGTTCACCCGCGACAGGCGCCCCAAAATGGCTGCACATTTCCTGCGTTCGAGGTGGGCAGAAAGCTGATGGAAATACCGTTACCGTGCTGTTCTATAGTTCCTTGATGGTGACATTATAATTTTTCTCATTCCCTGTTATTTTTATAGGCAGGGTGACGTTGGCTTTGACGCAGGCAAGATCAGGCGGCAGATTGAGCGGTTTCAACAATGAGTTCAATTGGCCGGCCAGGCCTGGCAGCGGGATATCGGATAGCGCCAGATTGACGCTTAAGTCGAGGGCTTTTCCGCCTACGTCCAGCGAGACAATCGCCGGGTCCAGATCCTGTAGGCTGCAAATGTACGTGCCTTTTTTCGCCGCCAGATCAAGTACGCTGTTAAGGGCGATGACGGTGCAGACAGCCAGCGGCTTGGTGCTAAGCTTAAATTGGCTCCCCAGGGTAAGCGACTGGGCGCTTTCAAAAGAGCCGGTGACAATCGCGGCTGTCACAAGGCCTGTGCAGGCACCGCCGGTAGGCGGGGAGGACGGTACGGGATCCGGTACCGGCTCCGTGACCGGGTCCGGTATTGGTTCGGGTTCCGGATGAGGGTCGGAGGCTGGGTCCGGTATTGTTTCGGGTTCGGGTTCCGGTTCCGGTTCCGTTCCTGCTCCCGATCCTGACGTATACAATGCCAATGCCATGCCGGATTTCACCGGTTCGACGCCGGTGATGTACGAAGTCAACTGCACGGTTTGCTCGGCGCCTCGCGGGTCCGTCCAGATGACTTGGGCGTTGACTTGCTTGTAATTGGATTCATTGTCATCAATGCTGCCATTGCCGTTGCTGTCGCAAGAGGGGGACAAGTTGGCGCAGCTCATGACGGTCCAGGTGCGGGTAAAGGTGCCGTTGGCGCCGGCGTGGGTATCGCTGCCTGAAGCCATGCCTAAGTAAGCATCCTGATTGGAGAAACTGCGCAGTTCTTCGATTTTGTCTTGCGCCAGATTCAGGGCGTGGGTCTTCATGCGGCTGTCCCCGCTTTCCAGCATGGTGAGGCCTTGCAGCCGGGCTACGCCCAGCATCGCCACCGCGACGACCAAGGCCGCAATCAAGGCTTCCAACAAGCTGAAGCCCTGTTGCCCAGCAGGCTGTGTTCTTCTCATCGTGAATCTCCTCTAAAAGTCTTTCCAGGTGCCGGGGATGCGCGTCGCATCGTCCATGCCGGTATTGAATATGGTATTCAGGTCGCCAGCGTCTTCATAATCCACCTCGATGAATTCCGAGTTGGCATTGGGTTTGTCAACGCTGCCCTCCCAGATGACCGAGCCGTATACGGTTGCGCCGCCCCAGCCGTTAGAGGCGCAGTCGGTCGTCGACTCGAAATAGATGATGCCGTAAATCGTGACGCCGCCATTGAATTTCGGGCAGCCATTGGCACTGGGGACAATCAGCAGCACCGGCTGATTGGGGGCGCCTATCGTGGTGGAATCAACGCCCGTGCCGGTACAGTAACCGGCGATGTCGGCGCTATTGATCGGGCCTCCGTTGTTGATCACATAAATGGCGGGCGCTGACGTTGCAGGGCCGCAGGGAATATCGCTGGCATAAACGTGGCCCGCGGCGGTAGCCCGCTCGATGGCGTCTTCCAAGGGCATTTGGAACACGTAATTCCAGGCGCAATGCGTACCGGGACAGCCGGGAAACGTGCCGCGGTTGAAGGTCGTTGGAGCCCCTTCCTCGCCCGCATCCTTGATGCCGTTGCCATTGTCGTCATGCCAGGTGGTCACGTCCAGGTGGCCTTGCGGCAAGCAGGCGGAATCGGCGGCAGTGCCGCTGATCACCGCGTTATTGGCGCCGTTGAGCACAAACGTATCGGGCGTGCCGGTGGCTGCGCTGGTAATGCAGCCGGCGATCACCCAGGGCGGCGGCATGACCATACCGACATCGAACAAGCCGACAGGCGTTTGCTTAACGAAGGTTTCCGAGGTGGCGGCAATACTGTTGTCAGCGGCGCCCCGTGCGCTCGAGGTGACTTTGACCGAGTCGGCGCCTTTCGTGTAAGTCAGGGTATAGACATAGCTCTCCCCGGTCGATGAGCCGGTGACCGTCGTCAAGACCGCAGGACACCCGGCCGGCAGTGAGCCTGAGGAACAGGTGACGGTAGCGGGAATGTTATTGTTTTGCGCCCAGGCCACCGCATACTCCAGCCCGGCCTCGGCCGCCTCCTGGGCTTCGCGGGCCCGCAGATCGTTGCCGGTCATTTTTTGTTCCATCAGGCCGGTGCGCGCGGTGGTCAGCGCGACAATGCCCATGATTAACGCCAGCACCAGCACCACCAGTAAGGTAGCGGCGCCTTGCTGGCGGGCTTTTAACTCGAAATGTGGAAATTTCATGATCAATTTTGCAGAACGGGACGGTTAAGGCAGGGCCGCCAAGTATTTGTCGTTGCGCACCCGCACCTGCTCGGTGATGGTTTGGGTGACGGTTTGGTCATCGCGCAAGCGGCCGGACAGCGAAATGGCAACGTCACGCACATACAGGCAGGCGGGATCGGGGCTGCCATCGCGCGTGCAGGTGTTGCAGCTTTCGCCGCTATCGCACAGGTTATTGCCGTAATTGCCGGTTTTGCACCCCGAATCCGCGGTGGCAGGGTCTTGATCATCGCCATCACGGCAGCCGTCGCCATCGGTATCGGTCATCATGCTGCTGACATTCAAGGCGGCGGTCGTTAAGGTGAAAGTCAGGCCGGTAATTTCCACTTCCGCTTCGGTAATGGACTGCCAGTCGCCGTTGTCGCAATCTTCGTTGGTGTCGCCGCTGCGGCGCATTTCCAGGTTGCCATTGTTCAGACGAAAGCCGGCACGTTCATTGCTGTCGACGAACGGCGGACTGTCGTTATCGCGGTTGTAGGCGTAGACTAGGCAGGCGCCGCCGTTATAAACGGTCAGTTCGGTGCTAGCGCCGCCGGTCGCGGCATCAAAAAAAGGGTTGTTTTGCAGCGCGGCCAGATTAGTCGTGGGGTCAGAGGTCACGAAGCCGGCCCGACGGATATCGCGTTCCATGAGGTCCATCATGGCCCGCATGTCCTGGTTCAGGCGGCTGAGCTTAATGTTGTCGGCCTGGCCTTTGAGCGAGGTGATGAAAACGCTGAGGCCGGCGGCAACCACAATCAAGCCGATCAGCATGCCGATCAGCAATTCGATCAGCGTGACGCCGGTTTGCCGTTTCTGGATTAGGGGCATGCTTCGTAGCCTCCCATTGAGCCGCAGATATGTACCCGCCCCAGAGGCCTGACGATAACGCCGGCGCTAAAATCAGAGGACGTGAGCATGACCGTGCCGTCATTAAGGGCGATGCCGCGTGTCGGGTCAAAAGTGGTATAGGCAACGTCGCCGGCAAAACTGGCTGTGGTCAGGGTTGTCGAGGCAAACTCGCTGCCGCTGACGGTCTTGAGCAGCGTGTTGCTGCCGGCGGGATCGGCATGCAAGGTATAACTCCATGTACTGCCGGTGGTGAAGGTGACTCTGACTGGCCTATTGCGCTTAATGGCCTCGGCCCGCGCCCAGCGCAGATCGGCCAACACGGCTTCCGCCGCGTGGGTGATGCGTTGCTTGTCGAGAGTGGTTCTGAATGAAGGCACGGCCAGCGCCGCCAGGATGGCAATGATGGCGATAACGATCATGAGCTCAAGCGCCGTGAAGCCCGAGAACTTTAATTTTTTCATAGGTCAATTTTTTGTTTTTATATTGACCTAAGCATAGACAAATATCGGTTTTTTGCCAGGGTGTCTCAAGAAATTCATGCACTCGTCGGCCTGAAAACGATCCATTAATTGGCGCCGATGGTGCGCCAGAGAGTTGCTGAAATCAGCGCTTATGTAGGGGCGAGTTCACTTGTGCCCCTTGCGGGTATTCGCCTAGAGCGCCTACTGTTGGTAGGCGAAGTCGCCCCCACACTGTTGCTGGTCAAAATTCAGGGAAATTATTTCTCGCCTTATCCTCAGTCCGTTCCTCTGCCCTGGCGCTGGAGCCAGGGCAATCGCGCTATATCTTTTTTCCGAAGATCAGTGCGACGCGACTACGGTCCAAACGCCGGACGGGATATTCATCCCGTCCGTAACGTTCGGGCATGTTCCAAAAAGGCAGGCTTGCCAGTTTGTCCAGAACGTTTCAAACCGATTTCATGGCTTCGGTAAAACGTTCGGACGGGTTTAAAAAACCCGTCCGGCGGAAGTTTCAACATAGCGCGACTGCCGCTGGAGCGCCTTCAACTTGACAAAGCGCACAGTATTCCGCCGGAGATGTGGATGGAGGAATATCAGGTCGAATTCCTGAGACACTATCTCGATGCCGTGACGAATCGGCCTTTTGTAGCCGGCATGCACGTGTGGGCTTTCGCCGTTTTTAAGACCGGCCAGAACGTCATCCGCGACCGGCGCCCCAAGATGGCTGCGCATTTCCTGAGATCGCGGCGGATAAAAAATGATGGAAAGGCAATGAATTGATAGGTGGCGCGGTGGAAATCCGTTTCCACCAGATGATGTTCCTTAGCTCCCGCACCAAAACTGATTTTCAGGCCGCTGTTGTTTGCCTTGATATTTTCCTGGCTGAGAGCCAAGGCCTGACGACGATCGGCAACAGTCAGGCCATTTGCTTATGATGTCCCCTGAGCGATTTCTTCTAATGCCGATGCTGAGTTCGCGCCGCCTCCCAGCGCCTTGTAAAAGGCGATCAGATTCGTGGAAGTCTCTGCTTCGGAGCGAGCCAGCTCGATTTCGGCGGCGTAGAGGGCGCGCTGGGCATCCAGCACGTCCAAAAAGGTAATGACCCCTTCCTGATAACGCAGCTGGGACAGCCGGACAGATTCGCGCTGATCTGCCACGGCGCGGGCCAGGGTTTGCCGCCGCACCTCCTCCTTCAAATAGCGGGTCAGAGTAATTTCGGTCTCGCTCAGCGCTTCGAGCACGGTCTTTTCGTAGATCAGATAGGCTTCCTGCTGCTGCGCCTTGGTCAGATCGATGCCGGCCTGGATGCGGCCGAAATTGAGCAGCGGCTGTAGCAAATTGGCAGCCGTGCTGTAGGAAAAGGCCGCTGACTTGAACAGGGTTTCAACGTCGGTGCTGCGCAGCCCCAAAAAGGCTGACAGCGAGATTTTCGGGAACAATTCGGCAATAGCCGCGCCTTGCAGGGCAGTCGCAGCCGCGAGCCGGCGTTCGGCGACGTGAACGTCAGGCCGCCAGCGAATGGTTTCGGCCGGCGAAGTCAGCAGTTTTTGCGCCGATGCAACCGGCAGTGCGGCGGTTGCCTGCAACTCGCCGTCCAGCGTGCCGGGTTGCCTGCCGATCAGCACTTCCAGCTGCCTGAGTGTGGCAGTCACCCCGGCTTCCAGTGTGGGCAGCTGCGCCTCGGTGTTCTCGGCCTGGGCACGCGCCCTGACCACGTCATGTCGCGTGCCGACGCCTTCATTGAATAGTCTTTCGGTCAGCTTCAGCGTGTGCCGTTGCGCTTCCAGGTTCGAGCGCGTGATCCGCAGCTGGTTCTGCAGGTTGCGGTATTCCACGTAAGAACGCGCCAGTTCCGCCGTGAGCGTCACCAGCGCCTGGGCGTGCTCCTCCTCCGCCGCTTCCAGATCGGCGCTGGCTGCCTCCAGCTGACGCTGCAGGCGCCCGAACAAGTCGACTTCCCACAGGGCGTCGAAACCCAGCTCGAATATATTGAAACGGACGCCGCGCGCGTAGATGGGAGAGAGGTTCTGGTGACGCTGGCCGCCCGCTTTTATGCCAATCTGCGGAAACAGCTCCGCCCGGACCGAGCGCCGGTCGGCGCGGGCCTGATCGATGCGTGTCAATGCCATCTTGAGGTCCAGATTGTCGGTCAGCGCCAGTTCCATCAGCCGGTCAAGCTGGGGATCGCCGAAGCTCTTCCACCAGGTTCTCAGTTTTTCCGAGGTTGTGAATTTCAGATTCGGGCCGGTGTCCTTTTCGGCCTGCCAATGACCCGGTACGGCGAGCGAAGGCGGCCGGTAATCGGGCCCCATGGTGCATCCCGCCAGACTGCACAGCAGCAATAAATAGCCGGCCTTAAGCGCCATAGTAGTGCCCTTCCAGATGTTCCGGACCTAAACGGCATCCAGGCTTCAGTTCTTTCAGCCATTTCGAGCAATAAGGCTCGGCGACGACGGAGTAATGCCCGCCGCCGGCATGGATGATCCTGACCTCGTCGTAGTAGGCGTTCCAGCAGTCCGGTTCCAGCCAGCGCTCGCTCTCCTCGGCGATGATCAGCGTCGGCCGGTGCGGCAGTTTGCCGTGCGGATAGCGGTAATCGACGGCCAGCGACGTCTCGACCACATGCCACAGATCCAGAAAATAGTCGGCGGCAATGCCCATCGCCGCGTGCAGCAACTTTGCCAGTTCGGTTTTCCAGAGCGGATAAGGCTTGTCTTCCAGAATGGCTGTGATGAACGCCTCCTGGCCGGCCGGATCGATGCCGGCATTTTCGAGAATCATCCTGCAGAAGGCGATGACCGAAAGTTTGTCCATTTGCTTCGGCCAACTGGCAACGCCGCTGTCTATCAGCACCACATCTTCGACCACAATCCCGCTGTCTTGCAGCTGCCTGAGCATTTCGTAGACCACGGTTCCGCCGTAGCTGTGGGCATAAAGCCTGATTGCGCCGCGCGGCTTAATGCTTCTGATCTGCTCGATGTTGTGAGCGGCCATTTCCTCTACCGATCCGGCCGGCGCGCTGCCGGCGTAGCCTTTCATCTGCAGGCCGTACACTGGGCCGCAATCGCCGATCCGCGCCGCCAGCTGATGGTAACCGTCGCTTAAGCCCGGCATGCCCGGAATGATGAAGGTCGGAATGCTGTCGCGCAGACTGACGACATAAGGCGAGCCTGCCGGCTTGCCGTCGGCGTTGCCGATGCGATCGGCCAGTTCCCCCACGGTCGGGCATTGGATGATGTCGGCAATGCCGATGCGCGAGGACGGCAGCTGTTGATTGATTTTGTTCGCCAACTGTATCGACAGCAGGGAATGGCCGCCGAGTTCGAAAAAGTTGTCGTTGAGCCCGACGCGCGCAAGCCCCAGCACGTCTTCCCAGATGCCCGCCAGTTGCCTTTCGGCCGGGGTCTGCGGTGCGGCATAGTGCTCGCCGGCGTCGAATTCCACCGGCATCTGTTCCAGCTGCTTGCGGTCGATTTTGCCGTTGGCGGTCAGCGGCAGCGTGTCCAGACGGACGAATGCGGCCGGCACCATATAATCGGGCAGGCGGCGGCGCAATTGCTCGCGCAGTCCGTCGGCATCGATGGCTTCCAAATTGGTCGTGTAATAGGCCACCAGACGTTCGCCGCCGGTGCGGGGCCTTGCCACTATCGCGGCGGCGCTTTTTACCTCCGGCAGCGCGGCCAGCGCATTTTCGATCTCGCCCAGCTCGACCCGGAAGCCGCGAATTTTGACCTGATGGTCGGTTCTGCCCACATAGGCGACAGTGCCGTCCGGCAGCCAGCGCGCCAGATCGCCGGTTTTGTACAGCTTGCCGGGGGCGTAGGGGTTGTCGATAAACTTCTCGGCGGTCAGTTCCGGATTGTTCAGATAGCCCAGTGCCAGCCCCTCGCCGGCGATATGCAGTTCACCGGCCACGCCTATCGGCAGCAGCTCGAGGTATCTGCCCAGCACATACAGGCGGGTGTTGGCGATCGGTTTGCCGATGGTCAGGCGCTGCCCGGCGCCAAGCTCGGCGATCGCGGCATTGACGGTGTATTCGGTCGGGCCGTAGGCGTTGAATATCCGGACGCCGCGGTCCTGCACGGCTTGCAGCGTCGTCTCCGGCAAGGCCTCGCCGCCGAAGGAGATCAGGCGCAGCTGGCTGAACAGTTGCTGTTGCCGCTCCGGTTCCAGCGCGGCGATCACGCCGTAGAACTGCGGCGGGAGATTGAGTATCGTGACGCCGTTGTCGACGACGACCCGATAGAAACTGTCCACTTCGATATCGGCGTCTTGACGGATCACGATGCCGGCACCGGTCAGCAGGTAAGGAAAGATTTCCTCCACCGACATGTCGAAGCTCAATGAGGCAAACTGCAGGATTCTGTCCTGCTCGGTAATGCCGTATTTTACGGTCATCGCATGGCAAAGATTCACCAGCGACCGGTGAGCGATCACTACGCCCTTCGGGTTGCCGGTGCTGCCGGACGTGTAGATCACATAAGCCGGATGTTGCGGACCGGCCTCGCGGCGCAGTTCGGTGTTACGGGATACCTGGTCGGTCCAGGCGGGATCGTCCACGGCCACGGTCCGGCAGCCGCAGTCAGCCAATAAGCCGGACAGCCGCGGCTGCAGATGGGATTGGGTCAGCAAGAGGCTGACGCCGCCGTCGGTCAGCATGTAGCGGATTCTGTCCTCGCCGTTATGCGGATCGATGGGCAGGTAAGCGGCGCCGGCGCCCAGCACGCCCAGCACCGCAATAACCATGTCCGCGGATCGGTCCATGCATACCGCGACCAGCCGATCCGGCCCCATGCCTTGGGCCTGCAGATAGATCGCCAGACGCCGGCTGCGTTCCGCCAGGGCGCCATAGGACATTGGCCGGCCGGCGAAAATCAGGGCCGTGCTGTCCGGCGCCAGGGCCGCCCGGGCTTCGAACAGTTCATGGACGCAATGCGCTTTGGGAAATTCCTCGGCGGTATCGTTGAAGCCGTCCAGCAACAGGCTTATCTCCTGCTCCGGCAGGCAATCGTATTCATCGATGCGTCGGCCGGGATCTTCGATGATAGCCGTTATCAGGGTTTCCAGATAGCCGAGGTGGCGGCGGATCGTGGCGGCGTCGAACAGATTGCGCTGGTATTTCAGGTGCAGTTCCACCTTGTCGCGGAAATCGTAGACTTCCAGCATGTAGCTGTCCATCGTTTCCTGATACACGTCGTAGCTCAGCTCGACGTCGCCCAGCCGCTCTTCGGCTCCTAGTATGCCGTCGAAGATGTTCTGGTAGGTGAACGACACCGAAAACGGCACTTCGCTCGGGTTGAGCAGCGTGAGCCTCAACTCGCGCATTAACCGGATAAACGGGTAATTGGCGTGATCGAGTGCTTCGGCAAGGTTTGCGCCAATCTGTTTTACCAGTTGCAGAAAAGTATCGTCCGGGCGGACTTGGTTTCTGACGATCATCAGGTTGATGTAGCAGCCGATGGTGTTTTCATGGCGCTGCAAGGGCCTGCCGGCCACCGGCATGTTCACGGCGATATCGTCTTCCGCGCTCAGCCGGTGGATCAGGATATTGAAGACGCCCAGCAATAACGCCGACAAGTTCTGGTTCAGCATGGAGCCGAGATATTTCAGCGCGGACAGGGTTGCGCTGTTCAGCGTCAGCGTTTCGCAGCCCAGCCCTAAATCGGGCAAATCGGGTTGCGGCAGGGTATCGTAAGGCATGGCGATGGTCGCCGGCACGCCGGCCAGGCGGCTTTTCCACCAGGCCAGGTCGTCTTCGGCGCGCGCGCAGCTCAGATAGGCGCGCTCCCAGGCGATGAAGTCGAAAAAGGCCGTGTCGGGCGCCTGCGCGGCCGGATGACCGCCGGCGGCCAGGATCTGGTATTTGCCCCAGAGCTCGTTGGCAAACAACATGCCGGAAAACCCGTCGATGACGATGTGGTGTATGACGAAGAACACATAGTAGCGCTGGTCCGCCGGGCATTCTACGGTATACAACCGCAGCGGCGGATCGGTTTTCAGATTGAACGGCTGCTGCAGCAATTGGCGCAGGAACGGCGCCGCCTGTTCGCTTTCCGGCAGGGTCAGGTGCTCGATGACAAGGTTGTCGGCGGCTCTGCCTACCCTCTGGACGATGTCTTCGCCCGCTGCGTCCTTTTGGCATTCAAAGCGGCAGCGCAGCAACGGCCGCTCTTCCAGCACCGCGAGCAGAGCCATTCGCAAACAGTCGTGGTCCGCTGGGGCTTTGAGCCGGAAAATCAGCGGGACGTTGAAACCGGTGGACTCGGGAAAGGTTTCCTGAATATACCACAGGCCTTTCTGGGTTTCCGACAAGGGTTGCGGCGTCGTCGGCACGCTCGCCGCCGTTTGCGGCATTTCAGGCGCACTAGTGTCCGAGCTGCGCGTTTGCCGCGCCAGCATATCGAAAAATTCGCCGAAGTTTTTGGCGCCCATCGCCTGGGCGACCTTGATGTTCAAGCCCAGCCGTTCGTTCAGGCGCTTGATGAATTGCACCACCTGAATCGAATCGAAACCGTAATGGACGGGCGATAGCGAACGGTCGATGGCCGACAGCTCCTTGCCGAACACCTCGGCGACCAGACTCGCCAGCGCCGCCTCTGTATCGTCGTTCAAAGCGGCGGCTTGCATTGCCTGAGCGTTAGCCGCACTTGCTGATGGCTGAGTAAAAGCGGCGCCGGCATCGGCCGCCTGCTGTCCGCAATATTCTTCCAGCACAATGTGCGCATTGACGCCGCCGATCGCGTAACTGTTGAGCGCTACCCGGCGTGGCGCGGAGCCGTTTTGCCAATGGGTGGACTGGCTCTGCAGAATCAGGGTATGATCGGCCGGCAATTCGCGATTGAGCTCTCCGAGCCCGGCTATGCCCGGTATGGCCTGATGCTCCAGGGCCTTGACGGCCTTGATCAGCGAAGCCATGCCCGATGCGACCTCCGGATGGCCGATGCTGGGCTTGATGCTGCTGACAAACCAGTTTTTGCCGGGATTCGCGCTCAACAGCTGATAAGCGTCGCTGATTGCGGTCAGTTCCAGGGCATCGGCCAGCGTATTGCCGATGCCGTGGGCTTCCACATAATCTATCGTATCGGTGCCGACGCCGGTCTGGGCTATGCTGGCTGTTATGGCGTGCCTTAGCCCCTGCACGTTGGGGGCTTCCAGCGAATAGCCGCGACCGCCGTGGTGCACGGCGCTGCCTTTGATGATCGCCAGAATCCGGTTGCCGTCCGCCAGCGCCTGCTCCAGCGGTTTGAGAATGGCGACGCCCGCGCCTTCGCTGCGGACGAAACCGTCGGCTTCGTCACTGAAACTGCGCGTCCGGTTGCGGCTGCTCAGGAGTTGATCGTAAAGGCCATGCATGGCCATGGACGCGAATTCGCCGGCATCTATGAGGTTGACGGCGCCTACGATGGCCTGTTCGCATTCGCCGGAGCGGATGCTTTGCACGGCGCGGTGCAGCGCGACGTGGACGCTGGTGCAAAAGGTATTGATGACTTCGCTGGGTCCTTTCAAGTCGAATTGAAAGGATAGCTGGTTGGCGATGGGAACCCGATAGGGCTGGCCGCCGTTATCGCAGCAACCCAGGCGATCGACGAACGATTGGGCGGCTATGAAAACGCCGGTCATGGGCTCCGAGAGCATCCGCCCGGTAATTTCGTATTCGTTCTGTAGTTGCGCAATGAGCCGCTTCAGAAGTTGCAGTTGGCGGTCGGCAAGGTCGTTAGCCTCGGTATCTTCGGGCGGACTGCTTTCGTCGATGCGGCCGTATCCGAACGCAACTGCCGGCACGTATGGGTCCGGCTGCAGGCATTCGCCGGCCATGACTTTTTCCCATAACAATTCCGCGTTATCGGCGCCGGGAAATAATCCGGCCAATCCGACAATGGCTATCGGCTGCATCCGGCCAACGGACAGCGGGGCGCTGCCGATGCGCGGCGGCGCCGCCAAGGCGGCGTCCGGCGTTTCTTCCGGCGACATCGGCTCTAGCGGCAATACCTCGTCGATCAGATAATCGACCAGCAAATCCATCCTGGGATGATCGAATAACAAGGTCGTGCGCAGCGAACAAACCAGATTCGATTCCAGCCTGGACTTGAATCCCACCGCTTGCAGAGAATCCGTGCCCAGTTCGATAAAGCTTTGATTGGGTGTTATGTCTTCCGCACTGTCCATGCCGATAAAATTCGCCAGTAACTCGCGAATATAGGCGTTCAATATCGGCTTTCTTTGGGCTGGCTGGGCTTGTTGTAACGTAGTGATGATCGGGCTGGGATACATAACGGTTGCTGGTCTATTGAACTGGAAAACTAAGGCGTTGAAGGAACATAGAAAGTCGAGAACCCGCAAACGAACGAGGCCTACGCATAGCCGAAGACCCGGTGTTTTATCGCAGTTGCGGTGCAGGCGGCCGTCCTTCGACAAGCTCAGGACGAGCCCAGGACAAGCTCAGGACGAATGCGCCGCCGCAACAACAATCGTCGCCCGTTTTCCGCTCCTGAAATCGGGAGGGGACGAACCTGTTTCAGGTTTCGCGGAAAGCAGGCGATACTTCGGACTTTATGGCGCCATTACTGCGAGTGTCACTTCTCCTTTGCTTCTGCCGTTGGCGTCATCATGAAAACGGCAATAGGTTTTGATGAATGTGCATGTCGACGTCTTCTTGATGCTATTAATGCCGTAAGTACCGTAAAAATGCTTGGCGTTCAGCTGGCTTTGATAGCTCGAAGTGAGTTTTGCGATCAAGACGTTCGGCAGCTGCTTCTCGAAGAACGTGTCCATATCGTAATCATCCGATAATTCCGGTATCAACGCGTTTTTAATGCAATGTGCCAAATGCACATAACAAATCTGGTTGAAGCAGATATTGAACTCAACGGCGTTAAAATGCCCGGTGTCGTCGATATAACAGGACTCGGGAATCGAGAATTCTCCGTTCATGATCAGGCCTTGCGGATCAGAGCTGTCCGATTGCATAAACCAGGCCTGTTTCAGATAACGACTGTGGTTGAAATAAGGCTTTAACACCTCGGCCATAAAACCATCATCGATATCTGTAACGGTGACATTCTCCAGAGGGTCGACCATCCTTAACATGTTCATTGTTCTATCCCTACATAAAATGGCAGATCGTCGTAGATGCCGATGCGGTACATTCTGCTGTATTCGCCTGGCTTGGCCTTGGAACCTTTATGAACCAACGAACGGTTGTCCCAGATAATCATGTCGCCTTCCTCCCAGAAATGCGTATGCATGAATTTCGGCTGCTCGGCGAATTCGAACAGGGCCTTCATCACCCGCTGATTTTCTTCATAGGACAGTCCAACCAATCCGCTGGTAAAACCGCTGCTGATATAGAGGATTTTTTCGCCGGTCACCGGATGTTCAATGACGGCAGGGTGGGCTTGCGGCGGACATTCGGCTTTGAAGTTGGCGATGAGTTCGTCAATCGAACGGTCGAGATCACATGCCTGTACTTTGTAACGCGGCCAGGCTTCCTGCATCGCCATCCTGCCGTCCACATAGCGCCTCAAATCATCGGGGAGTTCGCGGTAGACGCGCGCCATATCGATATAAGAGGTTTCCCTAGCCGATTTAGGGAAGAATATAGGGCGTACCGAAGTAAAGGGCAGAGGATGTTTCTCGAAAGAACAATCCGTATGCCAATAGCGTCCTGTGCCGGAAACGCCGAATTTTTTGCCGTCTTCGTTGAGGTTGTTGGAAACGAAAATCTCGGGATAATCGGGGTGGTGATAATTCGCTTGGAAATAAACTTGAGGCCGGCCTACCGCTCTGGCGAAGTTGACTTGTTCCTGTTCGGTCATGTCAAGGCGCTGGCCGCGCATGACGACCACTTTATTACGGTAGATCAATTGCCGGAGCATTTCCGCTTCGGGACAGCCCGGGGTAAAGGTCGTAACATCCCATCCCCTGACTTCGGCGCCGATTTTCCCTGGTGCTGCTTCGGTGATGGTTACTCGATTTTCAGATACCACTGCATTCATGATTTATTATTCCTTTTATGATCTATATTGTGAATTTACTTACTAACTAACCTGCCTGTCCTGATCTTGCCAAAACGGCGCCCTCAGCACCCGTTTAAGGACTTTACCGCTTGGATTTCTCGGCAAGGCATCGACAAACGTAACCGATTTAGGCACTTTGAAATCCGCGATCCGGCTTCTGGCAAAATCGATCAACTCCCGTTGCTTGATTTCGCCGCCCTGGCGCGGCACGACAAAGGCTTTTACAACCTCCCCCCATTTCTCATCGGGAATCCCGATGACAGCGACTTCGGCGACCGCCTCATGCTCGCTGAGCACGGCTTCAATTTCGGCGGGGAACAGGTTTTCTCCCGCGTAGATGATCATGTCCTTGATCCTGTCGCAGACATAAACGTAGCCCTCCTCATCCCTATAGCCCACGTCGCCGGTATGTACCCAGCCACCGACCAGCGTTTGCGCGGTGGCGGATTCATTCTTCCAATAGCCCAGCATGTTGCTGGGCGATTTAATGCAGATTTCGCCGCTGCGTCCTGCCGGCAATAGCCGGCCTTGCCCGTCAATGATCTTGATCTCGACGCCGGGCAAAGGCCGGCCTGCGGCTTTCATCCTTGGACTGCCTTCCGGGCAATGATCGTCAGGACGCAGACACACGGCCATATTGCCGGTCTCGGTCAGCCCGTATATCTGGAAGAAGTCGCAGCCGAAGATTTCCATGGCCTTGCGCAGCAGCGGCGGGGCGATCGGCGAGCCGCCATAGAGCAGTCCTTTGAACGACGATAAATCGGTTTGCGCGCAGCTGGGTTCTTCCAGCATCAGTTGGATCATCGACGGCACCAGCACGGCTTTGGTGACTTGATGCCGCTCGATCAGCTGCAGGGCCTGCCAGGCGACGAAGGTGTCAACGATGACGCCGGCAGCGCCGACTGCATAACCCT
Organism: Methylobacter sp. BlB1; assembly: GCF_015476545.1. Classification (GTDB taxonomy): domain Bacteria; phylum Pseudomonadota; class Gammaproteobacteria; order Methylococcales; family Methylomonadaceae; genus Methylobacter. The sequence goes on along the minus strand of NZ_JADMKV010000027.1, from coordinate 31,921 downwards.
GTATGGCCCACCAGAGCCCGCCTATGTGAAACTGCGGCAGAGCCAGCAGCAGGGTGTCGGCCGGATTCAGCGACATCCATGTATCGCCGGCCGCCCGCATGCCTTGCATCAGCCTGAAAAAGCTGTAATTCGCGAGCTGTACGCCTTTAGGCCGTCCTGTCGTGCCGCTGGAATACATTTGCACGGCCGCATCGTCGGCGCTGTATTCGCAATCAAATGGCGTGGCCGGTTTCGCGGTTTTCCAGTCCTCGTAAGCCGGCCAATCCGGATACCCTTCATTCAGGGCGATTATCGTCCGTATAGTGGTCAGCTGCGACGTCAGCGACTGCACTAACGGGAAAAACTCCTTCGCCACGAACAGCACTTCGGTTTCGCTGTCGTTCAGGATATAAAGTATCTCGGGCGAAGCCAGCCGCCAGTTCAGGTCGACCAGCACCGCTTTGATCTTGGCGCAGCCGAACAGAATCTCATAGTGAGCAATAGTATCCTTGCCGATTATCGCCACCCTGGAGCCAGGCTTGACGCCGGCTGCGATCAAGCCGTGGCCGACTTGATTACTGCTTAGATCAAGCTGCTGAAACGTCTGTCGATTGCTGCCCGCTATAAAGGCAACGGCATCCGGCCGCGCTTGGGCCTGTTGGATGCACATCTCGGCAAGGGTTTGAAACTCACTGGATTTCATGGATTAAAGACTCCTTCTTATCGGCCCGTACTGATGGGAAATTGACACTGTCTTCCAGATTGCAATTGCTATGCCAACCGATAATCCAACCCCGGCTGGCGAGACGGAAAAATAAGCCGCGTTCCAGGTTTGGCGGGGCTCGGCTCGATCTTATGCATTTCCTTCCGAGCATGAGCTGCGTAACTTCATCCAGAAGATTTTTGGCGTATTCATCGATTTCTATCGATATTCATCGATTTTTAGCCAAAAATTATGTTATATACCGCACTTGATATATGGGATTTGACCGATTAAATAATAATTATTATAAAAAACAATAAGTTATTATTTTACTAATATTCTGTATTGTGTTATTTGACCTGTTTCGCGGCTGACTTGGCCTATAGTAGAATGATGCCCGCTTCGGGTACGCGTAGATTCGCCGTTAAGGAAGCTTTCATATAAGGAATTGAGTTCGTCGCTTGCATCCCTTAACCCTCTGCATATTTCTACGTGTTGGCTGGTTGAATACCGAGTCGTTTCCGTTTTTACCCAAGTATTCTCAAAGCCGGAAATCAACCGGCTCGGGTTTGTCAGCCCCGGAATGTTTTCATCGAATGGCATGGTACTTGCAGGAGATCTATGTTATCTGACAGGTGCGCAACTTATCGGGTTGTTGTCGTCATTACAGTCAGGCAGCCTCTCCTCCGGGAGTTATTTGGGGACTTTGGATTTCTCTAAGTGCGCTTAAAACAACTTATAAATCTTTCAAAACGCAGGAAAAAACAGTGCAAAAAATGGGATTAAAAAATACGACCTCGGCAGAATGTCCGGCACCGGTTCAGGAGGCTTTATCCGCTTAATCGGCGGATAACTACTGTCGGCCAGGCATCCGTTTGCCGGGACTGGCCTATTGCTGTTTTTTGAACTACACACACCGTTTGATAAGGCACTGAAAGAACATGCGCTTTTCCCTTTTTCCGAGAACCCTCCTGATCCTCCTGATAATTGTGTCCGCTATTGCGGGCGGCACAATGTACTGGCTCAAAGCGATCCATCCCTTCGAAACCACCGACAACACCTACCTCAAATCGCACCTGAGCCTGGTCAGCCCCAAGGAGACGGGCTACGTCAAGGAAGTCCTGTTCGAGGACAATCAGAAAGTGATGCCGGGCGATCTGCTCGTTGTGATCGACGACCATGATTTCCAGGCCAAAGTCGCTCAGGCGGAAGCGCAAGTGTTGATAGAAACGGCGCACATCCATACGCTGGAAACCGAGAAACGCACGCAGAGCGCCAAAATCCGTCAGCAGGAAGCCAATATCGCCGCCGCGGAAGCCGATCTGGAGCGCGCCGCGAAAGATACGAAACGCTTCGGCAACCTGGCGGCGGAGGGAGCTGTTTCAGCCCAAACCCGCGATGCCGCCGAATCCGCCCTCAAGCAGGCGGCGGCTCAACGGGAGAAAACTCTCTCGGCACGGCTGGAAGCGGAGAGCGAACTGGCCTCATTGGAAGCGCGCATCGACGAAACCCGGGCCAAACTGAAGGCAGCCCAATCAGCCCTGGAGCTAGCCCGCATCGACCTGGCGAACACGCGCATAGTCGCCCCCATCGCCGGCGTCATCGGCAATCGCAGCGTGCAGGTCGGGCAACTGGTCAAGCCCGGCAGCGTGCTGGCCTACCTGATTCCGACCGACGGCCTGTTCGTGGAGGCCAATTTCAAGGAAACTCAAATCGGGCGCATGCAACCGGGCCAGCCGGTAGACATCCTGATCGACGCTTATCCCGACAGCCGGTTCGAAGGCATGGTGGACAGCTTCGCACCTGCTTCCGGTTCCGAATTCAGCTTGCTGCCGCCGGAAAACGCCACCGGCAATTTCACCAAGATCGTGCGGCGCGTGCCGGTCAAGATCCGCTTCAAACCCGGCACCGATCTGGGCCGCCTGAGGCCCGGCCTGTCCACGGTGGTCAAAGTCAGGGTCGGGTAAGCGATCATGGCAGCGGTAGTAAAGCCCTCCCCGCCCCAGTCGACGAGCGCCGGCGAAAAACTGCCTGAGATCGTCGCGGCCCCGGTCAACGTCGACGAGAAGACGGTCAGTCCCCAGCAATGGATAGGCTTTTTCGCCATGGTCCTGGGGATGTTCCTGGCGGTCCTGGATATCCAGATCGTCGCCAGTTCCCTGGAACAGATCCAGGCTGCGCTGTCGGCGACTCAAGATGAGATCACCTGGGTGCAGACCGCCTATCTGGTGGCGGAAGTGGTCATCATTCCGTTATCCGGCTGGCTCGGGCGGGCGCTGTCCATGCGCTACCTGTTCGCCCTGTCCAGCGGTGGCTTCACCGTGATGAGCCTCTTGTGCGCGTTCGCTTGGAACCTGCCGTCCATGATAGCGTTCCGCGCACTCCAGGGATTTTTCGGAGGCGCGATGATTCCATCGGTGTTCGCCGTCACCTACACCTTGTTTCCGCGCCGTCTTCAGCCCACGATGACAATCGTCGTCGCCATGGTGGTGACGGTCGCGCCCACGGCGGGCCCGGTGCTGGGCGGCTATCTCACCGAAGTGGCGTCCTGGAACACGATGTTCCTGATCAACCTGGTGCCGGGCATCCTGGTATCCGTGGCTACCGGGATGTTTCTGCGCGTGGACGAGCCGGACTGGGCGCTGCTGAAGCGGATCGACTTCCGCGGCATCCTGTATATCGTCGTGTTCCTCGGCAGCACGGAATTCGTGCTGGAGGAAGGCGTGCGCGAGGAATGGTTCGACAGTCGCGAGATCGTGTTCTTCACCTTAGTTGCGGCCGTCTCCGGCATCGCCATGTTCTATCGGGAACTGACCATCGAACACCCGATCGTGGACCTGTGGGCGTTCCGCAACCGCAATTTCGCCATAGGCTGCCTGTTCAGCTTCATTCTCGGCATCGGGCTTTACTCCATCATTTTCCTGATGCCGACCTATCTGACCACTGTCAAAGGGCTGAACAGCCTGCAGGTCGGCCAGTACATCATGGTCACCGGACTGTTTCAGTTCGCCTCCGCCTTCATCGCCGGCCGGGTTGCCAAAAAGCTTGGCCCGCGCCTGACGTTGGCCCTTGGGCTGTTCGGTTTCGGCCTCGGCACCCTGATAAACAGCAACCTGACCCATGAAGCCGGATACTGGGAATTCTTCTGGCCGCAGGCGCTCCGGGGCTTCTGCCTGATGTTCTGCTTCCTGCCCATCAATTACCTGACTTTCGGCACGCTGCCGCCGGAAGAAGTGAAAAACGCCAGCGGACTGTACAATCTCATGCGAAATCTGGGCGGAGCCATCGGCCTAGCACTCGCCAACACCCTCATGATCCGGCTGAACAAGGAACATTACGCCATATTGCGCGAAGCGGTGAAGCCCGGTTCGGCAACAGCTCAGGCCCTGTTGGGCAGTTTGCAGGAACGATTCAGCTATGCGTCACTGCCCGACAGTGATCTCGCCGCGCTGAAGCAGGTTTACGGTCTGGTGAGACGCGAAGCGGAAGTGCTTACCATCAATACCCTGTTCAATATCCTGGCCTTGATCTTCTTCCTGGCCTTATTGCTGATACCGCTGATTAGAACAGCGCCGGCGGCTTCTGGCGGCGCGGGCCGCCGTTGACCCTTCATCAGAAAAATAAGGAGATGCCTTTTATCCCGGCGTCATGGGCGCCCAGCCAGGAAAGTTATCATCCTGAAAAGCCCGCATAAAAACGATTCACTTCACCAATCGCTCAACATGGTTTGATGCGCAAGCCCTGGCGCATACTAAGGATCTGGTTAAAAAATAACTTTCCGATTTATTGATAAAATCAGTTCTTATGTAGGGGCGAATTCATTCACCTATGGCGACTCGTCAAAATTCAGGGAAGTTATTTCTCGCCGTATCCTAAACGAAACGTCTCCCTCCAAAGAGCCGGAATCTAAACCTGACATGCCCGGCAACTCTGTTGATCCAGCAGATATGCCAGGTCTTCAGGCTGGCCGATGATGTAAAAGTGTTGACAATGCGCCACATCAATTGTAAAAAACAACCTACGCCAATTCTATGTAGCTCCATTACTTTACTGTTCCGGCAAAGCGCCGGAGTGAAGGTGGCAATAAAAACAATAAATCAGTCATAAATCGTCTTAACTATACGCTTTAAATTGTATGTTGCGACAATGGGCTTCACTTTTGCCGAGAATGACATTGTCATTGAAAAACTGGAAAATCATATCCGCATAACCGGGTATTTTCTCCATTAATACAATCTAAGACCCCGTCGGGCGGCGCTTACCATCATCACCGCATTGCGAAGGACTGGCGTATTTGTAGAGTATTTACATAGCAGGAGGAGTGATGAGGTCGTATTTCAATTTATTCAGCGCGGGCACACTAGCGGTTACACTGACCGCTTTAAGCGCCTGTACAGAAACCGATTATTCGCGCGAAGCACCCGAAGCGAAGAAAAAACACAACTGGGCGCAAGAGAAAAAACTGCGTGAACAACAACAGGCGTCCTACTTAAACGATACAACAATCAGATCCATATCCACCGACGACGCCACCCGCGAACCCTGGTACAGCAATCGCCTGGGGTATGCCTGGTTTACTGACAGCCCTTTGGGTTTGAACGGAACCCCTTACGTATTATTGCGAGCCCTCATTGAGCTGTATCCGGAAATCTGGCACGGCGAAGGTTCGCTCGGAAACCTCGGCTTCGGGCCGCATCCGGACGACTATGATCCAACCACGGGAAAACTCTTGCCGGCCGAGCAGCGCCATCCTTTACCCTATGGACTGGTTACCGCCCAGGATCCAAACCTGCCTGAGGAGGAGAGAACCGACAATGTATTTTTCTCCTGCGCCGCCTGCCATACCGGACGGGTCTACGTAAAAGGCCGGGTTCGGCATTACGTCGGGGCGCCCAATACCGAAATTGAAGCGCAAGCTTATGCAGGCTTAATCTACAAGACAGGAAAAGCGATCCTGAAAATCGATAACTCCACCACGCCGGTGCAAGTGCAGGTCAACCCCGCAGAGGCTGTCAAAATTGCCGATTTTCTAAAGAACAAGATAGCGGCGGATCCCGCCTGGTTTTACGGCGGACGGACGGACGAAGAGCGTCATGCCAACATAGAGAAGGCCACGGTGCAGGTGGGCCGCGTTCTCAAGAACTTCAACAGGGCGCTTGGGACGTTGGCGCAATCTTCCGCCAAAACCGAACTCATGTATATTACGCTTGCCTCCAAATTATCTTATACAGAGAAAAACGGCCAGCAATCGCCAGGCATTTTCGGTCCGCGTCCCGGACGCATGGATGCTTTTGGCCTCGCGACGGGATTGGTGGCGCTGCATGCCAAGCGGGAAAGTTTCTTTGAACGCTTGCCCGGCAATCATCCGTTCTTTGAAGGATTGGAGAATCTCGAGGGCAGCGCCAAATACCAGGCGGCCGGCCAGAGACTGTTTGAAACCGCACCGCAATGGATGCCTCACGATCCCGCCCCCTCCGACATCAAAGCGCTTTGGAATCTGCATGACAACGCCTATGCGAATTGGGATGGAAACCAGGCAGAGGAAGCTCGGGTTATAGCCTCCGGAGTCTCCTCCGTCGGCGATCCATCCAAAGTCGATATTCGTATTCATGAAGCCATGAATCCTCTCATTAACGATTTGCCCCCTTCGCCCTACCCCTTCAATGTCAATCTCAAGCTGGCGGATCAAGGCAAACCCCTGTTTGAGAAAGAATGCGCGAGCGCTTGCCATTTCGCCGACAATCCCAAGATCTATAACGTCACAACCGATATGAATCGTGCGGCACAGATCTCTCCCACTGCCCGTCTCGGATTGCTGGAGCTCACCCGGGAAGCTTGTGAACGTTATGTGGAACAGGGGGGCAGTGACTGGTGCCGACCTAAACAGGGCAGCCGGGAAGCGGATGATGAGGCGTATTTCGTCACGCCTCGCGGCGACAAGGCCGGTTATAAGGCCAATGTGCTGCATGGCATCTGGGCCCAGGCACCCTACCTGCACAACGGCTCCGTGCCGACCCTCTGGCACCTTATGCGCCCGGCAGAACGGCCGACAACATTCATCCGGGGCAATATAAAATATGATGAAGCCCGTGTCGGCTTTGTCTGGAATAAAACTCCGAAGCCGGATGAATACGGCGAGGGCGACGCCGTACATTATGCCGAACATGACGCCAGCCTGCGTGGCAACTCGAATCAGGGGCATACCTTCGGCAGCCAATGGACCGATGACCAGGTACGGGCGGTCATCGAATATATGAAAACACTCTAGGCGCTGGCAAGGAGAACACTATGGCTCTTTGGAATTGGCATACGCTGATAAACAGCCCCGCCGCGTTTTTTAACACGGTAATTACGCTGGCAAAACGGATATGCACGGGAATAAGCTCTGCTGAAATGGGGAAAACGCCTGCGCAAACCGACGATAAGCCGGAAAATATCCCGACCGCGGGTTTTTTGGGAAAAATTGCCGCAGCGGAACAAAAAACCCCTTTAGTTCCCATGCCTGATCCGAATGATCCCCGCTACGATGCTGACCGCGCCGCTTATGAAGCGGACAAAAAAGCCTATGAAGCTGCACTCCAGGCGCGCGGCGCCGCAGTCGCCGGTATCATTGCCGCTGGCTTGAGAACCCAGCCTTATGACATGCTGCAGGAATTGCTGGACCAGCCAAAGGACGCGATGCCGTTTTTCAAGCCGGCTGTCGGTCCGGCCGTAGTGGTACGCCATGCTCACGTGATCAAATGCCTGGAACGCACGGATTTATTTACTGTGGATCCCTATGTCTTGGAGATGGTCAAGGCCAATGACGATAACGCCAGAAATCCCGAACTTTCGCCTCCCTTCATGCTGGGCACGGACAAAGATGAATGGTATCTCCCGGACGACGTTCTGTTGAGACGGGTCGTCTCCCGCCAGGATGAAAAAATCCTGACCGCGCTGGCAAGGCAGGAGGCGGAATACTGGACGCAGCGGGCGAAAGAAGAAGGCCGAGGCGAAATCGACATTGTACCGACCCTTGCGCGCTTCGTCCCCTTGCGCATCGTCAGCGATTATCTGGGGGTTCATTATTATTCCGCCGGCGAGCCTTCCTGCCTGCCCGGCCTGCGAGGCGGGGACACGTTTCATCTGGATGACGAACTGCGGCAGGTCTTCACCTTTCAGCAGATTCAGGAAGGCATCGTACCGACAGGCGACAATCTGTTCAACTGGGTGAAAGACGCCTTCCGCAATATCTTTAACAACTTCAACCCCGTAGACCCTTTGTTTGCCCAGTTTCGCCAGCAAGGCCTGCAAGCCACCGAATACCTGACCGCCTATATCCACGAACTGCTCAAATTCTACAAGGAGAAACTTCAGCGAGGCGAGCCGGTTCCCGACACCATGCTGACCCGTCTCCTGCAATTACAGTTGAATTTAGCCAGCGGTCAGGATACGGCGCTGGAGCAGGAAGTGCAGGACGCGCTTGGGTCTCTCCTGCCCTCCGGCGAATTAGGCAGACGGTTGTCCGACTCGCAGATCCGCGCCAATGTCTTCGGCACGGTTGTCGGCGGCGTCGTCAATCCGGAGGAAGCCAGCGCAAGGGTCATCGACGCGATCCTGTCCCTGAAGGATGGCAAGTATCCGGTGTTAAACGGCTCCACCTATCAGCGGGCGCTGGAAATGGCTCAAGTACCGGCGGGCAGCCCGCGGGAAACTGAAAGCCTCGGCATCCTGCGCAAGTATGCCCTGGAAGGGTTGCGCCTTGAACCGCAAGGGGAAGTGTTGATCAGGCGCTGCATCAAGGACAATACGGAACTTGACGGCATACCCATCCGCAAGGGAACTCTAGTTTTCGTCTCTCACGCGGCGGCGATGCGGGACCCGGAAGCCGTGCCCGATCCCCTGGCTTTTGATATTACCCGGGACGAGCGTCTTGCCGCTTACCATAAAGATCGGACGCGGGGCGACGAGGCGCCGCAAAGCACTCTTTATCTCCAGCACGGCTTTGGGCGGCATAAATGCCTCGGCCGCTACGCTTCGGAAATTACCCTCCAGGAAACGCTGCGGGCCATGCTGCGCTTAGGCAATCTGGAACGGCTTGGCCATCTGCAGATGGATGATCGAAACCTTTATGCTGTCAGTTTACGCGTGGGTTTTAGTTAACGATGAAGCGCTTACATTTATTGTTATTCAATCCTTTGACAATTAAACGCTCACAGGGAATTTCGACATGAATATACTTGTTACCGGAGCGACTGGCTTCCTTGGGTATCACGTTGTTAAGCTGCTTAACATCCGCAAGGAACGACCCCGCGTATTACTGCCTGCCGACATTGATCCCAATTTGCCGGCCCTGAAAGCCCTGAAAAAGCTCGACATTGAAGTGATTGAAGGCAACACGCATGACATGGCTTCACTGCAGGCCGCCTGTGCAGGCATCGATACGGCCTTGCATCTGGAATTTGCGATTGCGTTGGGCAGCGGCGAGCAGGCAGAACGGACTTTGTACGAAAAAAATGTAGTCGGCATGCGCAATTTGCTGGATGCCGCCGCACGTGCCGGTGTAGCGAATGTCGTAGTGAGCAGCAGTGTGCTTACCGTAGGCCTGAACCACAATCCGCTTCCGCTCGATGAGGGAGCCGATTGGGATCGTTACGCCATCTCCCTGCCCTATGCCCTGTCCCGACGTCAGGCCGAGCAGGAGGCGCTGGCTCGCTTCCCCGAGGGCATGCCCAAGGTTGTCGTGGTTAATCCTGCCTTTACATTAGGTCCCGAAGACTGGGTCGGAGCACCGGCAAACAAACTGATAATGAAAATGGCTAAACCCGGATTCCGCATTACCGCGCCGATCGGTTTCGGCATTCTCGACGTTCGCGATTACGCCGATGGCGTGCTGCGCGCCGCTGAGCGCGGTACCTCCGGCCAGCGCTACATTCTCAGCGGAGAGAATATGATGCCTGATCCGCTCGTAAGAAAAGTCGCAGAAACGGCCGGGATAAAACCGCCTGCCTGGCTGTTCTCCCTGCGCGCCTGGATGATTCGTCCCATTATCTCAGCATTGGCGCTATGGAGCAGACTCAGGGGCAAACCGGTCAAAGTAGCTCCCAGCCTGCTTGACCTATGGGGACGCTATGCCTGGTATGACGCCAGCCGCGCGCACGATGAACTCGGCTGGAAACCCCGCCCGTTGCAGGAATCGCTGCGCGATACCATTCAATGGATGAATGAGAACAGACCTGCATGAATATGCCCGCCTCGCCAGGTGTGCCCGGACTGTCCCTTTCCATTCTGTCGCGTTAGCCGAAAGGCGCCTGACTCAAGCAAGGCATTTCTCCGTCAAACGGATCGCAATGATCGGCTTCAAAGGATCATTAAAGCAACAAGAAATGGATTTGTCTTCGCATCGGATTACGTTAGAATTTTTCTATTCTTGCTGATAGTATTTTTATACGATCAACCCTCGCCCACTGCATTAACAGGCGAACTTAACTATTCCATAACGACAATCAATAATAAGGAATGAAATGAATAAGAAAATTTTAGTAATCACAGCGTCTTTATGCATCGGCTTATCGGCATGCAGTGGAGAGAAAGGCGATGAATATAAAGTTAAGTCCGCTTTTATCAATAGTTGCGTAAAACAGGAGAGTTCCTCACGTTCTGAAGAACAGGCCCAATCCTACTGTGATTGCGTAGCCGATTCGGTTTTCAGCAACAGGGACATTTCCGATGAAACCAAAAAGCTTATGTCGACTATGAGCGATAAGGACAGCAAGCTATATAAACAAAATGATGCGGCAATGGTCAGGGGCGCGCTTATGTCTTGCTACACCGCTAACTTTTACAAGAAAAAATAAGACTTAATATCTGATTTGCATATCCGGCCAGTACGCGCTGGGCCGCTATCTGCTGGTCCAATAACTGAGACACAGGCAGTGAAGCGAACACCGAGCTGGCCGGCTTTCCCGGGACAGGCATGATGCATGCTGCAAACGGTCCTCGAAACAACAAATCATACAGCCCCCCGACCCTGCGCTTCCGGGCTGCCGAGTGCGGCCACGGCGGCGCCTGTCAAACCTTTGAGAATGTTCCATTCGGCCTCGACAAGATGCACCACCTGCTCCCATTGCTCATCTTCTGCAGTATGATCGGCCAATACCCGCGCACGTAATGTCTCGTAACAGGCCAGTGCCGTAGCCGTCGAGCGCGGCATGGAAAACTCCTCAGCCGTATCAAGGGCGCGCTGCTTGAGCGCTTGTCTTTCAGTCTGGACCAGACCGGCGACCCATTGCAACGCAGAAACGAAAGCCGAGGCGCTCTCCTCACGCAGCAGCAGCCCGTTGCGCCGGTCCTTGACTATTTCCCGCACGCCGGGCGCATCCAGACCCACCACCGGCACGCCCGCGGCCATAGCCTCGGCCAGTACCATGCCCTGGGTTTCGCTCTTGGAAGAGAAAGCGAACACATCCATGGCGTGGTAGGCATCTGCCAATTGCCGGGATTCCAGGATGCCTGCCACATACAGGCGCGCGCTCAAGCCCTCGCGCTCGAAAATCGCCCGCACATCCGCTTCCGATGGGCCGGTGCCAACCAGCAGGAAACGGGCGCGAGGCTCCAGCTTAAGAAAGGCCGCTGCCGCCTCGGCCAGAAACACCAGATTCTTCTCCGGCGCCAGCCGACCCACATGTCCGACCACAAAGGCATTTTCGGGGATGCCCAGATTCTTGCGGAAGCCAGTCCCATCCCCCTGCGCGAAGTGCTCCACGTCTACACCGGTGGGCACTACAGCGATGGGCGTCTCGACGCCGCGCTCGCGCAGCAGTTCGGCGATGCTTTCGCTCGGACTGAACACCTGATCGCACAGGTTTGCGTAGCGGGTGGCCAGCTCGATGATAAAACGCCGCAAAGCCGGCGAGTTGCCGGGTACGTAATGGGTATACTGTTCGTACAATGTGTGGTGGGTGAAGACCAGCGGCAGTTTCCGGTAGCGCGCCACGCGCAGCGCCGTCATGCCCAGCAGGAATGAATGGTGGGCATGCACAAGGTCTGGCTGGAAGGCGTCCAGGGCCTCGGTAAGCAAACCCGGAACCGGCAGCGCGACGGAAAAATCGCTGCCGTTGAAGTTCTGGATGGCCGGCACGCGAACGACATCCGTCTCGTTCTGCGGCATGCCGTCGAACGCTGGCGCCACCACCAGCACGCGATGGCCGCAACGCCGGTACTCGGCGGTGAAAGCCTCTACCGAGCGAGCCACCCCGCCCACATGCGGCGTGTAGGTATTGGTCAGCATGACGATATTCATGCGCTCGCCTTTTCCAGTTCGACGGACACTGCGCCCGGTTCGGCAGTATAGGGAAGGAATCCGGGCATGCGCACCTGAATGGTTGGCGCCGCGCCATGCCAGGCGGCTTGCCAGGCGACGCTTACCCGCCCGGTATCTGCACTGCGCTCGACGCTGATTGAAACCGGGCCGAATGCTGTCGGCGCAGAGCCGAACGTCACCGGCGCGGTTCCGGCAAGCCATCGTTCCGGCACGCCCTGGCACAGGATCAGCGTTTCGCCCTCCTCGCGCACGAAGCAATGGCGCAGCATCAGCACCCAATCCGCCGCCGCCCAGACATGCTGGCCATCGCCCATGCAGCCGCCGCCCGTGCGCGGATGGATGGCCTCCGGCCACTGGCCGGTGGGCGAAGCTAACTTTGCGACTGCGTCCATCAGCGCCAGGTATCGCGGATCGCCGTTGCGCAGCAGTATCTGGGCCAGATGCAGAGTCAGGTAGGCATTGATGCCCGAATGGATCATGTCCTGAAAGAAGCCGCCCCTGACCAAGCAATTAGCCAGCAGGAATTCGACCGTATCGAGCAGGCGCACATCGTCCGGCGCGCAAAGTTGCGTCGGGTAGCCCACGGCAATCGAACCGATAGCCCCCGCATCCAGCCGGCGGTAGGGCGAGGCCGGTATGGCCGCCTGCCCCAACCGTCCGGCCACCTCGGCAAGGCTGCGGTCGACCGCCTCTTGGAATCGCTCCGCTTCGCTCAGAAACGTCGCGCGCCAGGACGCTTCACCCGTCAAGCCGCACAGTACCGCCGCTGAGCGCAAGCCGGCGATGCTCCAGAAATCGTCCCAATAGTAGTAGTCGTTGGGGCCCAGATGCTCGGCGGAAAAGCCTGCCGGCATCAGGCCCGCGTGCGGAGCATCCAGATTCTCGGACAAGCGCTTATGCACGATCCAGCGGGCGCCTTCCACGATGGACTTGCTCCATTCCGGCTTGGGCGCGCGGCCCGTGAATTCACAGAAACGGCGCATGATCCACAGCGCTTCGCCGTTGGAATCCCATTCCCCTTCCTGGGAACGGAAATAGCCCAGCACGGTTTGGCGGAGCGGAAAACGGTCCAGCGCGCGCTCGGCATGCTCGGTCAGGCCGGCACACAACAGCCCGTGAATAATGAAAGCGGCATCGCGGAACCAGAAGCGCTTGTAGGTATACGGGCCGGGATAAACGTCATCGATCGAGTGCAGGATCAGCGTGCGCAACGCCGCATCGTAAAGGAACTGAAAATGCGCATCGGGAATATGCAGCCGGCAATGACCGTGCAAGCTTTTTTCCCAAGTGTCGCCAGCTGAGCTTGCGATTTTCTGGGCGCTCTTCAGCGGCACACGGGCTCGGACAGTGCGCGGCCGGCCGGCTTCCAGCCTGAACAAAGCCGCCGCCGTGGCCATGCCCACCTTGCACGCGCCGCTTTGCTGATCCTCGATGTCTTGCAGATGGATATGCACATCGCCGGCCCGGTAGTCGGAGACATGATGCCGTTCAGCCGGGGCGTCGAATTCGACAGCGTGCTGGCCCTCGATGCTCCATACGGTGCGCTCGGGCGACAGATTGACTTTATGGATAAAGCTGATTCCCTCGGGATTGTACGGACGCAGGGCCAGCACCAGCCAGCCGCCGCTGTCTGACTGCGCGGTCAGCGATAATTCGCAGACCGGCTGAGCGGAACCCTGTGTGACCGCAGCATTGCTGATCAGCTCCAGCCCCGTTGCGCGGCTGGTCGTGACCACGGAGACGCCGTCGCTCAAGTCGAGGCGCTGCACGGTCACGCCTGCATCCTCGGCGCTAAGCCTTTCCTGACCGACATGGCCATCCGTGCGTGAAGGCAACAGCCAGCGCCCGTCGTCGGTCTCGATCCAGCCTTCCAGCGACCAGCCATCAAGCAGGGGCGTAAGCAGACCGCGCGGGTCGACGATAGGCAGGTCCGGGCAATCGGGCCGGCCGACAGCGGTCCAGTTCCGGTGCGTGAGATTGATATGGGTAATGGAAAACGCCCGCGGCACGAAGGCGTCGTCATGGGGATCGAACTGGCGTTCGATCCAGTAGGGCCACACCCAGTCCAGATTGTGCTGGATCACCCGGCTGTTGATAAGGCCGCGGGCATGGAACACCACCCCTGCCCGCAGCAGTTCGATGGGCTCGCCCACCTCTGAAGGCTGGGCAAAGCCGTGCAGGCGCGCCCACACGCTCATCGGGTCGAGAAAACCGCGGGAGCGAGCCGCGCGGCTGATCAAATAGCGCCAGGGCAACCATTTCAACCACATCAGTTACCTCCTTACCTTCATTGTTTGCATATACTTGGCCGAGGCTTGGCGGGCCAAACGATATTGATATAACCTGAATTTGGGATAAGGAAAGCGGACGGTTTTTGCAAAAACAGAAAAACGGATTCCGAAATCCATCTATTCCTCAAAAACCTCTCTTTATGAAGTTAACACACACTTTTGCGATGTAGATCATTTTTGCCAGATTTTATTCCGGCCTGGCAAGAAAAATAGCTATAGATTCGGTAATATGAAGTTTTAACTCCGTTTGGACTGCTAACGCCATAGCTCGCGGAGAATATGTTAAAACTTCAAGGGACAGGAGCAATCAGGAACGATGACAGCGTAGATTTACGCCCCGAAAGTACGCCGGATCAAGGTCAACGAGAATCAAGCCTCTATAGGTATGACGCGTCGATAGAATCAAGCAGAAGCCGACAACTAAGCCTCGGGGTTAACCAAACGATTAAGGCAACCCGGGCAATCTCGGCGTTTGCTTTCCCAAAATTCCCGAGGGCAGTCTCTTACCCGATGCCGATAACATAACACACAGCGATTTAACCGACGCTGATAACGGCAATACGCCCACCTCACCAGATAATCAAGACGATCAAATCGGGCTTTGTTTTCGATGGATTGCGCATATTGCTCGACATGTAATACAGCATAAAGACGCCGTGCTTGATCGATGAGAGTGTCATTGTCCATTTCTGATTACCTTCGAGTTTTTACTGACCATCCCTCTTGAGGAATGCGTATGATTGGCGGATTAAACAGGCTTACATGATCTTTATAACTCAAATATATTAAAAAAAATTGATTGTAAAATGACAGTTTTATGAACTAGCCAATTCTATTCTTAATCTTAATAGGATATTTCTAACAGAACGAACTCTTTACATTGAAAGAGTAAGTTTGCACATTGAAACAACTCAGACATTTTTAGTTTTATATTTAGGAGACAACAATGGCTGAAAAGACCTCTCACAAAGCCACTGAAAAAGCGACAGTTGATAATGCATCGGCAACTGGCGCTGGTAAAGAAGCCAGTATGGCATTGGCTGGCGTTAAAAAAGGCGCGGCAGCCGCTAAACAAGCAGTAAGTACAATTGCTTCATCACCTTCCAGGATATTGGATAGCACCGTTTATGGCGTCAGCTATTGACTCTCCTATGGAGCGGTATTTAGCGCTTTGATGGTTGTAAAAATGCTGCCTGCCGATGGCTTAGCGATCAAAGGTTTTCATGAAGGGGCGAAAGCGGCCCGCAAGGATTTCAAAACGCACGAGTATAAACATGCTGCTGAAAAAACAGTGTCGGAAAGCTAAACCCGAGTAAATCTTAAACACCTTATTCCCTGCCTGTTGGATACAGGCTGGGGATAAGATGATACTGTTATATTGACGAGGTAGATTTTAGCTTGGGCTTAAAATTAAATAACCTTAAACCCATTTTGGCGACAAATTGCCCGGCCCGCGTTTCGATTGCTTCCGTGCGATATTCTTTAACTGATGTTACGCAGTTGTAGGATCGAATGTACTTGTGCCCTTGGGTATTTGGCCCGGGATAAGCGCCCGTATGCCGACTTATGCAGTGCGAATAAACTCACAACTACACCGCATCGCTGTTCTATTTTGCTGCAAGCCGTCTTCTCATGCCCCTGGTTAGCTCATTCTCGATGAATAACGGCTTTTTCCGCCGCTTCCCGCTCCTGCAGCAGGGCTTCTTCCTCACCGTGGGCGAGGGCTATCATGTCAATGCCGGCCATGGGTGTGTGCGCGCTCTCGAGCATCTGCCAGTCCTCGACGGTATTGGCTTCGGGCTGGTTGCCCACTATTTGCCGGGCTAGCTGATTCCCGGCCTCAATCAGCGGATGAATGATAAAATCCGCGCCGAGCTGCTTCAATTGCTGTTCCTCTTCGGGGAGATACCCAATCGTGCCGATCTGCCCGGTATAGCCGTTTTTTCGGAGCTGGCGCACAGCCGAGCATCGGGCATCGAATTCAGGCAGGGTCAGAATGACGCCTTTCACTCTGTCCAACGGCAGTCCCGACCATAGCTCGGGGTCTTCGGAATCCCCGTAAATCACGCGTTTGCCCTTGGCCAGCAGGCTTTCCAAAACGGTCGGGTCGGCATCCAGGCCGACGACCCGCTTGTCCCGCTGAGACAAAGACAGATAGGCGGAAAGTCCGGTACGCCCCATGCCCACGACCAGCCATTCCGCCAGTCCGATGGACTCGGGCAGTCGGTCCGGGTGCCCGGATTTTTTCTCGAAGCGAATCAGTACAGGCTCAAGCCAGGAAAACAAACGATGAGAATACCGGTTCAACGGCGCGGCAATGGCAAGCGATCCGGCGACTGCCAGGGCAATGGTGGCGTTCCACTCCGGCGCCAGCAGTCCCGCATGCACAACCGAGCCGGTCGTAATCAGGGCGAATTCGCTGTAGGTCATCAAGGCCAGCGACGAGATAAAGGCGGTGCGCGCACGTAATTTGGCCAGCAAAAACAGCGCAAAGAACAACAGTCCCTGCAGCGGCAAGAGTCCCAGCAAGCCGAGCGCCTGAATGATTTGATCGCGATTGGGCAAGTCGGCCAGGCCGATTTGCAGAAAAAAGGCCACCAGAAAAACTTCCTTGAGACTCCAGAGCTTATCGGAAAGATCATCGATTTGCGGGTGAGTCGCCAGCATCACGCCCGTCAGCAAGGCACCGATATCCGGTGAAATGCCGACGCTTTCAGAGGTGACCCCGCCGGCGAGCGCCAGAGAGACGCCCATCAGCAGCCTCAGCTCATCGGTACGGCTGGCTGTGAGCAAACGATGCGCCAGCGGGCGCAGCAAAGGCAACAGCAATAAAGCCAAGGCCCAATACGAGGGCTGTCTGCCGTCGGCCAAGGCCAACAGCGCGATCGCGACGATATCCTGCAGAATCAGGATACTGAGCACATCCCGGCCATGCAAGGACGACAGCTCGCCATTGTCGTCCAGGACCTTGATCGCGAGCACGGTACTGGAGAAAGCCAGGCTCGCCCCCAAAACCAGTCCGCCAATTGTATGCTCGCCCAGCACCAGAAAAACCAGCCCGGAAAAGCCGGTGACCACTGCCAAATGCAGGCCGCCGACGCTGACCACTTCCCGCCGCAGCAGGGAGCTCAATTTAAGCTTCAAGCCTACCGTGAACAATAATAACTCGATGCCGATTTCAGCCAGATGAGTCAAGGTTTGTGCAGACTCCACGCCCAGGGCGTGCAGCATATAGCCGGCGGCCAAATAGCCGACCAGCGGCGGAAAAGATAAACGGCTTGCGATCAGGCCGACCAGATAAGCCGTGCCGACCCAAACTAATTCTGTCATGGATGAGTTCCTGTTTTATTCAAGCAATCTATATAGTATAGAAGCGGGTGTGGGTTAGTAAGAAGCGCACAGGCTATTCTGAATTATATCGCGATGTTTTATAATCCTCATCGGCTATTTCGTACTTGGGTTACAAAAGCCCTGATCAGCATGAAGCAGAAATGGCGCAACTACAAAATGTCGCTTAACGGAGCTGGTCGATTTTTCTCGACCACCTCAATGCGGTTAACCAACTATGACAAACATGAAGCGAGACAATAATTTATCTTGGGTCCATATTCACTAAAGCCCTTACCTTTTCTTCTACTGTCGTCCACGGCAGGAAGGCGGGTTTACGAAAAACGGTAATAGTCAGAACATTTTCCTGAAAAAGATAGTCCGCTTTAAATCCAAAACCTTTTATTACGCCCTGATCAGTATCGCCCAGGAAATGCACACCGTATTTTTGGGCAGTTTCCTTCGCTTTGGTAATCAGTTCATCCGGATGATCAAAAATCTCTATCTGTATTGATTTTGGTGTTTTCATTGTGTGTACCCAGAAAATAGTGATGTCATAGCAACTGTTTAGATAGGTTCTTTGCTTTGGTGTTTTCTAATTGGGCATAGTCGATGCTAAAAATGATTGTAAGTTTGTGACAGGCCTGTCGAGTTTGGGCTGTTTCTTGCCCGGATTTCAAGATATTCGGTAGCCAGGAAGTTTTATTAACTGATGTTATGCAGTTGTAGAGTCGAATTCATTTGACCCGGCGCAAACGCCCGGGTACCGGCCTAGGCAGTGCGACGCCCCGCAAGGGGCACAAGTAGATTCGCACCTGCACGGCATAGACATCCGTGCCGCCGCCAGGATACCCTCACTCAAGTGCCGGAATGACTGCCTGCAGCGATCAGCTTCATCACCGTCCAAAATAAAAAGTGAAACTGCTCATGGCTATTACTGTCAAAAAATTGCATTACACGAATTTAAAATAAGCACTGCCATATCTATGGCCGTGTAACTTTAGAGCTATGAAGATTGCTGATCTATTGATGCCGGGCTATTCCGTTGGCAATTATCATTTTCAAACGGAAGGGACGGGCATCTGCTGGCTAATTGCAATAAACCGGACATATTGGCGGCGTCATCAGTAAACGTTGAGACCCTCTCGGGCGCTGATTCTTTCGACTGCTGTCTGTATGCGTATCGAGGACAAGCTGAATATGAAAATAGACGACTTATATAAGAACGGCGTCCCGCTTGGAATCGCCATTGGTGTCGGCGCAACAATTTTAGCTAAAGCCGTAATACCCCTGTTGCCTGACCTTGTCAGAGCGGCCCGCCCTGGCGCGCGCGAGGCGCTCAAGTCAGGGATATTGCTTATGGAACAGGGACGGGAAATCCTCGCCGAAATCAGCGAAGAAGTTGAAGATATATTGGCGGAAGCCCGATCCGATCTTCAGCAAAAATATGACGTAAGCCCATCCGAAACTCCTGAATCCAGTGAAGCCGCCTCCGACCAGGGTGAATCATGACCGATGACGAAATTCAGCCTTCCGCTTTCATTAAGCATCAATTGCCGGGACGAGTCAGACTGAAAATACCGCAAAAACGCGGCGATATTAATTATTTTAATCGTCTTGAAGAACTGTTTTCCCATTTTCTCGGCATCAATGAATTGAAATTGAATCCATCGACGGCAAGCATTGTGATCAACCACGAAGCCGATGTCCCTTTCCAGGATATTGCCGAATTTGCCAAAACAGAAAACCTCTTCAACTTAGTAAAAGAGGCTGAAGATCATGATGAAACAGTTCCGAATTTGTATATTAAAGCGCTGGCCTTGAACGGGTTCGATCGGTTTGACAAAGCGCTGCTGGATTACAGTAAAGGCCGGCTCGATGCCCGCTCATTTGTATTTTTGACCTTGATCGGATTAGCGATTCATCAAGCGGCGCGGGGTAACGTGTTGGCGCCTGCGTCCACCTTTCTGGTGTATGCGTTTCAGTTGCTGGGTGTGAAAGACATAAATCAGATTGAGTACGAACAAAAAGCCGATTCCGAAGGTGAGTGAACATTTGGGCAGTTCAACAAAATAAATCGCCACATCAACCACAAGCTTGGCTCAGCCTTTGACAGCAGCCCCACAATCCCACTCATTTTCTTATTCAGCCAGTAACTCGGCCTTGTCAGTCTTTTCCCAAGGTAAAAGCGAACCCTCTGAACCAAAATGCCCGTTAACAGGCAATTTCTGATAAAAAACGCCATCATGTTTCCGCGTCAGTTCGCGCAACGCCAAATCCCTGATAATGGCTCCCAGGCGAAAATCAAAATGTCTGAGCAGGCGTTTGCGGATCTCATGGTCGTCGATGATGCCCGTGCCTTTGGTCGTCAGATTGACGCTGACCGGCCCGGGAAAACCGATGGTATAACTGAGCTGCACTTCGCATTGCTCTGCCAGCCCCGCAGCGACGACATTTTTGGCGGCATAACGCGCCGCATAGGCGCCGACTCTGTCGATGCGCGACGGCCCTTTGCCGCTTAAAGCCGCCCCGCAATGCCTGGCGTAACTTCCGTAAGTATCGCCATCTGTTTTCCGGCCGGTCATGCCGGAGTGGACTGCCGGACCGCTGCGCATAAAAGGCCCTTCGGGATTGATAATCACCCGGGTCATAGTATCCGGTTTGATAGCGGCATTCTGAAAAACCGGATTGATGACATGCTGCCAAAGATCTTCTTCAATCTGCTCAAAGGCTGGCATTGAATCCGGGCTATTGCAGCCGGTGATGAGCGTCATGCTGTGGATCCGGTCGGGAAAATCGTTGACGAATCCAATGCCTACTTGCGTAGTGCAATCGGGGGACAGGTATTCGATACTGCGCTGTCTCCGGGCTTCGGACAGCTGCCTCGAAAGCCGATTCGCCAGGGTAATGGGCAGCGGCATCAATTCCGGCGTATGACGGCAAGCGTACCCGAAGACCGTGGCCTGGTGCGAAACGGTGATACGATCCAGTTCGTCGTCCATTGAAAAGTTTGTTTCCCTGACCGTCTTTGCTTGTTCTATCAGACTCGTGACAACGGCGCATTCATCGGCGTTGAAGTCCCTGGGCCAATAGCCAACCTCTTTGATGACGGAACGCGCAATTTCCGGAATATCGACAACGGCCTCGCTCGCGTATCGTGCGGCAAGAAACAACACATTTTTCGATATCGCGCATTCCGCCGTGATGCGGGCAGTCGGGTCCTGCCGCAGATAGGCGTCGACGATCGCATCGCTGATGGTGTCGCAAAGCCTATCGGGATGTCCTTCCGTGACAGATTGGGAGGTAAACACATAGTCAGTGATCATGGCTTATCATCCTTATGAAAGGTATTTTTGCCGATGCCTTTTATCGCTTCATTGGCAATCAGCGGCAACCCTGCTCCCGCCAGGATGGCCACTATATCAATTGCGCCCACCGGACTCAGCCTTAACAGCCTGCGCAGAGGCGGCAGGAACGCCGCCAAAACCTGCAGCATGCCTGACAAGCCAACCGCGGCATCGAGATAGCGGTTGGAAGGGCGATTTTCCGAACGAAAAATAGAGGTTCTCCCCGAGCGGCAATGATAGGCATGCAACAATTGCGCAAGCGTCAATGACATAAAAGCATGGGTGCCGGCGTTCTGGCCCGGCCCGTAACGCAGCAAACCATACCCATAAACGCCTAGAGCGCCCGCTGTGATGATGCCCGACTCCCGGATCAATTCAGCATAATCGCCGCGGTCTACGATCGCAGCCTGCGGATCGCGCGGCGGCCGCTTCAGGACATCCTCTTCAGGAGGCTCCAACGCCAGCGCCAGCGCCGGAAAAATGTCGGTGATCAGATTGATCCACAACAGCTGTATCGGATTGAGTATCTCGGTACGCCCGATCATGGCGCTGAACAGCATCACTTCGATTTCGCTGAGATTGGTCGACAGCAAGAAGTGCAGGCTTTTACGGATATTGTCATAGATAGCGCGCCCTTCGCGTATCGCCGTCACCATGGTTTTCAGATCGTCTTCCTGCAGAATCATATCGGCTACCGAGCGCGCCAAGTCAGTGCCTTTCTCGCCCAGCGTGATGCCGATATCGGCCGCTTTAAGCGCAGGGCCGTCATTGATGCCGTCGCCGGTCATCGCGACAACCTTGCCGTTTTGCTGCAAGGCTTTAACAATGCGCAGCTTGTGAGCGGGACTGACGCGGGAAAAAATGGTGGTGTGATCGATCAAACCGGCGAGCACGGAAGGATGCAATTTATCCAAATGCTCGGAATCGATAATTTCCAGCGATTTACCGTACCTGCCATTCAAGCCCAGCCTTTTCCCTACTGAAAAAGCGGTGGAGCTTTGATCGCCGGTAATCATGACGGTCTCAATGCCGGCGTCATGGAACTCGGCCATGAGCGCTTCCATGCCCGGCCGGATCACATCTTCCATGCCCACCAGTCCCAGCCAAATGAGCCCTTGCCGTTTATAATCGGCTGCATCCCCGGTCATGCAATAAGCCACGCCCAACACACGCAACGCATCGGCGCCAAGCCTTTCGTTCCAGATCAAAATCGATTGCCGGTCGTCTTCCGACAAAGCCTTTAAATGGCCGTTATTGCTGCATTGCCGGCAAAGTTCCAGGACCGCCGCCGGACTTCCTTTGACAGCTGTGAAAAACCGCCCGTCCTCGAGCTGGTGCACCGTCGTCATGTAGGGACGGGCTTCGGCGCGGTAGTCCACCTTTGCCAAAGGCCGGCGCGCTCTTAATGCAGCGACATCTTCACCCGCATCGATAGCCGCCTGAAGCAATGCGTTCTCGGTAGGCGATCCCTGCAAATCTTGGCTGCCTTCCTTGGCAATTGTCGATTCATTGCAAAGCACCAGCACTTCCATCATGCGCTGCAATGCCCCGTCAGCCTGATAAAGATCGATATCAGCCTCGCCGTCGAAAAAACGGCCTTCTTTTACACTAATAGCCGATTGCACGGTCTTTAGCGCAACGACGCTCATCTGGTTCAACGTCAACGTGCCGGTTTTATCAAGGCAAATGACCTGAACCGATCCCAGATTTTCAACGGCCGGCAATTGACGGATCAGTACCTTGTTCCGCTGCATGTCTTTGATGCCAAGCGCCAGCGTAGTAGTCGCCACAGCCGGCAAGCCTTCCGGGACTGCCGCTACGGCCAGCGAAATAGCCGACATGAGCATTTCCGGCAAAGGCCTGCCGCGCAGCAATCCCACAAAGAATACCAGCGCGCAGATCCCTGAGCTGAACAAGGCCAATTGCAGGCCCATCTCATTGATCTGCTTTTGCATCGGCGTTTCGGGCGTGACCGTTTCACCCACCATGCTTTGAATCTTGCCGATTTCGGTATGGCGGCCGGTAGCCACGACAATGGCGCGGCCGTCACCGCCTATTACCGTTGTGCCCCTATAAATCATATTGTGCCTGTCTGCCAAGGCTGTTTGAGCTTTTCCCAGGAAAGCATGCCTTTTGCTGGCGGGAAGGCTTTCCCCGGTCAAAAGCGATTCATCTATACTCAACCGACTGCTTTTTAACAAGCGAGCATCAGCGGGAATATAAGTTCCCGGCGCAAGCACCAGAATATCGCCGATTACTACATCCGTTAAGGCAATATCCGTTTTTTTGCCGTCTCGAATAACGGCTGCGATTCCGGGCGCCGACTGGCCCAGAGCATTAATGGTTTTTTCAGCCGATTTCTCGGTTGCATAGCCGATAACCGAATTGATCAGCACAACGCCTGCAATGACAAACGCATCGGCCACGCCTCCGGTAGCCAATGAAATGCCTGCCGATAATCCGAGCAGGGCCACGGGAGCGGACACAAACTGTTGTAGAAAGATCTGTAGAGAAGAACGTCCGCGATGTTCGGATAAAACATTAGGGCCGTATTCAGCCAGCCGTTGATGAGCGCTTTCGTTGGTCAATCCCTCCTCTTCGCCCTCGACGAGCTTGATGATTCGGGAACCGGCAAGCGTGTGCCACAAATGGTAAGGCGGCTTCCGGTATCTCGTCGCCGCAGGCGCGCGTTTTTTTTCTTTGGTTTTGAACGCCCTGGGTTTGGGCGAAGGCCTGTGAACATGCTCGTGGATAATCGAACAGCCGGTTACCGCTTCCAGCACGCCCGCTATGCTGGCGGGCATAGCCTCATCATCTCGGGAAACCGCATATTGGATTAACAAATTACCGGTCAGGGTATTGGCGCGGACGAACTTCAATTCGGCCAAGGCGGTTAATTTCGATTCCAAGCTGGCGCGCAAAGACTCGTTGCGATATAAGCCGGGCACATGAAAACGCGTCCTGCCGGCTACGCTGTTATGGATGACCAATACACAATAGCGCGGTTTATGTTCGTATGAACCGGTATCTGTTATCGAAGCCATTGAATTAAATTTCAGAATTCGATTTCACGGTCGCACGTCTAGCCGGCTCGGGCCGGACGGGGCATGTTGCGCCGTCTGCTTATTTTCAACGTGTGGCCATAACGGCCACCAAGACGCCTGCGATGACATTTCCGGCGATATTGACCAGGAGCTCCCGGGTAAAAAAGGCGCCTGGGGCCATTTTGCCCAACTTAGGGTTCTTGTGTTTCTCAGTAATCTCGATCTTTCCCTTGCGCAGTTTACTGACGGCTCTCATGACCAGTTGAACCACTTCCTCCTCGCTATGGTAAGCCGGGTGATATTTAACGAGCAGGGTTCCCGTCACAATATTGGGCTCTGCATGATAAATGCCCTTTGCCTTTTCATCACTGAGCAGGTCATGCTTGAGTAAGTTGGCGTAGGTCTGCTTATGTTTGATCGACGGCACCCGGATGCGAATCCTGTTCGGAACCTTGTTGTGGATTACGGTGATCAGGTCTTGCGCCGCGTCTTTCATTGCTTCAATGAGTAGTCAATTTCTCATAAATTTCAGTAGTTTTTAATAAACTGCAACTGCCGCAACCGATGCACGGATTGCCAAAGATCGCTTATCGCTGGATTATCAATTTATATTTTAGATAAATCGGATTCCAGAAGTTCATTGATTAGTTTGGAATCATTCACTCTGGTTTCAAATTCCTTACTGATGTTACGCATCGGTTGAACTGAGACGGGTTTAAAAAATAACGCCAGCGCGACGGTAACTGTAGGGTCGAATTCATTCGACCCGAAACGCTGCTATTTTTTTAAAGATGGTTAAGTGCGAATACCCGCAAGGGGCACAAGTGAATTCGCACCTACGCACGCATCACGATTCAGGCGGCAAGGTGCGGCGAGTTGACTGAAGATCGGTTTCATGACCTGCCGCCAGCGCGGCTAACAGGATAAAAAACGGCCCATGCGTAACCTCAGTTTATAACTCAGACAAACCAAGCAATATTGCTCGTAAAACTACATTTTTGTGAACTTGCCAGCGTTATTTTTATCCTAACAGGAGGTTTCGGACAGTCTATAAAACATAAGTTTGCCTATCGAAACACCCCACGTAAATATTTTTTAATTTGATGTTCGGGAGATAACAATGGCTACAAAAACCTCTCGCAAACCCGATGAAACATCGACAGTCGATGATGCAACAGAAACTGACAATCAACCCGGCATGGTAGTGGCTGGAGTCAAAAAAGGCGCTTTAGCGGCCAAACAAGCGGCAAGCAAAATTGTCTCGGCGCCATCCAAGCTATTGGACAACACTGTCTATGGCGTCTGTTACGGACTATCCTATGGAGCCGTGTTCAGCTCTTTGATGGTCACAAAAATGCTGCCCGCCAATGGTTCGGTCATCAAAGGTTTTCATGAGGGAGCAAAGGTGGCGCATAAGGATTTCAAAACGCAAAAGCAAGAGCCTGTTGCCACCGAAAAGCACGAACCTAAACACGCTGCAGCAAAAAAGCCTGAGCCTAAACATGCTGCAGCCAAAAAACCTGAGCCCAAACGCGCTGCCGCCGAAAAGCACGAGCCTAAACACGCTGCCATCGAAAAACCTGCGCCTAAACACGCTGCCGCCGAAAAGCGCGAGTAAAAACAATAAGGCGATTGATTTGTCGGAAAAATGCAGCCGCTCCACATCGTCAAGCAGATCAACACCCCCACTGCCGTCAGTTCCGGCAAAAAGTCTCGGAGCATCCGGCGATGGCGCGTTAATATGAGAGGTACTGATAAACGAAGCGGCGGAAATCGCTGCGGAATTGGAATCGCTGCCATAGCCATTTTTTAAAACGAGGGCCATGCGATCCGTACTGAGAAAGCTGTTGTTTTCTGCAACCGTTGCACCGCTGCTGCTATCCCTATTCTCAACCGCAGGAGTCATCTGCTCGGCAAAAGCGTTTTTTTGATATAGACCGAGACATTATTATTTGTAGCGGTAGAGATACCTCCGGACAGATAGAAGATATTTCTTTCAATATGAGCATCCGCTATGGGATAACCGAGGCCCAGACAGGGCATGTAGTTGGTGTAACTGACTATTGAATCGGTTAGGGTAACGGAACCATAGCCTGCCCCACTGAGATAAGAAGATGCACCGATGATATTCGCATAGGCGATATTGATCCGCCCTTCATTGATGGCGAGAGGATCATTGTTCGCCATGGCAATAGATACATCCCGAAAATAAACTAACGCATCAGGTGCGCCTACCGCATTAAGCGCGCCGAACACCTCGAAGCGCCCGTTTTTAATCTTGCTCCCTTTTCAATCGTCAGCGTGGCCCCGTTTGCAATTTGAACTGTCACATCAGTGAGGTCATACTCTTCACCGGCATGCCATGTCGCATCGTTTGAGAGAATCAGATTGGAGGCATCTGCCTCAATGGTTAAGGCTGCCAGGATGATAGCCGGATTACGGATTGTCAAAGTCGCTTGGCTCATAGCGAAAATGTCCCTGTTATTGATTATTATGAGGAGGCTATTTTGAGGCAAAACCCGTTAAAATGGCTAGCAAGCTTGGGCCGACTTCACTGGACTATTGGATGTTTCGGAGGCTAGATTTTTCTGTAAGTTCCAGTCCTTTAGAATCCCGCCAAAGTGTTGTGATTTATTGCTGTTTTTTATCTTGAAGTATTCCACTACTGACAAATCAATGTTCAATGTCGCTCATACATACCAGTTCTAAACTATCACTGCCTTCTCCAAAGCAGGAGCCGCTAAAAGAGAAATCACGCTTCTACTCGAAAAAGCCCCGAATCAGAATAGGCCACCAGTATAGTGCATGCAGAATCTATCCCAGCAATGACAACTGTATCCCACTCAATCATCTCATTATTAATCATACGACTGGATTTTTTTATATGAACTCCATCACACTTTCATAAATTCAATTTGACACAAATCATAATCCCTATAACTTTAAGCTTAATATTTGCTTAAGAATTATGTTTGTCTTAAAAAGACAGCACTTCCAAGAATAATAAGATAAATCCACTCATCAAGAAGCAAGGAATTTTACGATAGCGTGATATCGGGCTTTTATTTGCGCTATTTCCGTTTCCTCATTTTAGGACGATAGCTTTAGTTGACCTATGGAGATAAAGGACTTGAATTTTTTACGCTTATTAAGAACTGTTTGCCTGTCTGCTGCGATATTCATCAGCGAAGGTTGTGCGAGCGCCAATTCCCATCATGCCGGCACATCCCAACGCGAAGTTGAAATACGCGAACTGCTACATGACAACCTATCCTGGGCGTTTGGCACCCATTCCCTCACTAAACCTTATAAATGGCCGGATGAAGAAGATGTTATCGAGGTTTTCAAGCAGCTCACCGACGATGATATTCCGGTACTGATCAACATTATCCGCGCCGATGTAGCGCAAGGAAAAGGGCTTTTGAATGCGGAAACCAATTCCGCTATCTGGGTGCTGTCTTTTTTTAAAGACAAAGCTAAAGCGCCGGTATTACGGCTTTACCATGATCCATCGATCTCACAGGCTGAAAGAGCAATATGGAAAGATGAGCTGGATGCAATCAAGGCAAGGTCGACAACAAATTGGCGGTAGTTTATCGCCAGTCATTCGCAGTAAATATCATTAAGAAGGAGATACTTGTGATACATAAGCCATTATATTTTAGCCGGCTCTCTATTGTTATAACGATCTGGGGAACAACACTACTTCCGGCGGATGTCGGAGCCTTTGTTCCCGGCGGTCTTAAAGGTGCAGCGACGGGTGGAAAAAGCCATAAACAGATGACTCGGGATGCGCTCGACGTGTTCTATGCCGAATATGGTTATGGCGCCGATGCCACGCCACTCACCAAAACCATGAATTATGCACGAGAACAGATCGCAGACGCCAACGCCTCGGTGGATAATAATTATCCCTCGACAAGCGCACGGCATTGCGATGCGGAAAATTTACAGGCCTGTAGCGACCTGATCAAAGACTTATACCAGGAAACCGTCGATTCACTCAAAAACGAAGATGCGGATTCTGCCCGAAAAATGCTTGGTGAAGCTTTTCATACCTTGCAGGATTTTTATTCACACAGTACCTGGATAGAACTAGGAAATTCATCGCCCAATCCGGACCTTGGAAAAGGCTCTATCGCTAATGTTGCGCCACAGGATGCACAGACATGCACCGACGCCCCTGCGCTGGATCTTTGCTTTACGGACAATTTGACGTCTTCATACCTGACCAGCGGCTATTTCTCTAACCAGGACAGGACACATTTATATCAGGCTGGTAGAAAATGTGCCCACGGCGGTTCCTTTGACCATACCGGCGGCTATGGCGGTATCAACAAGGACTCAAGCACCTGTTTTGTAATGGCCGGGCCAGTTCCCGTTGGTGTGTCTCCTCATGCCGATGATAACCCGGCTGCGACCCTTGTGGCGCAAGATGCCACCGTCGAAGCGCTGCGTGCGATCAAGGAGCAAGTCAGTGAGCATGAGTTCAAAAGTCTGCTTGGAATTGGCCCTTCATTGGCATTTGCTGTAGATACAACGGGCAGCATGGGTTCAGTAATCAATGGTGTACAAACAGACATTCGTAATATTTTGAA
Source organism: Methylobacter sp. BlB1 (assembly GCF_015476545.1). Taxonomy (GTDB): domain Bacteria; phylum Pseudomonadota; class Gammaproteobacteria; order Methylococcales; family Methylomonadaceae; genus Methylobacter. The sequence continues at coordinate 3,330 of NZ_JADMKV010000027.1, read as the reverse complement.
TTCGCGGTATGGTACGCCGGATGAACCGACACGCTATATCCTGTCGCCGTTTAACGATCCTTCTACGGGACCTTTGACCTCTACAAACGATGCCGACCGCTTCCTGAATGCAGTGGATAGTCTGTCTCCATGGGGAGGCGGTGATTGTCCAGAGCTGTCGATGAAAGGCGAATATGATGCATTGTCGGCCTCAGAAACCGGAGGAGAACTCTTCATGTACACAGATGCGAGCGCCAAAGATGCTTATTTGGAAGGGCAAGTGAAAACGGTTGCGCAACAGAAGGATGTCAAAGTTTTTAATGGCCTTTATGGACACTGCTCTCCTTATGATCCGGCATACTTCGATATCTCCAATAGTTCTGGAGGGCAAACATTTATCCTGCAACCAGGCAAAACCGCAGGCTTTTCGCAACTAGCGAATCTCCTGGCGCGCAGTAATGCTGCTGATATTTTGGCCGTTGCCGGACCATTGGGCACTACTGTAGTCGATCACCACTTCCCTGTAGACCTTCAAACCAGCCGAATCACTGTTTCAGTAACCAGTACCGGCGTTTCCAGTATTTCTGTTATCCGCCCGGACGGCAGTATCGTCTCTGCTAATGATACTGGCGTAATGCAACCGACTATCCCGACGGCAGCAGGATCTGCAAAAGTGTACTCAATCGATGCGCCCCAACCTGGCGATTGGCGCATTTCTATCCAAGGCAGCGGAGATTATTCGGCTCTGGTCAATGGCGACAGCAATCTGCTGTTCAATGCCTTCCGGTTTGTCGAGCCGGGAGGACGCCCGGGACATGAGGGATATTTCCCCATTTCCGGCTTCCCTATTGTAGGCAAAACCCAAGAGGCAATCGCACGTATGTCAGGTAAGCCGCAATCCGTCTCTTTCGAACTTCGGACGCGGAACGGGCAAGTCATACAGTCTTTCAACCTGGACTCGCCTGATGCTGATGTTGGCGAACTGCTGGGAAAATTGACCATTCCTACACAAGAATTTGTAGTCTATGCCGTGGGCAATGATGCGAGTGGGCAACCTTTCCAACGTGTGCGCGCATCCCAATTCTCACCGCAGTCGTTTGCCATTTTTCCGCCCGTAGCAGTAAATATGAGCCGAGATCAGGATACTTCTTATATTTTTCAGATAAAGAATTATGGGAATGATGCAAAATTTAACTTTTCAGCACTGGATGATAAAAACTATCAGGTGAGTCTGACGTCAGGCTCGGTAAGTATCCCGGCAAACGGCAGCGCCAATGTCAAAGTGGTCATGCATCCGCCATTATCGACGCCGATCGGTACTCCGGATACACTGACGTTCACCGTGATCCAGGCAGACAATCCCAAGGCAATCAATTATGCCGTGGTTAAAAGCAATGTGGTTAATCCAATTCTCCCTGGCGATACCAATCGCGATGGCGTAGTGAATTGCGACGATTTTGCATTGGTCAAAATCTCACTCGGAAGCAGAGTGGGCGATGCCGCATTCAATCCGGCAGTGGATATGAATAGTGATGGATTGGTGGACGAGCAGGATCTGGCTGCAATCAAAGCGGCAGACAATGAGCCGCCTACGATCAATGGTCTGGAAGCCGCGCCCGATGTTTTATGGCCGGTTAACCATAAAATGGTTGCAGTAACAATAAAGGCAAACACGACGGACTGGTGCAGCGTACAGCCTCCAGTGTGCAAAATTGTTTCTGTCAGCAGTAACGAGACAGTCAATGGTCTTGGCGATGGCAACACCGATGCTGACTGGAAGATCAATGGCAATCTTGAAATGCTACTGCGGGCTGAACGTTCCGGCCAAGGCAGCGGTCGGGTATATACAGCCAATGTTCAGTGTACCGATGCAGCAGGAAATGCCGCTACTGATTCAGTGACTATCACAGTCCCGCACTCTTCTGCGGCTCCCTGACCACCTGCTGCAAAACACAGTGTTTTAACCCGGCCTGTACCGTTTTAATTGATGAAAAACGCAAGGTGAAAGTTGATTTCACCTTGCATCTTATGTGCTTCTATTACGCTAATTTTCGATAGGCACAGTCGACTATGTGAACGTTCCCGCCAATTTTCGGCCTTGCTCCGTGAGGCGATATTGCTGCAATCGACTGTTGGGTTTGTCGGGAATGGTCATTTCGATCAGCCCCATATCCAATACCGGTTTCAGGTAGCACTCGCGGAATGATTCCCTGTCTTTTAGTGTTAGATCGGTTTGCAATTCGTTTCGAGTCAGCGGCTTATCAACTCTAAAAAGCGCTTTTATCAATGCCTCGACTTGCGGGGTAACTTGCTGGCCGACTTGCTGGGTGTTGTTTCCGGCAGTGCTTTGAACGGTTTCTAAAATCACGCCCAGCATAAACTCGACAAAAGGCGCGGAATCGGTCTTTTGCGTGCTCAGGTTGATCGCCTGGTAATACTCGCTTTGATGCGCGTGCACCATGCTTTCAACGGGTAGCTGAGCGAGCAACGGCTTCCACTGGCTCAGGATCAGTATTTGCCATAAGCGCCCCATACGCCCGTTGCCATCGGCGAACGGGTGAATGAACTCGAATTCGTAGTGGAATACCGAACGGGTGATTAACGGGTGTTGATCACTGGCGGCCAGCCAGCTAAACAAATCGCCCATGAGCTTTTTAACGCGACTGGCAGGCGGTGCCATGTGCACCACCGCTTCGCCATTCATCACGCCGACGTTGCCCTTGCGATAGCGGCCAGCATCGTCAATCAAACCAGCCATTAACACCTGATGTGCCTGCAATAACTGTTTTTCGTTGGCCGGTTGCCAGCTTTCAAATTGTTCGTAGGCTTTAATGGCATTGCGGGCTTTCTGAATTTCCTTGGGTGGAGCGATAACCCGCTTGCCTTCCAAAATGGCGGTGATCTGGTCTTCGCTCAAGGTGTTGCCCTCAATGGCAAGTGAGCCTTGAATGGTGCGAATGCGGTTTATACGGCGAAGACGGAGGTTTTTTTCACCCTCCAACACTGATAATCGCCCGAGCTGTTCGCTGATGTCGGAGATCAGGCGAATGATGGAAGGCGTAATGGTATAGGGTGGTTGGTAGCTTTTAGCCATCGCGTGGACCACGGTAGTCGGCCAGCCGTAAGGCGTTATCAGCATTGGCCGTTGCCATACTGGCGTGTGGGAACGATGAAAACAGTTTAGCCTTCATGGCCTGCTCAAGAGGGGCATGCCAGCGCGTAGGATGCCGTGAATAGCGTGAAGCGCACTCGTGCCCTTTGGGTATCGATCGCGGCCGATCCGCTTCGCTTTTCGCTCAGCACATATATGGACTCCTCCGTTTTGCAAGCTTTTTCTCTTCGATCGCAACG
>NZ_JADMKV010000026.1 GCF_015476545.1 Methylobacter sp. BlB1 | reverse complement strand
TGCTGCCAGCGAATCAGCGCTTCGGCCTTATGGATAACGCCGGTCGCCAGTTCGATAATGGGCTGATAAATCAGGCTGAACTGGCCGGCATCGAGCGCGCCGCGCAAATCGTTGGCCAGGCGCATGCGGTTTTGCGCGGCCTCCTGCATGACCGGTATGAAATAATTGTAGCGATTGCGGCCCTGGTTTTTGGAGGCATACATGGCCTGGTCGGCATTCTTGAGCAATGCATCGATGCCTTTGCCGTCGTTCGGATAGAAGGTGATGCCGATGCTGGCCGAGACATAAGCCACTTCGTGCTTCAAACGGAACGGTTCAGACAGCTTTTTCAGGATGTCCTGGGCAATGCGTTCCACGTTGCCGGGATCGTGGAGGTCACTCAGGATAATCGTGAATTCGTCGCCGCCGAGCCGGGCTACGGTATCGGTTCCACGCACGCAGCTGCTCAGTCGTCGGGCGCTCTTCTTGAGCAGGATGTCGCCCATATCGTGGCCTAAAGTATCATTGACTTCCTTGAAGCGGTCGAGATCCAGAAGCATCAGTGCCATCGGCAGGCCGGTGCGGTCGCTTTTCTTGATTCCTTGTTCCAGGCGGTCCTGGAACAGGCAGCGGTTAGGCAGGCCTGTCAGCGAGTCGAAATTGGCCTGCTTCCAAATGGTTTGCTCGGCCAGTTTTTGATTCGTGATATCCGAGAAGATGGCGATGCGCTGATGCACTTCACCGGCACTGTCGTAAATGGTGTTGATCATCAGCCATTCGAAGTACTCTTCGCCATTTTTACGCCGGTTCCAGACTTCGCCCTGCCAGCGGCCGGTTTTTTCCAGCTTATGCCACATGTCCCGGTAGAAGGCGATGTCATGCCGGCCGGACTTGAGTAGTTTGGTAGACCGGCCGATCGCTTCCTGCTCGGTATAGCCGGTCAGCTGCGTAAAAGCGGGATTGATGGCGACAATGTGATTGGAGGCATCGGCGACCATAATGGCTTCGCCGATAGCATGGCAGACTGTGGCTGAAAATTTCAGCTTCTGCTCGAATTGCTTGCGCTCGGTAATATCGATGACGCTGGCGATGGTGTTCAAGCGATTGTCGAGTTCGATAACGCTCATGCCGATTTCGACGGGAAATTCGGCGCCGTCTTTGCGGACGCCGGATAGCCACTTATGGATGCCCGCTGGCAGTGGATGCCGACTGCGCGTGGATTCGGCGCAGCGCCGGCTACGGCTGGCGCTGGAGAACTTTGGCACCAGCAGGTCGATATTAAGGCCGATCAGCTCGGAGAAGGGGTAAGCGAATGTGTGCACGGCAACCTGATTGGCGAACAGAACGGTGCCGTCATTATCGACCAGAAGCATGCATTCCTGCGATGCTTCCAGGAAAGTATGAACCAGTGACCACTGCATCTGCTTGATCTCGCTGATGTCTCTGTATAGACCGGTCATGTGTAACGGATTGCCGGCGGCATCCCAGCGGATTACCCTGCCACGCGCACCCAGCCATTTCCAGTTGTTATTCGGATATCGGATGCGGTGTTCAGTGACAAAAGAAGCGGCCCGTCCTTCGAGATGGGCTTGCAGATCGTACATCAGACGTTCATAGTCGGCAGGATGTATGATCGATTTCCAGTCCTGATCGCTTATTTTCTGTTCATCCAAGGGAAAACCGAGCATATCCTTGCAGCATGGCGACAGAAAGATTTCATGCGTTTGCAAATTCCAGTCCCATGCGCCATCGCCGGCACCTTCCAGCGCGAATCGCCAGCGTTCCTCGCCGGCATGCTGCGCGGCTTCACTTTCTTGGTTCCTGGAAAGGGTCAAAGCCTGCGTCATGCCGACTATCGCCAGCACGAACAGATAAAGCCATAAATTGACCAGCCCGGTTTGTTCACTGTCCGCGGCAAAATAACCGATGCCGTTTACCGCGCCCAGCAGCGCTTGCAGCGTCGTCATGCCGATGACCAGCAAGACGCCGTGACGGCCAAAGCGTCCGGCGCTCCAGGCAACAAAGAAGAACATGATGAAGCCGTTGGCAAAATTGCCGAAAGTATCAATGAACCAGTCAAGAAAGATGATCTGGCCTGCCATAAAAGACAGGCCGAAACAGGCCAGGGTTTCAAACATGCGCCGGCGTTCAAACCAGTTGAGCGGCGGTTGTCGCCATATCAGTATCAAAGGCGTTACCAGAATAATACCCAACGTGTATCCCATCCACCAATGCAGCAAACTGTCCGGAAACATTTTTACGGTGATTAAACCAGCCTGCCAGAGTGCCGCGACACCGGCCAGCGCTGCTGCAACGGCAGCAATCGCTCCGGCCAGCACCAGTTGGCAATAGTCACGCAGATGTATCAGTGCCGGATTGAATCGATGCGGAGCCCATTTTTTCCAGGCTGATTCTTGCCCAAGTATCCAGGCGGCAAGCAGAGGTTCGATGGTATTGCTCAACGCAATCAGAAATGATGGCAGCACGGCATTTCCGAGCGCGAGTTGAGCGAGCAAGGAGCCCGTCAATAAGGCAGGCCAATATCGCCTGCCACTGATCAACAATGCGCCTAATCCTAGGCCGCCGGGGAGCCAGATAACGGAAATGGTTGCCGCGTCGATAGTCAAGCTGGTCAGGGCAATGGAGATCAACAATGCGTAGGCCAGCATCAGACTGGTTAATTGAGCAAAATCAGACCGGTGATAACCCCGTAATTGATTCAGGATGTTTTTACCTGGAAGTGTTTGGGCAAGGAAAGATTTCACGGATTGCTACTGAAGGTTGAAGAACTGCTATAAAAGTATTCTATACAGTTTGTTTTCCAGATAAATAAACAGGCACTACAGGCAATATATTGCTCTGCTTGCCTCACGCTTTTCTCAAAATCTTAATGTCGGGTCTGAATGCTCTCATGCGTGTTTTGGCTGTCAAAAGTGTGAAAGTATTCGATACTAAGAAATTTAATTACGAAGGACACGAAGAGCACGAAGCTTTAAAGTATTGATAATCTTGATTTTATTCTTCGTATTCTTCGTGGTGAATAAGCCTTTTCATGACGTTTTTGATTTGAATGCAGTGCATGAAGCGAAGCATGATATTCAGAGCGATTTCTTTTTTATCGACGGTAGACGGAACAGGCTCTTGTCCGTCACCATCTGTTTTTTATAGTTTTTCACTAACTACGACCCTATTGATAGCGATCAATGAAAACGCAACAACAAACAGATGTATTGCATTATGGCCAAAATGCAGTTTTTCTTGGTTTGTAAGTCTTTGCGGACAGGAAGTGTATCAAAAATTCTCGGTACTTCCTAAACATAAGTTCATGGTCTAAGTTCATGGTCAGAAATATCTATCGGTATATCATCTCTGGTTTTAGCCAATGTTTGAAAGGTTGGAAAGTTAGGCTCAGACGGGTAATATACGCGGGCCATGCTATTCAAAATAGAGCTGGCTTCTTGTATTAGCCTTTTGTTATTTTCTTTAAAATTGTAGTGTCCACTTTTTACTAAGAGTGTCTAAAAATAAAGGCCTGCCAACAACGACACTATATATAAGGTCATATTTTTAATTATAGGTTATATAAATGCGTAAATATCTTTTAAACCTCAGTTTCTTTGCGCTGGCTGCGTCTGCCTTTGCTGCCGGTCCTTCAGTGGCGATTGCGGCTGAGGAAGCGCTTCCCGAACAAATAATGGTTCAGATTCAAAAAAAACATCCGAATGCTGCGGATATCAAAGCTGAACAAAAAACACATTTTGGTCAGGCCGTGTACGAAGTCCATTTCAACGATGGCGAAAACGAGCAAATTGAACTGTATAGAAAAGACGGGCATTTTTATGTCAATGGCGAAAAAATCGATGCCTCAAATCTGATGCCTGATACTGTTAAGGACAATCTGAAATCGACTTTTTCAAAATATGAAATTAAAGAGGCTATATTAATCGTCAATCCTAATGGTCCGGGCGAGGAGTATGATTTATCCATAGTCTCGGACAATAGGACCTGGAACGTTACGGTTGATAACAAGGGCAATATTATCAAGAAAGAACGCGAAGAATAATAAAGGCACTGGCTGTCCTATCGGCCTTTTCATTACATGCGCTTGCTTATTATTGAAGACAATCAGGATCTATGCAGCGAATTGGCCGATTTTCTTGAGCTGCAGGGCGATACGATCGATACTGCCGCTGACGGAATTACCGGCTTGCATCTGGCGGTGGTCAATGAGTATGACGCCATTATTCTGGACTTGACGCTGCCCGGCATGGACGGGCTTGAACTGTGCCGGCGTCTGCGGCAGGATGCCGGCAACTGGGTGCCGATATTGATGCTGACGGCGCGCGATACCTTGGATGACAGGTTAAGAGGCTTTGAGCGGGGAGCGGATGATTATCTGGTTAAACCTTTTTCCTTGAAAGAATTAAGGTACAGGCTGAAAGCATTGACGCGCCGCACTGCCGGCCTGCATCAACAGACGACATTGACTGTGGGCGATTTGGTGCTGATACCCGAAACGCGCGAGGTGAGGCGGGGCGCTAAGCTGATCGAGCTGACCGCGATTGAATTCCAGATTCTGGAAGTACTGATGAGGCAATCGCCGCGGGTCGTGTCCAGGCAACATCTTGAATACAGCATATGGGGGGATGCGCCTCCCGATGGCGAGGCGCTGCGCGTACACATCCATCATTTGCGCCATGCCATCGATAAATCATTTAGTACACCGTTGCTGCATACCATTCGCGGCGTGGGTTACCAGTTAAAGCCAAGCGATGCCATACCATCATAAAATCAGATTCCGGATATTTCTGTCCTATCCCTTGTTGGGCTTTCTGTTGAGCCTGTTTATGATCACATTCCTGATACTGGCCTTTGACTCTCTGGAAAAACAGGTGATGGGGGCTTACCTGGCTGAGGAGCTCGATCATTTCATACAGGTGACGGACCGCAGCCCGGCTTTATCGATGCAGCAGTCCAAAAACTGGACCGTCTATAAAGTGGAAGATGGCAAAGTGCCGAATGAAATCAGCTTCCTGTCGACCTATTCCGAGGGTATTCATGATGTTGAGCATAATCAGCACAGTTATGACGTTGTCATTAAGAGGCATGGCAAAAACCACTATTATATAGTCTACGATGATACCGGTTTTGAAATCCTTGAATACAATCTCACAACCTATCTGATCGCTGCTGTCATTATTATTCTCTGGCTGGCTACCTGGTACGGGCTCTGGCTTTCCAAGAAAGTGATCGAACCGATAGCGACGCTGGCCAGGCGCATCAAAACGCTAAACCCGGAAAACTCCACCGAGTACCTGTCGAAGGACTATACCAATGATGAGGTCGGCATGCTGGCTCTGGAATTCGATGCCTATAAAGAGCGCCTGCAGGCATTGATCCAGCGCGAAAGAGAATTTACCGCCAATGCCAGTCATGAGTTAAGAACTCCTTTGGCCATCATTATGGCCGCCAGCGAGGGACTGCTGCTGCGGAACGACCTGCCTGACGAAATCAGGCCGCGTATAGAGCGTATTCAACGTTCGGCCATTGAAATGAAGGAACGCCTGGCCACTTTGTTAGGTTTGGCCCGCAGTCCGGTATCGACGAACGAGACAACCGATAAAATCGAACTGACAACGATAATTGATCAGCTGATAGAGGACCATAGGGGCTTGTTGAATAAACAGGTGAAGATCATCAAGCAAGTTAACGGGCCATCCGACATCAATGCCTCGCCGCCTATTATTTCAATGTTGATGGGCAATTTGATAAGGAATGCGTTTATTTATACCAGCCAAGGCTCAGTAACGATATTTCTTGATGAGCATGCGTTTGCAGTGACTGATACCGGGCAGGGTATCGATAAGGATGAGATTGACCGGATATTTGAACGGGGTTATCGGGGAACGTCCAGTCAGGGTAGTGGACTGGGTTTGGCCATTTCCAAACGGATCTGTGAGTATTACGGTTGGCAGTTGAAGGTTGACAGTGTTAAAGGCAAAGGCACGCAAGTGCAATGGCTGTTTGATTCGTCCTCAATTTCCTGAAAAAATTCGGTTCCCAGATAGGTCGTCTGGGAACCGGTGTGAAAAGCTCTGTCGTTTTATCGGTAATTGTTCACAGGCTTACCGAAAAAAGCGAACCTCCTCTAATTATTATTGTACGTCTTGGTTCATTTTTTTGCTTACGTCATGACCTATGGCGTAAGCTGAGTTATGGGCATCTTCAGCGATTAATTTTTTTGCTGTTTCGTATTTTCCGTGCTCACCACCTTTAATCATAAAGACCACAGCGCCAAAAGCAATCACGCCAGCACCTACATACAGCCAGAAATTATCTTTTTCTTGTTGCTCAATCATCTCATTTACCTTAAGAATATATGAATATTTAAAAATATATGAATATTTAAAAATGCTGTGAAGTACAACAGCGCGGTAACTATAACACAATAACCATAAAAAAAAAGTGGTTTATCAAAAAATCCCATAATTTTTTTAATGAAATGAACTTAATGAAAAATTAACGTTATATTAACCATGAGTTAACCAGGATTTTTTTACACTGTTCTCTTTATTAATGAAGGGAATAAGCTTTGAACGATTCGATCAGGCTGGATTTTGATAAGTTTTTCGTGGTCCACTTTATCATTCCGTTTCTATTGTTCGCAGTTGTGTTTGCAGCTCTGGAATTCTTCCGTGTGGACTTATGGATTACCGGACATTTTTATAACGCCAGCCTCCACCAGTGGCCGTACAAGGAAAACTGGCTCACTGAAGACGTTCTGCATATCGGCGGCCGCAATTTAACTTATCTATTGGCAACGGCCATAATGCTGTGCTGGCTCATTTCATTCAGGCCAGATTCAATCCTTTATCCTCATCGCCGGCATCTGCTTTTTTTATTGGCTTCGGGCATCAGCGGACCTTTGATTATCATACTGCTGAAAAGCTATACGCACGTCGATTGTCCCTGGAGTCTCGCGCTGTTTGGCGGCGATAAACCCTATATACGTTTATTCGATTACGCAGGCGGCCAACTGAAAGCAGGGCATTGTTTTCCTGCCGCACATGCCGGTTCAGGGTTCACTTTCCTCAGCCTTTATTTTTATCTGCTTATGGTGAAGCCGGACTATAAGTTTTACGGACTGTATTTCGGTTTGACTTTGGGCACTCTTTACGGCGCTGCTCAGCAAGTGCGCGGCGCGCATTTTTTAAGCCATGACGTATTTGCGCTGGCTGTGTGCTGGTTTTCTTCATTGGTATTATTCATGCTGTTTTTCAGGAGGCAGTTGCAATGGACGTAGCAACAAAATTGTTTGAGAAATCACGATTCACCACTATCCTGCTGTTTTTATTGATTAGCCTGGCCAGTTTTGCAGGGGTCAGAGCTGCATTGCTGATCAAGCAATTGGCTGACCTGGATGTTTCGTTTTATTCAATAGCCCTGGCTTTTCTATTGGGTTTTGTCAATGATCTGGCCTTTTTCAGTTATCTGCTAATTCCGTTTTCACTGTATCTGCTGGTTCTGCCGAACGCAGCCTATCAAAGCAAAATCAACAGGATCATTGTCTTTGCCGGTTTTTTTATCAGTTTATACGCACTGTTTTTTGTCGAGGCTTCCGAATGGACGTTCTGGGACGAATTCGGGGTCAGATTCAATTTTATTGCCGTCGACTATCTGATATACACTCATGAGGTGGTGCACAACATTATTGAATCATATCCGCTGGGCTGGATTCTGTCGGGGCTTTTACTCGCGACGATTGCCTGTTTTCTGGTAACGGGAAAATTGCTGTCGAAGAGCTTTAACGCCAGCGAGCCTTTTGCTTTGCGGCTAAAAATCACGGCTTCCTTACTGAGTCTGCCGCTTGTCAGCTATGTAGCCGTCGGACAGTCAGCGCATCAGTTTTCCTCCAATACTTACCTGAATGAACTGGCCGCCAATGGCCCTTACCAGTTTTTCGCAGCGTTTCGCAACAATGAACTCGACTATCGTCATTTCTATAAATTGGGTGATGACAAACGTTTATCCGGTACGATCAGGACAGCACTGGCCGCAGAGCCTTTGCCGGATGTTAGCGAGAGGCTGTATGACATCAAGCGAATGATCAGGCAATCCGGCGAAGAAAAACAGCTGAATGTGATCTTGATTACTGTCGAGAGCCTGAGCGCCGAGTTTTTAACCGCTTTCGGCAATACCGAGCACATTACACCGTTCATGGATGAATGGTTTAAACAAGGGCTCTTGTTTACCAACTTTTATGCAACCGGCACGCGCACGATCCGCGGGCTTGAAGCATTAACCCTGTCGATTCCGCCAACACCGGGGCAATCGATCGTCAAGCGGCCGGATAATGGCAACTTGTTCAATCTGGGACATGTTTTTCAGTTGCGCGGTTACGATACGGCATTCTTATATGGCGGCCGAGGATACTTCGACAACATGAACGCATTTTACGCCGGCAACGGTTACCGCGTCGTCGACCAGACCGATTTCACTGCCGAGGAAGTGACATTTTCCAATGCCTGGGGGGTATCGGATGACATTATTTTCAAGCGCACGATCAAGGAAGCCGATCTGGATCATCAAAACCGCAGGCCGTTTTTCTTCCAGATCATGACCACGAGCAACCACCGGCCTTATACCTATCCTCAAGGCAAGATCGATATCCCGTCGGGCACAGGACGCACCGGCGGAGTCAAGTATACCGATTATGCACTGCAGGAATTTATCGCTCTGGCCAGGACCAAACCCTGGTTTGACGATACCCTTTTCGTCGTGGTTGCGGATCACTGTGCCGGCAGCGCGCGCAAGGTGGATCTGCCCGTGGACAGGTACCATATTCCGTTGTTTATCTATGCGCCCAAGCATGTACCGGTCCAGCGCAATGATATTTTGTCCAGTCAGATCGATGTCGCCCCGACCATTTTGGGGCTTTTAAACTTCAGCTATGAAAGCCAGTTTTACGGACGCGATCTTATGCGTACACGTAAGGACGAGGGCAGGGCGCTGATCAGCAATTACCAGAAACTGGGCCTGTTTAAAGACAATAAGTTGGTATATCTGTCGCCACAGCAGAAGATTGATGTGATAGCCGATCCTTTGGGCGCGCATCAGCCCATCGACATCAATTCAGAGATTCCATTGGTTGAGGAAGAAATGGCGTATTATCAATCGGCTGACTATATCTGGTCTCACCGTTTAAATCGGTATCAGTAAAGCGAGACTGTGAAGACAGGGTACATATTAGGGCGTAGAAGTGGCCAGGGTTATTTATGGGGAGCTTTCACAGTCTCTTTATCTGGTCTAGTGAGCATATCTTAACGAGCGAAACTGGGCGTGAATCTGGCTGTGATCGGAAGGCAGCAAGCGATCAAACTCCTGTTTGACCACCTTGTAACATTCGCAGACCCGCTCTTCCAGTCCCGGTCTGTCCAGTATCGTGATATGGCCACGGCTATACTGGATCAGGCCGGCATGCTGTAGTTTGCCGGCCGCTTCCGTAACGCCTTCGCGCCGCACGCCGAGCATATTGGCGATCAATTCCTGGGTCATGGTCAGTTCATTCGAAGGCAATCGATCCAGGCTCAGCAACAACCAGCGGCATAATTGCTGGTCCACCGAGTGATGCCGATTGCAGACGGCCGTCTGCGATGTCTGCGTCATCAGCGCCTGCGTGTAATGCAGCAGCAGTTGATGCAACATGCCATAGCGGCGTCCGCCGGAACGATTGAATTCCTGTCTGAGGATGGTGCCTTTCAAGCGATAGGCGTGTCCCGCGCTTTGCACGACCGCCCGATTCGGCATGGTTCCGCCGCCCATGAACAAGGCGACCCCTACCATGCCTTCATTGCCGACTACGGCAATTTCAGCCGATGCGCCATTTTCCAGCACATAAAGCAAGGATACGATGCAAGTCGTAGGGAAATAGACATGACACAATGGATCGCCCGACTCATAAAGCGCTTCGCCGAGGGGCATCGGGACCAGTTCCAGATGCGGCGCCAAACGCTCGAAAATGAGTGGAGGCAGCGCACTTATAAGGTAATTTTGTCGAGGGTTATGTATAGACATAATTAAACTTTGGCTGGTTTAAATTGCGACGAATTGTCCTTTGGCTAAAAGCCGAGGACAATAAGCATGAATACTTAATGTTATGTTTATTAAGGATTTTTTAATGTAAATACAAGAGGTCAAAGAGTAATTCAATACGCTCGCTCTAAAGTAAAAACGCACTCAAGCGTGTAGAACATGACAAAAGGCCAAGGTTCAATAAGCAGTTATCTGTTCGATACCGAACAGATCTTCTATCGAATTTCAGTCATTTTTTAGAGTTGGAGACTAAATAACGATCCGTGAATGTCATGATAATAATCGCCCACGGCCGAGAAAGTTTTTATGGCAGTTTATATATCGTCCTGATCATTAGTTTGATGTGGTACGGCTGCGCCAAGGAAGAGGCGGAGGGACAAGACAAAAAAAGTCAGCCAGCGTCCCAATCGACTTACAAGGAGGTCGGCGAGGCTTCCTGGTACGGCCCCGGATTTCATGGTCGTAAGACTGCCAGCGGCAAGGTTTTTGATCAAAAAGACATGACGGCCGCCCATCCCCGTCTGCCGTTGGGGACAGAAGTTGAAGTAACGAATCTCGAAAACAAGAAAAAGGTCGAGGTCGAGATCACTGACCGGGGACCCTATGTCAAAGATCGCGTCATTGATTTGTCCAAAGAAGCCGCCAAGAAACTTGATATGAGAGAGGAAGGCGTAAGTAAGGTTAAGATTGAGGCTACAGAGCCAGTCAAAAAGAACTCATCCAATAAGGCCGAGACGAAACAGACGGGCGAAGCGCAGACAAAATCTACCAAGAAACAAAAAAAATCTACAAAGAAAAAGTCCGCCTCCAGCTCGTCTGCTAAAGCAAAATAAATCATGCAATGCGCTTTTATGTTAGACAGCGAACCGACAGCTGCAGATTTCAAATCTAAAATTATTTTGGGTCATGCATTAAGGCCAGCCTTTGACAGAGCCGGTTTTCTGCTGAATAACTGAATCTTTAACAGACTGGCTCAATTGACGCATCGCCTTTATCTGATGAAGCGTTGTTGCTTCACTCCAAGGGCTTGTGCCATCTAATATCCGGGTATAAATCATGATCGACCGTCATCATTTAATTATTCATCTGGAGAGTTAGTTATGAAACCAATCAAATATAGCCCAGCATTTGTTCTAGCTCTGATATTGGCATCGATAACCGGTTGCGCAACCACTGATACAACCTCGGATACAATGGCCGGGAAAAGCAAAACCACCGGTCAGTATGTTGATGACAGCACGATCACCACCAAGGTAAAAGCAGCCATATTTAATGAGCCCGGCCTGGAATCCGCTGATATCAACGTTGAAACCAATCAAGGCAATGTGCAGTTAAGCGGTTTTGTGGAATCTCGGGACGATATCACCCGAGCGGTTGAGGTTGCTCAACGAGTCAATGGCGTCAGATCGGTAAAAAATGATATGCGGCTTAAAGAGGCAGGCTATAGATAGGCTTGACGCGCTGCAAGCCTCTACCAGCGTAGAGGCTTGTGTATTTTTTGGGTAGACACACGGTCCAGCACCGGTTGGAGGAGTCGCCATGACTGAAAAACACTATTTGACTGATGTCCAGACCTTGCGCAAGCAGGCACGACAACATATCGATGACGGTGCCGTGACGGCAGGTTATACGGCTGATGCGCAGATGGTCATCAAGCTCCTTAATGATGCGTTGGCCACGGAATTGGTATGCGTGCTGCGTTACCGCCGCCACTATTTTATGGCTCAGGGCATTCAGTCCAAGAGCATCGCCGACGAGTTTCTCGTACATGCTAACGAGGAACAGGGCCATGCCGATCAGATTGCGCGGCGCATCGTACAGTTGGGCGGCGAGCCCGATTTCTCGCCGGACAGCCTATCCGGGCGCAGTCATGCGGAATATGTGGAAGGCGATTCGCTGGTCGATATGATCAAGGAAGATCTGGTGGCTGAACGCATCGCCATCGACAGTTATCGGGAGATGGTCCAGTACCTGGGCGATAGCGATCCGACCACGCGTACTATGCTGGAAGGCATCCTGGCTGTAGAAGAGGAACATGCCGACGAACTGGCCGATCTGCTGCAAGGAAGAATGGCGGAAGCGAGTTCATGAAACCATGTGCTTCAACCCTTAATTCAGGGGGGCTGGCCGATATCGTCGTGCCGGGGCGGGCGCACTGCCGGTTTTGACGATAAATTTGGATGCGATCTACCGAATCAGCTGCGGCAATTTTTAGACTTCTTTCTGCGACATAAGGTCGCAGCGTACAGCCAGCCCGGCAGCAAGGATGCAGCACGGATTTTTATGTGCGTTATCGAACCGACTATACGGCATCTTTACTACTACCATGTCAACTAAGATACATCACAGTGAGCTGCATGAAATAGCAGAAAATGTATTGATAACAGCATCTCGTAATTACCATTTCAGCCGACCATTTTGTCAGCGGGTACGATAACGGTGCAGTGTCGGCAAGCCTGAAACGGTTCAGAGGAGACATAATTATGGGTAAGTATGTGCTTGCATGGTTATTGGGTGTGCCAGTGTTTGTACTGGTCATCATTTATCTGATCTTTAACTAACTTTTACTCCAAGGGTTTTGGCCGCTGAGCTTCAGCGTTCAGAATCGGAGCAAACAGCATGTGTCATATAGGGGCACTTTTTTCGAGATCTTTATGATCTTAATCTTTCTTCGATAGAGGAGACCACTATGGAAACGACAAGACAAAGTACAGGCGAAGCTGTTGAGCGCGCTGGCGAAACGGTTGAACGTGTTAAAGCCGGGGCGCATGAAGCCGTAGATAGAGCCGCAGAAGTCAGTCATAGAGCTGCGGAAGTCATCGGTGAGAAAAGCGATCAAGTGATGGATGCGCAAGAACGGCTGATGGAACATGCGCGCGAGTATGTGCGCGAGAATCCGGTGACATCGTTAGGCATAGCATTGGGCAGCGGGTTTATATTAAGCCGCCTGATGGGCCATCGCTAAATCGAGTGTGGGTGTTTTAAACAGCCACTTTAAGAAAGGAAGGGGAGGCAAAGAAACCCTAGCGATTAAAAAATGTACATGATTCTTACGCGTTGCCGCAAGGCAGACTAATTTGTCCGGTTCCTTTTGAGAAAGACATGTATTTGAAGCCCCATCGACAACGCGTCAGGTTATGTCACAGCGATGGCGTTGCGCGGAAGCGCAGCGCCATCACACCCACGGATCAAGACAAGTTTGCAGGTATCGCCAACGTTTTTTTCTTCATGCTGTAGCCCGACCTTGCTTTCAGGAGTGGCGGAAACTGGGCATCTTAAGTTGATAGGCTCACGACAATTGTTGCTTGATCTTAAATTATTGATGGGAAATTGTTTTGTCGCTGAAAAGGCTGGCTGGGAGAGCGAATGGGCCTTGAAACTAATGAGGTTTTTATTTTAAGGAGAATAGTTATGTCAAAACGATTATCACTACTGACCGTGACATTGGCTGCCGGCTTAACGTTGGTGACAGGTCTGGCCGAAGCCGGAACTACCGGCAGTCCTGTTGAAAATACCGAACGCAATGTGCGTGATAAGGGCGATAAGACATTAACGCCTGAGGATCAGCTTGAGAATGAGGCTGATGTCAAGATCACGGCAGATATCCGCAAAGCCATTACCGACGATGAGTCGTTGTCGACCAATGCCCATAATGTGAAGATTATCACGCGCAACGGTATGGTAACTTTGCGCGGGCCCGTCAACAGCGCAGAGGAAAGAACCAAGCTGCAAGCCATCGCTCAGAAAACGCCTGGGGTTAGTATGGTTCATAATGAGCTTGAAATAAAAGCGCCATAATTTGGTTGAAGGAGAATCTCATGAACAAAGCAGTTTTTTGCATCGCTCAAACTAACGACCAGGTGGAACATATCATCAGCCAACTGAAAGCGGCCGGTTTTGACAACAACGATATTTCCGTGCTGTTGCCGGACAAATGCAGTGAGCATGAATTCGGCCATGAAAAACACACCAAATCACCTGAGGGCACAGCTATCGGCGGTACTCTAGGTCTTGGCACAGGCGCTATATTGGGCTGGCTGGCCGGCATCGGTTCGCTGGCTATTCCGGGCATAGGTCCATTTATTGCTGCGGGCCCTATTATGGGCGCCTTAAGCGGCGCGGCTATTGGCGCCACTACCGGCGGTCTGGCTGGTGCACTGATCGGGGCAGGCATTCCGGAATATGAAGCTAAACGATATGAAGGCCGGCTTCAGGGCGGCAATGCGCTGATTTCAGTCCATACCGAAACTTCGGAAGCACGCTCCAAAGTGAAAGAGATTTTCGAGGAAGCTAATGCCGAAGATATTTCAACAACGGGTGAAGTTGAGCCGCCGCATCATTAAATCATCTTTTTTCATCTAAACCAGATCAGGAGATTCATATGGCAAGCATTGATAAAGTTGAGAAATTGCTGAAGAACGAATTGGCTGCCGCAGAGACCTATCATAAGGCATTGGAAAAATTCGAAGAAGAGAATCAACGCAGGGAAATCGTCTATCTAGAGCCTATCTATGAAGAACATACCGAAGCCGTTTCCGAGCTGCAAGAAAAAATTCAGCAAATGGGAGGCACGCCTACTAGCGACTCCGGCCTATGGGGCTCCTGGTCCGAGGCTGTCATGAGCGGCGCAGAGCTGTTAGGCAAGGATGCCATGCTGAATGCCTTGCTGGCTGGAGAAAAAAGCGGTCTGGATGATTATGAACAAGCGGCGCAGGATCCCGAGATGCCTTCAGAGGTGAGTGCGCTGATTCAGGCGAAGTTTGTGGCTTCGCAGCAAGAAAATATCCGGGCGCTCAATCGACTGCTTAGCGGCTAGCCATTCGTCCTCGGGCAAGTGCCTGTTAGTGCATAAGCGTGGACGATTAGCCGGCACTCCCCATGGTTCTTGCGTTATCTGGGTCTTGCAGGCCTCTGTTGAGAAATAGGAGGCGATATTGTGAAACGCGCTAATCAGGTCAGCACATTCAACCTGGATGCTGTTTCACATTCGCTAAACAGAGATACCCTTTTTGCAAATTGAATCATCAGCTGAGGTCAGTATGAAAACATTGAATTCCTTCAAGAAAAGGTCTTGGTTGCCAATTGCTTTCGTTGTCGGCATGGCTTGCATAGTCCAGTCGGCCCATACCGCTGGTATGGGATCGGAAGGCGGTGCCGGTGGCGCCACGGATCAAGGGGAGGCCATGAGAAAATCGCCGACCTTCATGGAAGCAGACAAAAATGGCGACCATTACGTGACCAAGGATGAACTGAAAGACTACCCGTATTTACTCAAGTATTTTGATAAGGTGGATGCCGGTGAGACAGGCCGCCTGGAGGAGCATGAATACGGCAATCTGATCATGGAAAAAAGCCGGGAAAAAGGCCGTTGATCAGTTACCCCGAAGGCTTGTCGATATTCGGTCCGGCTCCTGTCAGAAGGCGACTTTTCAGGCTTCCGGCGAACTTTTTTAACAATCACAGCAAAGGTAATCATTATGGATACCATAGACAAATTATCAAGCACCGCGGAAGAGGCGGCTGAAAAAATTGCCAGCGTCACCAGTCAGGCTACCGAAGTGCTCGGCGAGAAAGGCGAGCAGTTAAAAGAACTGGAAGAGCAACTGATGGAAGACGCCCGCGATTACATTCGCGAGCACCCAATCACCTCAATGGGCATTGCGTTGGCGGCCGGCTTTATGTTGAGCCAGATCACGACGCATACGTTAGAACACAGGAGATGATAGATGGCTATCCGTCCTACAGAGGAAAGGCCGGTACACTCATCCGTTACTTCCGGCAAGCCGACCAGTCATGCCGACTTGCTGGAGGATGTCCGGTTATTATGGCAGGACCTGCGCGAGCTGGCCCATAATCATTTAAAACTGGCCACGCTGGAAGCGAAGCGAGCGGGCAGAAGCCTGGTGAGCATAGCGGCTGCCGGGGTGTTTATGGCGGTTTTACTGCTTATGGTATGGATCGGCCTCATGGCTGCCGCTGTGCTGGCACTGATCGAGAGCAATATGGTAGGCGAAATGGAGGCTGTCCTATTGATTACGGGTGTTAATTTACTGATTGCGCTAATGCTGTTCTGGTTCATACGGAGCAAGAGCCGTTATTTATTTTTTCCAGAGACAGTTAACAGTCTTAAGAACAGGGAGGATTCATGACGTCAGGTAAAAACAATAACCGCAAAGAGAGTCTGAGTGTTTTGAGCACTCAAATTAAAGAGGCTGAGCGGCAGATTATGGACCGGCAGCACCGCGTCCAGGTTCGTACTGATGCGTTAGTCAGAGATCTGCGATATGAAGCGACCTTGCCGACCACTTTACTGCTGGTCACTGAAGTGGGGTTTATTGTTGGCGAATTGACCAAGCCTTCACTCAAGAAAGAACAGCAAACCGCCAAGCAGGCTTATGCCAGATCAGGGGCTGATGTCGCGCCTTTAAAGAAGGCCATGAATTTTATATCCCAGGTACAAAAACTATATCAGGCGCTGCCGCTGGTCTGGATTTTGGATACTTTATTTCCAGAGGAGGCGTCAAAAACAAGATCCGCCGCCAAGGATGCAAAAATTCAGCACCCCTCTGGCTAAAGGCCATGGAATCATCCAGACAGCAAGGGCGACTTCAGCAGCAGGTTCTGCTTTGGGAAGTCGCCTAAGTATCCGCATTGATTTAGCGTTATGGCTAAGTAAGTCAAAATCCTCACATCTTTTTGAAGTAACCTTGTTTTATCGCTCCATTATAAATCTTTAAACTGATGTTACGCCGTTGCCGGGTCGGATTCACTTGTGCCCTTCGGTATTCGGCCGGGCCAAACGACAGTGTACCGGCTTAGGTAGTGCGAATACCCGCAAGGGGCACAAGTAAATTCGCACCTGCGGGCAGGCCCGAATGCTCCTGGAGCGCTTACCGTCGGGTTCGCCCCGAGATTCAAGCTTCGGGGCGTGTCGCAGTAAAACTAAAACAGAGATCGATTCGTGCGTAACATCAGATCATTAAAAAATCAGGCTAACGAATGTTGTTAGGGGCATTGACATTAAAAATAGCTAAACGCATAAATAATAATGGACAAAAAAAACCTCGGGACAAAAACCGAGGCCGTATTCACGCTAAGGATTAACTGCGTGATAGGTGGTAGGAGGCACCCCAAGAATTAATGGTTGACCACACTCCTGAAATTTCTTAAGAACAACAATAATCTAATTTTTGCCGCTGTTCTGTTCTAAGCAAAATGGTTTTATTGAGCGGCTTTAAGATGTGTAACCGCTTCTTCAGCGGCTTTTTTGGCCATATCGTCATGGCCCATCTTGCCGTGTTCTATGACGCTTTCCAGACTTTTTATGCCTGCATCGAGATGTTCATCGGCAGTCTTCGCATGAGTTTTAGATTGCTCGGCATGTTGGGCGGCAGTCTTTGCGTCGGAGGCTTTAGCCGCAGCCTCGGCATGCTTGAGCGCTTCCTTAATATGATTTTCCGCTGCGTAGACACCCAAAGAGCCTAAACACAGAATGGCACTTGCCAACAAAGTAGTCAATTTCATGTTCATAATAGATATCCTTCCTGTTGTTTTTATTTTAAAGAAAATATCCTCGGATGACCGAGATAAGAACCGCGCTGCCAAAGCAGCGCGGTATGGAACTGCTAGTGGCGTGTAGACCCGGATTCGCCTGGATGCGTAGATCCCGTTCCAGTTGAATACGGTTGCTGTATAGACTCAGTCGTATACGGTTTTGTTCCATAAAATGAGTGGACTTCTTTTGACCAGGTTTCATCGGCCATGTCGGGCCAGCGGTCCTTATCGAATCCTGGCGCCATTTCCAGGCGTTCCTTGTCGACATCCATTGTGAAACGTTTGTTTTTCGTATCCAGTTTTAATGCATCCCAAGGGACTGCGAACAGTTTATCGCCAATTCCCAAGACGCCGCCGAAAGACAGCACAGCGTATGCTACTCTGCCTGATGTCATATCCAGCATGATTTCCTTGATATCGCCCAAATCTTCACCCTTGCGGTTGTAGACGTCGTTGCCAAGCAGCGTATCTGCACCCATGAGCCGTGGGCCAGGGCCTTCATCCACATCTCTATACTTTGTATACATGCCATAAGGATCACGATCTAAATAGCTCATTTCAACCTCCTCAATAATAATCAGATTCAATATAACTGGAGCAGTTTCTCCAGTATCTTGATGTAAAAAGATACCTGCAAAACTAAAAATAATCGGTACGCTTTCGCACATAAAAATAAATAAGGCAAAACATGCCATCAGCCATAGTTATTAGTCATTTTATGTACGTCAGCGTACCGACAGAACCGCCATTTTTTGAGTAATATTTGAGCTTCTATTGATATGGATCTGATATAGACCGAACACGATATGAACCGAGCAGCTATTGAGCGTTGCGTAATTGGCTATAGCCAGAATAGATGCTCATCGGATTCAATTAATTGGTTTTGGAGGACATGGTTATGAGTAATGTACCTTATGAAGAAACACATGTAAGACCCGGCATATCGCCTCGCAGGCCAGGGCGGACCCGATGGATAAAACACGTGTCCTGGGCGTCAGTATTTGCCGGCGTCGCTGTCGCGCTGGGCGTTCAGGTGCTGTTGAGCATGTTGGGCACCGGCATCGGCATGAGCACGATCGATCCGTTACGGGTAGGAGGCACGCCGAGCGCGAGCGCATTCAGTATCGGCGCCGGTTTATGGTGGGTTGTCTCGAGCTTTATTTCGCTGGTTATCGGCGGTTGGGTTGCAGCCCAATTCTCCGGCTATCTGCGTCACCTTGATGGTCTGCTGCATGGCCTGTTGGTCTGGGCGCTGACTACGCTGATTACCATTTATTTGTTGGGTAGCGCCATCAGCTCGGTAGTAAGCGGCGCCGGCACAGTGCTCAGTTCAGGCTCTCGTGTGATGGCGGAGACCGCGTCCACTGTCGCACCATGGAACGATATCAAAGAAGACGCAAGATTGGTGCTTTCTTCTCGGGCAGGTAGCACTCGGGTAATGGATTCGGAGTTCAATCTGACGCTGGAACGCTTTTTGACAGCTGACAATACTGGCGCCAAGGAAACCAATCGCACGGCGTTAATCAATCTGTTAGTGGAACGCACGGGCATGACCATGGATGAAGCGGCAAATCGGGTAAACAGATGGGACAGGACCTATCAGCAATCCGCACAAGAAGCTCGGGAGGCGGCTGACAGCACTGCCAGAGCGGTATCATGGTCGGCCTTATGGGGCTTTATCGTGATCCTGTTGAGCGCCATAGCGGGCGCCTTGGGCGGTATTGTCGGAACACCGATCCCTGATGTAGAGGTTCGTGAAGAGCTTTAATCATCAAGTGGCCAACCTGAAAAACCTATGACGGAATGCGCGACTCGCTTTTCGTTCTTAATTAAGAGGCAAATATTATGAATCAGACAGAGAGGCAATCACCTGGCAGTGGACAGGACGCCATTGCGCTGCTCACTCAGGATCACAATAAAGTGAAAATGCTGTTCGAGGAATTCGAAAAGCTCAAAACCGCTGAGGATGCCGAGGATGAGAAGCTGGATATCGTACAGGAGATATGCGCGGAGCTGATAATTCATGCAAAGATCGAGGAGGAAATCTTCTATCCGGCCACCATTGAGGCGATTGGTCAATTGGACATCATGGATGAAGCCGTTGTCGAGCATAAAGGAACCAGGGAGCAGATCGAACAATTGGTGCTGATGGCTCCCGAGGAAGAGTACTACGATGCTAAAGTCACGGTTCTGAAAGAAATGGTCGAACACCACATCAGGGAAGAAGAAGGCAAGATGTTCCCATTGCTCCAGAAAGCCTCGATCGATCTGGCTGCGCTGGGGCAACGGCTCGACCAGCGCAAGCAGGAACTCCAGATGGATATGGGCATGATTGGCGCATCGATGTCCAAGGGCCAGGGCAGGGAGCGGACACAGCAGGGTCCAATGCCTTAGTTTCTGTTCCGGAAAATGGCAAGGCCCTGTTTCAATATCGGGCCTTGTCCAAAGCTGCATGGCGGGTTTTCAGTCTGTGTAAAGAACTAACGGGCTATTGTGGCGCGGCCGCGTAAGACGGGTCAAAAACTTATCGAAAAATTCGTTTTGCTTATCGCAAAAAGTGTTTTATGTACGGCAACGCACTGACTGTGATTGCTGATCTGATTAAATTATCTTTCAGGTTTTAGACTGAGTGCATATAACGAAGCCTGGTTTTCTGTAAGAAGTAGCGCGCCTTTTCAGGCTGCGTTTGTTTTTCTAACTAAGTTTTGGAGAATCCCTACTATGTCTTCTATTCAGCCTGGACAAAGAACAGTTTCAACCCCATCTCACCAATCCATGAAGTCATGTATAGATAGCTGTAACCGTTGCGCCGAGGTTTGTTGGGAAACCGCGATGAACGATTGTCTGGAAATGGGCGGTAAGCACGTCGCACCTGAGCATTTCCGCCTGATGATGAACTGTGCTCAAATCTGTGCGCTGTCGGCCAAATTCATGCTCAGCAGTTCCCGTTTCTCCAATCGCACCTGCGAAGTCTGTGCCGAAATCTGCGAGGCCTGCGCTATGGAGTGCGACAGCGTCGGAGATATGGAGGAATGCGCATCTACCTGCCGGGAATGCGCTGACAGCTGCAAACAAATGGTCGGCATGTCAATGCACTGATTCTAAATTGCATGGCATATGGTTCCGGCTTGCTGGAATCAATTCAGCTATGGATCTGTCGCGCACAAACGGAACATGAAAAACCCTGTGCATCGGATGAGCTAATTGACAGGAATTTCCTAGCGTTCACCGGCTTCAGCAGGTTCTTTACTCATCTTTATTTTTAAACGCATCCTGGTAAACACATCCTGCGTTTTTACCAGGATGCCCATTCATCCGAATCCCGATAAGAACAGCAGTCTTGATAGTTAAAGGCGAGAACCATCATAAACCTTCTTCAATCAAGGTATTTTTACAGAGGCTAAACGAAAGTCGCTCAGCAATGCTGCAATAAAACATTGTTTTTAGTTCACATTGAAAGCTTTCAATATTTTCCATAGAGGAGCCTGTCATGAAATCTGTAGAAAAAGTATCGAATACGATAACTACAAAATCAGTGCTCAGCATCAATAAGGTTGAATTTCCCGCAAAAAAACTCTGGCTGCTTTTGCTTTTCGGCGCCAGCCTGATCTATATGAGCAACCCTCCGCATGCAGCTGAAAAGCAAGGTACTGAAAGCCAAGGTCCGGGCAGAGGCACCAAGCCGGCGCCAGGCTATACGGATGATAGAGTACGCGGTCAAGGCAGCAATACGCTGGAACGGGGCAGCAAGAGGATGGAACAAGGTGTGAAACGTCCCGGAAGCGACCGGACAGGCAAAGGCACTAGCCCAAGCACCGAAGAAAAGAACAGAAATCCCGCCCCTGGCAGTGAAAATATCAACAGAGACACCACCGGTCCAGGCGGCGACAATATGATGAGAGATGCCATCCCAGGCGGCAGTGGCACCAAGAGAGAATGATATTGATGACAACAGACGGGCGTCCTGCCAGTCGCGTTGGCGGCAGATTCTTCATTTAATTTGCAGCGGACTTTGTCGCCTAAATAATGATGTGCGTCTGTAGGTGGGAATTCACTTGTGCTCCTTGCGGGTATTCGCACTTAACCCTCTCAGGATTTACATAAGCCTGTCGGGGCGACTTCAGCCGCCCCACAGGTTTTAAAACCACTTATTTCGGCGGTTGAACAGGCAAACTGCGTAATCAGCTTATATCTGGCAAACCTGAATAAATAACCGATCTGTAAAATTTCAATCCTTTAATAGCGACTATGTGCGGTATTGTACAGACGCCATTCGATCATGACGCTACACTGCTCTCAAGCATAGTTCCTGTGCGATAGCCAGACGTAAAAAATAATGTCATGCAATTTGCCCACAGGCGAGGCTGATTTTGATTTTTTTAGGATGGAAATGCATGCGCTGGATCTGAAACGCTTGATTCAACAAGGAGGCTCTCATGACTGCCATGAATATTGAACCTATCCTGGCACTGATAATAGGCATATTGATATTGATTGTGCCCAGGTTTTTAAATTATTTCGTAGCTATATATTTAATTGTCGTTGGCGTCCTGGGACTGATGCATCGGTAGCATTATGTAGATTTCCAAACCGAGGCCCAGCCTTCGGAGTAACGTTCACGTTTTAAAGGAGAACTGCTATGGCAACTAGTACTGTATTATTGATCATCTTGATCTTGATTCTTTTGGGCGTGGTTCCCATTTGGCCTTATAGTCGAGGCTGGGGTTATGGGCCCAGCAGCATACTCGGGCTGGTACTGGTCGTTTTCTTGATTCTGCTCCTGTTGGGGGCGATCTAGGTATCAGATAAAGATTGGCATAAGCAGTAATCCTGATCATAGGATTACTGCGGGAGGAATGGATGAGGCTTTATATGACCAGAAGAGGGCCAGGAGGACCATGCCATGAAAACGAAAAATACACATAAAGGAACCAGTCTGTCAGATAGGGTTCTTGTCATACTGTCAATAGCCACCGGATTGGCCGGCTGCGCCCAGGACGGGCCCGGGCGCGCAGAAAGGACGGACAGGCAGATCGGCCAGACGGCTTCAAGAGCGGGCGAAATCGTGCAAGAACCTCAAAGACCGCTAGATGAGCAAACCGAAAAAGCCGGGGCACACATCAATGACGCGGCCATCTCCAATCACATCAAAAATGACCTTCTTAACGATCCGTTGCTTGCCTTATCCAATATCAACGTCACGACAACCGCCGGCGCGGTTACGCTCAGCGGTATTGTAAACTCACAGCAGGCGATGGACAGGGCCGTGGAAATAGCGCGCCGGCATCCTGATGTGAAATCGGTCGAGAACAAACTGCTCATTAAGGCGCCGAGCAGAATTTAAATGTCGTTTATAGCTTAGGCGCCGCATAAAAATCTGCCGATGTGCAATTCAGCCGAAAGTTCTACTGGCTGGCGCCATTGGAGCGCGACGGGTGCTGGCCGAATACGATGAGTTATAGGATATCATTGCCATGCCGAATCTGGAGGCACCGGGCGAAGACGGCCTCGCTACGGTCAACCGAGGGCCGGCCGTGAGCGCATCCTGACCGATGAATTTGCCCAGACCAATGAGCAGGCGTTATATATGATATGCACGATTGACGAGGTTAAAACATGAGACTGAAACTGCTCGCGCCCAGCCCTATGCTTATCGGCGGGCCGGCCCGGAAAATCATTGCCGAAGCCGAGAACGGCCCATTCTGCCAGGATCTGCGCCATACCGATTTCATTGCTGAACAGGCGTGCGCCGCAATAGGCGCCACAACATCCGGTTTGATCTGGATATGTTCGGGTTAGGCTGTTCCGATCGCGGCCGGCATTGCTTTGGACCACATGAATGCTTGGCGCTGGATCGCCAGGGAGATCGACAATGAATGAAAGCATTTATCCGGGTATCGGCATCATACTCTGGGGCATCGTGCTGGGGCTTGTTTATTTTGGCGGGCTCTGGATCACGGTGTGCCGTTTGCCTAAGGTGAAGCGACAGGCGTTATGGATGCTGAGCAGTTTTATTCTGCGCAATATACTGGTCGCAGCCGGTTTTTATGCCGTTATCCAATTGGGTTGGCAGTCTGTGCTGTTGTGTCTGGCAGGGCTTCTCGGCGTGAGGTTGGCAATGACCCGGCGCATTAACAAGTCTCTTGAAAAGGGGCCGGTTGGGTGAGAGAAAATAATCTAGAGATTTTAGCACCTGTTCCAGAAAAAGACGACTAAAGCCCTTTACAGAACCGATGAAGCAAGATGAAGAACCAATTTGCTGCCGGAAAACCTCCTCTAGTCGATTCCCGAGGTTATGTGCTGATCATCGCCGGCGTTTCCGGTGCCGGCAAGACGACTGTGGGCAAAGCATTGGCCGAGCGTTTGAATTGGCTTTTCATTGAAGGCGATGATTTTCATCCTGCTGCGAATGTCGCAAAGATGCAGCGAGGCGAACCGTTAAATGATGCCGACAGGTTGCCCTGGCTGCTTCGTCTGCGAGATGAAATCAAAACTTGCTTGGCAAAAGGAGAGAAGGCCATTCTGACCTGTTCGGCATTGAAGGAAAGCTACCGTGCGCGGCTGCGCTTGGATCCGGAGCGGGTACATTTTGTATTTCTTACAGGACATTATGAAACCCTGCGCAAGCGCATAACGCAGCGGCATAATCATTTCATGGGACCGGATCTGCTGGCTAGCCAACTGGATACGCTGGAGCTGCCTAATGATGAATGGGTGGTTGACATCGATCAACCGGTAGCGGCCATCGTAGATTTAATAATGGATCGCTTGATCTCCCGTAAGATGTAGAGAAGTAGGTTTATATGCTCAGTTGTAATTAAAAAACTTAATTCTTGTCAAAAATGCGAAGAATTGGTCAATAAGACTAATAAGCCAGGAGTATTTATGACGGATGACACCGAAGTACTTGTAACAGGCCTTGTCTTTCCCGAATCGCCGCGCTGGAGAAAGGATCGGCTATGGTTTGCCGACCAGCACGCCAGACGCATCATGACCGTCACGCCGGACGGACGTTCAGAATGCCGGCTCGAAATGGATGACTTGCCGGGCGGCCTGGGCTGGCTGCCTGACGGAACGCCGCTGGTCGTGGCCATGACCGAGCGGGCGGTTTATCGCATAATCGACCATGGGTTGGTCCTGCACGCCGATTTGTCCGATCTGGCCCCGTTCCATTGCAATGACATGGTCGTCACGGCCGACGGCCGGGCTTATGTCGGCAATTTCGGTTACGACCTGCATGGCGGCGCGCCGCCGGTTGAAACCCACCTGATTGCGATTGACCCCGACGGCCAATGCCGGATAACGGCGGAAGGGCTGGTCTTTCCGAACGGCAGCGTCATCACCCCGGACGGCACCACGCTTATCGTGGCGGAAACCTTTGCCTCCCGCCTGACCGCCTTTTTGATCGGCGATGACGGCTTATTGCATTCGCCCCATCTTTGGGCAAGTCTGGGAGATGCGACGCCGGACGGCATCTGCCTCGACAGCGAAGGCGCGCTATGGGTCGCCAGTCCCGGAACGCGTTCGGTGATCCGGGTCAGCCAGGGCGGCGACGTTTTATCCCTTATCCGCCCGGTAGGAATCCCTTATGCCTGCATGCTTGGCGGGCCGGATCGGCGAACCCTGTTCGTGACCACCGCCGAAACGGATGATCCGTATCAGGCCGTGGTCATGAAATCAGGGCGCATAGAAGTTGCCGAGGTAGCCATACCGGGCGCGGGCTTGCCGTAGATTTTCCGCATCACTCCTTCATCAACCGAAACAGGAGCTGAACATGCCTTTAATCATCGAAAAGACACTGAAAGGGCAGCGCGCCTTGGTCACCGGCGGCAGCTCCGGCATCGGTGCGGCTGTCGCCCGCGCGCTGGCCGAAGCGGGCACGCGCGTAGCGATCAATTACCTGTCCGATGCCGAAGACGCGCAGAAACTGGTCGACGAGATTCAGGCCGGCGGCGGTGAGGCTTTTGCCGTGCAGGCCGACGTAAGCCGTGAAGAAGAGGTTAAGCTGATGTTTGAGCTCGCGATCAAACGCTGGGGCAGCCTCGATATTTTGATCGCCAATGCCGGCATTCAGCTCGACTCGGCTTTTACCGAAATGACGCTGGCTCAGTGGGACAAGGTACTGGCCGTCAATCTGACCGGCCAGTTTCTCTGCGCGCGCGAAGCGGTCAAGGAATTTTTGCGACGCGGCCTGATTCCCGAGCTATCCAGCGCTATGGGTAAAATCATCTGCATGTCTTCGGTGCACGATATTATTCCATGGGCCGGGCATGTCAATTATGCCGCCTCAAAAGGCGCGGTGCTCATGTTCATGAAAAGCCTGGCGCAGGAAGTCGCCCATCAGAGAATCCGGGTCAACGCCATTTCGCCGGGGGCGATCCGTACGCCGATCAACCGCTCGGCCTGGGAGACGCCCGAAGCGGAGCGGGAACTGCTTAAACTGATTCCGTATGAGCGCATAGGCGAGCCGATGGATATCGGCCATGCCGCGGTCTGGCTGGCCTCTGACGCTTCCGATTATGTGATCGGCACCACGCTGTACGTTGACGGCGGCATGACGCTGTATCCGGGATTCCGGGAGGGCGGCTGAACATGAAAGCCTTTCTGTCGCCCGATATCGATGCAGGTAGCCGAGAAAAACGTCCAGCAGTACCAGACCGGATCATTGATGAACTGCTTGATGTCGTGTCCAGGTTTGATGCTTTGGGCGGTGAGCTATAAGTTGGGGCAGCGCTTAAAAGCGGCAAATTTAAAGTGATGCGGAGCTGCCCCAAGCACTTTACTTCTGGCGGCAGCTCTCGAATTTAGCCAGGCTATCAACGCTCAGGCACTTAAAGCTATAAGAATGAATTGACGTATGCCGAAAAAATGTTTTCGGCATGGCCGTTATTTTTTGATGTTTTGGTAGCCTTCTTCGCTTTCGCGCATGATTTTCTCGCCTTCTTCAACCATCCGTCGCCCTTCATTAATTTTTGCCTGACCTTCGGCCTGCAGATTCTGGCCTTGTTCGACCAGCTGCTTGCCTTGCTGCCAGCGGCTGCCTAATTGCGCCATGCCCTGGCTTTCGCGCATCATCTGGTCGCCGGAAAGGATCGGCGAGGGTGGCGGCGCTTGATCGGAGGCGCAACCGATCAGGAGTAAAGGTAAACTGGCGATAGCTAAACTGCGGCGGATGCCGGTATTTTTCTGCATGAGTCTGTTCCCCATCCGGTAAAAAACCGGCAATTTTGCATCACCTTGGATAAATTGCAATAATTTTTTCATCAGCCTCTGCTTGGGCGGCTCGGCAATAATCTTGCGGCAGAGGCCTGTTTTTTATTGAGCGTCCGACTCAAGCCGATCATTGTCAGGCGGTTTTTCAAAAATAATTACCTGTTTAAATACTGAGACTATAGCCGTCTTTTTGACTAGAATGCAGGGTGGCTTGATTCGATTAACAATAAGAACAGGAGCTCGGCATGGACCGCTTTGAAAGAATCTACCAACTGCACACCCTTTTATCCGGCCGCCGTACGCCGGCTTCCAACCGATACCTGCAGGACAAGCTGGAATGCAGCGAATCCACCATCAAGCGGCTAGTGACTCTCATGCGAGACCATTTCGACGCGCCCATCATCTACGACCGGAAACGCAACGGCTATTACTACGACACAGAAGCCGGCTCGCATCCCTATGAACTGCCCGGCCTATGGTTCAATGCGGACGAGCTCTGGGGGCTGCTGACCTGCCACAGACTGCTGCGCGACATATCGCATGGTATTTTCGGCGAACAGATAGCACAACTGCAAACCCGCATAGAAAAACTGCTGGCGTTAGATAGCAGCAGCGCCGAACGCAAGCTGGAAAGCGTTAAAATCCTGACTATGGCTTCCCGCTACAAAGGCCATGACCAACTCTTTGCAAAAATCGCCACGGCCCTGTTCAGAAACCAGCAGTTAATACTGGTCTATCAGGCGCGTAGCGACGGGCAGATCTCGGAACGCACTGTCT
Source organism: Methylobacter sp. BlB1 (assembly GCF_015476545.1). GTDB lineage: Bacteria > Pseudomonadota > Gammaproteobacteria > Methylococcales > Methylomonadaceae > Methylobacter. The sequence continues at coordinate 30,091 of NZ_JADMKV010000026.1, read as the reverse complement.
CCTCGCAACACCTGATCTATTATCGCGACAACTGGTATATCGATGCCTAGTGCCACAGCAAAAACGGGCTGCGCACATTCGCTTTGGAGAAAATCGTATCCGCAACCCGGCTGGACAAAGCCGCCAGAATCATCGACCGTCGGCAACTCGATGAACATTTCACGTCCTCCTACGGCATTTTCGGCGGACCGGCCAGGCATCTCGCCAGACTGAAATTCAACCCTGAACGCGCCCGCTGGATCGCTGATGAACAGTGGCATCCAAACCAGACCGGCCGCTGGCTGGAAGACGGCAGCTACGAACTGTGCATCCCGTTCGGCGACCATCGCGAGCTGATGATGGACATCATGAAGCACGGCAGCAACGTCGAGATCATCGGGCCGGAATTCTTAAGAGAGGCTGCCATGCAGGAAATACGGGCCATGTTGGAAATTTATAAATAGCTGATGCTGAACAGTTGTAGGGTCGAATTCATTCGACCCGGGACAAACGCCCATGTACCGGCCTATGTAGTAGTGCGAATGAATTCGCACACTGCATCGGAGTAAAACTAAAACAGCAACATAGATCGATTCGTGCGTAACATCAGTAAAAATTATAAGAACAGTGTCATGGAATGACACGGTAGGCATGGATAATGGAATTCAGATAAATCACAAGAGGGGACAGGAAATGTCGAAAGCGTTTTACAGGTATTGGGGAAAAGCAAAATCGAACAAGGAACTCGGGCCGGCTTATCATTTGTTGCCGTATCATTGTCTGGATGTGGCGGCGGTGGCTGATCAATGGTGGCAATACAGTGTCGGTATCAGGAGAAGTTTTGCTGAAATTACCGGTTTAGCGGAAGAACAAGCCCGCGCCTGGGTGCTGTTTTTTATCGCATTGCATGATTACGGGAAATTCGACCTTCGTTTTCAGCGCAAGGCGCCGGAGGTCTGGAAAGCTGTCAATGCCGAATTAAGCGGCATACCTGTTCGACTGACGCCGCTGTCGATCAAAGAGTATTACCATGGCCCTGCCGGTCTTTATTGGTTTTATCAGGACTCGAAGGAGCGATTTTCGGCAGGAGACGATGATTTTTACTTTGACGACAATGAAGACTGGCTGGCCTGGTATGGTTGGCTGGCGGCTGTCACTGGACATCACGGCATCGTGCCGGAAGATTACCAAAAAGAAAATCGAGACTATAACCTGACGATTGTGGAAGCGGACTTGCTGTCTGCGTTTAAACAAGCCAGATTGCAATGGCTTGAAGCCCTGGAACATTTGTTTCTGAATCCGGCCGGACTATCGCTGGATGATTTGCCGCCTGTAGTGGAAAAAAACGGAAACGGTCAGACGGCGGCAACGATGCTGGCCGGTTTCTGCTCGGTGAGCGACTGGGTGGGGTCATCCGACTATTTTAACTATGACGATCAGCCATCCGATGATTTGCGGCGGTGGTATGACGCACGGCTGGCGGTAGCCGGGCAAGCGTTGCAGGAAGCCGGCGTCATAAGTCAAATCAAGCCTTATCAAAATATTGATGTTTTACTGAATGGGCATTCGCCACGGCAGGCGCAGTGTCTGGTTGAACAACTGCCAAAAACACAAGGCTTAACGCTGATAGAAGCCTCAACAGGATCGGGAAAAACCGAAACTGCATTAGCTTACGCATGGCAATTAATGGCGCTGGGATTGGCGGACAGCATTGTATTCGCATTGCCGACTCAGGCGACTGCCAATGCCATGTTAAGACGGTTAGAAAAAGCGGCGCCTTTGCTTTTCGCGAATAAAACCAACGTGATTCTGGCGCATGGCCGGGCGCAATACGAGCAGAATTTCATCAATTTAAAACAGGCCTGCAATCCGCAGACGGCTCAAGGCCATGAAGAAGCCTGGGTTCAGTGCGGCAACTGGCTGGCGCAAAGCCGCAAACGGGTTTTTCTCGGGCAAATCGGCGTCTGTACAGTCGATCAGGTGCTGGTTTCGGTATTGCCTGTCAAGCACAAGTTTGTGCGCGGCTTCGGGATAGGCCGCAGCGTTTTGATTATCGACGAAGTTCATGCCTACGACAGCTATATGTACGGTCTATTGGACGCCGTTCTGGAGCAACAGCGCCTTGTCGGAGGCAGCGCTGTTTTATTGTCGGCCACTTTGCCGTCCAGTCAAAAAGAAAAGTTGGCAAAAGCGTGGGGCTGCAATCTGTCCGCTGCCGATACAGCATATCCTCTGATCAGCCATTACAGTGATGGACAAAGCCTCGTATATGATTTGGCGGCTCAGCCCGATCAACAACCCCAAACGACATCGATTCACCTTGAACTGATCAAAACGCCGCATTTGTTACCCGATGACTGTTTTATCCAGCGTTTGCTCGATGCCGTGGAGAAAGGCGCGCAAGTCTGCCTGGTCTGCAACCTGGTTGCAGTCGCACAACAGCTTTATCACCAATTGCAGGCGAGAATTGCGCAAATAGAAACACTCACAGAAGACCAGTTGCTGCTTTTTCACTCCCGATTTATCTTTGCCGACCGTCAGCAAAAAGAGCAGACCGTTCTCGACCTGTTCGGTGCAGACCCTCATCCGGAAAACGCCAGAACCAAAGGCCATTTATTGATAGCGACCCAAGTGGTCGAACAATCGCTGGATCTGGACTTTGACTGGCTGATTACCCAGCTTTGTCCGGTCGATTTGCTGTTTCAGCGCATGGGCCGTCTGCACCGCCACCGCCGCGGCAGGCCGGAAGGGTTTGCAGACCCGGTTTGTACCGTCTTGCTGCCCACCGAAGACGATTATGAATTGCATGAACTGATTTACGGCAACAGCCGGGTACTATGGCGCACTCAGCAATGCCTTCTACAAGCGGAGCGGGAAACCGAAGCGAGGGTCAGCTTTCCTGCGGCTTATCGCAACTGGATTGAATCGGTTTATAGCGAAGAGTCATGGCCCGATGAGCCGGAATGGGTGCTGAAAAGCTACGAAGCGTATGAAAAAGACCGATATGCCAGCCAGATGACGGCCAGACAGCTCATTAACAGCAGCATGAACGAGCTCTCCGACAATGACAGCAATGTCGCCGCCTTGACGCGTGATGGTGAAATGAGCCTGAACCTGATCCCTTTCTGTAATAATGCTCAGGGCGAACGATGTTTGTTGAATGGCGAGCTTATAGACAATCAGGACGATAGTGACCGGTTGGAAGCCATAAACCTGAACAGTGTCGCCGTGCCGAAAAACTGGAGCCATCATGGCAGATTGCCGGAAGCCGATAAAGAAGGCTTGATCTGGCTGTCTATGCGGGCAGAAGAAAAAGGCCGGTTCATCGCGCAACAAGGCGATTGCATCTACCTTTACCACGCCAGCACAGGATTAAACCGTATGGAACAACCCGAGGAGAACCCATGAATTTACTGACGGACGCCTGGATACCGGTTCAGCATCAAGGCAGTTATCAAAAAATAAGCCTGCAGCAACTGCTTTGCGGCGAACAGAGCGGAGAACTCTGCCTTCCGCGCGACGACATGGAACTGGCTTGTTTACAGCTTTTGTGCGCCATGACGCAAGTGCTGTTTATCCCCAGGGATAAAAAAGCATTGGGGCAATATATCAGAGAGCCGATTACGCCTGAAGCTTACGCCGATGCCTGTCGGGGAAAAATGGACTGGTTCGATCTGGATCATCCGGAAACGCCGTTTATGCAAATACGAGGCGTAAAAGCGGCGCAACCGACGACGATGGACAAACTACTGGCAGGAGTGGCTGACGGTACGAATAAGGCTTTTGTCAATCCGCAGGGGCTGGCTGAAGTCTTGTGCGGCGGTTGTGTGGCTATTGCGTTATTCAACGCGGCCAATAATTGTCCCAGCATGGGCGGCGGTTTTAAGGGCGGTTTGCGAGGCAGCACGCCGATCACGGTCCTGATTAAAGGGCGAACTCTTAGAGAAACAGTCTGGCTGAATGTGCTTACCGAGGAAACGGCGGAATCTTCCATGCCCTGGTATCAGGCGACAAAAAACCAATTGCCCAATTATCTGGACAGAATAAAAGCCGACGCCAAAATACCGGTTTCCGCACTAGGCTTGAATCGGGGCCTATTGTGGCAGCCTGCTCATTTTGAAATAGAGCCTTCTCAAGGTTCGGCTAATTGCAGTTGTTGCGGATGTTATGAACCGGTTTATAACGGTTTTAATAAAGCCAAGTTCAATTACACGATAGATGGCGTCTGGCCGCATCCCTTATCAGCGCGGATTTTCGCCATAAAAAAAGGCGAGAGAGAAGAAAAATTTCCATCGTTTACGACTACTGCACCGACCTGGACGCATATGAGTCGGTTGGTGGTTGATAAGCAAGACGAAAAAGAAGGCCAGCAAACTGCCCCCGTCATTCAGCAAGCCAGAACCTTTATGGCGGCAGACAGGATTCAACTCATCATCGGCGGTTATCGCAACAATCAGGCGACGATATTGGAGCGTCGGCATGAGTTATTCAGTCTGGCGCAAGGTTGGGCGGAGCATGGCGACGTGATTCAACAGATTATTGATGACGGCCTGGCCTATAAAACAGCCTTAAGAAAAGCATTGTATCTTTTTGCCGCCGGCATCAAGGATAAAGTGAACGGCTCCGGCGTCAATCTTTGTGATCCTGTTGAGTCCGCCTATTACCAATGCACGGAAAACCTGGTTCATAACAGCTTGGCCGCCGTTAAATTCGAAGCGCCACAAGAAGAGTTGCAAGAATTAAACGCTCAGCTCAAAGCTATTGTTACAAATCTATTCAATCAAGCCACCGAACCATACCGTCAAGAACCCAAAATGCTGAAAGCCTTGGCTCTGGCAAGGCGGTCGTTACACAAATCCCTGAAAGAACTGGAACCCCAAGGAGAAGCCCATGAGTGAGGGAGGAAACAAAGCGCCCGATTTTCTGGCGTTATATGAACGCTATCAGGCGTTAAAGCCTGGCCCGAAAGCGGAATTGAAAAGGGTCATGAATCCCGAAGACCTGATTGAAATACCGGCCTTTTACCAGGTATTGCAGGACAACAGGCCTCATAAAGGCATGCAGCGTCTCGTGTATTGCCTGCCGCTGATTCACCATCAGGAAAACGGCCATTCGCTGGGCGAGGCGTTGGCCAAAGCCAGCATCAGTGAAAAACGTCTGTTCATGGTGATCCGTTCCCAGGAACCCAACGACTTGATTCAATTGCGCCGCCTGCTGAAGTTGGCCGACCAACCTGCCGTCGACTGGCTGCAAATGGCCAATGCGCTCTGGTGGTGGGATCATCCGAACCAGTTTTCAAAACGCAAAATACTGGAAGATTTCTTCTATTACAAAAATAACTAAAGCTGAAACATCAGCTAATTAAAGGAATGCAAAAAAATGAACAAGAATTTTATCAACTTTCACATTTTGATTTCACACAGCCCATCCTGCCTGAACCGGGATGACATGAATATGCAGAAATCCGCCATTTTTGGGGGCAAAAGGCGGGTGCGGATTTCTAGTCAGAGTTTAAAAAGAACTATGCGGACCAGTGACTATTACCAGGAGCATTTAGGTCAACCCAGCGTGCGCACCAAGCATTTGGCGGATTTCCAGAAAACAGCCATTGAAGCGTTATCCGGTCGCTATGACGAGACTCTGATTAAACAGGCGGTCGAGTATATTTCGGGCAAAGACAGCAGTGCCGATGATGCCAGAAGTGACGCGGTTGCGCCCTGGGTATTGGAAGAGATCTCTTATTTTTGTGATCAGATTAAAGCGCTGGAAGCGGAGGGCGTCGATCAAAAAAAACTACAGAAGCTGATTGAGAAAGACAGTCGGGCTTACCGTCTGGCCCTGGCAAAGGGATTGGACATAGCCTTATCCGGGCGAATGGCGACTTCCGGACTCATGAGCAATATTACCGGCGCCCTGGCCGTTGCCCATGCCATCACTACCCACGCCGTCGATGCGGACATCGACTGGTTTACGGCTGTGGATGATTTGCAGGAACTGGGTTCCGGCCATCTGGACACTCAGGAATTTTCTTCCGGCGTGTTCTACCGCTACGCCAGCCTTAACCTTAAGCAGTTGCAAGTGAACATGGGCCTGTTGCCTGAAATGAAAGCCGTCGAAACGATAGAAAGCAGATGGAAAGCTCTGGATGTTGCGGCGCACGTATTGCACATGCTGGCAACCGAAGTGCCCGGTGCCAAACAGCAAACCTTTGCCGCGCACAATCCGGCGGATGCGGCATTGGTCAGCTTTTCCGATCAGCCGGTTTCTTTAGCCAATGCCTTTGAAAAACCTGTGCAGGCTGATTTCAAAGGCGGCTTTAGAGTACCGTCAATTGCTGAATTGAACAGCTATTGGGATAAAGTTCACCGGGGCTATGGCTTGGAGGAACGATGCGCTGAATTCACGCTGGATAACGTAGAACTGCCGGCCGGCGTCAATTCCAAACGCTCACTGCCCGAGCTTGAAAGCTGGGTAAGAAACAATGCAGAAGGTTAACCGGACTATGTCATGCGTAAACATTTAATCTTGAAACTGCAAGGCCCGATGCAGGCCTGGGGCAGGGAAAGCTTTGAGGGTCTGCGTCCTTCCGAGCTCTTTCCCGGCCGCAGCGCTTTGCTTGGCTTATTGGGAGCTTGCCTGGGTATAGAGCGGACCGATCGTGAGCAACAGCAAGACTTGGCTGGCAGTGTGGCGTTTGCGGTGCGCGTCGATCGGCAAGGCCAAAAAATGACCGATTATCACACTATCAAGGATGCGCGGGAGGATTATCGCGGCCTGAAAAGCCACGACACCATTCAGACCTGGCGCGAGTACTGGCAGGATGCCAGTTATACCGTTGCCGTATGGAATAATGAAGAGCCGGTCATTTCTCTGGACACGATTGAGCAGGCTGTCAAGCGGCCTGTTTACACGCCGGTATTGGGCCGGCGGAGTTGCCCGCTTGGCAGGCCTTTGTTTGAAACGGTTTTATCGGCTGAATCGGCGCTGTCGGCTTTGGCCCAGATTGGCATTAACCAAGGAGTTATTTACAACGAAGAGGAATCCGCCGGCGCCATTCCGCTGAGGAAGCGCGACGTGCCCATCATTCACCAGCCTCGGCAATTCTCCACCCGAACTGTATTTATGGCGGCAACCAAAGGAGCGCCCCATGTATCTGAGTAAAATTCACATTCCCTGGGCACAGGCGCAAAATCCTTACCAGTTCCATCAGACATTATGGCGCTTGTTTCCAGGGCATGAAGATGCCGATCGCGAGTTCCTGTTTCGTGTGGAACAGTTGCAAAGAGGCGTCGGCGCTCATGTTTTGATGCAGTCGGCCACACGGCCTCAAAGCGTAGAGCAGAGCCCGTCATTGCTCAATTGGCGCGAGTACGCTGTAAATATTCAAAACAGCCAGAGGCTGCGTTTCCGGCTGCGGGCCAATCCGATCAAAACCATCAAGGACAGCAGTAAGGGCACGGTCGAAAGGAAAGGCAAAACCTTCACCAGAACCGTGCGCGTGCCGTTAATTCATGAAGAGCAGCAACAAGCTTGGCTGGAGCGCAAGCTGCAATCTTTGGCACAACTGGAATCGCTTATTATACAGCCTGAACCGGTACTGTATTTCCGCAAAGCCAAGGAAGGCCGCAGCGGCAAAATTCAAACCGTGATGTTCGACGGCATACTGACGGTTATCGATGCTGAAGCCCTAAGTCAGGAAATTAGGCAAGGCATAGGGCCGGCTAAAGCCTTCGGATGCGGCTTGTTGTCCATAGCCAGAGCCTGAGGGGATTTCAACATGCTCCCACCCCTCAAACCCATCGCCATGAAAGAACGCGTCTCCATGGTCTTCATCGAAAAAGGTCAGATCGACGTCAAGGACGGCGCGTTCGTCGTGATCGACGAGACCGGCATTCGCACGCACATCCCGGTCGGCAGCATCGCCTGCATCATGCTGGAGCCGGGCACGCGGGTTTCCCATCATGCCGCCGCTCTGGCCGCCAGGGCAGGGACGCTGCTGGTGTGGGTGGGCGAAGCCGGTGTGCGGCTTTACGCGGCGGGACAGCCGGGCGGGGCGCGCTCCGACCGCCTGCTTTACCAGGCTAAACTGGCGCTGGACGATGCGGCGCGTCTGAAAGTCGTGCGCAAAATGTACGAGATCCGTTTCGGCGAAAAGCCGCCGGAACGGCGCAGCGTCGAACAGTTGCGCGGCATAGAAGGCGCCCGCGTCAAGAAGATTTATCAAATGCTGGCCAAGCAGGCCGGCGTGGAATGGAAAGGGCGCAATTACGATCCGTCTCAATGGGATTGTAGCGATATGCCCAATCGCTGCGTCAGTTCAGCGACGGCCTGCCTGTACGGCATCTGCGAAGCGGCGGTGCTGGCTGCCGGCTATGCGCCCGCCATCGGCTTCATCCATACCGGCAAGCCGTTGTCGTTCGTTTATGATATAGCCGATTTGTTCAAGTTCGACGATATCATTCCGCATGCCTTCAAAATCGCCGCCAAGAATTATCGCGACCCCGAGCGCGAGGTTCGTTTGATGTGTCGCGATATTTTCCGGCAAACCAAAATCCTGCGGAAAATCATTCCTACCATCGAAGAGGTGCTTGCGGCCGGCGAGCTGGAACTGCCGAAACCGGCCGAGGAATCGATCGCGCCTGCCATTCCTAATCCTGAGAGTATCGGTGATGTTGGTCATCGTAGTTGAAAACGTGCCGCCGCGGCTGCGGGGGAGGCTGGCCGTCTGGCTGATCGAAATCCGCGCCGGCGTTTATGTCGGCGATTTATCGGTCAAGGTCAGGGAGATGATCTGGTCGCAGATTGATGAAGGCATTGAAGAAGGCAATGCCGTCATGGTCTGGAGCACCAATACCGAATCCGGCTTCGATTTCATGACCCTGGGCAAAAACCGCCGTCTGCCGGTTGAGCTCGACGGCCTCAAACTGGTCTCTTTTTATCCTGTTGAAGGTCAAGAGGATGAAAATGCTCTTTAACAATTTAACGATAAAATATCATCTTTTCATTGGTGGAAAATTGGAAGGGATTATTTCTCTTTATTAACAATATGTTAAGATAAGTCTGTTCCCCACGAGCGTGGGGATGAACCGATTAGACCCGGAAAGAACACTGGTTAAAACGGCTGTTCCCCACGAGCGTGGGGATGAACCGCGCCAGTTTAGACGGGGCAGGGGAAAGCCCAGCTGTTCCCCACGAGCGTGGGGATGAACCGAATATGGAGTATGGTCTGGCATGATAAGGCGACTGTTCCCCACGAGCGTGGGGATGAACCGGCGAGCGCACGTCTATTCTGAAAAATAAAGAGCTGTTCCCCACGAGCGTGGGGATGAACCGTTCCGCTATCAGGCCGTGCATAGGCGGGAAATCTGTTCCCCACGAGCGTGGGGATGAACCGTATTGGTGAATAAATGGCGAGAGAAAAAGTTACTGTTCCCCACGAGCGTGGGGATGAACCGCCCCCAACAATAATAACTTCAATAGATTTGCACTGTTCCCCACGAGCGTGGGGATGAACCGAACACGCATTATGCGGTCTAGCGTTTGATGCTCTGTTCCCCACGAGCGTGGGGATGAACCTACATGGGGGGGATGGTGCCCTTGGCCGCATGCCTGTTCCCCACGAGCGTGGGGATGAACCGGATTTAGTATTGACAGGATTAACAATGAAAACCTGTTCCCCACGAGCGTGGGGATGAACCGGCAGATCAGCACAACTCATGGGAATCTCTGGACTGTTCCCCACGAGCGTGGGGATGAACCGACCGCACAGTCTCATTCAGATCAATGCCGAATCTGTTCCCCACGAGCGTGGGGATGAACCGCACTGATGACCAGCCGAACAGTGATAATAGATCTGTTCCCCACGAGCGTGGGGATGAACCGGCGCTTTCTGTTGGTCGAAGCGACGGATGAAGCTGTTCCCCACGAGCGTGGGGATGAACCGGTCACTTCAGAACCCGGTTAGACATTGATCCCCTGTTCCCCACGAGCGTGGGGATGAACCGAACTATTCCGTGCGCGACCTGGCTGAGTTTTTCTGTTCCCCACGAGCGTGGGGATGATCCGCAATCGATAACTATGCTGTTGGCGATGCCGAGCTGTTCCCCACGAGATGGGGATGTGTTGGTGAGGTAAATAAACTGGCCATTATCCTGCGCCTTCTTGCATCAATAAAGATAGACCGCCGGTTTAATTGTTCTTTAATCACACTTGATTAAAATGCTCAGCTAGTCCATGAGATAGAATCGGTGCATTTTGATGGTTTGATTTCCCGTGGACATTGCTCCCCACCACTTGGGGATGAACCGTAGAAACACCTGAAACGCCAGGTGAGCGGAATCTGTTCCCCACACCCGTGGGGATAAATCGAATAAAAAGGCTTGGCTGCAGACTTGGAAATGCATTTTCTTCACTTGTAGCAATAAGCTGTTCTCTGAAGCTTAGTCTGGATAGTCATGAAATCCCGAAATTCATGAAGAAGTGTGTTCAAGCAATTGAATTTACAACCTTTCATATATTCGGTGTATTTCGTGGCGAAATATTCAGGCTAAGATATTCGAACTTTTCAAGAGTTGCTGAATCATTACATTACCTCCTGTACAATACTTAAAATTTTATTAAGCATAAAGCGACAATGTGTGTAAGTTCGCAGAATTGTAACCGATGATTTATCCCAAAGATTTTATTGAAACGGCCGAAGGGCTGATTTTTGCCGTAGTGGCGCAAGAACTGGAGCAAGGTAAGGTGCTGTGCTTTTTGCGTTATGTAAAGGAAGCTACGGGCTGGAAAAAATATGATACTGCCGAAGCGAATGCCTTGTTGAAGGGGCAGCATCCCGATTATCTGCACTATTCCAGTGTCCTGGATGCGCACTTGCATGCGGTGGCGGTAACGCGCATAACCAGGCACCATCAGCCCCGGCAGAGATTGCAGTATGTCATGCTGTCAAAAGAATTGGATACAGTTGAGCAGGATTTGCTTCAGTTGTGCCATTTGTTTCAGCAACAGGGTCTGGATTTAATAAAGGTCGGCGTGACCGGCTCGCTGCTGATCGGCGTGCAAAATCAAAATTCCGATATTGACCTGGTCTTTTACGGAAGGGATGCTTTTCATGAAGCCAGGGCAATTACCTGCGAGCTGATCCGTCAAGGGCATCTGCAGGAACTCGATGACAGCGATTGGGATCAGTCCTACCAGCGCCGTTCATGTGCGCTGAGTTATGGCGAATATGTCTGGCATGAGCGGCGAAAATACAATAAAGCCATTATTAACGGGCGGAAATTTGATTTGAATTTTATCGACAATGAAACGAGGCTGGAATCTATCAATTATCAGAAATGCGGAACGGCCACGCTGCAATGCAAGGTAACCGACGCGACGCGCGCTTTTGATTATCCGGCCGAGTTCAAGGTTGACCATGAGCATGTCGATACGATCGTCAGTTTTACCGCTACGTATACAGGCCAAGCTTTAGGCGGGGAAACGGTGGAGGTGTCCGGTTTGCTGGAGCAGGTTGAGCAGGGCTCAAAACGAATAGTCGTCGGTTCCAGCCGCGAAGCGCATGGCGAATATATTAAGGTCATTCAGAACCAGAATGCATAGGTTACCCGATTTCAGCGCGATCATTTTCGATATGGACGGCCTGGTGCTGGATACCGAGACTACGTATGTGGCTGCCTGGCAGCAGGCGGCCCGCGACATGGGGTATGAGTTTCCGGAAGCGTTTTGCCTGTCCATGTCGGGACTGCATTCCAACGTTGTCGAGCAAAGGTTGATGGATTTTTGCGGAGCCGATTTCAATCTGGACAAATTTGTTCGTTTAAGCGCCGATTTTTGGCGCCAATATGTCAATGTTCATGGCATCAATACCAAAAAAGGCTTTGATCAGCTGCTTGCCTTGATTGCCGAGCTTGAAATACCTTACTGTCTGGCTACCAACAGTCCGCAGATTAATGCTTACCAGTGCCTTGAGTTTGCCGGCGTCAGGGATGTCTTTTCGACGGTCGTCACGCGTGACCATGTTCGGCAGGGCAAGCCGGAGCCCGAGATTTTCCTGAAAGCGGCGGAATTGCTGGATGTGGATATCCGCCGCTGCCTGGTTATCGAGGATTCTCATGCCGGCATTGAGGCGGCGTCCAGGGCCGGTTCGTTTTCAGTATTGATTCCGTCGGTCTTGCCTGTCGATCCGCTGACGGCCGAGTTGTGTGACGTCATGATGGAGGACCTGGCGCAATTGGCCGATCTGATCGGCGCCGGAAAATGGGCCTTGGAGACGGCTTTGGCCGGCCCGAATTAAAACCGCTTTTGAATTCACATGGGGATGGGTTGATCATGTATAATTTTCGTCACTTATCAAGCCACAAGCGATTTTAACTTTTGAAAGTACAACATTCTAAAGTATCAGTGATTGCCCCTGCGAGATTGCATATGGGGTTTATCGATTTAAGCGGATCATTGGGCCGCCATTTCGGCAGCATCGGCATTGCGCTTAATGAAATCAGCACGCGCTTGTCAATGACTTTCGCCGAGCAATTCACCGTCACGGGCCCGGCCGCACAGCGCGCTGCCAAATGCGCGGCCATGCTGTGCCGTATGCTGCAGGTATCCGACAGGCTCAATATCACGATTGAAGCGGCTATCCCCGAGCATGTCGGGCTGGGCTCGGGCACGCAGATGTCTTTGGCGATAGGGGCTGCGCTGAATGAATTTTACGGCTTGGGGCTGACTGTCAGGGAAATTGCGCAACTGACCGACAGAGGCATGCGCTCCGGCATCGGCATCGGCGTCTTCGAGCAGGGCGGGCTGGTCGTCGACGGCGGCAGAGGTGAAAAAACGATCACGCCGCCGGTTCTGGCGCATATGGATGTGCCGGACGACTGGCGTTTTATTTTGGTTTTCGATCAGCGCGGGCAGGGACTGCACGGCCAGCAGGAAATCCAGGCTTTTGAGTCGTTGCCTTCGTTTCCTGTGCAGGAAGCCGCGCGCTTGTGTTATCTGCTGCTGATGCAGGGCTTGCCGGCTGTGGCCGAGAAGGACATAGTCAAGTTCGGCGATGTCATCACGCAGCTGCAAAGATCGGTTGGCGAGTATTTTGCTCCGGCGCAGGGCGGCATTTTCACCAGCTCGGAAGTGGCCGAAGCGATGGAATGGCTTGACCGGCAAGGCGCTGTCGCTATCGGTCAGACCTCCTGGGGGCCTACCGGATTTTGCGCCGTGGATGGCGGGCACTTTGCAGAGTCTCTGGTCAGACATGCCAGACAGGAATTTGCGCATTTTGAAAATTTGAGCTTCATTGTCGCCAGCGCCCGCAATAGCGGTGGCGATATTTTCGTCATGTAGAAGCCGTCTTCGCTCCGGTGGCGGCCGATCCTGTTATCCCTGAATATATCCTCATTATCGCCAGTTCGGCGCGCATGTTGACGCAAGCCGCTAAAGCGGCGGGTCTGAAGCCCCTGGTCATTGACCGTTTTGCCGATCAGGATACGCAAGCCTGCGCCGAAGCTTATCGGCGGGTCGATTCATTGTCCAGAGCCGATATAACGGCCGCTGTGGAGTATTTTATCGAGCGCTATGGTGTTGCTCACGTTGTTTATGGCAGCGGCTTTGAATACTGCCCGGACAGTCTGGGCTATCTGGAGGATCGGTTGGAAATTCTCGGTAATGGAGCCGATGCCTTTACAAGAATCCAGCATAAACAAACGTTTTTTTCATGCCTGAATGAGCTGAATATTTCCTGTCCGGGCGTTTCCTTTACCGCCCCGGCATCGGAAAAAGGTTGGCTGATAAAGCCGCTGCAGGGGGCGGGCGGCTTAGGCATTCACCGCTGGCATGCTGAAGGTGAACTTTCAGCGGCGGTTTACTGGCAGCGCTATATTGAAGGCGAGTCAAGCTCCGTGTTGTTTTTGGCGGATGGCCGCAATATGCAAATTATCGGTTTTAACAGGCAATGGACCGTGGCCTTGGATGACGGGCAGGCTTTCGTTTTCTCGGGCATCATCAGCGATAGCCGATTGCCGGATGAGCATAAAGTTCTTGTGGCGGACTGGCTGGAAAAGCTCGTGCCGGCTTTTGCGCTGAAGGGTTTGAATTCTCTCGATTTCATACAGGCCGAAGGGCGATGCCATGTACTGGAAATCAATGCGCGGCCGCCGGCCAGCATGCAATTGTACGATCAGGACTTATTGGCAAGGCATGTCAGAGCCAGCCAGGGTGAATTGATCGATTATCCCGCTGTACAAACCGGCTGTGCGGGTTATCAGATTGTTTACGCGTTGTCGGATCTGCGCATTCCTAAAGTATTCGAATGGCCGTCCTGGTGCATGGATCTACCGGAATCAGGCGCATTAATTGGCGCAAAACAGCCGATTTGCAGTATTATTGCGCACGCAGAAAAATCGCAGCAGGTTTTGGAAGCGCTGTCGATTAGACATCAGATTATAGTTAATAAATTACATTAAGGTATCGACCGATATGGAATATACAGCAAGCGTTAATAAATTGACCCAGCCATTAGTCAAGCAACTGATTGATAACGCCGACAAATTAAGAGTGCATGTGGAAAAACTGGCAAATGGCTGCACTATCGTTGATGCCGGAATCAAAGTGCCGGGCGGCATCGAAGCCGGCCGCCTGATTGCTGAAATCTGCCTCGGCGGCATGGGTACCGTCACCATCAGCCACAGCCCTTACACAACTAACTGGCCATTGACCGTCAACGTGCATACCGGCAATCCGGTGCTGGGCTGTCTGGGCAGCCAGTACGCGGGCTGGAGCCTGTCGCATGAAAAATATTATGCGCTGGGTTCAGGTCCTGCCCGCGCCATGGCGACCAAAGTCAAAGACGGCAAAGAGGAATCGGTTGAAGAGCTTTACAAGGAGCTGGATTATCGTGATGAAGCCGATTCAACGGTTCTGGTCATCGAGAACGATGCGATTCCACCCGTCGAACTGATTGAAAAAGTCGCGGCCGCCTGTAAGGTCGATCCGTCCAAGCTGACGATTATCGTGACGCCCACCAGCAGTCTGGCCGGCGGCGTTCAGGTCGTGGCGCGTGTGCTGGAAGTGGCCATGCACAAAGCCCACGCTTTGCACTTTCCATTGGAAAACATCGTTGACGGCAGCGGCAGCGCGCCGATTTGCCCTCCTCATCCGAACTTCGTCAAGGCCATGGGTCGCACGAACGACGCCATCCTGTTCGCAGGCCAGGTGCATATTTTCGTCAAAGGCAGCGACGAGGCCGCCGAAAAACTGGCGAAAGAATTGCCCAGCTCGACATCCAAGGATTACGGCAAGCCTTTCGCCGATATCTTCAAACAGTATGAATACGATTTCTTTAAAATCGACGCCATGCTGTTCAGTCCGGCCAGCGTGATCGTGACAGCGGTCGAGTCCGGCAAAAGCTTTCGTGCCGGCAAGCTCGACAATGCCTTGCTGGATCAGTCATTCGGCGCCTAACGCCAGATCATCTTGCCGCGAAGCGTCAAGGCGCTTCGCGGCCTCTATCGGGTTGTTTAATCCGACTTTCCTTTTTTGAGAGTATGTGTGTGGGTCGCATAGCAATTTTTACCGATGATCCGGGTTGGCACGGCAAGCAGTTGCGTCTTGCTTTCACCAGTCGGGGTTACAGTTGCGAATATGCTTCGTTAACCGAATGCAAGTTCGCCATCGAGCCCGGTCGAATTCCGGTTTTGATTCCCGGTTTCGAGCAGGCGCTGCCCGATGCGGTTTTTGTCCGCGGGGTGCCGGGCGGCTCGCTGGAAGAGGTCGTGATGTATCTGGACGTTCTGCATGCCTTGAAGGAAATGAATATCCCTGTCTACAACGACGGAAAGGCTGTTGAGCGCAGCGTCGACAAGGGCATGACCAGTTTCTTGCTGCACAATGCGGGGCTGCCTACGCCGATGACCTGGATATTGCGGGACAGGGAATTGGCTTTAAGTATTGCCGAAGACGAATTGAAAAAAGGCAATTTGCTGATCAGCAAGCCGCTGTTCGGCTCGCAAGGCGAAGGCATCCGGCGCATCGAAAAAACGACCGACCTGTTCTGGTTGACAAGCAGTCACGGCGTTTATTATTTGCAGCGTTTTGTGCATTGCGATGGTGTAGGCTATTCGGATCATCGCGTTTTTGTCATTAACGGCCGTGCGGTTGCAGCCATGCGCAGGCGCGGCAAGTCCTGGCTGAATAACGTTGCGCGCGGTGCTGAATGCGAAGTGATCGATCTGGACCCCAAAATGGCCGATCTGGCCGTCAAGGCGACACAGGCGCTGGCTATGGATTATGCCGGCGTGGATATTATCCGCGACAGGGAAGGCAATTACACCGTGATCGAAATGAATAGCATCCCGGCCTGGAAAGGGCTGCAAAGCGTTTGCGAGGTCAATATCGCCGAATTGCTGGCAGACGATTTGATAACCCGGCGCATCAATAAAAACAAGCCTGAAGTTATTGCGGCTGTTTCATGATTTCTGCAAAGCAACTCAGTGATCTGTACCGATTGGCCTGCGAAGTGGAACTGGAGGCCTTCAAGCCCGGCAATGTCAGTATTTATGCCGATGGTCATGACATGACCGTGGCAGACTTCATTGCCAGCGCCGAGGTCAGTGCTGGCCCTCTCTGCGATCCCGATTATTCGTTGGGCGAGAAAATCTATTATGCCGTCAAGGCGACGCGGACGGCGGTGGGCTGCAATACCAATCTGGGTATTCTTCTGCTTTGCGCGCCGCTGGTTCAGGCAGTCAATTATTGCGGTCCGGGCGTGACGCTCAGGCAGGCCGTGCACCGTGTCGTTGCCAATACAACGGTGGAGGATGCCGATTGGGTGTTCAAGGCCATCGCGTTGGCATCGCCGGGCGGATTGGGCGAGTCCGAGGAGCAGGATGTTCATGAGAAACCCTCCGTGACTTTGACGGAGGCCATGAAAATAGCCAGCGCCAAAGATCGCATCGCGCTGCAATACGTGACGGATTATAAAGATATTTTCGATTTTTCAGTTTTGAGGTATAATGTCGTTTTTGATCGGTGGGGAGACCGAAATTGGGCTGCGGTAGCAGTATATGCCGATTTGCTCAGTCGATTCCCTGACAGCCACATCGAAAGAAAATATGGAAATCGATACTCTGAAATGGTTGCGACCAGGATGGCTCTGGTTAGTGAGGAGTTATCCAAAACTGATGATCCGGAGCAGCTTAAACCGTTGCTTTATCGTATCGATCAGGAGTTCAAACTCAATGGGATTAACCCGGGTACAACGGCCGATTTAACTGTGGCGACAGTACTGACAGTATTTTTAGAGGATTTGATTGGAAAGCTTTAATCGCTTTTGATCAATCTTCAACAACGAATTTGTTTAAAAGCAAATAATCTGACATTTGATGTCCTTAGATTTAATCTAATCTTTATCATTTTTTTCTACACAGGGGAAAATCAAGCATGGCTAAAATTAATAACTTACGCGTTGGTGAATCATTAGTTGGCGAAGGCAACGAAGTTGCTCACATCGACCTGATCATCGGCCCAAGAGGTTCAGCTGCTGAAACTGCGTTTGCTAACACTTTAACAAACAACAAAGACGGCTTCTCTAGCCTGCTGGCAGTTGTTGCTCCTAACCTGATGGTTAAACCTTCTACTGTTATGTTCAACAAAGTAACAATCAAAGGTTCTAAGCAAGCAGTTCAAATGTTTGGTCCAGCACAACGTGGTGTTGCTATGGCTGTTGCTGACAGTGTAGAAAACGGCACAATCCCAGCTAACGAAGCTGACGATCTGTTTATCTCTGTTGGCGTATTCATCCACTGGGCTGCTGAAGACGACGCTAAAATCCAACAGTACAACTACGAAGCTACTAAAGAAGCTATCGCTCGCGCTGTTGCTGGCCTGCCTACAGCTAAAGAAGTTGTTGAAGGCAAAGCTACTGCTGTTCATCCATTCGCTGCCAACTAAGATTTATTTAGTTACTGAGAATGTTAAAAATACCCCGACTCGTCGGGGTATTTTTTTGCCTGAAGGTTTTTGATGTCGTCGGCGCTCAGGTGCCCTGAATGCAGCGCGCTTGCGACCAGCGCCTGTTTCACGCCTATTTCATTTAAATCCATTAAATCCTGCTTATTCCTGACGCCGCCTGCGGCAATAAAGTTTTTGTCCGGGTATTGCCTGCAAAACTGAGCCAATTTGTCCAGATCAGGGCCGCTATGACTGCCCACGCGCGCCAGCGTCATGATGATAATGTGATCGGGCCACAGGCTCGGGCTGCTGAACAAGGATCTTGCCCCCAGCGCACTGGATGACGAATAATCCAGAGACAGAATAAAGTTGTTGCCGAAAGCCTTGATTTCGCCGATTGTTTCATCTTGAAAAGATTCGCTGCCCAGCACCGGCATATAATTGTCGGGTAGGCCTCTGCGTTGGCTATGATTCTGATAGCCGCTATCCACCCAGAATGTCAGTTTCGGGAAACGAGCCAGCACTTCATCAATTAATTGTTCATGATTGCCTTGATGCGTAATCGCATTAAGGTCGGCAATGTAAAAAGTAGAGAAATCATGAAGATTTAAAAATGCTTCGATAACACTATCAATATCCGGTGAGCTGCATAAGCGGGTATTAATGGGCTGATATTGGTCGCGTCTGCCTTGTCTGGCGTGCACGACAACGCCGTCTTTCAAATCGATGACCGGGATAATTTTCATGGATAACTGTTATGCCGTAAAACAGGAGGGTGCGGTAAATGGTACAATAGGCAAATTAATTCATGGCCTTGAACGGCTAATCTCTTGTTGATCGTTTAAATTGTGAAAATTCTGGTATTTGAGTATATCACGGGCGGCGGCTTTAATAAGCAGACCTTGCCTGGTTCGCTGGCGCGCGAAGGCGGCCTAATGCTGCAGGCTTTGCTCGATAATCTGGCGGCAATAGACGGCATCGAGCTGGTTGTGATGCTCGATGAACGGTTGCTTGGATCAGTCAATACCGGCGGCGCTACGGTTGTCATCAAGCCGGAGAACGACGTTACGGAAGAATTTTCGCACCTGGTCGGACAGTGCGATGCGGTATGGCCGGTTGCGCCGGAATTCGACGGGATTTTACAGGCATTGTGCCAAAGGGTTGAGCAGGCGGGCAGGATTTTATTGACATCGCCAGCCAATGCCGTGGCCTTGACCGGCAATAAACTCAGGACTTATGAACGGCTCCTGCAGCACGATATCGCGACCGTTGCGACGCGCTTGTTCGATACCGCCGAATACCATCCCGGAGAATGGATCGTCAAATCCATTGACGGCGTAGGCTGTGCGGAAAGTTATCTGATTGAAGACCGGCAGGATTTCGCGGTGATTTCGTCACAGTTGCCGGATAAAGCCCGGTTTATTTTCCAGCCTCATATTCAAGGTGAAAAAACCAGCTTGTCCTGTCTGTTCAGTCAGGGCCAAGGCTGGCTGTTATGCGTTAATCTGCAGCGCTTCGAGATCATCAATAAGCAATATCAGTTAACCGAATGCGTAGTTAATTACAGGACTGACTTTACTCCGTACCGGGAGTTAGTGCAGGCTATAGCCCAAGCTTTTCCTGAATTGTGGGGGTATGCGGGCATCGATCTGATAGAAACCGCAGAGCAGATCTATGTGCTGGAAATAAACCCGCGCCTGACCACGTCATTCACGGGCATTTACAATGGTCTGGGCGTTAATGTCGCCGAGCAGGTCTTGCAGATGCTGAACGGCGAGCCGCGGATACATCCGGTGCGCAGTCAATCAATTGCAGTAAAGGTAAGGGAGACAGATGCAGCTTAATATAATCGGCTGGGATATCGGCGGAGCTCATGTCAAGGCGGCTGTGGTCGATGAAGCCGGCGACATTATCGATGTGTTTCAGCAAGCCTGTCCGTTATGGAAGGGGATGGAACAATTGCATCAGGCTGTCGGCGCGATCTTGTCGCAGTTACCTGTGGCTCAGTATCTGCACGCCGTTACCATGACCGGCGAATTGGTCGATTTATTCGCGAGCAGGGATGATGGCGTCAGGCAAATCATCAAGGCCATGAAAGAACTGCTCCCCGAAGGCAAAATCCGGATTTTCGCCGGTAAAGAGGGCATGCTCGATCTTCAAGCTGTTGATGACAGGTATTATGAAGCGATCGCATCCGCCAACTGGCTGGCCAGTGCTGCATTTGCCGCTCGGAAGCTTGAAAGCGGCCTGTTTGTCGACATAGGCAGCACCACGACCGATATTTTGCCGCTCCAGGACAGACAGGTGCAAGCGGCAGGGTACACCGACTACCAGCGCCTGATCTCCGGGGAGCTTGTTTATACCGGCATCGTCAGAACGGCTGTGATGGCGGTCGCGCAAACGGCGTTCGATAAGGGGCACAAAGTCGGCTTGATGGCCGAATATTTCGCCACAATGGCCGATGTCTATCGCGTCACAGGCGAACTTGATGAATTGCATGACCAAACCGAAACGGCCGACGGCGGAGAAAAGACCGTCATGGCCAGCGCCAGGCGGCTGTCGCGCATGATAGGCTGTGATTTTAATGCTGACGAACTGCCGCGCTGGCAGCAATTCGCCCGCCATGTCCGTTCGCAGCAGCTGCAAAAAATCCAGCGGAGCTGCGAAAGACAATTATCCCGCCATGATCTTGCTCAAAGCAGCCCGTTTATAGGCGCCGGGGTAGGGCGTTTTCTGGTCAGGCAGATCGCATTGAATCTGGGCTACTCTTACGTTGATTTCAGCGATTTGTTTCAGATATCGGCTGCCCGGACAGGGTTGTCCCCAGCCGACTGCGCGCCGGCTGTTGCCGTTGCCCGTCTGGCCGGAGAGCTTTGTTAAATAGAACGACTGTTATAAAATTTCATCCAATCAGAATATCCATTTGTCGATGCCCTTCAAAAATCCATTCAACCGGTTGCGCTGCGAGTGCGCCGCTTGCTGATCCGTTTAGCCAATAAGACACAACCTAAATGTCGTCATCGAAACAACTTCATTTCCCGCTTCCTTATTTCAAAAACAGTGCAGAGCTTTTTGCGCCGCTTGCCGGCCGTCCCTGGTCGGTTTTTCTCGATAGCGGTTATCCTTACAGCCAGCAGGGCCGTTACGATATTATTGCGGCCGATCCCGTATGCACGCTGGTCACGCATGGCGATACGACCGAGATTACGCGCAATGGCGTATCTGTGCAGTCTTCTGAGGATCCGTTTGTATTGGTCAAGCAGCAGTTAAGCGCGGATTTTCCGGTCATTGAAGGCTTGCCTTTCAACGGCGGCGCTATCGGTTATTTCTCGTATGATCTGGCTCGACGCCTGGAGAAATTGCCTGTGATCGCTGAAGATGCCGAGCATATCGCCGAAATGGCGGTCGGCATTTATGAATGGGCGGTCATTGTCGATCATGAACAGCAAAAAAGCGCACTGGTGGGGCATGTCGATGGCGCTCGAAAATGGCAGGCTTTAATCGAGCAGTTCAGCGCGTTGCCGACAGAGCGTCATGATCAGTTGTTCAATGTGCTCAGCGATATTAAAGCCAATATGGACAAGGAGGCCTATGCCAAGGCTTTTTACCGCATCAAGCATTACCTGAAAGAGGGCGATTGCTATCAGGTCAACCTGACCCAGCGTTTCGCTGCCGACTGTAAAGGCGATCCCTGGACAGCCTATCTGGCATTGCGCGAATTGAATGCCGCACCGTTCAGCGGCTATCTGAACCTGCCCGAAGCGCAGATTCTCAGTTCATCGCCGGAGCGTTTTTTGAAGGTGATGAACGGTGTCGTGGAGACTAAGCCGATCAAGGGCACGCGTCCGCGCAAACAGGATGCCGTGGAAAATCAGCAGCAGATACAGGAGCTTAAAAACAGCAAGAAAGACCGGGCCGAAAATGTCATGATTGTCGATCTGCTGCGCAATGATCTCAGCAAGACCTGTAAAAAGGGTTCGGTCAAGGTGCCGGTTCTGTTCGATGTGGAAAGTTACGCCACCGTGCATCATTTGGTCAGTACCGTTACGGGCGAGCTGGCTGACGATCAGCATGCGTTGGATTTGCTGAGAAGCTGTTTCCCGGGCGGTTCGATTACCGGCGCGCCCAAGATTCGCGCCATGGAAGTCATTGAAGAGCTCGAGCCCAACCGGCGCGGCGTTTATTGCGGATCCATCGGCTACCTGGGCTTTGACGGCAATATGGATACCAATATCGCGATCAGAACGCTGGTGCATTCGGAAAACACGATCCGCTTTTGGGCGGGCGGCGGCATCGTCAATGATTCGGTCATGGAAGATGAATATCAGGAATGCTTTGACAAGGCGGCGGCCATGATCAAACTGCTGCGGCGGTTCAGACAGAAATGATCGTTATCAAGCTGGGCGGCAGTCTGGCCGAATCGGGCGTGCTGGTTGCGTGCCTGAACGCGATCGAGCGGAAATATGCCGATGGTGTGGTGATTGTGCCCGGCGGCGGCGCTTTTGCCGACCAGGTCAGACTGGCCCAGCAGCACTGGCGGTTTGATGATGGCGTGGCGCATGCGATGGCGCTGCTGGCCATGCAGCAGATGGCTTTGCTGTTTAAAGGGCTCAAGCCTGCTTTTTCAATCGCAGGTTCAATTGCCGGCATCCAGGCGCAGTCGGCGCGGCAGAAGACGGTGATCTGGTCGCCCGATATTGCCGAGCTTGATAAGGCGGGAATCCAAGCCAGTTGGGACATTACATCGGATAGTCTGGCCGCCTGGCTAGCCGCGATGCTTTCGGCGGACGAGCTGATTCTGGTAAAGTCAGCGGTAATTGACGCCGATCTCGACATTGATAAACTTGCCGAGCAAGGCATTGTCGATAAGGCGTTTTGCGGTTTTATAGCGCAGGCGCCGTTTACAGTAAAAATCATTAATCATCGAAGTTTCCAATGTCTGAATACAACAAATCGTTCACGAGCTTTCTGGTAAAAAAATCATTCGATTCGCTCAGCCGTTTTTTTTCAAAAAAATTCCGCAACGTTTATTACAGCGCCAGGGAATCGATAGGCGATCACAAGCGCACCATCGTCGTTTCCCAGGTCGAGCAGGCCTGCGTCAGTTTGCAGGATACCCGGGATGAGTTTCAGGATGCGCTGGAGCGTTTTAAGTCGCTGGTCACCGTCAGCGAGACCACGCTGGACCATAAATACAATCTGCTGAACAGGCAATATCAGTTCTGCCGCACCAAATCCGAGGCCGTCAGCGACAGAATCAGAGCAATAGAAGATGTCAGTGAAGCGCTGTTTATCGAGTGGGAAAGGGAGCTGGATGAATATACGAACCGCTCCTTGCGCAATCTGAGCAGGCAACAGCTGAAGGCGGCCAGACAAAATTATGCCCGGTTGATCAAATCCATGCGCAGAGCTGAAGCCAAAATCCAGCCGGTGCTACTGGCATTCAAGGATCAGGTGCTGTACTTGAAACATAACCTCAATGCCCAGGCAATTGCGGCATTGAGGCATGAGTTTATTGAAATCGGCATAGACATATCGCAGTTGATTCATGCCATGGAGCAAACCATTGCCGAGGCGAATCAGTTTGTTTCAACGCTGGTTGAACAAAAAGCGCTGCCTAGCCGATGAGATTATGGTTTATAAAGGATATTGATAGTCTTATTTCAACTTATAGAGGACATTGTTTGCTTTGTCACGAGGATCTTCCTTTCGGCTCTTTTCCTGGTCTATTCGTTCCTGGCCGAATTTGGCAATCATTTCGTCCCAGCTTGAATATTGCTTATAGGCTTCAGCGCCGGCATTTTTACGTTCCTGATAAAGTTCCTTGCCTAAATTGATGACTTCTTGGGGTTCTTTGCCGTCAACCTTTGCAAGGAATTCATCGTCATCTTTGAAAGAATCGCGGATAGTCCAGAAAGAGACTTCAAATTCAATGCGTTGCTCGGCAGGCAAGCGATTTTTGATTACTTTGACGGATTTATAAGCCGTACGGGCATTGTGGCCGTTTATTTTCATGCCGTTGCTGCAGGCAATTAAGGTTGTGCAGGAAAGAATAATCAGCAGAGCATATAGTTTCTTCATAAGATAACCTCGAAGTTAAGTTCAGGTCCAAGTTGCGTTAGTTATAATTATTGCATTACACCCTGTCACCAAACAAAGTAAAATGGTGGGTTATTATAAACCCAAGCTAACTTTCTATGCTGGAATTTATCCAATTATTAAAACAGCGTTACCAGGCCGTTTTGAGTCAACCCGGCAATGAATCTGCCAAAACAAGTTATCAACAGCGGATAGATCAGCTTCTTCTGGCGGAAGCCTTTATGCGTAAAGGCCAGCTTATCGCATCTACCCCTGAATACCCTTTGCAGATTACTGTTATTGGTCCGACCCAAGCAGGAAAGAGTTCACTGGTTAACCTGTTATTAAACAGCAATGTGGCCGGCGTAAGCCCCTTGGCAGGCTATACTGTGCATCCCGAAGGCTTTTGCAACGACATCAGTCCGAAGGATTGCAGCGACTTGCAGCGTTATTTCGGCCGATTCCAGCAGCTGCAGCAGGCGCATGCCCGGACAGACCGTTATGATTGTTATTTATTGACCGAAAACACCACGGTTTCAAAATATTTGCCGCCCAGCGTCCTTTGGGATACGCCTGATTTTGATTCGATAGATGCCGCGAATTACCGCGAGGGCCTGATCAGGACGATCGCACTGGCCGACATGATTATTCTGGCCGTCAGCAAGGAAAAATATGCCGATCAGTCGGTCTGGGATATCATGGCTGTACTCGAAGACCTGCATCAGCCGACGGTTATCTGTCTTAATAAGCTCGTTGAAGGCTCGGAATCATTGCTGATCCATTCACTGAAAGAAAAATGGCGCCACGCCAGAAATGATGAATTTCCCGAAGTCGTGCCCTTGTATTATCAAAAACAGACGGGCATGCCGGTCTGGCCGGAATCCCGGCAGAACTTGCTTATTCAAATGGCCCACAAGGTCAATCATAAGAAGCAGGCACGCTATGAGCAGGAATTGCTTCAGAAGAACTGGCAATATTGGGTCGAGCCGGTCGTCGCCGAGCACCAAGCTTTAAAAGACTGGCAGGAACTGATCGATCAACTGATCAAGCAGGCGTTGGAGAGTTATCAGCGCGATTACCTGAATCACCCGCATCATTACGAGACTTTTAAATATGCCCTGGCGCAGTTGCTGAATTTACTGGAGATACCGGGCCTGGCCGGTGTTTTGTCCGGCACGCGCAGAGTTTTGACCTGGCCGATCAGGCAAATCATGAAGCTGGGACGCAAACGGCAACATATCGCCGACAGCAGCCACGAAGTCGCGCTGTTAAAGCAAATCGCCGAGCATATGTTGATTCAGATGGCGGATAGGCTCCTGGATAGAGCGGAACAGAACAGACAGAACCCATGGTGGAAAGAAGCCAGCAGCCTGCTGCGCAGTCAGCGTTCGGATATTTTGCAGGATTTCAGCGAGGCTGCGAGACGCTACCATATCGCTTTTCAACAGGAAGTGGAAAACACAGCGCAACAGCTGTATCACAAATTGCAGGAAAAACCGGTGCTTCTGAACAGTCTGCGGGCCACGCGCGTCACCACCGATGCGGCCGCTATTGCGCTGGCATTAAATACCGGCGGCATAGGCATGCATGATCTGATTATTGCGCCGGCGATGCTGACCGTCACGTCCTTGCTGGCCGAAAGCGCTATCGGCAACTATGTGCACAGGGTCGAGGCGGAATTGAAACAGCATCAGCTCAATACCGTCAAACAGTCCTTATTCATCGATGGCATGGGTAGTAAACTTTCCGCGCTGCCCAAACAGTTAACCCATCTTACACAGTTTAATATTGCACCTGAGCAGTTGCAGGCGGCCGAACACCAACTGAAAGAAAAGCGACATGGCTTACGATTACTCTGACTTAGTAGAACAAACAAAACGCTGGGCCGGGCAGGCCGCCGCTTCGGGCTGGATCAACCAGGAGTCTGCCAAGCAGTTATGCGAGTTCGACGCAAGAACGCCCGACGCTCTGTTCGCGCATAGCGGCTCCCGGCCTCTGATCGTAGCCTTCATGGGGGGCACCGGGGTAGGCAAGAGCTCGCTGCTGAATCGCCTGGCCGGCCAGGCGATTGCCAGGACCGGCGTAGAGCGTCCGACATCGCGCGAAGTTACGCTGTACCATCACCGCAGCGTCGCCATACAGCATCTGCCCGAAAAACTGCCGATTGACCGTATTAAAATAGCCCAGCATGATGAGGAATCGAAAAAAAATATCATCTGGATCGATATGCCGGATTTTGACAGCACTGAGCAGAGCAACAAACAGCTGGTTCTGGAATGGTTGCCGCATATCGACGTGCTCGTCTATGTGGTCAGCCCCGAACGCTACAGGGATGAAAAGGCTTGGCGTCTGCTGCTCGCCGAAGGCGGCCGCCATGCCTGGCTGTTTGTTTTGAATCAGTGGGACAGGGGACAGACCGCCCAATTCGAAGATTTCAAGCAGCAATTGCACAAGGCCGGGTTTGACGAACCGATCATATTCAAGACGGTTTGCGCGGAAGAACTGCAAGCCGATGAATTTGAATCGTTAAAAGCCACGATTGAATCGTTGGCGACCGAACATGTCATCGAGCAACTTGAACAAAGAGGCTTGCAGGTCCGCAAGGACGACTTAAGGCAAAGACTGCAAAGCCAGATGCCATTGCTTGGCTCCAGTCAAGCTGTGCAGCAGACGCCGAAACTGTGGCAGGAACAGTGGCAACGCACCGCCGATATCCTGCAGCAAGGCATGGTTTGGCCGATACAGCAACTGGCCAATTATTATGCCGAACACGCAGCCGATTTAATTACCAATCCGGCCGCAGGCAAATACTCGCCAACCCGCTCGGACATACGGTTGTGGGATGAATGGGCAAGTGCGCGATTTGATGACAGCCTGGACGAATTCGTGCTGAATGTTGATCAGCAAGGCATTCCGGTTACACCGCTTAAAAAGCAGTTAGCTCCGGTCCGCGAGAAGGCATCGAAAATCATTCAGGGCGAGAGCGAGTTGGCTGTGCGGCAAGCGCTGGCCAATCCCGGCAATGTCATGCACCGCGCTTTTTTAAAATTCATGCGCTTATGCGAGATTGTGCTGCCGCTCGCGGCTATCATCTGGGTCGGTTACAAGCTGTTCACCGTGTATTACACCAGCAACGCGGGCAATGAGGAATATCTGGGCGTCAATTTCGCCATTCACAGTACCTTGCTGATCGCCATTACCTGGCTGACGCCGTTTTTTATTTTGAAGAAAATGAAACCTTCGCTGGAAAAAACTGCTTTAAAGGGCCTTCACAAAGGACTTATTAACGGGCTCAGCATGATTGAATACGAAGTATCGGAAATTATAGAGACTTTCAATCATCAACATGCCGAGCAGGTAAATCAGGTCACCGACATTATTGAACATTGTAAGATTGATAATAAGCATCGGGAACTATCCAGGGATGACAAGGGCCTTTTGACACGAATGCTAATTGAATAAGAGTTAGATAAAGGATTTTCAGAGAGCTGAAAATTTTTTTAAAATGAATGGAATCTTTTTAGCAAAATTGACTCTTATCAATTACAATACGCAAGTTAAGGGGGCGACCTGGCTTCGACGTGGGTAGCGAAACCTTAAGTGCATGCCGAGGACTGTACACCTCGTAAATCCTACAGAAAAAAAGTATTCGCAAACGACGAAAACTACTCAGTGGCTTTAGCAGCTTAAAACCTGCACCACTTCTCTGACTGTTTGTGCTTATGCGAGCAGAGTTCTTCGGAACATTCAGGGATCATATTACATAAGATCGCGTTAGGGCTTAGTTCGGAGTCCGAAGCGCTAAATCCAATCGAAATCGCTGTTGATCCTCTTGGCCCGACGGGTAGTCAACAGTTAAATTAAAAGCGCGGGATAAGCATGTAGACCTTACGGCGGAGTGCTTGCGGACGCGGGTTCAATTCCCGCCGCCTCCACCAATTTCAAGAAAACCGGCTGAGCCTGAAAGGGTGGTCGGTTTTTTTATGCCTTTAAAACAGTAATTTTCTTGCCGGATTCATTTATCCACCAAAGGCTACAAACGGGGCCACATAGTCCGGCAAGCTAAACGTGAATCACCCCGCCTATTTATGGAAAAAACAATCGCGGTATCGATGCGTCAACACTTTTCCGGACATACGGTTAAGCCGCTTTATGCAGCGATTAGCAGCCTGCGAACGGCCTATAGCCATTGCCGAGTGTAACCGCTCGCGGTTGTAAAAGACCTCAATATATTCAAATATCGCCTGTCTAGCCCCAGCTCGGTCTTCAAGGTATGGAAGAAGTTTCCTAAAACACTGTTATCCCAGCGGTTGCCTTTACGGCTCATGCCATGCCGGGCTAATAACGGTATGTCAGCATATAACATAGTGGCTATATGATTTTTCCTTCTTTAACAAACTCTCGCTGAATGGCGAATTCTAATTGCTTTAAATCTAGCGTGCTTGACTGGGATGCCAATAGCTCGACAGAACAATAATGAGCAATATTCAATATTCCTGCGCCCGTCAGTTCATAGCGGGCCGCAACATGTTGCCAGTCGATATCATCCGCAATCTTGATTTGGGATGGAAAAGTCTGGGCCCAAATTTTATGACGCTCTTCGAGGCGGGGCATCGGGAAATGAATAATGGATTGAAAGCGTCGAATAAATGCATCGTCGATATTGGCGCGTTTGTTCGACGCTAAAATGACCAAACCGTTGTGGTTTTCGATTCGTTGCAACAGGTAGGCGACTTCCTGATTGGCATATTTGTCGTGCGCATCGCGGATGTCGGTTCTTTTGCCGAATAGCGCATCCGCTTCGTCGAAGAACAGAATCCAGTTTTTGTTTTCGGCTTTATCGAACAGCCGCGACAGGTTTTTTTCCGTCTCGCCGATATATTTGGACACCACGCGCGACAGGTCGATACGGAATACGTCTCTGCCGGTATGCTTCCCCAGCAGCGTGGCGGTCAGGGTTTTGCCCGTACCCGGGGGGCCGTAAAATAACGCACGGTAGCCGGGTTTGATTTTTTTCTTCATGCCCCAGTCATGCAGTAGCGTATCGTTATGATTGATCCAATTTTCGACTTCATGGATTTGCCGCAAAGTATTGGGGTGCAGCACCAGATCATCCCAGTCCATTTCGGTATCGATGTATTCTGCCGGAAAATCCAGGCTGAAACGAGGCTTGCTGATGGCGCCGATGGTAAGCTGTTCAATAATTTCAGGCTCGAGGATCAAGCGGCCGCTCATCATCGGTTCTCCTTCGCGCACCGGTTCAAGCCAGAGAATGCGTTTTTGCGCAAACCAATGTTCGCTGCTCAGGATTCTCTGAACCTCCAGGCGTTGTATAAGATTGTCGCCTGCGAGAATAAACTGCGCAGTTTCACCGGTAGGGAGAATGCCCCGGTGGTTGGCAGCCTTGACACCACCGAATTCGGGGAAATCACCGCCTTCAGGGAAGTGTTCAGCGATAATTTTACTGAAAAATCCGGGCTGCAGTTGTGGCACGATAGCCAGCATCAGCACCGCAAACTCTTCAAAACCGGGATTGTGGCTGGCTATGAATTGGGGCAGCCACGAGTTTTCGGCATAGAAATTCAACGGTTGCAGCTCTAAGTTTTCTGCTTGTCCGAAATGTACACGCAAGCGTCCTTCCAGGATATTTTTGAGCCACTCAAAGGCAAGTTGCAGGTTGGAAGCGTTTAAGTCCATTGTGTTGTCTTTTTACATAGTGATGATTAGGTGAATTATGTGGCGTAATATGCTGACGCTATTGCTTGGCTATAGTTACAAGTCGATTTTCCATTTTCGGAGGATGATAAAAAATAACCGTTTAAAAATACCAAATTGTCGTCCAATCAACAGGATACGTTTGCGTTTCAGCAAATTGACTGTAAAAAATAACAATCGCCCGGCATAAAAATACGCCGATAATCCGGCGTAAAAACTCCCTGTCATCAAATCAATCCGAAGATAATTAGTAGGGCGGTTTCGCGTTAGAGACTGTGAAAGTATTCAGAATTTTTCTCTTTGCTGTCTATATGCTGTTATATGCAAATATAAAATGCACAATATATTGTGGTTAAAATTTCAAGAAACGAATACTTTC